>JAIYAU010000047.1 GCA_027488865.1 Cytophagaceae bacterium
ACTCCTTAATTAAATAACTTTTAAGCCAATCATGTTAAGCATTTGTAAGCGTTAGAATAGGGAAAAAGTGTCAGGTGAAGACACCTGCCACGGCGGTAAGACACCTGCCACGGGGGTAAAACCTTATAGGTCTTTTTTGTTTTACCATTTCTTCATCATTCCTAAGAAGCCACCTTAAGAATAATTTTAACGATTAACGACATAACGATATTTTATGGTGATGAACTTATAACCTTAATTAAATATAAGCGTTTGGAGCTATAATTACTCTAAATGGTGGTTAATTTAATTTATGTATAATTTTTTCAAAACGTTTTCGATTAAATCGAAAAATTTGCTTGTTTTTTCTGTCATTCTTGGAGTTACCTTATGTTGCTACGGACTAGTTTTTTATTATAACAATATTCAAAAAAGCGATTCGATTTTGGTTGACATATCTGGAAAAAACAGAATGTTGTCTCAACGGATAGGTGCCATGGCTCAGCTTGTAGGATGCGCCAATGACGATATCGCTAAACGTGCAAAAGAAGAACTGGTCATTGCTATCCAAGCACACCAAAATGCGCTAAATGTACTTAGGGATGGTGGTACCATGCCGGGATTGGAATCTGGGGTAGAATTACCAAATGCAACAGGTACTATTAGGAATAAAATTGTTGAAATCGATGAGTTCTTTTCACAACACAAAGAATTAGTGGCTATACTTTTAACTGAGCCAAAGTATCTTGAAGAAAAATCAGATTCTGGGACTACATCAACCATTCAGAATCCGGTCTTTAATGATGCATTAATTGAATTACAGAACCGATTGATCAATGGGATATTGCTCAAACATAATATTGAGCTTACCGCGATGTTTATGGGAAAGTCACAAGAGACAAAATCGAACTTTATCATCCTTTTACTCTTTTTAGTAATTCTTAACCTCTCAGCCATTGGAGGTGGATATTTTCTTTTCAATCGGTTTGTGACTAATCCAATACGATACCTTTCTGAAATTTCAAAAAAGATTTCCAAAGGGGACGCTGGCATAGTTTCTACTTATAGAAGCGCGGATAACATTGGCCAAATCTCTGACTCAATCAATATATTGACCGATAACATTCGAAAATCGGCTGAATTTACCATTAAAATAGGCAAAGGTGATTTTAGTGCTGCTATAGACATGTCAACTTCTGAAAATATAAAGGAAGAACAGAACTTGGCTTTGGCACTTACCAATATGAAAAACAGGCTCGTACAAGTAGCTGATGATGATAAGAAACGTAAATGGGTAGCCGAAGGGTTAGCACATTTTGGGGATATCTTGAGAGGCAATGAACAAACTGAAGTATTTGCCAATAATTTACTAAAGGAATTGATTAAATATATAAATGCTAATCAAGGAGGGCTTTTTATATTGACCGATTCGGATAATGAGAACCAACAGCTCGAATTAATTGCATGTTATGCTTACGACCGAAGAAAATTCGTCAACAAGACCGTTCAAATAGGTGAAGGTTTAGTAGGACAGGCCGTTTTGGAAAAGGATATGATATACATCACCAAAGTGCCCAATAACTATGTCAATATTACTTCAGGCCTTGGAGAAGCGACACCCCGTTGCATACTGATCCTTCCCCTAAAAAACAATGAAATCATAGAAGGTGTGTTGGAAATTGCTTCTTTTCAGCTACTTCAAGAGCATGAGATCCAATTTGTAGAAAAAGTGGCAGACAGTATTGCTTCCGCCTTTTCCAACATCCGAATCAATGACAAAACGCGCACTTTGCTATTGGACTCACAACAACAATCCGAAGAACTAAAAGCCCAGGAAGAGGAGATGCGCCAGAATATGGAGGAAATGCAGGCCACTCAAGAAGAAATGAAAAGAAAAACAGATGAGCTAAATAGGACTTCTACAGAAATGACTGGAATAATCAAAGTCATTGATTATTCTATGATTAACATCGAATTTGAACCTGATGGTACAATTATAACTGCCAATGGAAATTTCCTTAAAATCATGAATTACACTTTGAACGATATTAAGGGAAAACACCACCGAATATTTGCTCCAAAAGAAGTGCTAGAATCAGAAGAATATAAAACTTTTTGGACTCGTCTTTCATCAGGCGATTCTTTTACAGGCATTTTTAAAAGAAAATCAGCTACAGGTGAAACTGTATGGTTAAATGCAATTTATAATTCGATTTTAAATGCCAATGGCGAAGTGGTGAAAGTGGTAAAATTTGCAAATGATATTACCACGCAGCAAGAAATGGTTGCTGAAAGCAAAGGTGTTTTGGGGGGAATAAATGCCACCATGGCCACCATTGAATTCCATCCTGACGGAACTATTGTTAAAGCCAATGACAACTTCCTGAAGACGATGAAATATTCGTTAGACGGCGTAAAGGGTAAACACCACAGCATTTTTGCGCCAAAAGAAGTTTTAGAATCAGCTGAATATAAAACTTTCTGGAAAAGGCTTTCTTCGGGGGAATCGATAACAGGCATTTTCAAAAGAGTGTCAGCTACAGGTGAAACTGTATGGTTAAATGCAATTTACAATCCGATTTTAAATGCTAGTGGTGAGGTAGTAAAAGTGGTAAAATTTGCAAATGATATTACCACGCAACAAGAAATAGTTGCTGAAAGCAAAGGTGTTTTAGGGGGTATTGATGCCACAATGGCCACCATTGAGTTCCAGCCAGACGGAACTATAATAACTGCCAACGATAACTTCCTAAAAACGATGAAATATTTGTTAGACAACGTAAAGGGAAAACACCACAGCATCTTTGCACCACAAGAAGTACTAGAATCAGCTGAATATAAAACTTTCTGGAAAAGGCTTTCTTCAGGGGAATCCATAACAGGAATTTTCAAAAGAGTGTCAGCTACAGGTGAAACTGTATGGTTAAATGCAATTTACAATCCGATTTTAAATGCTAGTGGTGAGGTACTAAAGGTGGTGAAATTTGCAAATGACATCACAAATGAAAAACAAAAAGAGGCAGAGACTATTCAATTGCTAGAGGAAACAACAGCACAGGAAGAAGAGTTGCGCCAAACGATGGAAGAACTTCTGGCTACACAGGAAGGGGTTGAAAGGCTTTTGGAAGAAAAGACATTTGACTTAAAAGTTCGTGAAGATGTATTTGGGGTAACATCCATATTGTCTGAATCTGATGTCCTCGGAAATATACTTTATGCGAATTCCAAACTTTCCGAGGTTTCAAAATACGGGATTGATGAATTAATTGGAAAGCCCCACAATATTTTCCGTCACCCAGATATGCCGAAAGAATTGTTTAAGCTTTTCTGGGAGACACTAAAGAAAGGGGAAACATTTAAAGGAATCATTAAAAACAAAGCAAAAGATGGTACCCATTATTGGGTGGATGGATGCTTTGTGCCTGTTAAAGATGCCAATGGTAAAGTGTTTAAATATATAGGTGCACGTTACCATATCTTAGATGACAATATCGCGGTAGAAATGTATAATAAACAAGCCTTAAAAATAGGAGTCCCTTTATTGGGTTAAGTTTTAATGCTTGGGAGTTCTGTAAAGACCTCAAAAAAGGGGGTATCCAGCAATAAACGAAAAGTCTGCCCTAGAAGAACTTGAGGTGTTCAAATCCAAATGGGCGACTTCAAGCATAAATGCTTATTTCCTCGGTAGGTCCCAGCCAAGGTTATACACAATCAAAGCCGAGAGATAATAAAAAAGAGCTCATCCTTTTTGGACAGCCCTTTTTTATCTGATGTATCTTAGCCCTATTTAATCATCAATTTTAACATTTGTTTGTTGATGTTTATGAAATAAATCCCTCCAATCAAGTTAAGATTGATTTCATTTTCTCCTTTAAGTAATTCCAGAGTCGCAACTTTGGCTCCAACTCCATTCATTATAGTAGCGGAAGCATTTTCGTCACTTGTTATTATAAAGTTTCCATTACTTGGGTTTGGATAAAAGCTGTTTATTCCTTGGCCTATAGATTGGTCATTTACATCCGTGGGCACGACAGTAATAGGTATACAGGAAGAATTTCCAAAACAACCATTTAAAGTAAGGGTTAAACGATAGCTATTTGATGAAGTAGCAGTATAAGACTGTGAAGTTGCTCCTACTATATTGGGATTCGTTGTACAAGTTTGCCATTGGTACGTCATGCCTGGATCTGTTTCTGTAGCAGTAATTATGTTTCCAGAAACAGTATATGTCGCTGCTGGATAAGGCTTAATTGTTGCAGTAATAGGAACTCTGGTGTTTTCAAAACAAACATTTGAAAACTGAGCTTGTGCGTAATAGGTGGTGTTGATGCCAAGATTTGGGGTAGTGAAACTGTTGCCTGCAAGTAACGAAGCACCTCCTACTGCTGACGAAAACCATCTTATGGTTCCGCCTGAGCTAGGGGTTGCGGTAAGTACGACCGATCCTGTTCCGCATCTAGATACATTTGCAAATGAAGTGACGGAAGGAACGGCTTGTATCGTCACTACTCCTGCTGCTCTTGGCGTACTTACACAGCCCAAGGTATTCGTTTCATCATTGTAATAAGTAGTGGTTACATTGGTAACAGGGGTTACAAAGCTTGTTCCAGTTCCTAACAAGGTGCCTCCTGTTGGGCTATCGTACCACTTTACTATATTGTTGACGGTACTATTGTTGCCTGTTAGAGTCACAGAGCCCGAATCGCATCTGCTAGCATTCGTTATGGTAGCACCACTTGGTAATGCATCAATAAAAACAGCTACAGGAGTTCTTGAAGGATTTGTGCAAAGTTCATTTGCAACTTCAATATAATAGGTATTGTTAACAGTGAGGTTAGGAGTTGTAAAGCTATTCCCTGTTCCTAAAGGCACACCACCAGTAAAGTTTGCATACCATGTCGCATTTGCTCCAGTGCTTGGTGTAGCAGTTAAATTAAGCGTACCGCCAGGAGCACATTTTCTAGCACCAGTGCCAGTCACTGTTGGGAGGGTGTTAACCGTAGCTACTACCGATACTCTAGGTGAGGAAGTACATTTTGATGTGGATGATTGTACATAAAAGGTCGTTGTAGTACTTATGCTTGGAGAGGCCGCGTTATTGCCAGCGGCCGCTACTGACCCACCGCTTAATGCTGTAAACCAAGATAAAGTACCAGCTGTTTGTGTTGCATTAAGTGTTACAGTGCCTGTGCCGCATCTATTGCCTGCGGTAGGAGATGTAACTACTGGGACTGGGTTGATATTAAGAATTAATGAAAATCTGCTTGGCCATACACAACCTGCTGGCGAAGTAACTCCTGCGTAAATAAAGCCTGATGCATTTATTACTGGGGTTGTAAATGTAGCACCTGTACCAAGGGTATTTCCTCCTGTACTTGCATCGTACCAAGTAACTGTACTTCCAACAACACTTGGGGTAGTTACCAATGAAAAGGTTCCAGAACCGCATCTTTCTGATGTAACTGGATAAGTTAGACTTGGAAGAGGATTTATAGTAGCTACCACAGGTGTTCGACTTGCCGAGATACACGTCCCATTGTCAGTAACTAGTCTGGCTTCCGCATAATAGGTGGTAGTTACACTGAGTGAAGGGGTGGTATAGCTTGCTGCGGAAATTAGCGCTACCCCGCCAGTGGCAGCAGCATACCAACTAACGGTGGCTCCAGCACTGGCTGTGGCGGTTATTGTAAGTGAACCGTTGCTACATCTAGCTGAGGGTGTAGTTGCGGTTATGGTAGGCAACACGGGGCATTGAGCAAATGATAGTTGCGTTAGTAACAAGCTAATGGCTAATAAAACTTTATTCATCGTTGAAGGATTTAATGGGTGTAGATTAATATCACAAATTTACACCGCTTCATACTTCCGAGTATCCCCCAATTTGGGTGGTTTTTTATCAGCTCTTAAATTAATCGATCTTGATTGGCTTTTTTTATTGCATCCGCTTTGTTATGAACTTGTAATTTGATGTATATATTTTTAAAATGATGTTTTACAGTTTCTTTTGAAATAAAAAGACTATCAGCAATCGTTGTATAACTCTTTCCTTCAGATATTTGGGATAAGATTTCAGTCTCTCTTATGGTTAATGGGGAGTTCGTGTTTTTTTGAAATGACTGCACTACCAAGCGTGCAATTTTACTGCTCATAGGCGATCCTCCTCTAATTACTTCATCAATGGCATCAATTAAGCGGTCTTTATCGCTATTTTTTGTTAAATATCCTGTAGCACCAGCGCATAATGCGTCAAATACAGTTTTGCTGTTTTCAAATACAGTAATTATAATGATATTGGTAAGCGGGAGTAGTTTTTTGATGATTTTTGTGCCATCAATGCCATTCATATTAGGCAAATCTACATCCATCAGCACAATGTGTGGTGCATCTTGAACGATATTTTTGATGGCATTTTCACAATTATCGTAGGCTTGTACCACCTCAAAGTCCGTGCGTAAATTTAGAAGAACAGTAAATGCTTCTCTAATCTGTTGATTATCTTCAATTATAACAATACGATATTTCATATTGTAAATTTACGTCAAAAGAGAAGAGTTTCTATCCCCCAATTTGGGTAGTTTTCCTAATAGTGAAACCTCTGTTCCTTGGTCACTGGTTTTTATGGCCAATTCACAATCAATAGTTTTTGCACGCAGTTGAATTGATCGCATGCCATTCCCTGATTTTCTATCGATTGGAATCCCCGTCCCATTATCTTTTACAACGAACAAGAATGATTCTTCCGTTACGGTTAAATTCAAAAATAGACTAGTACATTTAGAATGCTTAGCAGCATTGGTTACTACCTCTTTAATAATTAATACAATATGTCTTCCACTGTAGGCAGAGAGTACAAGTTTGTTTTTTAGCTCAAAAATATTGCCAGCAATGATGAGGTTTATTGACAGTGATTCTAAAAAATCTTGGCTAAAATCTTTCAAATAAATAAATATTTCTTGCAATTCATCACTTTTGGAATCGATAGACCAAATAAAATCGCGCGAATGTTGGTAAAGCTCCTTAGATGTATTTTCTATTTTGGCAATAGTATTAGAGAGTTCCGAATTATCTTTTGCTTGAAGTGCAAGAATAGTAGAATTGAGCGTAATAGAGGCAAGTTTATTACCCATCTCATCATGAAAATCATTGGCAATTTGTTGTCTTAAGATTGCCATTTTTTTATCTTCAAGCATCTTGTCAGTAATATCTCTGGCTATTGAAATACATACTTCCCCATTCCCAACTTCATCTTTAATCATATTAAAAGTGATCTCAAGCCAAACAGTTGAACCCATTTTTGTGAAACATTCAATTTGTCTGTTTTGAAACGAAGTACCAATCAGCGCGGCATAATTGCATCCAATCATTTCTTCGGTTTCAAATCCCAAAATATTCTTTATGGCAACAGAAATGAAAGTACAGTGGCCATTTTCTGTATGGAGGGCAATGATCTCATTGGCATTATCCGTGATGTACTTATACTTATAATCAAGACTTTTAAGATGCCGTTCTTTTATTTCATCTAGCTCTTGCTTGGTTCTTCTAGTGGCGTTCACGAAAAAGTAAGTAAATCCGGAAGTAATGATGATAATAAAAGTCAAACTATATACTTTATAGCCAGCACCAAGCTTATCTCCTTCAGATTGAAAATCCTTTACACCGAAATAATTAAGTAAATAATAAATAAAAATAACCGCGATGGCCAAAAACATGATTACAACGCCATTCTCAGTACCATTTAATAAAAAGCTTGAAATCATAATTACCAGTATCCACATAAGATCTACTGAGTATATTCCTCCTGAGAAAAAAGTGCTCGTGGAAATAAGCAAAATTGATAAAACCTGTAGAAGCAAGAATATCTTATTGATATTTTTCGAATATTTGAGAAGAAAAATGCCCAAAGGTCCAGTTAATACCCCAATTAAATTGGCAAAATGCTTAACGAAATGAATGTCGTCATTGGTTAATTCATAATATAAGGTGTAAGACACAGAAAAAATGGTGGTACAAACCAATATATACAGCAACACCTGTGCTTTACTATAATCTTCTATTTTTTGTTGAAGATCGGGATGGATTAAATATCTGGTAACTATCCTAATTAGCTTTTTGATATGTTTTGATTTTTAGAACTTGTGAAAGGTATAAATATAAAGTTTAGAATTATTTTTTAGCGCGATTGATTAAAAAATATTCATAAACGTTCTTGGTTTGAAATATTTAAATGACCGCGTCTCCCCAATAAGGCTCGTTTGTAACAAGGGCTAGTAAGAACAGCGTTTGCAACTAGTCTTATGCTTGCCGATGTCAGTAGACGTTTGTTGTCTGATTTTTTTGGCATGTTATGAATGGTTTTTGTTTTCAGGCGCAAGACCGTACGCCGTTTCATGATGCAATACTAAGTGCTCAGCGTGCAATCCATTTGCGCGGTGAATCTTTTTTGTAAAATATTTTTCCGATGCCAACCGAAGCATTCGCGACTGATACCTTTTGCCCCAAGCGAAGACATCGGTACTTGATAATACAGAACATAGAGACAGGATAGAGAAGAAGTAGAGAGATCATAGATACCTAGGGGATACCTAGGAGAAACCTAGGGGAAACCTACAGGCCAGCGAGT
>JAIYAU010000049.1 GCA_027488865.1 Cytophagaceae bacterium
TACCATTAGGAAAAATTGCAATTGTTTCATTGACAACAAAATTAGAAAGCGTACAAAAAGACATTAACACATACAAAGACATTGCAGAAAGCGTTGTATATTAGCGGTGGACAAAAAAGTACATAGGCCTAACAGCGGTTTGGCAAAAGCAGTGCTGACGTGGTAAATTGAACATTTATACTTCAGTAAACATTTGTGGTATATTGAACATTTGTGCTTCTAATCCCTGCCTTCTCCAAGCCGCCAACCGTTATGTTCTATGTTAAAACGACCAATCAAATTGACATAATAATATGACGACAAATACATTTGACTTTATAGGAGGAGACAAAGGGCAATGGAAAGTTATTAGTATAAATACTGTTTGTGGACTTCCAATAGAAACAGTTCAATACTTAGATATCTTACCACATTTGACGAACACTGGAAATAAAGGTGTTTGGACACTAACGGGTTTTACAAGTAATGTTCGTTATGCGGAAAAAGACGAACGAGAAAAACTTATTGCTGTTCAATCTGACTTGGGACGGCCATTAGCAACTTATGCAGCCCTAATTCCCATTCGTAAGACAGAATCTTGGTGGACAATGGCACAAGACGAAAGAAGAAAAATATTTGAAGCCAAATCACATCACACAGAAACAGGACTTAAATATTTACCTGCCATTGCTCGCAGACTTTATCATTGTAGAGACATTGGACAACCTTTTGACTTTTTGACTTGGTTTGAATATGCACCAGAAGACTCCGTTAAATTTGAAGAACTTGTTAAATCTCTTAGAGAAACAGAAGAATGGAAATATGTGGACAGAGAAATGGACATACGACTGATTAAATCGTGAAAAACATAAACACAGCACATAATCGAGTAGAGTAAGGTGCTTCAAATAAGCACCTTAGCCCTCTCACACCACCGTACGTTCGGGTCTCGAATACGGCGGTTTCTCAAAACAAAGGATTCCAATCGGGGTTTACTGTTTGGTAATAGACAAACATACTTTCGTAGCCTCGTTTTCTTAACCTTTCTAGGGTAACGGTGGTAGTCATTATCGGGCTTTGGGCTATTGCCCAGCCTCCTTTTCGAGTTCTGCTAAAGGCATACGCCTTGCCTTGCTCCACGCCTAATCTTATCAAATTTTTACGTCGTCTTTCTGCCTTTTCCAATCTTTCCATATGCAATAGCGTAATCTATTGCGTATCCTATTTCCTCGGTCTGTGGCACACAGAACGAAAAGTTAATGTCCTGTGTGCCACAGGCCATGGAGGAAGAAAAATGTACATCTGTTGGCTACCCAATACTTTCTGAAGGGCATCCACATCCCCTTGCCAGTACCACCCAGAGTGACCAAATATGCCAGTTGGGAAGAGATTTTAAGGGAAATACACCAGATGCAGCCTTTGGCATCGAGCAAGCGCAGAAAAAGGTCGAGAATTGCACTGGGCAGAAAACCAATTGCTTCTCCATTGCCAAGAAAGGTAAATGTTAGCGATAATTGGTTTGTGCGGAAGACAAGTATCTTTGGTTATTGCAATACTACTTGATGGGCAAGTTTTTAATTGCCCATCAAAGGATTTGACCAAATTATTTCACCTTTTGATAAATTTGATTTGTAAAAAATTAAGGTTAAAATTGTTTATTAAACCTAAATATTAAATTATAAACCTATAACGCGTATAGCGGATATTTACGCAATTGCGTAAACACAATCGTTAAAGGCTATTTTAACTTCAGGCACTGAACTAAATAATGAGCTATTCAAAATTTTTAGACGACTTAAACGATTTTTACAAAGACAGACACGAACGTGGTATTGTTGACAGACCTTCTTTAGAGTCAGCTCAAAATATTGTTAGGGACAATTGGTTGAAAGCTGGCCGATTTAAAGAACTTATATCCTACACACTTGAAAATTTTGATTCCGGTAATTGTGATGAGTTTATGAAACCCATAGTTGACATTCTTATACAAACAAACGAAACAAATTTATTCAAGCGACTTTGGAAAGGAGTGTTACGATACAGAACTGAAAAAGTATGGTTTTATTTTTCAGTCTTGAAGGGACACTTTCCCAAAATGACATTTGAAGATTTAGCCAAAATTAATCTTTCAAACTTCAATCAATTTTCCTCACAGGAAGATATACGAAGAGTAGCAGCTTTTCACAGACAATACACTCTCAATGGTATTTCTGAATTTATAATCGGACTTAAATTACTAAATCAAACAGAAGAAATTCAAAGGGCAAATGAGTTATACCAAACTGTTTATTCTTTACAAAAGCCGACACCGAAACCATCTACCGACAAGAGAAAAATTGACGAAGTAATTTTTTGGCAACTAATAGAACAATCTAGATTTGGCGTTACAGACCAATTTGAATTTTTAGACAAACTAAAATCAACACTTGAAACTTTCAAACCAATTGAGCTTTTAAAATTTCAAAAACTATTGTTAACAAAACAACAGGAACTAAATTCTTGGGAACATTGGGCATTAGCGTACATTGCAAGACGTGGTTGTGGAGACGATGAATTTGACTATTTTAAAATCTGGGCAGTTTCTAAAGGTCAAAACAACTTTGAAGCAATTAAAAAGCTCGACACATCAGAATTAAAAGATATTTTCACTGAAGACCCACAGCTTGAGGATTTATTCTATTTAGCAGAAGCAGTTTATGAAGACAAAACTGGCGAAATAATGAAAGAAGTAAAAGTTAAGCGTTCGAAGTTGATAGGTAAAAAATGGAATGAGGAAAACCTTGCTAAAGACTTTCCTGTTCTAAGTAATATTTTCAATTTCGAAGTTTAACATAAAACAACCTATTTCATCGTTCTGTGTGCCACGTGTGCCACAGGCCTTGGAGGAGAAAATAAAATTGACAAATGAGTTCACTATTAAAACAACAATTTGAAGACATTATCAGTCTTACTGACCAAGAATTTGAATATATATTAACTCACTTCACTGAAAAAAAATTAAAAAAGAATTCATTCTTGTTGCAAGTGGGACAACAGAATGTTTGCAAATATTTTGTCGCCAAAGGCATCCTAAAATCTTACTACATTGACAAAAGTGGTAAGGAGCATATTTTGCAATTTGCAGAACCTGATTGGTGGATTACTGACTATAAGGCTTTTTTTAATGAGACAGAAGCCAGTATATATGTGGACTGCATAACAGATTGCGAAATATTATCCATCACAAAAGAAAATTTAGAAAAACTAGCAAAAGAATTTCATAAATTGGAGCATTTCTTTCGTGTAAAATCTAATGCTGGCTATGTGGCTTCTCAGGAAAGAATTTTATCAATGCTAAAATTAACTGCTACAGAACGTTTTGACCATTTTTTAGACCAGTACCCAAATTTCATGCTAAAAATCCCCAAATATCTTATTGCCTCTTACATTGGCGTATCCAGAGAAATGTTGAGCCGAATGACCAAAAATGTGATAAACCACACACAATAAAAGTGTGAAACTTCATTTTTGAACTCATAAACATATTGGAATTTTGCAACGCAATTTTGCAGCAAATTTAAATATTCATAAAAATGAAGTACGGACAAATTTTCTCCTATCGCCTTGAATTAGATTCAAAAGAGGAGTACATCGAAAAGTGGGTAAAACCTTATGCAGAACCCATCGCAAAAGTAAAGGGACTTATATCAAAAGTTTGGATGTCAAATCATGAAGATTTGTATTCAAGTTTTTATCTTTGGGAAACCAAGGAAGACATGGATAATTTCATGAACTCTACAATGATTGCTGAAGTGGCACAATTACCATTTCTTAAAGACTTAAATATTGTATCAATTCCAGTAGTTATTGAAGCATCAGCAATTACAAGAGGGGTATAATGAACTAAAAAAGGGCTGTACATAATCGAGTAGAGTAAGGTGCTTCAAATAAGCACCTTAGCCCCCCATGGCGCAAGGTACTGTCTGTAAAGTCAAGTAAATTGTTATAATTTTTTCAAGAAATTGATTTAACTTTGATTCAAAGAAAAGAGGACTCACCCGTCTTCTGACAAAAGTATATTTTGTGTAGCTGCGCTAGTCGCAGCTATTTTTTTATCGGTGGCTTCGCCTTTTGTTTATACCTTGCGCTATGGGGTGCAACAAGTGATTTGACCAAATCAATTCCACTAAGGATCAATTGGATTTGTAAAAAATTAAGGTTAAAATTGTTTAAAAATATAATTATTAAATTAAAGACCAATAACGCGTATAGCGGATATTTACGCAATTGCGGAAACGCAATCGTTACCTGCAAAGTCAACACCACAAAAGATGCTTAAACAGATCGAAGAGTTTATTTATCAAAGAGTAAAAACAGCCAAAGAAAATGAGGTTAAGGATATTATAGCTATTTTCAATGAACAATTGTATCAAAAAGGCACTTTTTTTAAAGAACAAGATACCATTATCCAAGAGTTAGGTTTTTTGGTAAGCGGAAGTGTTCGCTCATATTTAATAAATGAAAACTTGGATGAAATAACAGACGCCATACTAGAGCCAAACAATTTTTTATCTGATATCATCAGCGTACGAACCAAAGAAAAGTCACCCATAATTATTGAAATTTTAGAGCCATCTAAAATACTGGTTGCTAAAATGGAAGATGTATGGGATTTATTAAATCATAACGTAACCTTTAATATTCTCCTACGTGAGTACATGGGTGATAGAGCAATGCAATTGGTAAAATATCATCTATTATTTTTAAACGGCTCGGCTAAACAACGTTACCAATATCTAATATCAACAAATCCATCTTTATTAAAAAAATATCCACTCAAATTTATTGCCTCAATGATTGGCGTTACTCCTACACAATTGAGCAGGATAAGGGGAGATAAGTCTTAAATGATTTATTTTCTCAACATATGTTGAGAGCTTCTGGTTTGCGCCTTTTTTACCTTTGTAGCTAATAGTTTACGCTAAATAGGTAATGAAAAATCCATTCTTATGTATTTGTAAAGAGAAAATGCTCCTGTTTAGGTCGATTTGTCTTCTTTGTTTTACAACAGTTAATGTAGCGTATAGCCAAAATGAGATTTTTCATGAATTAGCTTTTGAAAAGTCAATATTAGAAAATGAAAAATGGAAACTCTTGGGTGAGGTAAATTTTAAGCATCTATACAATGAGCCTGCTTGGAGGAGATGGGGAGCATCTATGTCTTGTATTCGAAAGATTAATAATCTTAGTCTCTCAGCGGGCACAAATGGGTATTACACTTTTGACAAAAGTATCAAGAACTTTTTCGAACTACGTCCTTGGACTAATGTTCAGTTGAACCTACCTATAACGAAACGTTTGATATGTAGACAAAGATTAAGATATGAATGGCGATTTTTTTATACTGAAGAAAGCAATTCAACTAAAGTTAATTACGGGCGATTAAGGTATCAACTTGGTTTTGATATTCCCATTTCAAAAAATGAGGAAACTTTATGGAGGCTCAGACCCTTTTGTGAATTGTTTTTTATAAAAGATCCAGCAAATTTTGAGCGATTTTCAAATGAAAGAGATTTTGGCTTATTGGCAATTAAGCGTTTTAAGAATGAAAATGAATTATCCTTTGGTTTTACAAGCGAAGTCTATTATGACCTAAACGAGAAGCGTGAATTCGGATATCTTATAATGCTTGGCTACTCTTTTTAATTTTATTTGTTTCAAGAAAAAGGGTAGCTAAATTAAATTTCTCAAACCATATACCATTAGTTAGAAATTTATGCAATTTATTTTGAATTATTGTGGTGCATGCCTTCATATGGAAATCTATGTGTAACTTTTGGAGAAGAGTCAAAGTAGTTCTGTTGACTTTTATTGCATTGTTGTTTTCTTGCCAAACAGAATCTTCGAAATCAAATAAAAAGATTGAGGTTGTAACGTACAAACAATTCAAAGAATTTGTAAAAGGTACTGGTTATGTCACTGATGCAGAAAAGTTTGGATGGTCTATTGTTCAAAAAGACATTTATAATTTCTCTAAAGTTCAAGGTGCTAATTGGAAAATGCCTGATGGGCAAAATTTACCACAAATGGATAATTTACCCGTTACACAAATTAGTTATAACGACGCATTGGCTTATTGTAACTGGTCTGGAACGACACTTCCTTCTTACGAACAATATTGGGAATTAATAAAAGATGATAACAAAAAAATTATTACTGATAATAAAGCCACAATTTCAGAAGTACAAAAAGTAAATATTCTAGGCAATGTTTGGGAAATTACTCGCACAGAAAAAGGAAATGAGATACGATTGGCGGGTGGTTCCTTGTTTTGTTCTTCTAACACTTGCAATGGCACCTCTAAAGAGCGAGAAGTTTATATTGATAAACAAACGGGGAATATCCACATCGGATTTGCCGTAATTAAATAAAAATAGATAAAGGCAAAATTTTTATAAATACAGTAATTTTTAAAAGATAAGTAGTAAGAAAATTAGAGCTCTTCCGATTTTTCAACATTTGTAGAGGGTAGTTTTGAACTTAATAGTGTTTTTTTGTAAAAATTAATTAAAAACTACATGAAACTTTTTACTAAAGAAATGGCAGTAATGAACCGTAATTTAATGCGTTCAAAAAATATCTACTTCTTAATTACCCTTTTTGTAGTGTTGCACTCTTCAGCTTCATTTGCCCAGTCATATCCAACAGAAATAGAAGTTTTTCAGAAGGTTTTTGGAATTGAAAAAAAAGTAGCTCTTGCAAATTTCATGAAAATGGATGCATCCAATAACAATTTCTGGAAAATCTATGACCAATATGAAACAAAACGCCAAGAACTTGGAAAAGAGAGAATTGCAATAATTATGGATTACGCCGGTAATTACACAAACCTTTCTGATGAAAAAATACTCGAATTATTTAAACGTTCGGAATCTCTTAAAAAATCATTTGACAAATTACAAACCACCTATTTCAATAAAATTAAAAAGGAAGTGGGTATTGGCAAGGCAGCTCAATTTTGGCAGTTTGAGGGATATATTTATACAATGACTCAAGCTGAAATTTATTCTAAAATACCATTTATTGGTGAAAACCCGAACGGAAAATAGTAAGCAAATACTAACTTTTTAACTTAAATTATCATGAAGTTAAGCAAAAAAAATATTTATATCATTTGCGGAATAGCCGTAGTGTTGGTCTTATTTTTTATTTCTCTACCATTCATTTTGAAATCCCGTGGTTTTCACCCCGATGATCCTGACGGAGAAAAGTTTAATTTAAAAGGTAAAAAGGCTCTTATTGTTTCTACCAGCCACAATATACTGAATAGACCAGGTGAAACTACAGGGCCTGCTACGGGTGTATTCGCATCTGAAATGACCATTCCTTACTATGAATTTTTAGATGCCAATATGGAAGTAGATATTGCCAGCATCAAAGGAGGAGAAGTTCCTATCGATCCTCAGTCTTTTTATTATTTTCTAGAATCGAAAGAAGATAAACGCTTTGAGCAAGATGAAGCCTTTCAAGCTAAAATAAAAAACTCTGTCCCAATTGAAAAAGTAGATTTAAAAAACTACGATATCGTCTTTTTTGCTGGAGGATGGGGAGCGGCTTATGATATGAATTCGGAGATTGTATCCACTAAAGTTTCAGATGCCTATTATAATTCAGATGTAATTATGGGAAGCGTTTGTCACGGAGCGTTAGCCTTTACCAATGCAAAGGATAAAAATGGAGATTATTTGATTAAGGGCAGACCTATGTCTGGAGTTACTCAAAAACAACTTGCTTCATTTGGTATTGAATTTACACCTTATCATCCTGAACAAGAGCTTAAAAAAGCAGGAGCTATTTACCAATGCAGTCATGAAAAACCCATTGACCAGTTCAATACCTATACAGTAGCTGACCAAGAAAAGCGTTTTATTACAGGTCAAAATCAAAACTCAAGCCATGATACTGCTCAACTGATGATGAAAACTTTAATCGAAAAGAAATAATGAAAAACGTACAGATTAAAACTAAAATAGTCTATTGGCTGCTTTTTTCTAGTTTAATAAATCCTGTATTGGGTCAAACGGATACAACTAAAAAGTCCAAACCAAATGTTGTACTAATATTAATTGATGATTCAGGGCTAATGGATCTTGGTGTCTATGGTGGTGAAGCCCGTACACCGAATATTGATAAGTTGGCTAATAATGGCATGATGTTTACCAATATGCACGCCTCTCCGGTATGTGCACCTTCAAGGGCTATGCTTATGACAGGTACAGATAGTCATTTATGCGGTGTAGCCAATTTGCCCGAATTCCTTCCTCAAGAATACCAAACTAAGCCCGGCTATGCGGGTGTGTTGAATGATCGCGTGCAAACCATTGCCACTCGCTTGAAAGAAGCAGATTACAATACCTACATGACGGGTAAATGGCATTTAAAAAAAAAAGAAAAAACACTACCTTCTAGCAGAGGATTTGACCGTTCATTTATACTAGGAGGTTCTGGTGCAAGTAATTATGACAATCACGGTTATCTACCTATGAAACCAATGGCACATTGGTATGCAGATGGTAAGGAGGTGGAGTTGCCTGAAGATTTCTATTCTTCTAAAACCTATATTGACAAAACTATAGAATTTCATGAGGCGGAGCAGAAAAAGGACAACCCATTCTTTGCCTATATCGCCTTTCAAGCCATTCATGCACCCATACAAGCACCCAAGGAATTTGTAGATCATTACAAAGAAATCTACAAAGAGGGTTGGAATAAACTGCGTCAAAAGCGATTCGAAAAGGCAAAACAACTAGGTTTTATACCTCAAGATGCCAAATTCGCTGATGTTTTTCCAAAGTTCAAAAAATGGGAAGAATTGTCTCAAAAAGAAAAAGAATCGCATAGCACAAATATGGCAGTAACAGCCGGTATGCTTGAGGCCATGGACTACCACATAGGGAGGTACATCGAGTATCTTACTCAAAAAGGATTGATGGAAAATACGATTTTTATTGTTACTTCCGATAATGGACCTGATGGCGCAGACTATACACAGGGATTAATTTGGGCTAAAAAAAATGGTTACCATACAGATTTTGACAAGAATGGCGGAAAAGGATTTTTTGGGTTTATAGGTCCAGAGTTTGCCAATGCGGTGTCTTCTCCTTTTTCTTATTTTAAATATTACACTGGTGAAGGCGGATTAAGAGTTCCCCTTATCTTAAGCGGAAATAATATTCCAAAAAATAAGCGTACCAATGTTTTTTCTTTTTTTACGGATATTGCTCCCACCATTTATGAAATTGCTGGATTATCTCCAAAAGCTAATGATGGATATGCTCCTATTACAGGAAAAAGTATGGTGCCACATTTATTCAACCAAGCAGTACCTGTTTATGCTGCAAATGAAGGGGTAGGCTTAGAAGCAGCCGCAAGTTCTGCTTACTTTTTGGATGGTTATAAGATTGTGAAGAACAATATTCCGCTGGGTGATACGGAATGGCATTTATACAATCTTGAAATAGACCCAAGTGAGCTCAATGATATAGCTCAAGGGGAGCCTGATAGATTTCAAAAAATGTTAGCAGCTTACGAAGTCTATGCAAATAATGTGGGTGTTTTAGAAATGCCAGAAGGGTACTCGGCTCAAGGAACAGTAGCTAAAAAATCTTATTGGAAAATATTAATGAATTTTCTTCCCTACCTTCTTGCTATTGTGCTTGGGATCATTGGATTTTTCATTTGGAGGTACCAAAAAAATAATAAAACGGATGCAGGACAATAATAATCATGTTTTTACGGAGATTGAGATCAATGCCACACCAGAGGAAGTGTGGAGCGTGCTGACGGATTGGAACAAATTGAAAGCTTGGAGTTCTTCTTTTATTGGCATTTCTACAAATAAACCGATCAAAGGAGAAGAATTTGTTTCATACTTCAAAAATCCTCTGACAGGAGGGGTTTTGGAGTTGAAACATATTTGCACCGATTATGAAGAATGTAAAAAATTTGGCTGGTCGGGTGATATTATTGGTAGTATAAAAGATCACCACATTTATTCTTTGGAGCCGACCATAAATGGCACTACCTTATTCAAACAGGAAGATGGATTGCATGGTAAACATAGTCAATTGCTAAATTTTATGGCAGAAAATCAAATGCTATCGATGTATAACAGGTTTAACCAAGAACTAAAAGAAAGAGTGGAAAATCTTTTTCCTAAATCAAATAATTAATGTAAAGTATCATAAAAATGAGAAAAATTAACCCAATAATCAATTCAGTACTCATCCTAGTATTCATTAGTGTATTTTTTAGTGCTTGTGTGCCCGCAACTATAGCCACTATAGCGGCAGTAAAAAGTAAAAAGCGAAGTCCTCGCAAACTTTATTTATCCGATTCAATCCCAGAAATAGATAAAACCAGAGAACCTAAAATATTAACGGCATTCTTTGGATTAGACAATGGCTTAACCTTCCGTGCAAGAGCAATATATAGAAAAGCACAAGGAAAAGATGGAATGCCTTTGGTATTCTCACATGAACTAGACCCTAAAACCCTTCAAGGTGCTGACTTTGCAGTTACTACCAAAAACGGGAAAGTATTTGTAGTAGAGGCAGCGAGCTTTCTTCCCGCCAATGAAGAATTTGAACTTAGAACGGTGCTTCTAATTGGTGAATTTGGCAATTATCCTGACAACCCAGCTGTATCTGTTGAAGTAGTAGGTGATTTGATGGCGAGAACTGGACAAAATTTTAAAGGACAAAGTATTAAGGTAATTCCCTTAGCAGAAGGGCCTATTTTGAGCTATGCCGAATATTTTACCTTCGATGAAAAATACCCTTACATTAAAAAGGGAAAAGGATGCGATTGCCCGAAAGAGGAGACAAAAATGGTTGTAAAGGTAGTTTGGGCTGGTGGGGTGAGAGCTACTAATGGTAAAGAACTTGGAGCGAATGAATTGAAAGATTTTGTAGTAACCCTAGTTAACGGAACAGACACAACAAAAGTAAATCCTTTTACACTAGCAGACTTAGGCGATAGTGAAAACAACATAGATTTGTGCATCAAGGAATCAGGAATTCCAATCTTAATCCAAGTAAATGAAGGTATTGCGATTGACCCAAATAATGATAAAAACCCTGCGGCAAAAATTAAAGTATTGAGCCGGTGGTAAAAAATCAGATTCAATAGAAATTAAACAGTCTTTAAATTATTAGATTAAAAGTTGAGAAATTGACACCCCATGGTGCAAGCGAGACGCTCATATCTTTGATAAGTTAAGAAAAAGTGCTTTTTATTTCCTCGGTCTGTGGCACACAGAACGAAAAGTTAATGACCTGTGTGCCACAGGCCATGGAGGAAAAAATAGCCCAAGCCATCGAGCAAGATGAAGTATTGAAGAAAAAGCATGCCTCCGTAACCTCCATTAAAGGAGTTGGCTTAATGGCTTTTGCCGTGGTAGTGGCTGAGACTGACGGTTTTGCACTGATCAACAACCAACGACAGCTCGCCAGTTATGCAGGCTATGACATCGTTGAAAATCAGTCTGGTAAAAAAGTGGACCGTTGGCAGTAATGCTACGAGCGACCGTCAAAACCGACAGAAATTACTTTGACGACTTTTTCAAATCCTTCAATCCCCAATCGGACATACTATCAATAATTGGCAACAAAGTTTGACCGTATTTTGAAATTTTGTATTCCACTCTTGGTGGAATTTCTGCATAAATAATTCGTTCCAAAATATTATCTTCTTCCATTTCACGAAGTTGGTTAACCAACATTTGCTTACTAATATCAGGAATTGCTTTTTGCAACATAGAAAAACGATTACAATCTTTTCTTATCAAATGAATAATGACGGGCTTCCATTTGCCACCTATTTTATTCAGACAATGTGTAACTGGGCAATTATTCGGGTTGAATTCTTTTGTTTTTCTTTTATTTTCCATTGGTCTATATTTTTAGACTATAGCCATAAATATTGACTTTACTTATTATTTGGACAAAGGTAATATTTTTGACAAATTATTAAATTACTATTATGCAAGCAATCATAAGAACCAAAGCAGGCAAAGAATTTTCTACAATGAAAGTTCAAAATATAGAAAGTCCTAAAACACAATCAGGCGAATTAAAAGTGAAAATGGTATCAAGTCGAATCAATCCGGTAGATATGGATTTGATGAAGGGCTTTCCTTCCCTGAAATACAAAAATCCACAAATTGGAGGAATTGACGGTTCTGGTGTAGTATTAGAAGTTGGACAAAATGTAAAAGATTTCTCTGTAGGTGACAATGTTATTTTTTACCGATTGTTCAGTGACATTGGAACATGGTCAGATGAAATTACTATTCCAGCAAACTACTGTGCAAAAATTCCAACCAACATAGACGTTAAGGAAGCAGGAACAATTGCGTTGCCTTTGCTTACAGCCTATGATAGTTTGACACAACTAAACGCAAAGAAAGGAGAAAAAATCCTCATTCACGGTGTTGGCGGTGGTGTTGGGTTTCAGGCATTGCAAGTAGCCAAACAAATGGGACTTTTTGTTATTGGCACTGGCAGTCAATCGGACAAAGCGTTTTTGGACAAAGCAGGACTTGATCAATTTATTGACTACAAAACCCAAGATTTTTCGAACGTGTTGAAAGTCAAGGAAGTTGATTATGTTTTTGACGTGCTTGGTCATGACATTCTGAAAAAATCAATTGCTTTGCAACCTAAAGTAGTAGTTTCTGTAAAATTTGTTGATACTTCAAATATGCACAAAGCAGGAGTTAACTTACCAGGTATTATGAAATGGTTGATGAAAATGATGATGGGGAAATTCGTAAAACTTGCACAGAGAAATAAGGTGGAACTCATAGGGCAAGTTACAGGAGCTAATGGAAAAATGTTGCAAAAAGCAGTTGACCTAATAAGTGTAGACTATATTTCAAGAGACTTTAAATCACTATCATTAACGGACATTTCAACAAACGGACTGACTAAAAATGATGTTGGGAAAGTGATAGTATTCTGATAAAATAAATAAGCACTACTGCCAACAACTAAGGTTTCGTCTTGTTTGCAAAACAAGAGACGAAACCCTGTTGAATGGTTCAAAAACGAGAGTTTTTGAGACGGTTTGTGCGGCTGGCGGTAGCGGAGCAAGCTGTAATTATGGAGTTGTCGTGAGGAGGGATGCTGGATTGAGAAGAAGCACATTTGGTGGGTTTAAGTATCCACATGGCGCAAGGCATGACTCAAGAACAATTGGCTAAAAAATGCGGAACAACAAAAACATATATTTCCCGAATTGAAAATAACGCCAGCGATATAAGGCTCTCCACGCTAATGAGAATAATACGTGAAGGGGTTGGTCGTCATCTAAAATTGACCGTTGACTTCTAACGCACAGAAAAGAACTTCGGATAAGAGTACGTTTCTGAAAGACCGGCGTTGATGCTTCGGAATAACTTCAAAAGTGTGCGGAATTTTGCTTCACGTCCCGTATATTGCCTATAAAAGTCCCGTTCTTCAGAAAGGCCAACCGTTATTGGCAATATTAAACATTAAATAAATAGAAAAATATGAGCACTCGGAAACAATATTACTTTTATCACATAGACAACTGTAATATGTGTGGTTCAAAAACAGACAAACATAAAATTCTTGGCAAGAGACTAAATGGTTCACAAGGGAAAAATCCGAAGAAAAAAATCGGCATAACAACAACGATTGTAAAATGTATAGACTGCGGACTTATTTATTCAAACCCGCAACCAGTTCCGTTTAATATACAAGACCACTATGGAGTTCCACCTGAAAACTATTGGAAAGAAAATTATTTTACAATTACTGACAACTATTTTCGTGGCGAAATTGAAAGACTTAAAAAAATACTTAAATTCAAAGACGGCATGAAATCGTTAGACATTGGAGCAGGTTTGGGAAAACAGATGATTGCTTTATCTAAATCAGGATTTGAAACGTATGGTTTTGAACCTTCAAAACAGTTTTATGAAAGAGCCATTTCAAAAATGGGAATCAATCCTGACAGATTGAAATTAGGAATGATTGAAGAAGTTGAATATCCTGAAAATCATTTTGACTTTATTTCATTTGGTGCAGTTTTGGAACATTTGTATGACCCTTCTGACTCAATTCTGAAAGCTCTGAAATGGCTAAAACCGAATGGAATAATCCACATTGAAGTTCCTTCATCTAATTGGTTGATTGGAAAAATTATCAACTTGTTTTACAAACTTAAAGGGACTGACTATGTTGGTAATTTAAGTCCAATGCACGAACCGTATCATCTTTATGAATTTAAACTTAAATCATTTCAAGTACTTTCAAAAAAATACGGTTATGAATTAGTATTTCACGAATACTATGTCTGTCAGACTTTTATGCCGAAAATTGCGGACTACTTTTTAAAACCGTTAATGAAATGGACAAATACAGGTATGCAATTGTGTGTATGGTTAAGAAAGAAATAAAGCCTACCACCAACAACTAAGGTTACGCCTTGTTTGCAAAACAAGAGATAAAATGCTTTAGCGTTCACAAAGACCGTTGAAAATAAACCATTTGAATAAACCCTGTTGAATGGTTCAAAACGAGAGTTATTGAGACGGTTTATGCGACCGGCAGTAGAGGATCTCGATTGTTAGTATTGTAAAATTTTCAAGATATACAAAACATATAATTTGTTAATGCTTAAAATAGGTACAATAATACCATTAGAGGTTTAATACTTAAAAATCAATTGGTTATCTGAATCATTATATAATTGTTAAATTCGCTAAATCCAAATGATGCCATCGCCAAATTTTTTACTTAATTTTAATATGATTTCCTTTACGTCGATTTAATAATTTTCTAAATAGTTAATTTTACTTTTTGGTTTACCCAAGCTGGACTGTTTAATTAATAAACTTGTCATGTTTAACACCAACAAACCCTTAGCTGAGCGACTCCGACCAATAAATTTGCAAGATTATATTGGTCAACTGCATTTGCTAGGCCCAAAGGCTGTGTTACGAAAGGCAATTGAAGCTGGTAATATTCCTTCCATTATACTTTGGGGCCCTCCTGGGGTGGGCAAAACAACCCTTGCTTTTATCATAGCCAAATACATTAAAGCCGAATTTTATACCTTAAGTGCCATAAGTGCAGGCGTGAAAGAAGTGCGCGAGGTGATCGAAAAGGCGAGGTTTCATACAAAAACGCTTCTTTTTATTGATGAAATTCACCGTTTTAGCAAATCCCAGCAAGATGCATTGTTAGGTGCTGTAGAAAAAGGTACCATTACTTTAATAGGCGCAACTACCGAAAATCCTTCGTTTGAGGTTATTTCGGCACTTTTATCGCGTTGCCAAATATTCACATTGTTGCCACTTACCAAAGAAGAACAGGTAGAACTACTACACACGGCAATAAAAAAAGATAAAATACTTATAGAAAGACAAGTAGAACTAATAGAAACTGAAGCGTTACTAAGATTGGGTGGTGGCGATGGAAGAAAATTACTCAATTTATTAGAGTTGGTGGTATTAGATCTAGAAGTTCCAGTTCGTATTTACGACCAAAATGTGTTGGATGTGGCCCAAAAAAAAGTAGCCATGTACGACAAAAATGGAGAAATGCATTATGATATTATTTCAGCATTTATAAAATCCATGCGCGGAAGCGACCCAAATGCAGCCATATATTGGCTTGCAAGAATGATTGAGGGTGGTGAAGACGTAAAATTTATAGCGCGTAGGTTGTTGATTTTTGCCTCTGAAGATATTGGTAATGCCAATCCTACAGCCCTGGTAGTGGCCAACGAATGTTTTCAGGCCGTAAGTGTAATAGGTTATCCAGAATCAGATATCATTCTTGCTCAATGTGTTACCTACCTTGCCTCTTCTACTAAAAGCAATGCCTCCTACAAAGCCATTAAAGCTGCCAAAGCCCTAGTAAGACAATCGGGCGATTTACCGGTGCCCTTACACCTGCGCAATGCGCCCACCCAACTGATGAAAGACGAAGGTTATGGAAAGGATTATCTCTACCCACATGACTACGACAACAACTTTGCACCACAAGAATATTTACCCCAAGAAATTGCTGGCAAAGCCTTTTATATCCCTGGTATAAATGCCCGTGAAAACGAAATAAGGGAAAGATTAAAAAAACTTTGGAAGGACAAGTATAACTACTGATGGTTTCAAACTAGAATCGTTTGAAAGTTAAATTCTCACCTTCCGCTTACACAGCGATTGAGGTGAAACTCTTAACCCCGTGGCAGGTGTCCTCACCTGACACTTGTCTCGCTCACCTGACACTTGTCTCGCTCACCTGACACTTTTCTCGCAAAAGCTTAACATTATTAGCATCGAGGCAATTTAGTTAACAAATAAAACCTAGTATTGAAACATAATAATTTAGGTAGAATCAATATTTTTGACCCTCAAATTACATGAATATGCAATCCAGTGTCAATAGAAATTCTGATATGTTATTGAATGAAGTGTATTTTTGGACAATAACCATTGTTGGTTGGAAACATCTACTAAAACAAGATAAATGCAAAGAAATAATACTTGAGAGTTTGTATAATTTAGTCAGCAGGAAATTAATTAAAGTATATGGTTTTGTTCTTATGCCAAATCATTTACACTTAATTTGGGAAATGCTAATGATGAACCAGAAAGAAATGCCTGACAGTAGCTTTACAAAATTCACTGCACATTCATTTAAAAAAGATTTGTCCATAAATCATCCAAAGGTACTTGAAGTATTCAAATCAGAAAAATACGATAGGCAATATCAGTTTTGGCAAAGGGATCCATTAGCAATAAAGATACTAGATAAAGATATGTTAATACAAAAACTCAATTATATTCATTTAAACCCACTCAATGAAAGATGGAACTTGGTTGCAAGACCAGAGGAATCTAAATGGTCAAGTGCTAATTATTATGAAACGGGTTTAGACGAGTTTAATATCTTAACACATTTTATGGATAGATACTAAATTGACATAATATGTATCAGGTGGGGAGTGCGTGGGGGAAAAGTGTCAGGTGAGGACACCTGCCACGGGGGCAGACACCTGCCTAGGGGGAAAATGTAGTTTTCCTTTTCCCCTTCCCCTTCCAAAACCCTCCCCCGCCCCAATTAGGATATTTTAGTTTGCAATACCGCCATTATTCTTTTAATTTTGTTCCTCTTTAACAATTCATCCCGCTTTTGCTGAAATATTATTTTCTTTAAGAGCAAATTCTTTATAAAAAATGGGCAAAACCTTATTTGACAAGATTTATGATGCACATGTGGTGCATACACAGGAAGGATTTCCTGAAGTGATTTACATCAACACACATTATATACATGAAGTTACTAGTCCACAGGCATTTGACGGACTGAGGAAAAGAAATTTACCAGTTTTTAGAACCAATAAAACAAGGGCAACGGCTGACCACAACGTGCCTACCAAAGACCAACACTTGCCCATAAAAGAGGCATTGTCGCGCCTACAAGTAGAAATGCTCACAAAAAACACCTCGGAGTTTGGGGTAGAACTTTACGGCCTAGGCCATCAGTATCAAGGCATTGTGCACGTGATAGGGCCAGAGCTGGGCATCACCCTCCCCGGCATGACCATCGTTTGTGGCGATTCTCACACTTCCACCCATGGCGCTTTTGGCTGTATTGCCTTTGGCATTGGCACCTCAGAAGTAGAAATGGTGATGGCTACCCAGTGTATTTTGCAATATCGTCCTAAAAAGATGAAAATTGAAATCAACGGCAAGCTGGGCAAGGGTGTCACTTCTAAAGACATTATTCTTTATATAATCACACAAATTTCGGCTGCAGGAGCCAACGGTTACGCGGTGGAATTTGCCGGAGATACCATTCGAGGCCTCAGCATGGAAGCAAGAATGACCATTTGCAACATGTCCATCGAAATGGGCGGCCGCTGTGGCATGATTGCCCCAGATCAAATCACTTTTGACTATATCCAAGGCCGTGAGTTTGCGCCAAAAGGTGCAGACTGGGACAAAGCACTTGCCTATTGGAAAACGCTTTACAGCGATGCAGATGCCAGCTTTGACAAGGTGTATTCGTTTAAAGCAGAGGATATTGAGCCTTGGATTACCTATGGCACCAACCCTGGCATGGGGATCGGCATTACAGGAAGTATGCCCTCGCTAGCCTCCATTATCGATGCAGACAAAACCTCCTTTAAAAAATCGCTGGATTACATGGACTTACACCCCGGCGACCAGTTGCTAGGCAAAAAGATCGATTATGTATTTATCGGGAGCTGCACCAACAGCCGCATTGAGGACCTGCGCTTGGTGGCTGATTTTGTTAAAGACAAAAGAAAGGCCGATGACGTGGAGGTATGGATTATCCCTGGGTCAAAACAAGTGGAGAAACAGGCCATTGCTGAAGGTTTGGATGTGATATTTAAGAATGCGGGCTTTGATCTGCGCGAACCGGGCTGTTCTGCTTGTTTGGGCATGAACGAAGACAAGGTGCCTGCGGGTAAATATTGCGTTTCTACAAGCAATCGCAACTTTGAAGGAAGACAAGGGCCGGGTGCACGTACATTCTTGGCTAGTCCACTTACAGCAGCAGCGGCGGCGGTCACTGGAAAAATCGCCGATGTGCGCATTTTACTTTAACATCAGGCCAATTATTTCAACTTATTAGTAAGAACAACGATTATGAGTGATAAAAACATAAAAAAGACCATTTCAACTTTGATTTCAGGCGTAGTGCCTGTGAACATCGACAATATAGACACGGACCAGATTATTCCAGCCCGATTTTTAAAAGCCACTACGAGAGAAGGGTTTGGCGAAAATCTGTTTTGCGACTGGAAAAAGAACGCTGATGGATCGTTAAAAGCAGATTTTCCATTAAATGAGCCAAAATATAAAGGACACCGAATATTGGTGGCAGGCAACAACTTCGGCTGTGGCTCAAGCCGTGAACATGCCGCTTGGTCCATTGTAGATTATGGCTTCGATGTGGTGGTATCGTCTTTCTTTGCCGATATTTTCAAAAACAACGCCTTGAATAACGGTCTTCTGCCCGTGCAAGTGAGTCCCGCTTTTTTGAAAAAGATATTTGACCTAGTGCAAACAGATGCAAACGCCACCCTTACGGTAGATTTAGAAGCACAATCGATAAAAATAACCGCCACAGGCGAAACCGAAAACTTTGAAATAAACCCCTACAAAAAGATGTGTTTGTTAAAAGGCTTTGACGACATAGATTATTTGCTCAGTCTAAAACCCCAAATAGAAACTTACGAAAAGCAAAGGGAGTTTAACTTTTAAGAAAGTTTTACTTGTTGAGATTAAAAAAAGGTAGAAGGAGTTGTTCTACCTTTTTTTGTTGGGGGGTAGGGAAGTGAATTTTTATAAGGAATGAAAATAGATTATAGGTTATGTTTAATATGCGTTGGTTGGGAGAATAAAGTCTAACTTGAATAATGCTAATTTGTAAAATTTGTTAAACGAAATAATGCAACACGCATGAAGTATATTCCAAAGTATGAATGAGAAAGAAAAGTTGCTAAAAACATTGATTAAAAATAAATCTGTTCCTAATAATTATCACAAAAAGGATGGATATTTTGATTTAAGCTCAATAAAGATTTCTTCAGACGGATCAAATTTGGAAAAAGTTCGAAATAGAGAATACGATTTCGTTTTTGATAAAAATCCTACGGCACTCAAAAAAATCATATTTAAGGATGTAAACTTTACCCAATCAGATTTTAGTGAAATTACCTTCGTAAAGTGTAAGTTCGAAAATTGCCTCTTTTTTAAAACAAAACTTAAAGAATCTAGATTTTTTGCTTGTGAATTTGTCAATTGTATCTTTGACCAAACAAACTTTAATGGTGCCACTATGGGTGGACGAATTGGCCATCATTTAGGTAGTTATACAAATTGCCATTTTCGTAAAGCTAACCTAAAAAACACCAATTATAATTTTCCACTTTTAAAAGGTTGCTTTTTTGAAAATTGCGATTTTTACATGGTAGATTTTAACGGGTCAAGGTTTGAATCGTGTAAATTTGAAGGGCTTTTGGATGATGTACGATTTAGAGGAGTTGGAAATGATTTGTCGGACTCATTTTTATTTTGGAATCGTTTAAATCCACATCGGTATAAAAATACAATGAGCAATGTTGATTTTTCAAGAGCCACTTTAACTGCAGTTGCGTTCAGCCATTCTATTGATATTTCTACCTGCATCTGGCCAATTGATGACTCACAATATCTCATTATCCCTAATCATATAGAGTTTTTTACCTCCTTGAATTTTGTCGGATGGAGTAAAGAAGAAAGTGAATACGCATTAAGTACAATTAAATGGATGTTCTTGAGAGAAGAATATTCGAATCAGAAGGCGTTATTCATTGACAAAAATTTATTGTTTGAGGGGCGAAATGAAATTTTTGTTGAAAAATTATTTCATCACTTTAGAAATCATTTACAATATTTCCTAAAGGGTTAAATCCTTTGGTGCATTTCCCTCCCTTACAGGTGTCCACAACTGACACTTCCTTATTTTCCTATTAGCACTCCACATTTGATAAATCCTTTGTCCATTTAGTTACAATCCATCTTTCACTACTAGTTTTTATTCCTTAATTAAATTACTTTTAAGGCAATAATATTAAGCATTTGAAAGTGTTAGGAGAGGAAAAATTGTCAGGTTCGGACATGTGACACGAGGAAAAAATGAAATTATGAGATATTTAAATCCTGTGGAGTTAAAGGCATTATTAAACGCGAATAAAATAATTGAACAGTTTCTTGGAATTGGCTTAAAGGATAATTTTCCAATACTTAAATATATTGACATATTTAAGTCAAAAGAACTGAAATATGCTGTTAGTATTCACGAAGTATTTGATGATAGGGATGAAGGAATTCTAAATATTTATGATTTTTCGTCTTTTGATGCAGACTCACCAGAAGGGATTATTTACTACTTTAATAGTTTTGAAGAAGCTCTTGAATTTGCAATAGTTGAAGGGGCAAGTAAGGATAAATTTTTAATTGAGGGTTTTTTACAAGATGAATTTATTTCATCAATTGATAATTAATAATTTTCATGATTCCAACCTTCAACTTGTGCCAAATCTCATTGAAAGTGTTAAATAAAGAAAAAAAGTATCAGGTGAACCTGCCACAAGGGAGAATAATAAGAAGATTGTGGAAATGACAATGTTAAAACTAATGCAATGAAAAAGTACTACTGCGTAGTTATTACAATCGGATTCCTTACTTCATGTATTGATTCAAACTCATCCAAACTTGACAGTGATGACTACGATAATAAAGAAGAACGAATCAAAAAACTGAAGATGGAGATCAAATCTTTTTCTGATTTTCAAGATGCAGAATTTGAACTATTTAATGTGAACGGCTTTCACAATAAACGAACATCGGTTCCTGGATCCTCCTCTTTTGATTATAAATTCGTTATAAAACTAGACACTGTGAATATTCCAAAATGGACAACTGGCATGACGGAGGTCAAACTAACAGACTATGATGACGGTTGGACAGAAGAAATGATAAAAGGTAGAAAGGAAAACTGGCAGACATTATCAAAACCCCAATATTTTAAAAGAAATGATGAGAATGTGATGCTGTTGGTTTATAAAAATGAAGGGATAATATATAAACGAGTGACAAATCTATAAATACTGAAAAATGAATTCACTTTTCATGGTACAACCATTCCACCTATTTCGAGTCTCATTTGAAAGTGTTAAATGAAGAAAAAAAGAGTCCGGAGCACCCGTACAGGGTAAAACGGAATAATGGTTCATCTAAAGTCAGTTATACCACAATGATTAAGGATTTTATTTTAGATATATACAATAATGAGACCAAGTATTTATATGCTTCAGAAATTGTTGATAATTTTAATGAAATTGAGTTTTATGAATATTTGGATATTCTTTTGAGTTATTATGGAGGTAGTTTAGCCATTGAGCAACTACTTTTTTTAAGAAAGTCTATTTTATTGAGGACAATTTTTGTGAAAACACTTAGAAAGTTATTAAATAATTCAGACCACCCCTTGTTGCACTTTACTGTATTTGAATTTTCTTTTTTTCATGCAGGTATTTTAGATTTGAGTTATTATGAAAAAATGAATATTAGAGCATATCAATTAGTGCCATATGAAAAATTTATTACTGAAAATAAGGAATATATAAGGTCTGGATTACAAATAAATGCCAGTATGTACAATAAGTATAGTGTAACTTATGAAGAACTTGATGAACTTAAATTCTCGTTGTTAAATGGACTGAGTTAACTATCCCAGCCGGCTGGGATTTAGACCATAATTCATTCTAAAGTTCTATTGAGCTTACCTAGCATAAGATTTAATCAAAATAATATTATGAAAAACAGCCATATAAGTTTGTTAATAGTTCTTAACTCGATACTTTTTTCTTGTAATAACATTGAAGGAAATCAAAAGGATTTAAATTTTTCGGAAAATATTCGAAATCTTGTGGATTCGTTATACTTAACAGATAAAGATTCCTTGGTTTTTATAAATAATTATTTGTCAGAAAGTACTGCAAAATCACTTCTTGATGGAATTCTATTTAAAGGAGAAGTTGATAGTACTGAAAAATTTTTGTTAAATAGATTAAGAGAAAACTTTGGAAATGACTCCTTATATTCTTTTGTATCTGATAAGGGAACTATAGTTACAAATGATACAATTCCTGAAGAAAACATTACCGGATTAATTGGTGTTTCTAATCCTGTATATACTGATGACAAAGAATTTGCATGTATGTACTTAGCGATAGAGTGTGGAAGGACTAAGTGTGGAGGATTGTATTCAGTGTTCTTTTTCAAGAATAACAAAAAGAAAGTCAATGATTTAAAATTGATAAAAATTTTAAATTTGGCTCAAGGCGAGGATTAATTTTTCTTACAATCCCCATGGTACTCCACACCTGACATTTTTCTCAATTTAGTATCTATCCATCTTTCACTACTAGTTTTTATTCCTTAATTAAATTACTTTTAAGGCAATAATATTAAGCATTTGAAAGTGTTAGGTGAGGGAAAAAAGTATCAGGTTAGGACACCGACGGGGGAAAGGATAATAAGAACTTTAAAAGGCCGTAGAAATCTTTACTAAATAATGGATAGTTTTTCGATTTACACTAGTCAAAGTAATCTAAGCAAATTGTTTGTTGGTTATCTGGAAGAAAGTAATTTTTCTGAAATAAATAAAATAATATTCAGTGAGGATTTTAATTTGTATTCTATAGTTGGTAATTTTAAAGATCATTTTGGAAAACATCAGTATGTTGTTTTATATGAGTTAGGTGCTGTAGAAATGGATCAAATTAATGATGGAAACCTGAAGTATAATAATTATCAAGAGTTCTATTATTTATTTTTAATTGACTACAATCTTAATAAATCTTTTGAACTTTTATTGTTTGTTTTAGGTGCGTTAATAAGTTTCATCAAAATCACTTTAAATTCTAGTGATTTTTATTTTGAAGATGACGTTTCTGGAAGATTTTATGTTCTAGATGAATTTAAGACTTCATATTTAAAACAGTAACAATTTAAGATATCTTCCAGCCATAAAAGGGTTAATGCTTCCCTGCAATCATTGATTATTTGATAAACTTAAAAAGTTTTGTACGTTTGGAAGGAAAAATGTTTTTTTTAAAAATATTCTAAATTCTCAATGGGGTTGTTCAACTTTTTCAAGAAAACAAACACTTCAAAGCTCGATAATAATATTTCTGACGAGCAACGTTTTGAAGTTGAGTTTTTAGCAACCATCCCAAGGTATCTCTCCATTCCCAAAGCCCAAGTAGAATATGAAATACGCAGCGAACAAAGCAATCGATTGCTTTTAATGGCAGAGGCTTTTCCCGAGCAATTTGACGCTTGGAAAACCGCAGTAACAATTGCAGAAAAGCGAAGAATTATTTATGCTGCCTTGGACGATAAATTCCTTACTCAATTGGAGTTATGGCAAGTTATGGAGCGATTCACCAAAGATTGTTCTCCAGAAAAAGCACTTTTAATTGCATCAGAAAATTCAACCATAAATGATATGGTAAGTGCGGACTATTGGGCTTCGCTTGCAAATGCAAACTTCATTTTAACAAATTATTCTCAGGCAGAAGCCAACTCATTTAAAGCATTGGAAATTGACCCTACCAATAAAAGAGGCAAAATTGCGTTGGCTGATATCTATCATATTAATGAAAAGTACAACGAAGCTCATGAAATTTATAACAAAATCCTTGAGAAAGAGCTAGGATTTAATAAAAAGAAGAATTTAAACATCAGTGAATTAGTAGGTTTTGACGCCGATATTTTAAATTCCCCAATTTATGCTTATAGTTGGTTTACTAATGATACCCAAATAGACCAAGATACTTGGAAGATTGCCTACGAGGAGGATTTTTATTACAGCCCGCATTTTCGTTTCCAATACGCCCACTATCTTCTGCGAATAAATGAGAAAAAAAGGTGCTTTTTAGAGTTACTTGACCTCAGTGATGAAATGCCATGGTTCAAAGACGGTGTATTGAATGCATACAACCTCATACACCAATTTAGATTAGAAGATCAACTTGAAGATGACAAGGCTAGACTACAGAAATTAATACAACAAAATAACTGGTCAGATCCTAAATTACAATAATGAGTTCTGTTTTCATATTCATTAACTAGAAAGTTCGTTTTATGTAATTGTTATAGGAAATATTCAAATGATCAAACCAGTTTTAGAAAGTTATCCTCAAGCTTTACGTTAAAATTTATCTCTGCTTTGAGTGCTTTGAAAACTTTTAAAACGGTGTCTATCGTTGCACTGTTGGCACTGCTTTCAAGTTTCGAAATTTGAGACTTTTGCACACCAACAAGTTTGCCAAGTTCTTCTTGTGTCAAGTGGCGTTCTTGTCTTGCAGCTTTGATCATTTTCCCCAAAACGTCCATTCGCAGTTCATACTCGTACTCATCACGATCCGACGTTCCAACTTTGCCGATATACTTGTCTTTCATTTCGGCAAGTGAGTAGGTTTTAATTTCTTTAGTTGCCATGTAGTTACTTTTTCTGTTTGTTGTTGAAATAGTTTTCTTTTAATCTTACAGCTCGGTCAATTTGGTTTATTGGCACTTTATCAACTTTCTTTATAAAACCGTGGGTCGCAATAACCAATGTTTCTTTGTTATCAGTCTTATCCCAAAATGCAAGAAGTCTAATTTGAAGACCTGCATATTTTGTCCGAAACTCCCAAATATCATTCTAAAGTTTCTTTAAAAGCTTTGGATCATTGGTTTGCTCAGCAAGGTCAATATTATAAAATATTTTTTTAATAGCCTTAGAATCAAGTTCGGAAATAAACTTCTTTGCTTCTTCTAAAAACCTCGTTTCGAAATACTTCAATTAAAATTTACAAACGACATAAAGTTAAGCATTGTTTCTATATTTAGAAACTAAAGTTTAAAAAGTCCTATTTTGGTCAGTCTGATAAAATGACCAAAATGCCTCAAGCCATCAACGATCCAAACCTCCTAGTTATTGATAATTGGCATCCTACTTCAAAAGTTTGATACTCATATAAAAAGCTAAGACGCCATTCTAGAAATACTAGCCAAGTTGTAACAACAAATAAAATATTTCTCAACTTTTCTTGTGTATAAATAGAATAGTTGTACCTTAGTTTCAGAATTGTGTTTAAGCATAATTTACGTCTAGATGCGATACTTTTAATAGTAACCAATAGATTTTAACGTCGAAAGCGGAAAGTTTCATTTCAAGAATATAGATAGCATAAAGATGTCAAAAATTAATATTATTTTCTTCTTATCAATAAATTTCTTGTTTGTAGGCTTTGTTCATGCACAAGAATCTCCAGTAGCAGCTGGTGGTACGGCAACAGGAACAGGAGGAACAGTTGATTATAGCGTAGGCCAGGTGGTTTATTCAACGTATACCGGCAATAATAGCTATATCATTCAAGGTGTTCAACAGCCTTATGAAATATCAAGGGTTTTGGGAGTTGAAAACCAAGAAATTGGTTTAGATATTCAAGTTTACCCTAACCCAACTACCAACCATTTAACTTTAAATTCTGGCGAAGCTAAACTTTCAAGTCCTACTTACCATTTAGTTGACAACTTTGGAAAAGTAATTGAAATTAAAAAAATGATAAATCCATTAGAGACTATAATTATGGAAAATTTGCCAAGTGCTACCTACTTTTTAAAAGTACTAAATGGCAGTGTTGAAGTTAAAATATTTAAAATCGTTAAAAATTAAAACAATATGAAGAAAATTTACTTTTTACTGGCTAGTTTGCTTATCACAGCAAATATTTGGGCACAAGCTCCTCAAAAGATGAGCTATCAAGCTGTTATTCGAAATTCAAATAACACCCTTGTTACCTCTACTTCTGTTGGCATAAGAATAAGCGTTGTACAGGGTACTTCAACTGGCACAGTAGTTTATAGCGAAACTCAAGTCACAAGCACTAACTCCAATGGGTTGGTAAGTTTAGAAATTGGAACTGGAACACCGATAACAGGAACTTTTGCTGGTATTAATTGGGCAACCGGTCCATATTTTATTAAAACTGAAACAGATCCAACTGGTGGAACAAATTATACCATAACGGGTGGAAGTGAATTAAACAGCGTTCCTTATGCATTATTTAGTGCTAATGGCACACCTGGCCCAGCAGGACCAAAAGGAAATGACGGAGCAGCAGGGCCTAAAGGTGATGTTGGTCTAGCAGGACCAAAAGGAGATATTGGATTAACGGGACCGAAAGGAGATGTTGGTTTAACTGGACCAAAAGGAGATATTGGATTAACAGGACCTAAAGGAGATGTTGGAGCAGCAGGACCTAAAGGAGATGTTGGAGCAACAGGACCTAAAGGAGATGTTGGAGCAACAGGACCCAAAGGAGATATTGGATTAACTGGACCAAAAGGAGATGTTGGAGCAGCAGGGCCTAAAGGAGATATTGGTTTAACTGGATCAAAAGGAGATGTTGGATTAACAGGACCAAAAGGAGATATTGGTTTAACAGGGCCAAAAGGAGACATTGGATTAACAGGACCCAAAGGAGATGTTGGAGCAGCAGGGCCTAAAGGAGATATTGGATTAACAGGACCAAAAGGAGATATTGGTTTAACAGGACCAAAAGGAGATGTTGGAGCAGCAGGGCCAAAAGGAGATGTTGGTGCACAAGGCCCAATAGGATTAACTGGTCCATCAGGATTAGCCTCTGTAGCTGGTACTACAGGCCAAATATTAAGTTATAATAATAATAACTGGGTTGCCACGGATATCACCCGTACTACCAGCTCAGTAGGTGGAAATGTTGCTGTAAATAACCTTCAACCCTATTTGGTTCTTAATTATCAAATTTGCCTCTATGGGCTTTATCCTTCTAGAAATGGCGATGGTGATTACATAGGTGAAATCATGTTAAGTGGGTTCAATTTTGAATCACGTAACTATGCTTTTTGTAACGGTCAATTAATTTCGATTGCACAAAATACTGCACTTTTTACGCTTTTAGGAACTCAGTTTGGTGGTAATGGTCAGACTACATTTGGATTGCCTGATTTAAGAGGTAGGGTAGCCATGCACTTCGGCCAAGGACCAGGTTTAAGTAGCTATACACTTGGGCAATCTAGCGGTACTGAAACAAACACGTTAACTATAAGTAATTTGCCTGCTCATACGCACACTATTACTTTAACTCCGCGTTAATGAACTGTAAAAAACAAATACGCTCAATTGTAGCTATCTGTTTTGTTTGTTCTCTCATTTTAAAGCCTGTAGCTTATGCTTCAGGCTTTTTAAGTTTTAACAATACTTCAGATAGTACAACAATTACTAATTATTTAAAAATAATTGGTTCTAGAAAAATCATTACATCAAAAATACCTAAGTCCCCTATCATCATCGCAATCGTAGATGATGGTTTTAATATTACAGCCCCAGAACTAGCTGCGTTTATCTATACCAATCCTAAAGAAAGCATCAATACATTTGACGATGACGCCAACGGATTTAAAGATGATTATGCTGGTTGGGATATTTCTGATAACGACAATAACTTGGTACCAGTAAAAGCTAAAATGGATACGTATTATCACGGTACCTATATTTTTGGCATTGTTGCGAATATTTTATTGGATTGTTATGGAGACAATGCGTCTAAATATTTTAAAATCCTTCCAGTAAAAGCATTAGGTGATCAAGCTGCCAACACTTATCTTATTGACGGATACAAAGGAATTGATTATGCCGTAAACATGGGCGCACAGATTATATGTTGCGCATGGGGTAGCAATGTGTTAAAACCAGAGGATGAGAAAATCATCCATAAGGCGATCCAACTAAACAGTTGTATTATCGCTTCTGCCGGCAATTTTAATAATTCATTACCTTATTATCCAGCTGGTTTACATGGCGTTACAGCGGTTGCGGCCACTTCCAATGATTTCATAAAAACACCCATTTCAAATTACGGACAATTTGTTTCTGTTTCTGCACCTGGTGAAAAAATTGCAGGAACGTATATTAAAGACAATATGAAGTCAGTTATTCAAGATGGAACATCTCCATCCGCATCAATAGTTACAGCCATAGCAGCTATCATCAAATTTCATTTTCCTAAAAAAGGCAGTTTGGAGATAGATGAGCTGTTGAAATTAACGTCAATCTCCATAGATAGTTTAAACCCCTCCTACCAAGGACACATAGGCGCAGGAAATGTGTCTTTGGGAAATGTGATAGATATCATTGAAGGAAAAAAAACTTATAAATCACCAGATAGTAAAAAGCATAAAGGGTATATAGCATTCTCCAAAAATAAGCCCAATAAATGGTCCATAAAACCCGAAGTTAACGGGGTGAGTATGGATTTTAGCATTGCTAACTTTAAAGGAAACCCCGCTGATGCAGTATTTAAATTTTATGTACAGGGAAAACCCTCGATTGAAGTAAAATTAGTCGATTGGATCAAAACGAATAAAATAAACATTGATAGCAGAACTACGGATATTGAATTTAAAAGGAATAAAGCCACTAAAGTAGAAGGGTTTATTAAATATGACATCGTGCCCTTGGACTCTACTAAAATGTATTGCGGTTCAAAAATCACTTTAACAGAATTAACAGATAGCATAAGTGATGGTAGCGGTGAATTTAACTATAGTAACAATTGTGATTGTAGATGGATCATATCTGTAACCGAAGGATATAGGATAGACATTACCTTTACTGAATTAGACACCCAACCGCAAATAGACAATGTCTATCTCTATGATGGTGAATATGCCATTCCAGAATATGCCATAGCGAGATTTAGCGGCCCTGACCTTCCTCCGCACGTAGTATCAAGGACAAATAAGGTGTTAGTGTGGTTTTTGTCTGATAAAAAAACCACAGGTAAAGGTTGGAAGCTAAAATACAAGGCAGTGAAGATGTAAATTTCTCATTCTTCTATTTTTCATGAAAGCGATTATCTATCAAAAGTGGCTAAAATATATTTTTATGGATTCCTTTTCGCAATTATAATTGGTAATCTGAATTGCCAAAGTAAATCTGAATTGTCAGATTTTGGCACTAATGATAAACCATTTGAACAACAAAAGGACAGTTGTTTCTTTTGCTGTTCTGAACTAAATGACCAATTTGCTCGTGCGATTCAAGATGAACCCAAGGTTTTGTTAAGCAAATATTTCATTAATCTAGACACTGCTTTTTTAAATGTGGATGAAGATGAAGTATTGGATAGTGTATTTTGTGTTTGTACAGATTCAATTGAATTTCAAGTATCTAGGTACAAAGATGTTTTTAATCTTGATTATATATGTTTGACTGCTAAAAATATCAAGATTATTAAAAATATTGAAATTGGAAAAACTTCTCGTTTAGACTTTTTAAATGTTGCTGGCATAGATAGTTGTAGAAAATCTAAAGTTTATAGTTTTGAACCCATGTCTTCATTTTGCAGCTCAGACTACTATTTTAAAAACAACATACTTGATCAAATTATATTTAAAACTAATGTTCTCCATGAAATAAGGAGTTGTAAATAAATATATTTAAGCAACGGAAATAAGTTAAGCTTATGAAATAAATATTTTTTCCAAAAAAGGGTTTTTTCTTATAATCCCCATGTCACCCCAAGCTTAACACACTTCTCAATTTAACATCTATCCATATTTCAATACTAGTTTATATTCCTTAATTAAATTACTTTTAATCCAACAATGTTAAGCATTTGAAAGTGTTGGGTGAGCGAAAAAAATGTTAAGTTAGGAAACCTGCCAGGATGGAAAAGTTTTAAAAATAAAGACAATAACCGCTTACTGCGAGATATTAACGAACATAACAAAGAGATTGTGAGACAATTTATCATCATAATTACATTTACTCTATTTTATCTAATTGGATTTGCCCAGAAATCAGATTCATTAACATTCACAGAATTGAAAAAATCTGGTTTTGAAATTAGTAATGAAATATCGGATTTTCCATTTGCACGATTTAATACCACATCAACAAAAGCATTTTTGGCAACCAGAGAATCACAAGATTCATATGAGATTTCTTTGCTTTTTTTAAAAAGGGATTCACTTTATCAAAAAGCTTTGTATTTAGAAATTAAATATGATATTGATTTTAAATGTGTAAATCCTATTGTGACTTATTCCGACGGATTTTTAAAACTAGAATGTAGATGGATGAAAGGGATAATGTTTATAACAAAATTAAATACTGCTAACAATGAACTGACTTTCAGTGAAAGTTATCAATACGATTTAAATGATGAAGTTTATTCAAAAGCAGAAAAATCTATGAAAAAAGATGACCCTATTTCATTTTGCGAGGCATATTTGGGTGCTCAATATTATACAGACCTAAACTTTAGGATCAAAGAAAGTTTAGAATGGGCTCATAAAAAGGCATTGAAATACTTCCAAAATAAAGAATATAAGAAAGCTGCTTCCATCATGCTTGAGATGGAGCAGCGATGTTCTATTTCGATGGATTTATATGACTTCATGGGAAATGAATTTATAAAAATTTGGAGTAATGTGACCCTCTTCTATTTAAAAGCTGAAATGTATCCTCAATGCGGAGAATTAGCAAAACGATTAATTGAAATTGACCCAACCAATGTTGGCGTTTATTTACAATATGGTGACGCACTTTTTAAACTTCAAAAAATTAATGAGTGTAAATTAATATATAATAAATACATTGATATAATGACAACTCAAGGTAATAAAACTAAAATACCATCAAGAGTTTATGAAAGACTAAAATAGTTACGTTTTGTAATTGAGAGTGCTTATTCAGAAAAGAGGCTACTGGTCGGGAATGTTCAAATTACTATTTTTGAATATATTGACTTGTGTTTATATTGTACATTGGTGGAATAAACGCAAGAGTGATATAAATACAGATATTGTTAGAAGGCTTTGATGAAATTTATTTTAAAAATCTATGAATATTCCTGAAAATATTACCGAATTTCTATTTTGGATAAAAGAAAGAACAGAATTGGTCTGGAGTATTAATCCAAAAACCTCATCAAATGATTTTGTATGTGAAGATTGGATTTATGGTGCAAAATGGGTTGGGCTTTCCCTAAAAGAAATTGATGAAATAGAAATTAAATATTCGGTTAAATTTTCAAATGATCATCGTGAATTCTTGAGGATTTTGCACACAATTGATAGAAAAGAAAAAATTGTACATTCGGAAACATTTGAAGAAGATTCTAAAACCATAGTTGAAGAACGTCCATTTTTTTATAATTGGATAAAAGATGAAAAAGAAATTTCTGAAATTATAAAATGGCCTTACGAAACAATCTATCAGGACATTATTGGAGTAAATAAAGTTTGGTTAAAATCTTGGGGAAAAAGACCAAAATCTGAAATAGAAATTAAAAATATTTTCACAAACTGGTATGAAAAAGCACCTAAATTAATTCCAATTCATGGTCATAGATTTGTAGTTAGTGAGTCTAAATTAAAATTCAATCCAGTATTGTCAATTTGGGGTTCAGACATTATTGTCTATGGGTGGAATTTAAGAAGTTACTTGCTAAACGAACTTAAAGAGCATTTAGATATTCAAGAATATATTTACAATGAAGATGATAAATGTTATTATTCTGAGTTAATAGGTGAAGTGCAAACAATTTTCAATGAAGATTATAAGTTTGATGAAAACAAAGATATTCCATATTGGAAGGAATTAATACTAATTTGGAGTTCAGGTTGGTCAAGTTTTGGTTTACAATATTCAGGATTAGAAGATAAAAATTCATATGCAATAATAAAAACATTTGTTCCTGACGGAGAGGTAAACAAACAAAAAACATTTAACAGTTTTTAAAATACTTTTTGCCAATGTTTCATTATACTCTGATAACCATGCCATTAATTTAATGCTCATTTAAATTCACATTATTATAGCACAAAACTGCAACAGGCTCAAGTAAAATTAATAACTTTGTGGGCTAAAATTTAACATGTAATGACCACTGTTCTTAGGCTCGCTATCCAAAAATCGGGCAGACTTAGTGAAGATTCTCTACAACTTATAAAGGAGTGTGGAATAGACTACAATAAATCTGACAATAAGCTTACCTCAAAAGCTTTTAATTTCCCCATAGAATTTTTATTCTTAAGAGATGATGACATCCCTGGCTATGTGGCCGATGGGGTGGCTGATATTGGTATAGTTGGCGAAAATGTTTTTGTGGAGAAAGCCCAACCCGCAGAAGTAGTTGAAAAACTTGGCTTCTCTAAATGCAGGTTGTCCATAGCCGTACCTAAGACTTTTAGTTATAACGGCATCAAAAGTTTGCATGGACTAAGCATTGCTACTTCATATCCTAACATTTTGGCAAGTTATTTGGCAGAAAATGAGGTAAAAGCCGAAATTCATGAAATAAGTGGTTCTGTAGAAATTGCCCCAAATATTGGTTTAGCAGAAGCCATTTGTGACTTAGTAAGCTCTGGTAGTACGCTCATTAGCAACGGATTAAAAGAAGCAGATGTTGTTTTGCAATCTCAGGCTATTTTAATCGCAAACAATAATCTAAATCTTGAAAAAAAGAAAATCTTAAAAGATCTTATTTTTAGAATAAAGGCGGTTCAGCAGGCGAAAAACAAGAAATATATTCTTCTTAATTTCCCTAACGAGTCCCAAGAAAAGATTATTTCGTTATTGCCGGGCGTAAAAAGTCCTTCCATTATGCCTTTGGCCTCTGAAGGATGGAGTTCGTTACATTCAGTGGTAAATGAAAATGAGTTTTGGGAAGTAATCGAAAAACTTAAAGAAGCTGGTGCAGAAGGAATTTTAGTTATTCCAATTGAAAAAATCATCCTTTAACTGTTACAATCGACTTTTATTATAAAATTAGGTGAACATAATCCCTATCATACAGTTAGAGTTGCACCGTAGATTAGTAGATCGTACGATTCGTTTGCGCAAAGTCAACGACATTATTCGTCTTAAAAAATTATTGAATGATTCAAGTAAGATATCCTGAAAAAAACACGTGGAAATCTCTTTTAGCCCGACCAGTTTTTGATTTTAAAGAAATTGAAACGAAGGTAGCACCCATTCTAGAGGCAGTTAAAACCCAAGGAGATAAAGCACTTTTACATTATACTTTTACTTTTGACAAAGTATCCCTACAAAATATTAAAGTAACAGAGGCCGAAATCAGCTTGGCCGCTATGCAACTTGATGGCCGTTTAAAAGAAGCCATTCAGATTGCTAAATCCAATATTGAGACTTTTCACCTTGCCCAAAAGGAAACATCCCAAATGATCGAAACCATGCCAGGAGTGGCATGTTGGAGAAAATCAGTTGGCATTAATAAAGTGGGCCTTTATATACCAGGAGGTACTGCCCCACTTTTTTCTACGGTGCTCATGTTGGGAATTCCTGCACGAATTGCTGGATGCGAAGAAGTTATTTTATGCTCCCCTCCCGGTTTCGATGGACAGATTCATCCAGCGATATTATATACTGCGGATTTGGTTGGTATTAAAAATATCTACAAAATAGGTGGCGCACAGGCCATAGCAGCCATGGCCTATGGCACTGAGACAATCCCTCAAGTTTACAAAATATTTGGTCCTGGTAATCAGTACGTAACAGCTGCTAAACAATTGGTAAATAAAGAAGGTGTGGCCATAGATATGCCAGCTGGTCCTTCTGAGGTAATGATCTATGCCGACGAAACATGTATTCCCGCCTTTGTAGCATCTGATTTGCTTTCGCAGGCAGAACATGGCAACGATAGTCAAGTAATCCTTGTTACCACCAATGAATCGGTTTTAACATCTGTAGCACAAGAAACACTTAAGCAGCTTGCACTATTGCCAAGAAAAGACTTTGCTTCTAAAGCCTTGGATAATAGCAAATTGATATTGGTAAAAAATGAACATGAGGCCATAGAAATTATTAATTTTTACGCTCCTGAACATTTAATTTTGGCAATTCAAAATCTAGATGAGGTAGCAAACCAAATAAATAATGCAGGTTCGGTATTTTTGGGCAATTTCACCCCTGAGTCCGCTGGTGACTATGCTTCAGGTACTAACCATACCTTGCCTACCAATGGCCACGCACGCGCTTATAGTGGTGTATCTTTAGACTCATTTATTAAAAAGATAACCTTTCAAAAAATTACTCAACAGGGTATTCAACTTATTGGGCCCGTCATAGAAAAAATGGCGACAGCTGAGCACTTAGAAGCGCACAAACAAGCGGTATCATTAAGGCTTAACTTTGAAACTAATTAATTCTGTCAAAAATGTCTTTTAGCCTTCAATCCATTTTAAGACCACATATCATCCAATTAAAACCTTATTCTTCTGCAAGAGATGAATATAAAGGAGAAATTGGAGTTTTTCTTGATGCCAACGAAAATCCTTTTGGATCTGCCACAGACCTCGGGCAATTTAATAGGTATCCTGACCCACTTCAGTTAAAAGTAAAAGAACGGCTGGCAGCTATTAAGGGAGTTACTACGTCACAAATATTTCTTGGCAATGGCAGTGATGAGCCAATAGATTTATTGATAAGAATTTGCTGTGAACCAGGCAAAGATAATATAATACAAACCCCTCCTACTTATGGAATGTATCAAGTTTCGGCTGACCTGAACCATGTTTTGGTAAAAAACGTCCCACTAAATGAAAATTTTGAACTACAAAAAGAAGAAATTTTACAAAATATAGATGCCAATACCAAATTAATTTTCCTTTGTTCTCCTAACAATCCATCTGGTAATCTACTCCACAAAGAATCGATTATAGAAATTATTACTAGATTTAATGGAATTGTGGTATTAGACGAGGCTTATATTGATTTTACCCCAAACGAAAGTTTACTTTCAGTTCTTGATTCTTACCCCAATTTGGTCATTTTACAAACTTTTTCTAAAGCCTGGGGGATGGCCAATTTACGTGTAGGTATGGCTTTTGCCTCAGAAGAAATTATTCACTATTTAAATAAAGCCAAATATCCTTACAACATTAACGGCCTAAGCCAGCGTATGATATTGGATGCGCTTGACAACGAAGGTAGAAAAAACAGGTATGCAACTAGCATCGTAAGACAACGTAATGAATTGGTAATCAAATTATCTGAGCTGGCACAAGTGCTTAAAATTTTCCCTTCTGACGCCAATTTTATTTTGGTTAAATTTGAAAGAGCCAAAGAGTTATTTGATTTTTTAATTCTTGAAAAGATAATAGTTAGAGACCGTACCAAAGTTATCCATTGTGAGGATTGCTTAAGAATTACAGTTGGTGTTGGTGAAGAAAATGAGGCACTTCTAAAAAAAATACAAGCTTTTTATAACACGTAATTTCTTTTAAACCTCATTCATCGACAGAATTAATTCATTAATTTTCTTAAAACAATAACAATTTTTAATATTTATCTACTCACAAAAACATTTTTAATTCTTTAATGAATTAAAAATCTTGATTACTTAATTTTCAAAAAATTATTTAGCTTGCATTGATAAAAAGCCATCAAAAATGAAATACATTAACTTTCAAACTATAATCCTTAGCCTTTATTTTTTTTCATCGCAACTACTAATTGCTCAATTTGAATTCTCAAATTCGCCTTTAGAAAAACCAATTCAATCAGTAGCACCCATTTATTCGAAAATTGGTGATTTGAACGGAGACTCCAAACCTGATATTGCTATTGCTAACTATTCTAATGGAAATATTTCAATTTTCTTAGGACAAGGAGACGGATCATTTTCATGGTTAAGAAATGTTTCAGCGAGAGTTAATCCAATGGAATTTGTAATTGTAGATTTAAATAATGACCAACAAAATGATTTGGTGGTACCAAATGAAGGTAGTGACGATATATCAGTATTGTTAAATACAGGTAACGGTACTTTTGCAAATAGTGTTGAATATACTGTTGGTGATGCACCCAGACAAATAGCAAGTTCAGATTTAAATAAAGATGGCAACCCTGACATAGCGGTGTTAAATTCCAAATCAAACACAGTTTCTGTATTTTTAGGTACTTCCACAGGTACTTTAACCAATAAAACAGATTATTCTACTGGTCAATATCCATTTAATTTAGCGCTAAAAGACTTAAATAATGACAACAAGGATGACCTAATTATTAACTGTTTTTTTGAACAAGAAAACCTAAGTATAAGATTTGGTGGAAGTTCAGGAAATTTTGGAGGAGCTTCCTTATTTTCTACCGACACGCAATCAGATTATCTTGCCATTACAGACATCAACAATGATAACAAACAAGATATAATAACTGGCAGTTCTAACTATGGTCGTATTTCAGTAGCTGTTGGTTTAGGAAATGGCAATTTTGAAATGAGTTACTTCACCAAATCTATAAGCAATTTTACAGGTTTGAAAGTTACAGATATGAACGGAGATGGTAAGGTAGATATAATTACAGGAAATACTAGTAAAAACGCCATTTCAGTTTTGATTGGCTTAGGCAAAGACACAGCTAATTTTAAAACCCTAACTGAAATAACTACAGTTGCAAATCCTGAAGTTATAGAAGTTGGAAATTTAAATTCTGATAATAAGCCGGATATTGTTTTCACTCGCTATAATGACCCAAATTTATATGCAAATGCTATGATAAATGACCCTGTTGGCGCTTTTTTATCTTCTTCAATTAACGTTAATTCAACAGAATTTACAGAATTTGCAGGAAAAACTGCTATTCTATCATGGCCAACTTTGTATAATGCCTCAGAATACTGTATTAGATATTCCAAAACCACAAATTTTATATCCAATATCACTGAAAATTGTAAACTTTTATCTCCAAAAGATACATTTAAACTTGACAATTCAGGACTAAGAATTGAGAATAATATTGATACCATATACTATCAAGTTGCAGGAATAGACAGTAAAGGCAATAAATCTCTTTGGTCTAAAACACAGAGTTTTGTACTTAACTACCCAAAAACCACAGGAATTCTGTCTAATAATGAATTTCAAAAATTAAATGTTTATCCTAATCCTGTTATAGGCGAATCATTAATAATCAATAATTTGGATCAAGTTAATGATTTACATATTTTTAGCACAACTGGTCATCTGATTAAATCCTATAAAACAAGTACCAGTTCAAGTGAGTTAAGGGTTAATTTACAACCGGGAGTGTACTTTATTAAGCATGGCTATCAGATTTTACCCTTTGTGAAAGAATAGCTTTTAATACATATTATTTTTATCAAAAATCGCCATTAGCATTTTTGGTAAGAAGGTTTAATTTTCTTAGGTATGGCGTTTGTTAAAAATTAATTGTGACTATGCATTAATATAATACAAAAATTGGTATTATTGCAACTAATTAAGGCATACAAAGCCACCTTTTTATATTTTTATTTAATCATTATACTAAATCTTAACAAACAATGGCTTTAATTGAAGACATCGTAGCCCGTCAAATTTTTGACTCTCGTGGCAATCCTACAGTGGAAGTAGACGTAATTACTGAAAACGGCGCGTTAGGTCGTGCAGCAGTGCCTTCTGGTGCTTCTACTGGCAAGCATGAAGCCGTAGAACTTCGCGATGGAGACAAGGCAAATTATATGGGTAAAAGCGTTTTAAAAGCTTGTGCCAATGTAAATGATGATATCGCTAACGAACTATTAGGAGTGTCGGTATTTGAGCAAAACTTGATTGATAAAATCATGATTGACTTAGATGGCACACCAAATAAAGCAAAACTAGGTGCTAATGCAATTTTAGCAGTATCTCTTGCGGTAGCAAAAGCAGCAGCTGAAGAAGCTGGAATGCCTTTGTACAGATATATAGGTGGGGTAAATGCAAATACACTTCCTGTACCAATGATGAACATCTTAAATGGTGGTTCTCATGCTGATAACTCAATTGATTTTCAAGAATTTATGATTATGCCTGTAGGTGCTGAAAGCTTCTCACATGCTATGAAAATTGGTTCTGAAATATTCCATACTTTAGCAAAAGTATTAAAAGAGAAAAAATACTCTACCAATGTAGGTGACGAAGGTGGATTTGCTCCAAATATTCCATCTAATGAAGAAGCAATTGAAATCGTGTTAAAAGCGATAGAAAAAGCTGGCTACAAACCAGGTGAAGAGGTATTTATTGCTATGGATGCCGCTGTTACCGAGTTTTATGACGAAGCTACAGGATTATATCATTTCCATAAATCAAACGGAATGAAGAAAAATTCTGAGGAAATGGTTGCTTATTGGAGCGAATGGGTAAACAAATACCCTATCATTTCTATTGAAGACGGAATGGCTGAAGACGATTGGGCAGGTTGGAAAAAACTTACTGATGCAATTGGTAAGAAAACACAATTGGTTGGTGATGATTTGTTTGTAACCAACGTAACTCGTCTACAAAACGGTATCGATCAAGGTGTGGCAAACTCTATTTTGGTAAAAGTAAACCAAATTGGATCACTTACTGAAACCATCAATGCAGTGAATCTTGCACACAAAAATTCTTATAAATCAATCATGTCTCACCGTTCAGGTGAAACAGAAGATAACACTATTGCTGATTTGGCGGTAGCATTGAACACAGGACAAATCAAAACTGGTTCATGCTCACGTTCTGACAGGATGGCTAAATACAACCAATTACTTCGTATCGAAGAAGAATTGGGAGAAGCAGCTTATTTCCCTGGCAAAAAGTTTTAATTTTTCTATGAGCAGTGAAAAGGCCCACTATAATGGTGGGCTTTTTTTTTGCCTTAAAGATTTAAAGATTTGCAAGCACAAGCGATTACATGCAACCTACCACTTCAAAATCTTTTTCACAAACACTTGGTCACCAATCGAAACCTTCACCAAATAGGTTCCTGTTGTCAATTCTTTACCAAATGACATTCCCCTTGTAGGAAAATCATGTTGCTCGACTTTACGACCTTCTAAGTTAAATATTGATACAGATTGAATATTTTCTTCATCAAAAGAAAGATAAAATTCATTACTAGAAGGATTTGGAGCTATTACAAACTTGATTTGATCACTTTTGGTGGCAACAATATTGCTTAATTCCACAGAGCCATCAAGATCTACTTGCTCTAGTTGGTAATAAACATTTCCTATAAATTCTCCTTGGTCTTCAAAACTATATTTGACCAAGGAATTAGAATTTCCATTGCTAGACACACTACCAATTTTCTTAAATACCCCATTTTCTGACCGTAAAACATTAAAATAAGCGCTATTCTCTTCTTGAATCGTTGCCCATTCCAAAAAATTAATGTTATTGTCATTCTTAACTTTTAAATATAACAATTCCACTGGGGCAGGACAAGATGGAGCAACAGTAAAGGTATTACTCACCCAAGTCTCACCGCACACCTGATCTACCACGGTTACTTTAACATTAAAGGCATTTGATGTAGGTAAAATATAATTGGTAGAATCAGTAAACGGACTTGATAAAGATTTTGTGGTTACTATACCTGTGGTATTATCAGTAAATTCCCAAGTGGTAGAAGTTAAGGCTATTTTATCATTAAAATGAGTATAAAATCTAAACCCAAAAGTATACTCTCTGCAATTGGAAGTACCATTTCTTAGTTTAGCACCCCCAACTGGCCTTCTTGGATTTAACCATGCCTGATTTGTAAGTCCTAGTTTTGTTTGTTTAGTTCCAGAATAAGTTACCCCCGAGGCGCTATAAGTACCACCTGTATTTGGATTGGTAATTACTGCTATTCCAGTTGTATTAAATGCACCATCTATGCCGTTGGCCAAATAAATATTGCCATCAGGAGCTACTTGAAGGGTACCACTTGTATTGGTAGTGAGGTTGGTAACTACTCCAGTGCTCAAATTCACACTTCCCAAGTTACCTTTATCTAATGTGGTAAAAAATAGATAATTGCCATTAGGCGAAAATTCTACACCATAAAATTTTCCACCAGTGCCTAATGCTGGTGTTCCACTATAAATTACGGAACCTACGGTACCGGTTGATCTATCATAGTTGGCGACTATAAGTGTAGCTCCCGTGGCAAAAGCGATTCTGTTCTGACATCTGCTTACCTTTATTGAAGATTGATATTGCAGATTCCAGTTTGCAGGACTAGTTATAGAACTTGTAACTGAGGAACCAGCTATACCTCCATTGGTAACCTCCCTTGTGCTTATAATAGATGCTCCACTACCATTCACTGTAAAGTTGATCAACCTATAACCGTAAGCACCATTAGAACTTACAAAAGCATTTTCTGTGGGTAAGGTGGCATTTGTAAACAAGTTAGTTGGTGTGTTATTAATCGTAACACTAGAGCCTGATTTGCTACCGCGGTATACCTTTACTCCGTTTTTTACAATATCGTTTGGCTCTGTTGAATAATTAGATTCTGCGTTACCAACAAGCACATAAAACCCGGCATCTATATTATTAGGATCAGGGATAATTACCCCTCCTTGTGTAGAGGAGCTTGAGCCTGTCATGATATTAGGAGAGATTAATGGAGTAAAGTTAGCCCCAGCCAAACGGACATTATTGGTATATACCATGAGCGCACCACTAGAGTCGCACAAGGTGGATGCCCCTTCGTAAGCAACCAAATTATCTGTTCGAGTTACTTGAGTAGGTGCACCACCTGTAAAATCAAGCATTACCTTGTCGCCAAAAACCCATTTTGGTGAAATACTATAAGGTGCTATTTGGGCAAATGTACCTGCAGCAAAAAAGAGAAAAGTAAAAGTTATAAATAAAGGTTTTCTCATAAGTTTAATTTTAGACATTTTTAATAAGTCACAATTATTAGTTCAATTATATCGTTTATCAAACTTGGTTTTAAATTGTGACCTACAAATGTTCAAACTAACCTACAATTAACTCACAATTATTGATATTTAGGGTGTAATAATTGCGCATTAATAATTTATATTATAACAATTTTATGAAAATAATGACCTTTACTAAGATTCTAATTTCGTTTTAATATATCTTAAAAAATTTTTATCTGATTAAGTACAAAAATAAAATTATTGACCTCGTGACAACGAGTTCTAAATCAAGAAATGATGAAATTATGAATTGGGGTTGTCTAAATGAATTAGAATGAAAAAAAATTAGAAATAGTAAACGTAGAGAAGATTTTACTGGAATTTGTTTATTATTCCTTTAACTTTAATTTGAGGCCATGTAAAAAATTACGAAGAATTTGATCCTTGCATAACCTAAACTGAGGTTGTGATGGATTTCTAAAAAATGCGCTTATTTCATGTTTGCTAATTTTAAACTCTACCAAGGACAGCACCTCTATAATATCTGTATCGTGATAATTTAAAGCAATCTTTAGCTTTCTAAAAACAACATTGTTGTTAATTTTCTTCTCAGCTATGGGCACTTCACCATCTTTTTTACCTCTTTTGAGCACAATGAATCCATTTAAAAAAGCAGCCAATTGTGGGTCATACAAGGTTTGTAAAAAGGGATCATCTTCTTTCTTAAGCCAATCTATCACCTGAGATCTGGAGACTATTAACCCACCAGACGAAAAAATATTGATCATTTGTTGATCATCAAAATCAAAAGTATATCTTAATGATCTTAAAATGTCATTATTATTCATTAAAAAACTTTAAAGATTAATTTGCTGCTGCCTTTTGTTCTTCTTTGAGATGATTAATAAGTCTTTGGCATAGTTCACCCATTTCGTCTGCCATATATTTATCTCCCGTCGCACCTAAGATACTATCTGCCATACCAGCTATTGTTTCGATATAAAATCTTTTCATATCACCAACAGGCATTTCTTTTGTCCAAAGATCAATTCGCATACTTCCTTTTCCCGTTCCATCCCAAAGAGACAAGGTAATCGCTTTACAATCGGCAACAGCATCCGTCGGTTTGTCTGTTGCATTCCAAGTTATTTTTTCTGGTACATTTTGCTCATCTAGCTCAATATTAAAGTTAATATCAGACTTCCTCATTTGTATTGGGGGTTTAATTAAAAAAAAGAGCAGCAAATATAATTAAAATCAAATCAATTTTAGAGGTTAGCAAATACAAACCATAATTTTAAAAGCAGATACATAAAATAGGTCTATGTTTGTCCTAATTTTTGCAGTTAATAACACAATTTTATTTACAAACAATGGTGGGAATTGTAATAAATGATTTAAAAAGTGTGTACTACCAATGGTCGATTAATTAAATTCCTTCATTTTATAATCTAACCAAACCTAATGTATTTAAGCAACCTTTTGGGCTTAAATTATTAATTACCCAATTTATTTTTTGCCTTATCAATCAACTTTTCAACAAATTTTTCATAGGCCAAAGCTGATGGGTGCAAACCATCGTTTGCCACTAAAGAGGGATTGGTCAAACCTTGTTGGGTTATAGGGGTAATGTCTACATAATCAATCCCGTAACTAGCTGTTATTGTTTTATTTGCTTCATTAAATTGAGCTAATTCGTTACTTATAACTGACTGGTTATCTTTACCAAACGGGGTAAATCCATAGTCAGGAATGGACAATACAATTACATTCCTAAAATCATTTTTAGCCACTTTAATGGCTGTTTTTAGCAATTCTTCAAATTCTAGCTTATATGTATTTAAGGAACGACCTTGATACTGGTTATTAACACCAATAAGTAAGGTTACCAAATCAAAGGTATCTTTTAAATTAGCTTGCTCTATGGCATCTATAAGATTGTCAGTTCTCCAACCCGTTTGAGCAATAATTTTTAAATCCGTTTTTATCCCAACTTTTCGAAGAGAATCAGCTAGTTGATTGGGAAAGTTTTGTTCCCAAACTACACTTTCACCTTTAGTGTATGAATCTCCTAAGGAAAGTATAGCTTTTTGTGTATCAGGTTCAACCATTTGATTATTAGTTTTTCTTGTGCAACTTAATGTTAAAACTGCAAGAATAGCAAAATAAGTTAATTTAAAATTAGACATAATTGAGGAAAAATGAATTTCTTATAAAGCAAATCTTACCTTTTTTTAAGTTTGGTGGTAATATCCAATTAAAACATAATTTTTTGGTAATTGTTGGCAATTTCTTGTAATTTTAACCTGTTATTCCATATCAATTGACTCCTTTGATTTATTTTCTAATAAAATTTTTATGAAAGTGACCCTTGACAAAAAACATGTGAATGATTACCACATAGCAGCTGATAGCGAATGGTTAGAGACCAATGGTTTAGGAGGATATTCCAGCTGTACAGTGTCTGGAGCCAATACTAGGCGTTATCATGGGCTACTGGTAGCATCCCTTAAACCACCAGTTGATAGAATGGTGTTGTTGTCAAGATTGGAGGAAACTATTGTTTTAAATGATGGAAGGCGCTTTGAGTTGTTTTCAAATCAATTTCCGGGAATTGTAAGTCCACTTGGATATTTGTATATAAAGAAATTTGAAAGAAACATTTTCCCAGAATTTACTTATGAATTTGAAGGATACGCAATTAAAAAAACAATTTCAGCTATACATGGTGAAAACACCGTAATTATCACTTATGAAGTACTAAAAGCTAATAAAGATTTTTATTTGGATTTGAGGCCATTTATAGCCTATCGTGATTTTCATTCTTTAACAAGAGCCAACGATTCATTACGATGGGATTATACCTTAAACAAAGACCACTTTTCTATCAATCCTTACGAAGGATTGCCCGATTTACATATTTCTGTTCCTAATTCTAAATTCACCTATTTCCCAGGATGGTATCACGACTTTGAATATTTGGTAGAACTTAGCCGTGGTTTAGATTTTAAAGAGGACTTATTCTCACATGGTTATTTTAGTGTTAAGCTTGGCGCAGGTGCCAAAATCCACATTACCTGTAGTATAGAAGACACCTCAAAGAAAGACCCTGCGGCCCTAGTAGCAGCGGAAGAAACCAGAAGAAAAGAATTGTTTAAAAAACTCAGTGTTAACGATGATTTTACACAGTTGATGGCCCTAAATGCAGATCAATTTATTGTACAAAGGGGCACCAACTTAAGAACAATCATAGCTGGTTATCATTGGTTTAGCGACTGGGGACGTGATACAATGATTGCTTTGCCAGGTATTTGTTTGGTTACTGGCCGTTTTGAAGAGGCAAAAAAAATATTAAAAGCATTTGCTTTAAGTACCAATATGGGCATGATTCCTAATCGTTTCCCTGACGATGGTGAAACGCCAGAATATAATACAGTAGATGCCACTTTATGGTTTTTTGTAGCCATTTATCAGTACTTTAAATATTCAAAAGATAAAGAATTTATCAAAGTAGAGCTCATGCCTGTGCTTGAAGATATTATAGAGTGGCACATAAAAGGTACTAGATATAATATTATGGTCGATCATGAAGATGGTCTATTATATTCTGGAGAAGAGGGCGTACAACTTACTTGGATGGATGCTAAAGTTGGTAATTGGGTGGTAACACCAAGACTAGGTAAACCTGTGGAAATTAATGCATTGTGGTACAATGTATTAAAAATAATGGAATTTTTGAATAAAGAATTTGGCAAAAAAACAGAAGCAGCCCTATACGGACAAAAAGCACTGGCTGTTAAAGAATCATTTGAATCGGTCTTTTGGAATAAAGAAAATAAATGTTTGTATGATTGTGTAGGAGATTATATCAACGATCCATCCATTCGTCCAAATCAAATTTTTGCCTTAAGTCTGCCATTTCCTTTGATGGCTGACGCAGAGGCAAGAAAAATATTAAAAGTTGTTGAAAATAAACTTTTAACTCCTTTTGGCCTGAGAAGTTTAGCCCCTGATGACATACACTACAAGGGAATATATACTGGTAACCAATGGTCTAGAGATGGAGCATACCACCAAGGTACTGTTTGGTCTTGGCTTTTGGGGCCTTATTATACAGCTAAAGTAAGGCTTGATGGCGAAGAGGGGAAAAAGAAAGTAGAAAAACATATTGAAAAATTAAAAACTCATTTTAAAACCGCAGGTATAGGTACCGTATCGGAGATTTTTGATGGAGATGAGCCATTTACACCCAATGGATGTATTGCACAAGCTTGGAGTGTGGGTGAGGTTTTAAGAGCTTATGTGGAGGATGTTAAAGGAGTTTAAATTATAATTCAAAGTTAAAAATATTATTCACTTAAGCTTTGGCATAAAAGCAAGGTGTAAATTTATGTTATGTCAAGAATATTAACAGGGATACAAAGTTCAGGTAGGCCACATTTGGGCAATATTTTAGGAGCAATTCAACCAGCAATAGAACTCTCAAAAAATGCAAATAATCAATCCTTATTTTTTATTGCAGATTTGCATTCATTAACTACGGTCAAAAATTCAACATTAATAAAACAAAACACCTATTCAACCGCTGCTGCTTGGTTAGCTTTTGGCTTTGATACTGAAAAAAATATTTTTTATAGGCAATCAGATATTCCTGAAGTTTGTGAGCTTACATGGTACTTAAGTTGCCTTACGCCCTACCCAATGTTGGCTAACGCACACTCATTTAAAGACAAATCTGATAAATTAGCTGATGTTAATGCAGGATTATTTACTTATCCAGTATTGATGGCGGCGGATATTATTTTATATAACGCCAACATCGTGCCGGTTGGTAAAGATCAAATCCAACATTTGGAAATTGCCAGAGATGTGGCGGAGAAATTTAACTTGGTTTATGGTGAAACTTTTGTAATTCCAGAAGCTAAAGTAGACCAACAGGTGATGACAGTCCCTGGGATTGATGGGCAAAAAATGAGCAAATCTTATAACAATTACATTGATATTTTTTTGGAGGAAAAGGCACTAAAAAAGGTAGTAGGAAGCATAGTCACAGACAGCACACCTCTTGAAGAGCCTAAAAACCCAGACACCTGCCATGTATTTGCTATTTATTCATTGTTAGCCTCTAAAACCCAGCAGGAAGAAATGAGAACTAAATACCTTGGGGGAAACTTTGGGTATGGCCATGCAAAGGCAGAATTATTGGCATTAATATTAGAAAAATTCCAAAAAGAACGTTTGTTATTTAATGAATTCATAAATAATACTTCTGAAATAGAACATCGGTTAGCAACTGGTGCTACGAAGGCAAAAGAAATCGCTCATCAAACTTTAAAAATTGTACGCGAAAAAGTACTTGGCAAGTAATTAATTGTATTTAAGCTTTACCCCTTAGTATTAAATTAAGTTAAGCTAACATCATAATTATCCCAAGTAGGTAAATTATGAATCGTAATGGGAAGATTAGAAATTGGGTGTACAAATTGAAGTTGATAAGCATGAAGTGCAATGGATTGTAAAATGAATGGCTGATCAGATCCGTACAATTGATCGCCTAAAATTGCACATCCACAAGCTGCTAACTGCGCTCTTATTTGATGATATTTACCTGTGAGCAAGGTAATATCCCATAAATAAAATTGATTTTTTCTTTCAATTTGATAGTCAAGGATGGCCAATTCCATGTACTCCCCTTGTTCATGATATAACGCCGCTTTTTTCTTCTCTTTTCTATGCCAATGCTGCAAACGCCCTTCTTGTTGTGAAGGTTCGTGCATAGTTAAAGCCATATACATTTTTTTTACTTGTCGTTGTGCAAACTGCTCGCTCAAGGGACGTAACACCTTTTTGTCTTTTGCAAATATAACAATCCCACTTACCGGCCTGTCTAAACGATGCAAATGCTGGGCGTAAACCTCCTTTTTATCTTGGGATTTATTTAAATAGTTTTTTACATGTTGCAATAGATTTTGATGTCCATTTCTATCTGGTTCCACCATTAGCCCGGCAGGTTTATTTACAACTAAAACAACCTCATCTTCATATAGAATTTCCATAACATAAAAAAAGGCAACATTACTGCTGCCTTGTGCCCACAGGGAGATTCGAACTCCCATGCCCTAAACGAGCGCCACCCCCTCAAGATGGTATGTCTACCAATTTCACCATGTGGGCTTTTGGTATTAAAATGTTTGCAAAGGTATCAATTTTATAAGTATTGGCAAAAAGTCTTTTTATTCATTTGATGAAAATAAATTATAAATAGTTTCTATGATCTACTTAAATGTTATGGTAGTTTAAAATGAAAACAAGTATTTCTAAAATACCCACATAAACAATAAAAAATCAAACTTTTCTAATTCTTACCTTTATTTCAAAAAAAATCTAATAACTTTGGTCGTCCAATTTATGGGTAAAAGTAGTTTTAACTCTCAACAATAACGTTTAATTTTTGCAAATATGGCAATTCAGAAAATCAAAGTTGCGAATCCAGTGGTGGAGCTGGACGGCGATGAGATGACACGCATCATCTGGAAATTTATTAAAGACAAATTGATATTACCTTATTTGGATGTAGATATCAAATACTACGATCTTGGAATCGAGTACCGCGATGCTACCAATGACCAAGTTACAATTGATGCAGCAGAAGCTATTAAGAAATATAGTGTAGGTATTAAATGTGCTACAATTACGCCTGATGAGGCTAGGGTAAAAGAATTTAACCTTAAGCAAATGTGGAAATCTCCAAACGGAACCATCCGCAATATTCTCGATGGTACTGTATTTCGTGAGCCAATTGTATGTAAAAACGTGCCTCGTTTAGTATCCAACTGGACCTCGCCAATTATTGTAGGCCGTCATGCTTTTGGTGATCAATATCGTGCTACTGACCTAGTTATAAAAGGCAAAGGTAAACTTACGCTTACATTCACACCAGAAGATGGAAGCGCACCACAAACGCATGAAGTTTATAACTTTAAAGGTGACGGAATAGCCATGGGTATGTATAATACCGATGAATCTATCAGAGGTTTTGCCCATTCTTGCTTTAACATGGCACTTACCAAAAAATGGCCATTATATTTATCTACTAAAAACACCATTCTTAAAAAATATGACGGTCGTTTTAAAGATATTTTCGAGGAAATCTACCAAGCAGAATATAAAACCCAATTTGTAGCAGCTGGTATAGTTTACGAACATCGTCTTATTGACGACATGGTAGCTTCAGCATTAAAATGGAGTGGTGATTTTATTTGGGCATGTAAAAATTATGACGGAGATGTTCAGTCGGATTCAGTTGCTCAAGGTTTTGGTTCTTTAGGTTTAATGACCTCAGTTTTGGTTACTCCAGATGGTAAGACAATGGAAGCTGAGGCTGCTCATGGTACCGTAACACGCCACTTCCGTGATCACCAAGCTGGTAAACCAACTTCTACAAATCCTATAGCTTCTATTTTTGCTTGGACAAGAGGATTAGAATTTAGAGGTAAACTTGATGGAAATCAAGAACTTATAAATTTTTGTCAAGCATTAGAAAAAGTGTGTGTTGAAACAGTGGAAAGCGGCAAAATGACTAAAGATTTAGCTGTTTGTATCCATGGCAATAAGGTGAATCATGGTGAACACTATTTATACACTGAAGAATTTTTGAATGCAATAGATGCCAATCTTCAATCTAAATTAGGTTCATAATTTATTAACAAAAGCCATTTCACAATTGGCAAAACCCTCCACTATTTTTGTCTAAAGAAATATTTTATTTTTTTAGATAAAACTTCTGGAGGGTTTGTTATTTATAAATTCGAAAGATTAATCGCTGTTCCTATAGTATATATATTCTTCAAAATTTTAATATCTCCAAGTTTCCAATTAACCATTTGACTAAACGGTTGCAGACATTCTATATCGCACTATTCAAATATTCAATTTGGTTTTATGCTTGAAACAACTTGGGAAATACCTCATCTTTCCAATCTATTCATTTGATAAAAGTGAAATGATAAGGAGGAATCGGAATTATTCCAATCATGAACCAAATTTATTTATTCAGTTCATAGCTATAACTAATTTGTGCAGTAGGCTCGAGTGTTTTAGCAACTGAGCAATATTTTGTCATGCTTAAATCGATAGCTCTTTTCAATTTTTCTTCATCTACTTGCCCTTTAACCTTAAAAACAAGATGAATATCCTTAAACAAAGAAGGTTCTACTCCTGGCTCTCTTTCACCATTTATAACCACCTCATATCCATCAATTTGCTGCCTTTGTTTATTAAGTATGCTCAATACATCCATGGAACTACAACCACCAAGCGAAGCCAACAGTACCTGCATAGGTCTCATTCCCAAATTCATACCACCTATGGCGTCTGAGCCGTCCATCACTATAGATTTACCCTCTTCATTAGTAGCTTGTAGGTTTACAGCCTCATTTATTCTTTTAATTTCAATTTTCATTTACTAGATTTTTTAGTTTTACTGTTACACAACCAACAAAATTCTCAATTTAAAAACGAAAGTATCAATAATAATAGTTCTATTAGAATTACATTTAATTTTTTTCAAGTATTTTTGCACAAAGATTTAGAAAAATCATAATAATAAGACCAAAATCGGAACTTATAAGGCCTTAAATCAAGTATTGTCTACATAACTCCCGAGGTGTTATTATCTTATTATTCATTGTTTATAATTGTTATTAAAATTGCTATAAAATGAGTTTAGAGCTAAACGATTCCATAAATAAAGCTGCCCAAAAGGACATCTTTGAACTTAACGAAAAAATTGGCCAGTTTTTGACGGGTCAAATTGACGAGGAAAAATTTAGAGGCTATCGTCTTACGCGTGGGGTATATGGTCAAAGGCAAGTTGGCGTTCAAATGATAAGAATTAAACTTCCATTTGGTAGAGTTACGCCCGAAGGAATTGTTAGAATAGCTGATGTATCAGACGAATTTGGTAGTAGTAACCTTCATGCTACCACCCGACAAGATATTCAAATACACTATGTTAAATTGGCAAATGCTCCTAAAGTATGGGCTAAACTGGAAGAAAAAAATATTACCTTAAGAGAAGCATGTGGCAATACTGTAAGAAATATAACTGCCTCTTCCACTGCTGGTATTGACCCAGAAGAACCATTTGACGTTTCACCTTATGCATATGCGATGTTTAAATATTTTTTACGTAACCCTATTTGTCAAGAAATGGGTCGTAAATTTAAAATATCCTTTTCTTCAAGTGAAAAAGATTCCGCTTACGCTTTCATTCATGATTTAGGATTTGTTCCCAAAATAAGAAATATCAACGGCAAAGAAGTATTGGGCTTCAAGGTGATGATTGCTGGTGGGCTTGGTGCTCAGCCTTTTCATGCTCAAAAAGCATTTGATTTTATTGCCGCTGATCAGATAATTCCATTTACAGAAGCAACACTAAGGGTGTTTGATAGGTATGGCGAACGCACCAGAAGAAATAAAGCCAGATTAAAATATCTATTAAATGACGTTGGTCTTGAGGAGCTTATACATTTAATTGAACTTGAAAAATTGGCCATAAAATCTAAATCGTTTGAGGTGGATATAGATGATATGCCAAAATCTAGTATTCCTGAAACTAAAGATTTTGGGGAAGTTGCTGTTAACAACGAAGAAAAATACAATAAATGGCTGAAAACAAATGTTTTTGAGCAAAAGCAAAAAGGATTTTTTGCAGTATGTATAAAACTTACCAATGGTGACATGAAGTCCGATACAGCACGAAAATTCGCTGCAATTGTAGACAAATTTGCCTCAGACGACATTAGAGTTACCGTTAACCAAGGATATATATTAAAATATGTAAGAGATAATGCCCTTCCTCATTTATTCTGTGCGTTAGATGAAATAGGATTTGCAGAACCAGGATTTGATAGTACGCTAGATGTAGTAGCTTGCCCTGGTACTGACACGTGTAACCTTGGTATTGCCAGCAGCATGGGATTGGCGGTTGAACTTGAGCGAGTTATGAAAGAAGAATACCAAGACTTAATTTATAACAACGACATCAAAATAAAAATAAGTGGTTGTATGAATGCCTGTGGACAGCACACCGTGGCAAATATTGGTTTTCATGGCATGTCCTTAAAAGTCGGAGAATATGTATTACCGGCACATCAAGTAATGTTGGGTGGTGGAATAATTGGAGATGGCGAAGGTACAATTGCCGAAAAAGTGATAAAACTAGCCTCAAAAAGGATACCCGAAGCATTAAGGTTATTGTTAAATGATTTTGAAGAAAATGTTCAGGATGGTGAATATTTCAATACCTATTTTGAAAGACAAGGTAAAAATTATTTTTACCAACTCCTTAAGCCACTTGGAGTTATTACTGATGTTCCTCAAGATTATATGATTGATTGGGGCGAGGAGCACAAGTATGAAACAGCAATTGGTGTTGGTGAATGTGCTGGTGCACTGGTAGACTTAGTTGGTTTGTTAATTTCTGAACAAAACGAAAGATTGTTGAAGGCAAACGAAGCATTTGCTCAAGAAATTTATGCTGATGGAATTTACCATTGTTATAATGTTCTGATCAACAGTGCTAAGGCTATGTTGCTTACAAAAGAAATTCAATGCAATACCCAACACGGCATTATGAACGACTTTGACAAAAACTTTGTCGAAACTGGTGATTTTATAGTGAATGGTGGATTTAAAAACTTGGTTTTACAAATCAACCAAAACGAACCAAGTAAAGAGTTTGCGGCAATATATAGGCAACAAGCCATCGACTTTTTGGAAAAAGTGACTGATATTAGAAATAAACAATTAATTTCAGCGTAATTACCACTACAAAGGTGGTATTTCTATATGTTGCCACCTTTGTTATTCAAAATTATCACTATAAGTTTCACAAATGGCTAAAACGGTTTCAGTTCTTTTCTCAAGACTTTCCAAATATAATTTTGAATACATTAGTCTAGAAGAAGTTTTGATCTTAGAACTTTTACTTTTGCACTTTCAAAAAAATACAATCAAAACACTCATTACCTCCAAAATTGCAGATGAATGTGGATTGAAAAAAACTAGGGTAACTACGGCACTGGAGGCTCTTGAAGCGAAAGGCTTTATAGAAAAAGAAGAATCAAAGTTTAGAATTCTTTTTGAATTGAAAATTGACAAGGTGGTTGATTCTTTACCACGTTTGTTTAAAAAGGAGTATCGAAATATTTATAAGATTTTTTTAAAAATACAAAACCCTGATGCTTTCAAAAATACTGCTAACAAACTAAGGAAAAATAATAAAGAAGTTCCTTCCAAAAAAAGTAAAAGTAGTAAAGAGCAATTGCCCGTTCAAATAAGTTTATTCGACTAATTTATGACAACCAAGTGATTCAATTTGTAAAAAATAACCAAATTGATAAAATCAAATGGAATAAGTGCATCCATGGTGCTATCCACCATCTAGTTTACGCTGAAAGTTGGTTTCTTGACATAGTCGCTCCTGAGTGGTGTGCCTTAATCCTTGATGACTATCAGTATGTTATGCCATTAAACATCAAACAAAAGTTTGGAATCAATTACATTTGTCAGCCTCATTTTTGTCAACAGTTAGGTGTTTTTTCTAATAAAGAAATTACATTAGATATCTTTAATAAATTTATTAAGGCCATCCCTTGGTGGATTTTAAAGACTGACATCCAAACTTATAATACCTTTCCAATTCAATTTAAGAAATTACGCACAAACTATGTCTTGAGCCTTAACCAACCGATTGAAATTTTGACACAAGGCTTTGATAAACAGCAAAGAAAAAATATCAAAAAAGCAGAGGCGGCCAATTTGCAAATACGGGTTGTTTCCAACGTAGACAATATTTTATGCCTATATAAAGAAAGTTATGGAGACAAATATTATGGTTTTGAAGATAACATTTATAAAATGTTAAACCAACTAATATCAGAGGCTCTGTTATTAAATAAAGTGGAGATTTATGAGGTAATATTTAATCATGAACTAATTGCTGGTGGTATATTTTTAAAATCTCAACATTTCTACCATTATATTCTTGGCGCACCTTCTAAAAAAGGAAGAAGTTTAAATGCAATTTATTTTTTGTTGAATTATTTTATCACCACACATGCAAATGAAACCATGAACTTGGATTTTGAAGGTTCAAGCATTCCTTCAGTTGCGTATTTTTATAAGAATTTTGGCGCAGAAAATGTTCCATTTACTTGTATTCATAAGAAATGGTTCTTTATTTAAGTTTTATCTTATCAAAGTAACTCGACCATTTTTCTTAATGTTTGTACCAAATTTATCATAAGCCGAATCGTATTGAATTAGCCAAGGATAAGTTCCTGCCGGAATTTCATCGTTTCTATAAAATCCGTCCCATCCACTATTTTGATCTTCGGAGTAATAAATTACCTCACCCCAACGGTTAAAAATCCACATTTTAAAGTTTTTAACGTAGGCATAATACACCTTAAAAAGCTCATTTCTATTATCTCCATTAGGCGTAAATGCATCTGCAACAAACAATCGAGGAGGACATTCATCAAATACAAGAATGCTATCTTTAACAAAACAATTGTAGTGGTTAAATATTTTAAAGTAATAAGTGCCCTTTTCGTCCACTTTTACGCGTCTGGTAGTATCTCCCTTATCCCATAAATAATAGGCAGCTGGGCCAGCATCCATCAAAACACTTGAGGAATCTAATCGCGTGGTATCTTTACAGAAAATATAGCTAGGAATGTTGTCAGGAACTGGTTTAGGATTAAAGGGAACGTATTTTACCGTCGAATCTGCACAAAATCCTTCTTTATAAACCACCTTATAAGTACCTACTTTATCCACCAAAAGTTGATCACTTATTTCATTTAATTTTTTTGATCCTTCATACCATTGGTAGGTCAAAGAGGCGGTTATATTACTTGGAACTGCCTTTAAAGTTATTGTATCCCCAATACAACTAATAGGATTAACAATCTGTAAATCAGTTGGCTTTACTACATTTACCAAAATAGAATCTTTATGATTACAACCTACCGTATCGATTACATTAATAATATACTTATACGTACCAATGCCTAGCGTACTATCTGGAGTGGCCTTAGTTTTGGTGGTATTTGTATCACTTAAATCTAAATTAAAATCCCAATTATATACAAATCCTGGCGTTCCAGTACCATTTTTTATCTTTGCCTCTAACAGTGTAGAAGTAGCAAAACAAATGGTAACATCAGGACCAGCATCCACTAAAGGGGATAAAGTGATTATAGAAGTATCTTTTACAATACATCCTCCCAATCCATAATTTACAACATAAGTTCCTGTATCAGTGGCAATATAAATAGAATCAGTTAAAGGAGAATTAAGCCCAGAAACTGGTGCTCCATTTTTAGTCCATTTAAATAGTCCTGTATTCGTTGGGATTTTGGTATTTCCTGGACCCGCATTTAAAGTAAACGAGGTAAGAGGGTTATAACAAAACGCATCTGGAATCAAAATAGTTGGTTTGCGATACGTTTTTACCTTTACTGTATCAGTTGCAAAACAACCGTATTGGTCAGAAGCCACAACAAATATAGTAGTATCGCTTGGAATTTTTATCAAGATGCTATCCCCTGTTCCAAGTGTATCTTGGAGTAGGTTTTTCCAAATATAAAACACCAAATTATTGGAAGCAGCTAATTGTAAGGTGGAATCATTGATACAAACTACTGTATCTGCCAATAATTTAACTTTAGGTTTTAACCTTACATACGCAGTATCATTTACAAAACATTTGTCAAGACCGTATCTCACGACATATTGTCCTGAATCTGCCGCAGAAACCACTAAATTAGAATCAATTAAAGGATTTAGCCCAATTAGCTGCATATTTTTGTGATACCAAGTGTATGTCGCATTAGGAATCTCATATAATAAAGGTCTCCCTTTAAGGATTACAACACTATTCGAATCAAGACAATTTAAGGTGGTTAAGTTTATATCTGGAGCTTTATAAGCACTAATTAAAGTAGCATCCTTAGCCACACATTTAAATTTATCTTCAACTATTACATTCAATAAAGTATCTTGCAAAATTAACAAAGTCAAACTTTTGTTAATTCCTAAGGTATCGTTTGAAGGATTAATCCATGTATATCTAACGTCATTATTAGAAGTTGCAACTTGAGTAGCACTGTCGTTAATACATATTGTTTGATTAGGACCGGCATCAACTAAAGGATTTAAAGTTGCACCTACAGAATCAGTAACAAAACAATTACCCAGACCATATACCAACTTATATGTGCCTAAATTACTAGCGAAAATGGTTAAATTAGAATCTGCAATTGGAGATATGGTTGTGGGCAAAGCTACGTTATTATATGTCCAGTTATAGGTGGCATTTGGAATCTCAAACATTTTTGGTTTTCCTTTTATTTCAAAATTATCAGAAGGATTTAAACAAACCCGGGGAAGTAAATCTAAAGCGGGGGTGGTAAAAGCCTTCACTATTGCTGTATCTTTTACTATACATTGATACCTATCCTTAATTCGCACAAATAATAAAGAATCTTGGGTTACTTTTATTTTTATACTATCGAGCGTTGATAAAACCAAACCTGCACTATTGAACCATTCATAACTTACTGAATTTGGTGATTTAGCTCTATGCACAACAGTATCATTGATACAAATTACTTTTTCTGGAGTTACTGCAAGTGTTGGATTTATTCTTACATAGGCGCTATCGCTTACAAAACATTTATCAAGTCCATAACGAACTTTGTATTTCCCCGAATCTGTAGCAGAAACTACAAAATTGGAATCGGTTAAAGGATTTAATCTAATTTGGGGCACATTTTTATAATACCAAGTATAAGTAGCATTTGGGATTTCATATAAACGCGGTCTTCCTTTTAATGTAACAGTGCCATTAGAATCGAGGCAATTTAAGGTGGTTAATGACACATCTGGAACCTTATAGGCATCAATAAAAGCTGAATCTTTAGCTATACATTTAAATTTATCTTCCACAATTACTTTTAATAAGGTGTCTTGCGAAATCAACAAGGTCAAGCTAGAGTCATTGCCTAATGTAACATTTGAAGGATTTATCCATTGGTAACTAACTTCATTTAAGGAGGTTGCAATCTGAGTTGCGGAATCATTAATACATATTGTTTGATTAAGCCCGGCTTCTACATTTGGGTTTAAACTAACACCTACCGAATCTGAAACGATACATTTGCCTAAACCATATACTAATTTATAAGTTCCTAAATTACTTGCTAAAATGGTCAAATTAGAGTCTGCAACCAAAGAAACAGTTGGAACTAAAGACAAGTTATTAAAACTCCAACTATAGGTTGCATTAGGTATTTCAAACATTTTTGGTTTACCTTTAATGACAAAATTTTCTGAAGGATTTAAACAAATATGTGCGGGCAAATCGACGGGAGGCGTAGTAAAAGCCCTTACAAAAGCCGAATCTTTAGCTGCACAATTAAATTTATCTTCCACAATTACTTTTAATAAGGTGTCTTGCGAAATCAATAAGGTTAAACTAGAGTCATTGCCTAATGTAACATTTGAAGGATTTATCCATGTGTAACTAACTTCATTTAAAGACGTTGCCACCTGATTAGCAGAATCATTAATACATATAGTTTGATCAGCCCCTGCTTCTACTGTTGGATTTAAGGTAACACCAACTGAATCTGAAACAATGCAATTACCTAAACCATAAACAACTTTGTAAATCCCAGTATCACTTGCTAACACCGTTAAATTTGAATCTGCGACAGATGAAATTGTTATTGGCAAAGAAACTCCTTTTAAAGACCAGTTATAGCTTGCGTTTGGTATTTCAAAGGTGGTTGGCCTCCCTTTAATAACAAAGGTTTCTGATGGATTTAAACAAATATGCTGGATTAAATTAAGTGCTGGTGTTGTAAAAGTTCTTACAAAAGCCGAATCAATATCTTCACAGCCATTTTTATCAATTATCTTAACCCATATCGATGTATCAACACTTGCAACGATGTTAACAACTGAATCTAAAGTAATAAATCTATCTGCGCCATACCAGATGTATCTTCCTCCTAAAGCGCCGCTTGCAACTGCGGTTGCCAAATCTCCTTTGCAAACTACTTGGTCCTTAGGCACAACCAAGGCAACCGGTTTTGGATTTACTGTAACTCTAACTATATCTAAAGGTGATTCACAAAGTCCATCCGTCGCTTTAACCATGTATTGAGTAGTTGCCAAAGGACTGATGGTAAAACTAGAATTTGAACTGTTAAATGTGAGGTCTTCTATAGAATTCCATTCATAGGTGTAGATGATTGTGTCACTCCCACTAGCCAAACCACCACCAGTTGCCTTTGCTTTTATATAAGCCGTTGCTCCTGGACAAATTGCGGTATCAATACCTGCATAGACTGAAGGTATCAAATTTATTCTCACAAAAACACTTGCGGTATCAGAACTACAACCTTTAGCGTCTTTTGATGAAACAAAATATTCTGTGTTAAAAAATGGACTAACAGTAATATTTTGGTTCGTACTTGTAAACCCATCTGGATTTAATGTAAACCATGAATAGTTGTAAGGACCTTGCCCGCCAAAAGCATCCGAAAACAACGTTGTGGATGCTCCATAACAAATGGTATCGGTATCAAATGCCCTAATAATAGGAAGTTGATTTACGATTACAGTTACTGAATCAATATCTTCACAATTTTCTTCGTCTGTTACCCTTACCTCATAATCTGTAGTAATATCTGGTTTTACAAGTAGGTTTTGTATTGTATCTGGACCTGAGGTTAAAGAACGCCAAACATAAGTAAATGAACCTGTTCCGTCAGTTGCTCTTGCGGCCAACGTAGTATCATTTCCTATACAAAATTCGATATCACTTACTGTATTCACTACAGGTAAAGGCGTAGCAACTACGTTAGTAAATGCTGGATTTGATACACAACCATTTACATCAGTGACCACTAGCCTATATTGTGTGCTACCCACACTTGGAGTTACAGAAAAAGTTGAAGCATTAGAAACAAAGCCCATTGGTATCGAAGTCCAAGAAAAAATATTGCCGCCAGAACCCTCAAATACAAATCCACTTACATTTACACTATCCCCCAAGCACAATCTTTTCCCTACAGAAGCTGCTGCTATTGGATTAGAGGTAAAGTTAACCCGAACAGTATCATTATTTCTGCAACCAGTTATGGAGTCAAGTACTTGCAATATGTAATCTCTATTGGATATAGGAGTACCAAAATTAATTAGTAAGTTTTTGCTAGAAGCTACAGGTGTATTGTTTCCACGAATAAACCAATTGAATTTATTTCCAAAATCAGAAGTGGCTGTAAGTTGGGTCAAAATATTGACACAAGTATCTACATCTCTACCTGCATTAGCGGTTGGATTTGGATGAATAGTGGCATTAACAGAATCTTTTAAGGGACAATTAGTTACATTATCAATAGCAGATAATATGTATTTTCCTGTTTTATTTACTGTCATGGCATTAGTACCATTTAAGGTGACCAAACCTGGTCCTGACCAAGTTATAGCAGCATTGGTAAGATTAGAAACAAAAGTAATATTTGTATTACAAGTAATTTTATCTGGACCAAGGTCAAATTTCGGAGCAGGCGGTGGATTTACCCTGTAAGGACCTGCTTGTTTAGGACATCCTCCAAGTAAGATACCATTAATGTCAAATTCTTGTTCAAATATCTTTAAGGTATAACTACCTGGTGGAACGCCATTTAATCTAAAATATATAGAATCAGCCCTATTACTCATTGGATCATATCCGAACATGTCAGCCAAAGGAGGTAAATAACTATTACCAAAAGTAGCACTTGAAAATACCCTAACGCCTTTATCATTAAGCCAAATAATAGAGTCAAATGGCACTCTTATTGGAACTGTAATGGTAATTCCATTTACTGTTTTTGGAATTCCTTTCGCCCTTACAATTACTTCACCAAGATCTCCACATCTTGCGATATTGGTTAAGGATTTAAGATTTAATTCATAATTTCCTGGGAAGTTAATAATGGTATAAGAAGTATCTATTTGGCAACCAAAGCTATTTTTTATATTAGCTTTAAATACTCCTCCTTCTTGAAACACAATCGAGTCTGTTGTTCCAATAGCTAATCCAAATTCATTGGTCCATTTATAAACATATGGTGCACCTGGTCCAGCAACTGTTAATACAATTTTCCCCTTAGGTGCTTGGCCGCAGTTATTATTATCATAAATAATACTGGTAACTCTTGGCTTTGCTATATAAGTAATCACAGTTGTATCACTACTAGTACAACCTGATACCGGGTCTGTAATATTTACATAAAATTTCCCTTGAGTTTTTGCTAAAATTGAACGAGTTGTTTCTCCTGTATTCCAAAGGTAGTTAGCTCCTGATACACCAGCATCTAATGTTACAGGAGTTCCATCGCATACTGCTGTGTCGCCTTTAAGTCTTACCAAAGGCAAGCCTTTTATAAATAATGTATCTTGTTTGCTTCTTGTACACCTGCCAGATGCGTCGCTATAAATCAAAATTGGATACTTTACACCAGGTGTAGTATACCGATGACTAACAACCTGTCCATTAGCAACAGACCCATCCCCAAAATCCCAAATGTAAGTTAAGGCGCCTTCAATAGGTGGTAATTGAATTCCAGTAAATGTTACGGTTGTTCCGCTACATAAGGTAGATATGCTAGTATTAAAATCAGCACTAGGTCCTTTTATTCTCACAATTTTTGGCAAAACCGTATCAGAAATACAACCTAATGTGTCTGTTAATGTAAGTGTTACATCAAAATTCCCCACTTGAGAGTATGTTCTGGCGGGATCTTTTAATGTCGATTTAGAACCATCGCCAAAGTCCCATAACCAACTTCTAACCCCTGCCCTACCTTTATCAGATAAATTTTTGAAACTTACTACTTGTGGCGGACACGTTGCTACAATAGAATCAGCACAAACACCATTTTTATCTAAGGCACAAAAACTAGCAAAGGGAGGTTTAGGATTTACATCAATCACTTTAGTAATAGAAGAGCTACACCCATTTAAGTCGGTAATAGTTAGTTGTGCTGTGTGTGTTCCTTTTGGAAACGAACGATTAGGACTCCTGGATGAAGAAGTAGTACCATCACTAAAAAGCCAAGAATATGTTAAAGGTTCGACACCTGTACTATCAACGTTAACACCAGTAAATCGAATGGAATCCCGATCACATAGCCATAGCCTTCTAAATGTAAAATCAACTTTTGGGGAACTTGGTCTTATTAAACTAGTAGTAGTGGCTTTACAACCAAACTGGTCAGTGACAGTTAGCTTTATAGGAATACCATCTTTTTGTCTTTTAGGAGGTGGTAATACATTGTTATAGGTGTAAAAAAAGCTTGAGTCATTACCAGTCTTAATAACACCATTACCTAAATCCCATTCTCTACTTACAATTTTTGAATTAGAGGTAGAGAAATCTTTAAAATCCGCTGTAAATGGCAAACACCCTTTTGCAGGACATAAGTCAAAACTAACTGTTGGGCCGTAAACCTTTACCAAGTCTTTATAAGTTTTGGTAAATGTACAACCTCGGTTGTTAGTAACGGTAATGGACACAGAATAAACCCCTGGTTCGGTATAAACAATGGATGGACTATTGTCATAACTAGCAGGTTTGCCATTTCCAAATGTCCATTTTTGACTATTGCTTCCTGTCGAAGTATTACTAAATAAAACTGGATGCGGCGCACATCCACTGGAATTAACAGGAGTGATAGAAATATTAGCAGCCGTATAATCTGGAATTACTACTCTTTGGGTTTCAGTATCAATACATCCGTTTTGATGTTCTACGGTTAAGGTTACATTGTAAGAACCTGGCCCCGGAAATAAAAACTTTGGATTTTGTTTACTAGATGTATTATTTGGACCAACTGTACCAAAGTCCCAACTCCATTTTACTAATCCTGGTCCAGAAGAGCGATCATTAAATTGGATTGAATCTAATCCGCATGGTGGCACGCTAAATTCAAAATTTGCCTTAGGAGGTAGTATAGTGATTGTATAATTAATTCGGAAGGTATCAGAACATCCTCCTTTAAACGCATATAATATCACACCATAATTTCCAGGCTGTACATCATAAGTGAAGTTCAAATCTTGTTTTGGGCCAGGTGGAGTTAAGTAACCTGGCACAGGCTCCCATTGGTAATAATCAGCGGTACCAGTGGAGGCATTTACATAGGTGACCGTTCTTGGGTTACAAGAAACAATTGGTGTAAATGGAGCAATAGTGGCGTCAGGTTTTTCACCAATCCGTATATAGGCAGTTTTTATTTCACTATCAGTACAGCCAGTCGCGGTGGTGATGTCCAATCGTACAGTGTAGGTACCTGCAGTATTATAAACGTGAGTTGGATTAGTTACATTGCCACCTAAAGTTGTTCCATCACCAAAGTTCCAAACTCTGTTAACAATCGGATCGCCGCTATTAGATTGGTCATTAAATCTTATGCTAGAGCCGGTACATCCTTGTCTAGGATTGGCATTAAAATTTGCATTGGGTGGTTGAATGTTAATTGTACGGGTGATGGAATCCGCGCAACCTGAACTATTAATTGCCTTAAATTTAACAGTATAGTTGCCAAAGGCGTTATAAGTTACAGCTCCCGGATTTTGCACATTACTGGTTGCAGGATTACCACCTTGAAAGGTCCAACGATAAGAACTGGCGTCGGTAGCGTTTCCTGTAAAATTGATTGTGGTTGGTACTTTACACCCACCCTGTGGATTGGCACCAATAGTTAGGTTTTTGGGAGTGTCTCTAACAACAACTGGTGTTGGATTCGTATAACTTTTCTCGCAACTTGCATGAGGGCCAATTGTTTGTAGGGTCACATTGTAACTTCCTGGATTAGGAAAAGTCCAAAAAGGATTTATAATATTTGATTGTGTGTTGGGTCCACTTAAAATATTAGGCGCTCCTCCAAAGGTCCATTGATAAGTTTGACCAGGTATAACAGGTGTCACCCGAGATTGAAAATTAACTCCTAATGGACTGCAACCTGTAACTCGATTTTGGGTAAAACTTACAGTTTGATTATAAAGATTTACATGTCTTGTTTTAGTTATTACCGCCGGACAATTGGTAGATTTGTCAATTACCGTTAGAGATACATCATAAGATCCAAATGCATTATATGTTTTAACTGGGTTTTTTAAGGTAGAGGTAGTTCCATCTCCAAAATTCCATAAGTATTCAAAAGGACCAGTAAATCCCGACAAATTTGTTTCATCTGTAAAATTAACTGTATGAGGTATAGTACATGCAGTATTGTTGGTAGATGAAAATGCTGGCGAAGGTTTATTTCCTATACTTACAAAATCTTTAATTTGTTTAGTACTTTGGCAACCCCTGTCGTCTGTCACAATCAAAACTACACTATATTTGCCTGTAGCTGCATAAACATGAGATGGATTGGGAGCATTACTAGAAGTTCCATCGCCAAAATCCCAATACCATTGTGAAATTGGTCTAGTACCAACTAAAGACTTATCTAGAAAATTGACAGTTAGCGGGGCGCAACCTGTACTAGCACCTGAGGTAATAAAGTCAGAGGTCGGATTCTTAAAAACGGTAATGGGCGAAAATTGGGTTGTTCTATCAGGATATTTCCCGTTGGCATCTCTAACTGTTAACCTCACAGTATAGTTACCGGGTACAGTATAAGCAGCAGAGACATTTACTTTGGTTGCATTAAACGGTTCTATATTTCCATTGCCAAAATCCCACTGGTATAAAAGCGATGCATCGGCCGGTGCGGCTGTAGATGACGCATCATAGTTCACAACCAATGGACTACATCCTTGGGTTATATTAGGAGTAAAACTTGCTACTATTTGCGCATGTATTGTACTTGCACAAAGTAGCATTATTATCAATATTACTTTTATAAATTTTATAGTTTGATGCATTTTAAGAGTAAGTAAATTCACTTAACTTAATACAAATTTTCTATTGTCGCAGATTTTATATAATTAATGTTTTAAATACATATTAAACACAAAATTTAATTAACCTACGACGACAATTTTATTGACCAAAATACATAAAATTAAGATATTATGTATTAAAAACAACCATAAAGGTAAGCATAACTTGACTAAAATGCCAATCAAAATTTTTAATTAATAATTAAATCTTAAATACTAAAAATAAATATGATTTTAGGATATGTTAAAATTACCCTTAGTAATATCCTATTTAATTAAAAACCACTATTATTGTTATTTAATACTAAATGTTGTTAATTTTACAGATTGAAATTGCATCAAACTGAAATATCATTATGAAAATATTTATGCCACTTAGACAATTTTTTTTCATAATTGGTTTAATGATTTCTTATATCAGTTATGGTCAACTAAATGCCATTTTTAATGTAAGCAATAGCAATCCATGTACAGATGAGGGAGTAATTTTTACTTACCCAAACAATACTGGCGCAACTTCTTGGAAATGGAATTTTGGAGCAGATGCCTTTCCTGATTCTTCAAGTTCAAGTGGCCCTCATATTGTAAGTTATGGTAGTGCCGGTGCTAAAACCGTTACCCTAACAGTATCTAATGGGATTACTAATGATACACGTACTGCTGTAATTAATGTTCAAGCTTCTCCAAGTCCTGCCTTTACAGTAACTGGGCTTACTAATGTTATTCCTACAACATTGTCATTTAACGCCACATCTGGAGGGGTTACCTATGATTATGACTTTGGAGATAGATTTTCAGGCAATTACAACACATCAAATAGTCGAAATAATTCTAAACAATATAATTTTGGTGGAAATTACTTTGCTTGCCTAACCGTTGCAGCCAATAACTGTAAGGCCACAGAATGTAAAGAGATTATTATTAATGCTGGTAATAATTCGATACAATCTAAATTTAATATTTCACCTTCCAAATCAACTTGCGTTGGAAACCAAGTTTCAATTACTGAAATGGGTATAAGTTCCTCAACTGTGAGAGAATGGCATTTTGGTAGCAATGCCTCCCCTACCAGTTCTACCTCATTAAATCCTCCTGTTGTAAGCTGGTCCACACCTGGTCCTAAAATTGTAACTATGAAAACAGGAACTGGTGGTAACAACGCCAATATCAAAGTGGGATCAATTTTGTATTATGTATATCCTTATCCAACATCTAACTTTGATTTCGAAGGTAATGCTTGTCAACTTCCATCAACTATTAACTTTAAGCCCCAACAACAAGCGGGATATCTGTATAACTGGGATTTTGGAGATGGAACTACCTCCAATTCTACTCAACCTTCCAAAACCTACACCACGACAGGTACAAAAAATGCTACCTTGGCAATAACAAAAAATGGATGTACGACCTATTACACAAGAACCATCAACATTAATAATTGCAATTCTAATACTAAACCCTCTTTTACTGCCACAGCCTCAAACAATCATTGTTTGGCTCAAAAATACACCTTTAACTACACAGGTCTACCTGCTAGCTCTTATCTTTGGAACTTCGGTCTTGGCGCCACCCCACCTACTTCTACATCTTCAACTCAAATTGTAGTAAGCTATGGCACATCAGGTCCGCATACGGTAACTTTAACAATTAATGGTAACGAAACCGTAACCAGTATTATTAAATAGAATTAGATGTTTTTTAACAAAAAATATTTTTTAATTATTGGAATTGCCTTTTTTGAATTGATTCAACATTCAAATGCTATTGCTCAAGATCCGCAAATTTCAATGTTCTATGCGCTGTCGCAATACATAAGTCCATCATTTGTGGGTACTGGATATAATCCTCGAATAGTATTAAATCATAGACAACAATGGCCGGGTAATCAATCTCGATATGCTACTTCATTTACAGGTATAGATACCTATTTTCCAAAAAAACGTGTAGGAATTGGTATTTTGGCTATGTATGATGAACAAGGATCGGGTATTTATCTAAAAAATAATTCTCCTACCTTAAAAACGATGGATTTGACCTTTCAAGCATCCTATGAATTTTATTTAAACAATAAACTCACCTGCCGACCAGGGCTGGGTTTGGGATTAGTTAATAGAAAACTGGTTGACAACTTCTTGTATCCCAACCAACTTAATAACCAAGGATATAATGGTCAAGGTTCGGATGAAACGCTGCTCCGTAACAACATATACTACCCGGATGTTTCCGCAGGTATTCTGTTTTTTAGTCCTTCATTGTGGTTAGGAACTGGTATACACCACATCAATAGGGCTAATTATTCCTTTTTAAAAGATAATAACATCAGGCAGGACATAAAAATTAACGCACATCTTGGCTATAAAATCAACATTACTAAAAATGGTGGGCCAAAATATTACTTGGCTAGAGAAAAAGAGTATAGCATCTCCCCCATTATACACTATAGGTTTCAAAATAAGGCTGACCAATTTGATTTTGGGCTAGCTGGTGTGGCCGATCAGATGCTTTTTGGCATTTGGTACAGAGGTCTGCCATTAATTAAGGATTACAACCGTAAAAACATTAATAGTGAATCTATTATTCTAATGATTGGGTGGGTATATAATAACTGGAACTTTAACTATGGCTACGATATAACAGCCTCAAAACTTACTGGTTATACCAATGGAAGCCACGAAATAAATATAGCTTATGTGATTTCAAAACCAAAGAGTAGATTTAAATATAGACGTTTACCGTGCCCCAATCACCTTAAAGATACCAATTGGGATATTAATCGGCAACATGACCATGATGGCTTTAATTAGTTACCAGAAAGTATGGCATTACCTTTTCCTATAAAACATTCGATTATTTTGCTTACGTTATAATTTACACTGTTCATCAAACATTGATTCAAAACAATCGAAATTCTTCTTATTATGTGGTTACCATTTTGCAAATAAAAAAACTGTTACTACTTTTGTTTTACTCATAGATAAATTTTTCCATAGCTGGTTGAAAAGATCCCGGGGCTCCTAAATGAAGAAATTCTGCCTCGGGTTCTTTTTTTGTCCATTCATAGTTTACGCTTATTTCCTGAGTTGCTATCAACTATTTTAGTATTAAAGTATAGATATTTAAATTATTATACTATCTTTGCATCCCTTTTAACAATTTTAGTACCGTAATACTATGAAACTTTCAGAATTCTCTTTCCAACTTCCTCCAGAACTTCTTGCTTATTATCCAACCGAAAACCGAGATGAGTCTCGTTTAATGGTTGTAGATAGAAAAACAGGCAAAATAGAACATAAAATATTTAAAGATATTTTAGGCTATTTCAGTGAAGGAGATGTTTTTGTGGCAAATAATACTAAGGTCTTTCCAGCAAGACTTTATGGAAATAAAGAAAAAACAGGGGCAAAAATTGAAGTTTTTCTTTTAAGAGAGCTCAATAAAGATGCAAGACTTTGGGATGTATTGGTTGATCCAGCCAGAAAGATAAGGGTAGGAAACAAACTATATTTTGGCGATAGTGACTTAGTAGCAGAGGTAATAGATAACACTACCTCACGTGGACGTACCATAAGATTTCTATTTGATGGTACAGATGAGGAGTTTTACAAAACAATCGATGAACTTGGAGAAACCCCTTTACCAAAATATATCAAAAGAAAAGCAGAACCTGAAGATAGAGAACGATATCAAACCGTTTTTGCAGAGCACACAGGTGCTGTGGCCGCACCAACTGCAGGCTTGCATTTTACTAAACAAATTATAAAAAAACTTGAACTAGCTGGCATTGACTTCACGCCTATTACCTTGCATGTAGGGTTAGGTACATTTAGGGCAGTTGATGTTGAAGATCTTACTAAACATAAGATGGATTCGGAAAATTATTTTATTCCTACTGAAACTACCCAAAAAGTAAATCAGGCATTAGATAATAAAAAGCGTGTAGTAGCGGTAGGAACAACTACCATGCGAACATTAGAATCTTCGGTATCTGCTAACAGTCGTTTAAAATCAGCAGACAACTTGTGGACTGATCGGTTTATTTTCCCGCCTTACGATTTTAAAATTGCTAACGCACTTATTTCAAACTTTCACATGCCAGAATCTACATTACTTATGTTGACATGTGCATTCGGTGGATTTGATAATGTAATGAAGGCATATGAGGAGGCTATTAAAGAAAAGTACCGCTTCTTTACTTATGGTGATGCCATGTTAATAATTTAAATAAATCTTTTGTTTTGGATATTTAAAAAGCCCTTTACTCCAAAAGGGCTTTTTGCATTTTAGCTATTTATATTATTTTTAAAGGGCATTTATTATCTAAGATTAATCATAAATACCACCTAATTTTGTAATATTTAAAGAATTTTACTGAAACTTTTGAATTAAATTAATTAAATTGCCTTTTTAATTTAGGTAAGTAATACCTAGACAATTGGGTGAATGAATAAATATATAAAATGTTTATTTTTTTTGTTTTTGTTATCAACCATCACGTTGATGATAGAAGGATGTATGTTTAAGAAAAAGGATCCCACAAGTACCGACCCTGGTGACGCTAGTTCAACCACCGCAGCAAAATACAATGGAGGTTCAGGATTTGAACTTGCTGAATTTAAAGGCCAGCCTATTTGCCCTGGTTTAGTATATATTGAGGGAGGTAAAACAACTTTAGGTGCTATTAAAGAAGATTTTTTATACGCCATGGACAATATTGAAAGGTCTGTAACTGTGCAGTCTTTTTATATGGACGAAACAGAAGTAGCTAATATTCATTGGCTTGAGTATCTATTTCATGTTAAACAAGATTCATCTGAAGAATCATATATTGCAGCATTGCCTGACACACTAGTTTGGTCAAGTGCTTTGTCATTTAATGATGCCTATGTAGATTATTATTTTAGATATGCCGGATTTAGGTTTTATCCCGTTGTAGGAGTTACTTGGAAACAGGTGGTGAGTTTTTGCGAATGGCGTACAACTACTGTACAAATGATGCTTTCTGGTGATATTCAACCCCATTATCGTGGTGGTGGACCTACTTTTACTTACGGTGATACCATTAAAAACAAGTATAAAGATTCCATCAAAAAGAAAGAAACAAAAAAATCTGATTCTCCCCCGTACCGACTTCCTACAGAAGATGAATGGGAATTTGCAGCCCTTGCCATCATTGATGTTTGGACAAGAGACGAACAAACCCAAAAACGCATTTACCCTTGGGATGGTCACTCTTTGAGAAATCCATATAACAAAAAATGTGGTACTTTTTTGGCTAACTTTAAAAGAGGCAGAGGTGATTATGCTGGAATTGCTGGAAAATTAAATGATGGAGCCTTAATTACAGATTATGTTTATGCTTATCCCCCTAACGACTTCGGTCTTTATAATATGGCTGGAAACGTAAATGAATGGGTGTATGACAAATATAAACCAAGGCTTCAAGATAAATTTTTAGCTTCAGATCCCAGTTTAGAAGAAGGGACAGCAACGGGTAGTGGAGAAAATTCAGAAGAAGAATATTATACCTTACTAGGCCCTAATGTACGTGTATATAAAGGTGGCTCATGGAAAGATATCGCCTATTGGCTATCTCCAGGCACTAGAAGATATCTTGAGGAAGATTCAAGCACTGCTACTATAGGTTTCAGGTGTGCCATGGACAAACTAGGAGGTAAAGGCAAATAACACTTATATATTTATTGAAAAAATTTGCCATCATTGTAGCAGGAGGTAGTGGCCAAAGAATGGAAGCTTCGATTCCAAAACAATTTTTATTGTTAGATAATATTCCCATCCTTTTTCATACCATACAAGCATTTGTTGCGTTGGGAGATATCCAGATAATATTGGTTTTGCCTACCTCCCAAAAAGATTATTGGGTTGAGTTATGTAATAAATATCAATTTTACCCTTCAATTATAATTTGTGACGGTGGCAAAGAAAGGTTTTATTCAGTAAAAAACGGACTAAATCTTATCAACGAACCTGGTCTAGTGGCCATCCATGACGGTGTACGCCCCTTAATTACTACTACCATATTGCAACAAAGCTTTCAAGATGCGGCACAATATGGCTCCTCGGTGATGGCTATTCCCTTAAAAGATTCCATTCGGCAAGTTACTAGTAACGGCTCAAGTCTTGCAGTAGATCGTACAAATTTCAGACTCATTCAAACTCCTCAAACCTTTGTGATAGATGAAATAAAAAGTGCCTATGATATTGACTTTTTAAACTTCACCGACGATGCATCAGTTATGGAACATAGTGGTTATCCAATACATCTTACAGAAGGATCGTTTCAAAATATAAAAATAACAACTAAGGAAGATTTAGTTTTTGCCGAGGCCATTATAAATGTTAATAAAACAATTAGTTCCAAAAGTGGCCAATGAATCTTTCATTCAGTTAAAAAGCACCCTTTTGAAAATACTTTTAAACCTCATTTCATTTTCAATCCACCATAAAATCTATTTGGCATTAGCTGCGGTGGCATTAACTTATTATAACACTCTTCGACACAATTTATCCTTCAATTTGTGGTTATTAATACCAATTTTCCTTATAGTTGTCTTAGCCTACCATTATATAAGATGTGGTGGTAAAACGATGAGTCCAACCCGTTGGACTATTTTAAGTACACCAATCATCAGCATATCATTTTGGATTACCCCATTTCAGACAATGATACTAGTATTCACTACCATTTTATCCCTTTTATACATTCATCCAGTTTTAAAAATTCCGCCATTACGAAATATACCACTAATAAAGGTATTTTTAGTAGGCTTAGCGTGGAGCTGTATAACAACTTTATTTCCTGCATTAAACCATCAAGAAGTAAATTATTGGAATTTTTTGGAAATAGTTTGTTTTATATCCTCCTTAGTACTATTATTTGAAATAAAAGATATTAGCGAAGATAAACGTGCTAATTTGACCACATTTCCAATTGTTATGGGAGTTAGTGCCACTAAGCTTGTGAGCCTCTTATTATTAACGATTGCAGCATATATTCACGTTCGAATACATCTAGATTTCAGATTTTTAGTCGTAGTTATTTTAAATATTATTCTCATTATATGCACCAACCAACAAAGGAGCCAATATTATTTTAATTGCTTCGTAGACGGCAGTATTTTTTTGTGGGGAATAGTTTGAACTGAAAAGACCATATTCTTATTTACATGAGTACATGAACATGATTCATAACTAAGCTATAATAATATTATTGCCACACAAATATATACTAAATAGAATCCATTCTGAATTTTAAGCTTGTTTCCTTTAATATGGAAACACCAACTTGAAGAATTGATAACCCATGCCCTCGTACTAAACGAAAGCATGAGTTCTGAAAAAATTCTAGATTAAATTTTATAAATCTGTAACACAACCATGTGAAGCTGAGGCGGCAGTTTTAATGTATTTGTAAAGCACGCCACTTGTAACCTTGTATGGAGGTTTGATCCAATTTTTACGACGTTCGTTTAACTCTTGCTCACTTACATGCACCTCAATAATATTATTAACAGCATCAAGGGTGATTTTATCGCCATTTTTTATTAATGCAATATTGCCACCTTCAATGGCCTCTGGGGTGATATGTCCTACTACAAATCCATGGGTACCTCCAGAAAATCTACCATCAGTGATCAAGGCCACCGAGCTACCTAAGCCAGCACCAATTAACAACGAAGTTGGTTTTAACATTTCTGGCATGCCTGGACCTCCTTTTGGACCACAATATCTAATTACTACCACATTACCAGCCTTTACTTCCCCTTGTTCAATACCTTTATTTAATGCTTCCTCAGAATCATAAACAATCGCATCTCCTTCAAATTTCTCCCCTTCTTTACCTGTTATCTTTGCAATAGAACCTTCTGGGGCAATATTACCATACAAAACTTGCAAATGTCCTTCTTTTTTGATAGGGTTACTTAATGGCATGATAATTTCTTGTGATGCCGGCATGTCTTCAACAGTAGCAAGATTTTCTTTAACTGTTTTACCAGTTACTGTCAAACAGTCTCCATGTAAAAGTCCTTCAGCTAGCATCATTTTCATGATTGACGGCAAACCACCTATGCTATCTAAATCCTCCATCATGTATTTTCCACTTGGCTTCATATCAGCTAATAAAGGTGTTTTGTCTGTCATATTTTGAACGTCTTTCAAAGTAAGACTTACACCAGCTGTTTTGGCCATGGCCAACATATGCAATATTAAATTGGTAGATCCTCCCAAAATCATGGCCACTCTTATTCCATTTTCAAAGGATTCATAGGTCATGATGTCTTTAGGTTTAATATCTTTTTCCAACAAAATTTTCACCGCTTCACCCGCATGTAAACACTCCAACTTTTTCTTTTCTCCAATAGCTGGTGATGAAGAACTGTAGGGCAAACTCATACCCATAGCTTCTATCGCTGATGCCATGGTATTGGCGGTGTACATACCACCACATGCACCAGCACCTGGACAAGCGTTTTTAATAACACCTTTAAAATCTTCTTCGCTTATTTGGTTTGCAAACTTCTTACCTAGAGCCTCAAAAGCAGATACAATATTTAGTTTTTCACCTTTCCACATACCTGAACGGATAGTACCACCATATACCATCAATCCGGGTCTATTGAGTCTTGCCATGGCAATCATAGCACCAGGCATATTTTTATCACATCCCATGATGGTAATCAATGAATCATAATAATGAGCCCCTGCGATTGTTTCAATCGAATCCGCTATTACATCTCTGGAGACCAACGAATAGCTCATGCCAGCTGTTCCCATGCTCATGCCATCGCTTACCCCTATTGTGTTAAATTTTAATCCCTTAAGTCCAGCTAAAGCCACCCCTTCTTTAACCCAATCTTGTAAAGTATTGAGGTGCATGTTGCACGTATTACCTTCATAACCAGTTGAACAAATTCCCACTTGCCCTTTGTGCATATCGTCATCTGTAAAGCCAGCGCCATACATCATGGCTTGAGAAGCAGGTTGAGTAATGTCTTGAGTAAGCGTTTTGCTATATTTATTTAGTTCCATTATTTTATTCTATTAATATTACTGCAAAGTTTCAAGTTTTTTTGGTAGAAAGAAACAAAATCACCAATGTTTGTACAGCTTTTGATGAAATTATGAATTTTTCATAAATCCATAACGATAATCAGTAGGTGGATTAAAGTTTTCTTTAATGGCTCTTGGAGAAGTCCATCTTAACAAATTCAAAAGAGAACCAGCTTTATCATTGGTGCCTGAAGCACGCCCTCCGCCAAAAGGTTGTTGGTTTACAACTGCGCCAGTAGATTTATCGTTGATGTAAAAATTACCTGCAGCAAATCTTAATTTATTCATTGCTAGACTCACGGCATCCTTTTCTTCAGCAATGATAGCACCGGTGAGCCCAAATAAAGCCGATTGATCAATAACCGTTAAAGTTTGTTCAAATTCATCATCCTCATACAAAAAGATGGTTAATACTGGACCAAAAATTTCCTGTGTCATTGTTTCGGTATAAGGATCCTCCGTAATAAAAACAGTCGGATGTATAAAATATCCCTGTTTAGTACTATATTCACCACCAAAGAAAAGTTGATTTGCATGGTTGGACTGGGCTCTATCAATAAATCCAGCAATTTTATTAAAAGACTTTTCGTCTATTACAGCATTTACAAAATTACTAAAGTCTTCTACAGAACCGACCTTGATGGTGGACAATTCAGCTAAAAATTGCTCCTTGATACCCTTCCAAATATTTTTAGAAATGTACGCCCTTGATGTTGCAGAACATTTTTGACCTTGATACTCAAAAGCTCCACGAATCAAGGCAGTAACAACTACCTCTGGTCGTGCAGATGGATGCGCTAATAAAAAGTTTTTACCCCCCGTTTCTCCTACAATTCTTGGATAAGACTTGTAATGATTGAGGTTATCAGCGATTTTTTGCCACAAGGAGTTAAAAACTTGAGTACTTCCTGTAAAATGTAACCCAGCAAAAAGCGAATGACTAAAAATAATATCCCCAGCCATGGGTCCATCCACATAAATTAAATTAATAACTCCATCAGGCAATCCTGCTGCTTTTAATAGTTCCATTACCATATATGCAGAATAAATTTGGCTATCTGCTGGCTTCCAAACAACTGTGTTACCCATAAGCGCAGGTGCGGTGGGTAGATTACAAGCTATGGCGGTAAAATTAAATGGAGTAAGTGCGTACACAAATCCTTCTAGTGGTCTTTGCTCTAGTATATTCTGAATACCAGAAGGTGAATAAGGTTGTATTTCAAGAATCTGATTCATGTAATGCACATTAAACCGCAAAAAATCAATCAGCTCACATGCTGCGTCAATTTCAGACTGGTAGGCATTTTTAGACTGGCACAACATCGTGGCCGCATTTAGTTTATTTCTCCAAGTTGTAGAAGCCAAATCGGCTGCTTTTAAAAAAATGGCAGCACGTTCATTTGGAGTTTTTTGCATCCAAGATTCTTTTGCTGACAAAGCTGCATCAATGGCCTTTATTACATGTGATTTATCACCATAAAAATAGTGTCCAAGCACGTGCGCAGTTTCATGAGGAGGATGAATAACCCTTTTATCTTCACTTTTGATGCGTTGCCCTTTAATAATCATAGGCAATTGGTATTGCACAGATTTAAATTCTGCAATGGTGGCTTTTAGTTGATCCCTTTCTACAAAGGCGGGAGAATAATCAAAAATAGGTTCATTATGCGGTATCATAGTCTATTTCATTAAAAAGAAACAATAATAAACAAGATAAGGTGGATAAAAAAGAAATAAGTTGATTATTAATTAAAAATAAAGATATTAAAAGTGGGCTAAAAATAAAGAATCCCGGCAAAGTCGGGATTCTTTCAAGCTTTAAAAAGCAGGTGTATGAATTAATCTGTGTTATGTACAGATAAATACCTCCACCACCAATAAGGTAACCGACCTTTGGTAATTTTTTTTAATATATATATATTAAATTTTATTTATTGTGTTGGTATGTATGATATAGAATAAAAAGTAACTAGATTATTTAAAAATATCTTAATTATAATTTACAGATTTAACCAATGAAGATTGAACAGTTTTGTGATTAACTTTAGAAACTATTTGTTTTGGGCTATTTTTTTGTGCTGAAAATTGAATGTCCACTTTTTGCTTTAAAAATCCTAACGCAAGAATAAATAGTAGACAACTAATTTTTGCAATAAAAGTTATATCCGTATCTTGAATTTTAATCATTATAAATACTTTACTAGACCAATACGAGGTTAGATACAAAATAGATTCCAAAGGTAACCAATAAAATTTAATAATTTCAATTTTTAATTAAACAAAACTAATATTATATGAACATTAATGTTCTATTTGTTTGTCTTGGAAACATTTGCAGATCGCCAATGGCTGAGGGAATTTTCAATGAATTAATATCACAAAAGTCCTTACACGACCAAATAACATGTGATTCTGCGGGCACAGGCAATTATCATATAGGAAAATTACCAGATCACCGAACTATTGAAGTTTGTAACGATAATAATATCACCTTGACACATCGGTGCAGACAGCTTAAGAAAGAGGATTTTGATACTTTTGCTTATATTATTGCAATGGACAATGAGAATTTAAAGAAAATTAAAAGCCTCACTGAAAGTGCAGCTCATGACAAAAAAGTATTTTTGATGGGTGATTTTGGAAAAATTTATAAAAACTTGCCAGTACCAGATCCTTATTACGGCTCGAAGAAGGATTTTGAACAAGTTTATTTACAGCTCTTAGATACTTGTGAAGGACTACTACAACATTTGTTAGCAAAAAAAGAGGCGTATTAAACGCCTCTTTTGCTTGGTGTATTTTTTGTAACGTTTTTAACACTAGTATTTTTGGTAGCCTTTATTTTTGTATTTACTGCGGCACCAGTTTCTTGCTTTTTAGTTTTAACTGGTTTTTTCTCTACCTTAGGCTCGTCTATTTTTTCCTCTTCACTAGCAGACTCTACTTTCTCTTCCTGTTTTAATTCAAACACTTCTGGGCAGAAATTTTGCATAATGCCATACCATACCAAAAGCTTTTTGATATCAGAAACATACACCTTTTCTTGATCAAAATCTGGTACAATCGTTAATAAAAAATCCTTTAGCTCGTAATTTTCAGCCGTTTTAGGATCTAAGGGTAAGTTATTGCCAAATTGAGTGTTAATGATAGACAATACATCTTCCAACGGCATATTTGTAGTTTTGCCAGTAGTATAGATGGAGATTTCTTTCAATATTGATACTTTACTGTTGGCATTGGCTATTAATTTAACCTTATGAACATCCAGTGACTCCAGTATAACACCAGTTCTAGTCGGTTTTAACACTTTAAACAATCCAGGTTTTCCTGAAACGGATGCGATATCCTTTAAATCCATGCTTAATTATTTAATTTTAAAATTTATTGGTATTGAGGTTTGTAAACGATAACCAGGTGCGTTAAACTTAAGTAAATTTACTAATCTTGTAGCTTCTTCTCCGCAACCACCTCCAATATTCTTGATTGGTTTGGCGTTAATTACTCTCCCACTTTCATCAATTGTAAAATCTACTATACATTCTCCCTGAATACGATTACGCTTAGCCATAGGTGGATACACAAAATTGCGGTTAATAAATGCATAAAGTGAGTCTTGCCCCCCAGGATAATGCTGAGATGCAGGCAATTGTTTAGTTTGTGCATTTGCAGTGGCTGCAACAATAAAAACTAATGCTAAAACGCTAAGTAATTTTTTCATTTTATTCAAGGATTATGGTTTGATACAACATTTACGATTAATACTAAATACTCTTTTACGAAATTATTGACAAAACAACGGACAAAATTACTAAATAATGAAATTGAACAAAATTTATAACAAAATTAATTATTGAAACTTCTTATTTACATCAGAAATAAAGTTAAGAATTTCCTCTTTACCTAGTTTGGTGTTGGCCGATGTTACCATCATAGGTGGCAACTCTTCCCATACTTCATTAAGTACCATTTTATAACTTTCAACACTATCCTCGATTTTCTTTTTGGAAATTTTGTCAGTTTTTGTAAAAACTATTACAAATGGTATGCCATTTTCTCCTAATTTATTAATAAAATTAACATCAATTGTTTGAGGCTCTATACGAATGTCCACTAAAACAAACATACACATGAGATTTTCTCGGTTACCCAAGTAATCCCATAGCATTCTATCCCATTTACCTCTATCTTGTTTACTTACCCTGGCGTAGCCATAGCCAGGCAAATCTACCAGATACCAATTTTCATTAACAAAAAAATGGTTTATGGTTTGCGTTTTACCTGGTGTTGAAGAGGTTTTTGCAAGTTTTTCATTGTTTAACAACATGTTAATTAATGATGACTTGCCCACATTGGATCGGCCGATGAATGCATACTCCGGAAATCTAGGTGGAGGGCAGGTGTTGGTGGTGACGCTACTCTTTAAAAAAGTTGCCGAACTAATTTTCAAATGTTTTTTTTACAAAGTTAGTCAGTTTCTTGATATTTCTATCCAATAGCGTTTTAATAAAACCAATATGTTACCGTCCCAAGCTTTTAATCACACTTTATTAATTTGCTTTGTGTAATAAGTTGGTTATTTACTATAATTTGTACTAGATATATTCCATTTGGTAAAAAACTTATATCGAAATCGTTATCTTTTGTTGTCAATTTTAGATTACCTATGATGTCAGTTACTAAAATTTGTAATTCTTGACTGTCCTTTGTGTGCACAAATACCTTACTATTTGTAGGATTTGGTTGAAATCCAATTACATCAAGCAATGAAACACCGTCATTTGGTTCGTCTAAAGAATTAACGTTTTTTTTTAGGTTGTTTTGCAAAACTTTGAGTGCAGGTGTAGCAGTGGTAGTATCTACTTGTCCAGTAACTCCTGAGTAAAGACCAAAGTTGTCTTCTCGATAGACATGCATTGTATAATTAAGTTGATACTCATCAAAAATATTTAGGATATCGTTAATGTAGGTATCGCCACCTTTGTTATTTTCAAAGCAATTACGAACCAACCCAAACTCCCCAACATAAAGTGGTACATTATTATCAATTCCAAATTGTACATATTCTGCCACTTGTGCCCTTAAATTATCCTTATTTCTTCTCATTACTTTTTTACCAGATGGAGAATTGTAAAAACTTATAGACAACATAGAAAAAGAGGAAACAGGTAAGTCTTTTGTTTTTATATATCCACTTATTTTGTAGGAATAATTATATTTTACTTCAAATTTATTATCCCAATTATTAACGCTGGCATCGCTGGTAGAACCTGTGTATTTTAGGCAATATAATCCAACATGTCCACCAACATCAAGTGTAGCTTGTCCTGTATTATTTGCCGACCAAGCATCCCAATTGTCTAAATCTTCTACATTAGAAGTAAGGATATCTCTTACAAATACTCCATTTTCATCGTACTCTTTAACAACAAAATCATCAAACCATATGGTGCCAGATCCAATTTTGGCAGTTACAAAAGCAGCATGCCCTGCCAATAACGTACTATCGGTTATTTTATATAACTGTCCCTCATAAAAAGTCCAAGGAGTGGTACCGCTGGTAGGTTTCGCATTGTTAAAAATACCGTTAATCCACTTTAAGTCGGTAGGAGTTACAATTATTTTTTCGTCTGGATAAGGGCCACCCTCTCCTGTACCAGCCCATGTTTGTAATTGGTGGGTATATTCGTGAGGACTATAAAAATGAAAGGTATACATGATATTATTAGCTGGATCATTTACTTTAACATAATTCATGTTTTGACTGTTAGACCAATTGCAATTAACGGCATTAACGCGTTCGACCACCACTACATGTTTAGTATCTACTATTCTTACTGTATCAATAATTCTTTGAGCCAAAAGTTGCCATTGTGAAACTGAGTCAAGGGGCGTTGGTTCATTTATTAAGTCATATCCAGCTACTTGTGTTTCATTTTTATATCTGTTGGCAATATTATACCACATGGCTGTTGCCCTTCTTTGGTTCAACTGGTTGGTCCAAAAAGAAGACCCATTACATTGTGATTGGAAACCGCCTTGGGGTACATGGCAATTTAGGATTACATAAATTCCATATTTCTTCGCCCATGAAATATTTGTATCAAGCCATTCCCATCCTGATTGTTTATAGTTAAATGGGTTAATGTCATCCTCTAAAGTAAGGTAATTAAAATAAAAACGTACCACATTTGCACCCATAGCAGCAATACGCTTATAATCCGCTTCTGTAATATGCGTTGTAGGCAAAGGTACATTTTCCCATACTCTATTCCCTATACACAAACCTTTTAAAACGATGGGTTTGCCCTCTAGTTGCAACTGCCTACCACTAGTTGTTATAAAATTTTGAGCAATTGCCAAGTGTGATAAAGCTAAGAATATCAATAAGTATTTTATCATAAGATTGCTTTGAAGTATTGTATAAAAATACGAAAAAATTGCATTTTAATTAAATATTCCATTACAGCAATTAGTTTACACTAGAAATAATAATTTCGTTATAATTATTTGCAACTTTTTAACTGCTTAATTGCTTGTGAGTTATTTACAAATAATGTTAATATTAATTTATTAGCGAAAATACCAAACAACGTCAAGTTTTCGTTTTAACTTTAAATAAATCTGTGTTATATGAAAAATTACGTTTTTGTATTTAGTTTATTACTTCTAACCCATGCGGTAAGGAGTGCTAATGTTAGTCTTTTGGAGTTAGTAAAACAAAAGAAGATTAAGGTAGAGGCCGTATCAAAAGGCGGTTTTCAAGGAGAGGTACTCACAGTAACTTTAAAAAACCTCACCTACCAACCCGTAGAAGGAATTATGGAATCTGGTAATGTTTTTCAGTCGGAAGATGCATCAGCTCAAAATTTAATTATTTTGGTTGCGATTAATTTTAGACTAAAGCCTTCAGAAACACAAAACTTATTAGCCTACACCAATTGTATCGAACCTAATGACTATGCGCCATATCTCAACACAAAATTTTCACTATTAAGTAGTGTGGATCCACAATTGGTTGGACTAGCTAAACTAGCAACCTCTAAAAAATTAAAAGAACAAATGCAGGGATATATGTGGAGTATCGTTAGAAAGCAGAAAATTTACCAATACACAGCCGCTGATTCTATAGAAAACTGGCCCATCTTTGAATATCTAAGTAATTTTGCTAAAGTTGAAAAGTATCATCCACCTGTACCGCCCAAGCCAAAATTTGTATATAGCACAAGAATCAATTTTACCCAAAACATAGAAACTTCAAGTAATTATTCGCTGCTATGCAAGGATCAAAGTGGTAATATACTACGAGAGTATTATAAAAATAAAACGATTTCAGGTGGCATCTATTCTGTAACAGTTGGATTTAATGATATGGTAGAAGACACAACGATGAAACTCACCTATCAATTACTAAATACTGAAAATGAAATAGTTGCCGAAAAAACCGTAAAAAATGGATTTTTAGAGGCAAAAGCGAAGGTGTTTTTATTAAAAACAATATTTCAATATGAGGTAAATGAGCCCATTAATAAGGCTTCATTAAAGTTATATGATCCAAATGACAAACTTATCCATGTGTTGTATGAAGACAAAAAAATTCCATTAGGTATCAGAAGATCACCCTATTCCTTTTATCACACTTTTGGTAAAAAATCAACATTTAAGGCCAAACTATTTGATGAAAAAAATAACTTGATTAAGGTAATTGAAATTAATGGAGCATCCTCGGAGGAAATTAAGTAACGAAAGTTATTAAACCGAGGTAAGACTTGAACTCTAAAATTATCCAAAATATCCATTTGCTAGCCTGAGGACAAATAACTCAGGCTAGATTGTTTAATAGATAACTTTATTCATTCGCTAAACTAATTAGAATCTAAAATTCGAAAACTTTGAGATTAGATTTACCAGTAATTTGATGGACAAATAATTTGATTTTTTATTTTTAAACGATACCCCAAAACTACCTCATGTGAGCCTGCACTATATCTTCTTAATGGATTGGTGGTTATATCATAAGAGTAATTGATATCAAATCGGTTATCAAATACCATTCCAATCATAACCGCTACTGCATCGGTTCTTCTATAACTAACACCTATCCAAGCCAAATCTTTATACCTCAACTTGGCGTTGATGTCAAAAGTAAGTGGGGCAGGGAATACCGGCCTTATTACAAATGAAGGAATTAAGGTATAGTCATAACCCAAGGGTATTCTATAACCTCCCATCAAGATTACGTGTTTGGTGAGTCTGCCATTTGAAACAGAATTGTTGGCAATGTTATATATACGTTGTGGAAATATTTGGATCACCGAACCACCCAAATAAATATGATTTGAATATACCCAAAATCCAGCGTTTAAATCTGCTAATGAATTATTTACAAAACTTCCCTTCAACGGATCATCGTCTACAGAAGTTGTTAACTTTTCAGCATTAAGTCTATACTGTTGTAAACCCGCACTTGCACCTAAGGAAGCAAACCAGCCTCTTGAAAATTGAATATGGTATGAATAGGCACCAGTAATTACATTAGACACAGTTGGCCCAATAGCATCAGACATGAGTGTACCCCCAACTCCGTGAAATCCATTTCTCTTATTTCTTGATCTATTGTTAGTCACATGGTTTTTGCCCAAATTAGTATGGCCACTCACAAAGAATGTTTTAGGAGCTCCATCAAAACCAGTCCATTGGTTTCTATATCCAACCCGAATATCAGTGTAGTCTTCAGTACCACTTACAGCGGGGTTCACCATAAATGGATTAATCATATACATCGTGTATTGTGGCCTTTGTTGCGCTGTTGCAACAATCCATGAACCAAACAAGATAATCATTATTAGAAATACCTTTTTCATCGCTTCTTTCATTCTTAAGGTTAATTATTTAAGTATTTGAATGTATCCTTTGTATGGGTCTTTGAAAACGCTGCTTTTTAAATCAATCACGTAGAAATAAGTGCCTTGCGGAAGAAGTTCGCCATTTCTAAAATTGATACCTGCCCATCTTTCGTTGTATCCTGTTGATTTCCATACCAAAGCACCATATCTGTTATAAACGTCAATTTCGCAATTTGGAAACCCTTCAATATTTTCAATGAACCAGTCATCATTTTTTCCATCGTTATTTGGGGAGATTGCGTTTGGAATTATGATTGGTTTCAATACAAATATTTCCACCTCATCAGTATTACTACATACTGTACTGCCACTTGTGCTTTTATTTGAAACCGTAACAGTAAAAGCTGTTGTAGTGCTGGCTGGCCAAACTGGATTTGGAATCAACGCGTTATTTAAGTCGGTAGCGGGAGCCCAAGAATAATTTGAACCGCCAGAAGCACCCAATTGTACTATTGATTCAAAAAGAACATATTGATCATTTCCCGCAAATGCTATCGGGTTTTCAACCCGCTCTGCAGCTACTGCATCTGAGGTAGTACTACAAATTCGATTGGATTCTACCACAAAATATTTGCCTGTACTATTTACTATTAGGCTTGAAAGCGTATCATCAATTAATTTTACACCATTTTTATACCACTGAAATCTATTGCCAGCTGAAGTAGGATTTACAGTATATGTAAATGTACTTCCAGCACAAAATTCAGAATTGGCTTCGTTAATTACTGGTTTAGGAATCGTCCTCACATCTGCAAAAAGTTTTGTGCTCGTTACAGGATTTGTTCCTGCCACAACACACGGCAAATTGGACGTCATAACTACCCAAACAGCGTCTAGGTTGTTCGGATTTACAAGTGTAAAGGTGTTAGAATTTGTTCCTACAGGGTTATTATTTAAAAACCATTGAAAAGTAGGTGCAGAACCACCTCCATTGCCTACGGCTGTGTAAGTTATGCCTGTTCCAGCACAAACTGCGCCAGTGGATGCAATTGTCACCTTAGGAATTACAGCACCAACCACCTGTAAACTTACCAAATTGCTAGTAGATGGACCATTATTGCAAACATCAGATGAAGCTAATTCGACTTTAATTACTTTGCCAGAATCTCCAGCTAGTGGGGTGTAGTTCAAAGAGTTTGAATTAGTACCTATTTGTACATTATTTAAAAACCACTTATAAATTGGTGTAGCACCTCCACCAGTAGGGGTGGCAGTAAATAACATTGGAACATTAACACATGTTTGGCCCGGATTATTAATGCTCACGGTTACATTAGTGATAGGAGTTACTTGTTTTTCAATTTCATTAGACGTAGCACTACCACAACCGTTGGATGACGTTACTTTACGTCGATAGGAGGTGGAGGCAGACAATGTCGTTGGTTGGTAATTTATAGCGGTTGCACCTAATATTGTCGACCATACCCCATTATTTGATTGCTCCCAACTATAAGTATACGGTGTTTTGCCCCCAGTTACTGATATACTATCTTGCAATTGACTTGGTGTTTGTCCAGCACATATTGTTTGTTTGGTATTAATTGCTCCAGCCGTCAAAGGTGCCAATAGATTTAGATTGATAACATTCGTTTCAGCCTTGTTACAAGGGGCAGGTAAAGAATTATCAGCAGTAATTCTTTTTACTTTTAATGATTTGGTAATAGGCGCTGTGAAGGTCAAATCTTTTGAAGTAGCCCCAGAAAAATCAGTCCAAATGCCATTATCATCTAAATATTGCCAAGAATAACTTACTGCAGCAGTTACTCCAGTCGGAGCTGTCAATTCAGTAATAGTGGCTGGATTATTACCAGCACAAACATCTTGGTCATTTCCAATGGTACCTGCTCCAATTCCAGGAAGAACAGTCATGGTAATTTCAGAAGAAGGAACATTCACCGGATTTGCACAAACAGCATTGCTTGTCATGTTAACGCTCACCTTATCTCCATTGACCAAAGAAACTGTATTGTAAATAGAATCCGTAATACTAGGAATATTTACTCCGTTAACTTTCCAGGAGAATATAGGCTGAGCACCACCATTAATGATTTTCTTAGCAATAAATTGTGCAGATGCACCAGAGCAAATAGTACTGCTACTTACATTAATATCTACCTTAGGTACAGGAGACTGAATCACATCAATGATAACAGGAGCGCTGGTAACTGAGCCGCAAGATTGCGAAGATGTAGCTATTCTTCTAAACCATGTTTTTACATTAAGAATACCTGGCGAAAGTGTTGCATTACTTCCGGAAATAAGGCTATATACCGAACCATCCAGTGATTGCTCCCAAGCATAAGTATAAGGACCCTTACCACCAGAAGCTGAAATGGAATCGTTAATAATAGGTGCAGCTGTGCCCGAACAAATTGTAGTACCAGATGCTAGATGTCCAGCCAAAACTGGCGATAACAAATTAAGTTTTACTGTGGTGGTAGTATCTGTATTACACGGACCGGGCAAAGAAGCATCTGTTGCGATTCTTCTAACTAAAGTGGTATCAGAAATAGTAGAAGTGTAGTTATAAGAATTTCCAGTACCTACTAAAGGTGTCCAAACTCCATTATCCAACTTAGATACCCAAGTATACACAACGGCACTTGTTACGCCACTTGCTGCAGTTACTTCATTAATTGTTGCAGGAATACCACCAAAACAAACCTCTTGATCAGTACCAATAGTACCCGCGCCAATTCCACTTAGTACATTTATTGCGACACTGTTAGAATTTATCTTTTGAGGATTAGCACATGTGGCGCTACTTGTAAGTTCAACTGTTACCGACTGTCCGTTTGTCAGCGTTGTTGTATTAAATGTGACACCTGTTTCACCTGCAATGTCTACACCATTAAGTTTCCACTGATAGCTCGGCGCAGTACCACCATTGGTTGGAGTTGCCGTAAATAAAACACTTCCTCCTGAACATATGGTAGGTTTATTAGGGGAAATAATTACGGAAGGTACCAGTGTTGGCAAAACCGTAATGGTAATAGGGTTTGAAGGAGCGTTTGTTGTTGTTAGGCAAGACTCCGAACTGGTAAGAACCACACTATATATTGCTCCATTATTGATGTTAGAAGTATTGCTAAAGGTACTATCGGTAGCGCCAGAAATGTTTGAACCATTTAACAGCCATTGATATGTAGGATTGGTTCCTCCATTGGTAGGTGTAGCAGTAAATTTAACAACATCATTTTCACAAATGTTATTTTTACTTTCAACGATTAAAACATTTGGTGTTAAGTTTGGATTAATGGTCATGGTCACCCCTGTAGACGTTGCATCTATTGGGTTGGCACAACCAGAATTACTTATCATTTTGGCACTTACAATATCGCTATTTGCCAATGTAGTGGTGCTAAATGTATTTGTTGTGGTGGCAGCGCCTTGAGAATTTCCATTGATAAACCATTCGAAAGTAGGTGCAGAACCTCCATTACCAGCAGTTGTGGTAAAAGTTACAGAAGCACCTTGGCATGCAGGATTTTTATCTGGTGAAATGGTTACCGTAGGTACAACCACCGTGGTAACTGTGATGGTAATTGCATTGCTGTTTACAGATTTTGGAACAGGACATAGTTCATTGCTGGTCATCACGACTCTATATTGGTCGTTGTTAGAAGCAGTTGTTGTAGTATAAGTTGAGTTTGTTTGCCCTGAAATATCATTCCAAACTGTCCCGTTGATTGATTTTTGCCATTGGTAACTAGGAGTAGCACCTCCATTTATAGGAGTAGCTGTAAAGGTTATGCTTGTACCTGTACATATTGTACTATTGTTGGCAGTTATTGAAACGGCTGGAATTCTAGTAGGAGTTACAGGCATTACTATAATATTAGACCTTGAACTTCCACATATTCCTGCGGTTACAATTCTTCTGTAATAAGTGGTGGTGTCTAGATTACGAGTTTCAGTGTAATTTGAGTTTGTGGCAGTTGTAATATTAGTCCAATTTCCCCCAGGAATTGAATCTTGCCATTGGTAGGTATAAGGCTTAAATCCACCCGTTGGATTACTTGAGCCATAGCCTAAACTTGGTATAGTGCCTTCACAAATTGCACTTATATTAGGATTTACTAAGCCACCCGGTGAAATAGGTGGAACAACTTTAATTCTTATTGTATCCGAGTAGGCTACATTACAAGGAGCCACCGAACCGGAAGTAACTTGTCTTACAAAATACCTGTCACTTCTTAGGGTATCAGGATAGGTTAAGTTTACATTTGTTGCATTGGCGGTACCGTAATTAGAGAATGCAGTACCATTCTTGGAAATTAACCACTGATAAGAATAAGTACCGGCACCACCGGTGGCAGCAGTACCAGTGAATGGTGAAGGAATTGTACCAAAACAAATAGAATCACTTTTTGATAATTTACCTGGCACTATTGCTGCTGGGACAGTCACAGTAATGATATTAGTACTATCCATAGCACAAAAACCAGATACATCCAACCTACGGTAATATGAAGTTGCTGTAATTCCTGCTGGTGCATCATAAGTGGTGGAATTCGTTGAAGCTATGTTTGTCCATGGCCCAGTAGCATTACTTGCTCTCTGCCATTGGTAGTTATAGGTTCCATTTCCTCCGCTAGTAGCTGTAGTTTGGGTAAATGCGACAGGATTACCACCCGAACAGACAGTTTGGTCACCAGCTACAATGCCATTAGCCACGATTGGATTCACAGTTAGGTTAATTGCTGCAGAACTTACCAAGGGGCAAGCCCCTGAAGTCACATTCCTACGATACTGAATAATGGAATCAGAGGTTGTTGTATTTGTTTTGATACCTTCATTGAAAGTGGCTAATGTTGCACCAGCTATATTGGCCCAAGTAGTACCTCCATTCAAGGATCTTTGCCATTGGTAGGCATATTTATTGTTTCCACCAGTTGCGGCAGTAGTAGAAGTAAAAGCTCCTGGATCTCCACCCGAACAAATAGTTTGGTTAGCTGCTATTGCACCCGGAACGGTTGTAGGATTGATTTCTACATATATAGAATCTAAGGTTGCACAAGAATTATTTCCTGTATTTCCATCTTCAACGCGCAAATAATACATACCCGATTGAGTTGTGGTGCCGGTAATGCTGGTATTGTTTGGAACATTTGAGGTGGTGTTGGCAGGAATTGGCGCTAGAATAGCATTGTTTAATGGACTAGCAGTTCCCTTCTTCAACCAAGAATAATAGAAATTGGTATTCAAGGCAGCAGCAGTTACAAGTGCCGTACCTGTAAGCGTAACTGCCGTTCCTTGGCATACTTTTATAGAATCATTTACTGCTGAGGCAGTTATAGTTACATTTTGTGGTTTTGTACAGGGGCATTTAGGAGTAAGTATTACAGGTATACGTGGACAGGCAACTGCCGGTAAACCAAATTTAACATTGTATACATAACCAGGAGTGTTGTTATTACCTGTTTTATCATTTTCATTACCTGCGCTACCACCACTCATACCATTTCTGGTAACAATGGTGCCATCAATATTATCTGATCTATTAGGCTGTGCACAATCAGTAGGCCTTTGTACATAAATTTCTCCACTACCTACCCTATTAATAGATACAGGGTAAATAAAAAATGTACCTGCTGGAACGTCAACATTTCCTGTCGCTTGTAAATCAACATCAACTCTTTGAGGTGGCGAAGTACGAGTTCTTGAATAAGTACCTGTCAAATTACCGTATACGACGGCTGTATTTGCCACTAAAGCACCATTTCTAACTTGAGAGCCCACAACTCTGAAGGTTATTGTTCCAGTTTGAGAATCACCATTGTTATATAATTCAGAACGAAGTGAGAATCCAACTTCTGTGAGTGTAATAGGTTTAGTTGTTACAAATCTTGATTGGTAATTATTATCACCAGTAGCACTGTTAGTTCCATCATTTCCTGTAAAACTAGAATTACAAAGTTGATTTTTGGCTAATACGGTTCCAATAGCTTTATACTCCTTTTCATAGTAAACCACCTTATTTCCGCTACCGTTGGTTGGAACAGCACCAACAGGTATTTGGATAGTATTGTTTCCAATGGAAGAGCCTAATTTCGTACCACCTGTTGCTGCTGTATACCAATCATATTGTACAGTAGGAACATCATTAACACTTGGGTTGATACCTACAATACCGGTATTGTTACAAAAAGTAGACTCTTTAATAGTGCCTACATCTGTGATACATGGGTTACAAAGAGGGGTTTTTACTTCAGCAGTTTTTGTGATGCCAATACTTGGCGACAAAACAAAATTATCTAATGCAAAGTCATTACCACCACCAGTTTTTAGTTTTAAATCACGAACTTCCAACCTAAAAGTTCCTGTACTAGGAGCAGTCCAAGTGCCGGCTAGCAAATGCCAATCTCTATCATTCTTGGAGTAATAAGCAGCTATCTGGATATTATTAATGAAAACTCCAACAGCAGCTGGTATTCCACTATTTACCGTATCACCGGTTACGTTAGAATGAACGTTAGCCATATATCCACTAAACGCAAATTTTTCATTTGCTGTGGCAGTAAAATCCCAAGCAATTACTTTTGGATTTGCCTTTGCGTCTGCTACGAATCTTAAAGAACCAGCAGACTGACCAGGTGCTTGGGGTATATTTGTCCAAAAGCCATTGTTATTAGGAATTGTATTAAAAACATTGTATTCGTTTGTTCCACCACCAGAAAGAGTACCTAAATTATAGTATGGTCCTCCAGCAGTAGCACTACCTGAAATAAATCCTACATTACCTGCATTAAAATCTCCATTAACTAATTTATTACCAACAGCAAGGAATCCTACAGCCACGTAATCCTTTTGTGTTGTGGTTGAATCTCTAAATGGATTAGAGGTACTTACTACCACGCCGGGATTGGATTTAAGTTCCCAATGACTAAAGGTTAATCCACCGCCAACTGTAGCTGTTAAATCGGTATAAATATCGTCAACACAAGCGCTTGCAGTAGCACTAATGGTAGAACAATCTGTAACTGGCCCAATTGGTACAGCGTCAGATTGTAGACTAGAACCTCCCAACGAAATATTGTCTAATCCGAAGTCATAACCTCTACCTGCAAAAAAGCCTTTCTGACGTATTTCGATAGTAGCTGATGAGGCTGAACCTGAATTCCAGCTAAAACTATTATTTAACCATTTGCCTGGCGCATCTAATCCGCCATTTGCTGCGAAATTTGTATTTGCCTCACCTAATAAAACTCCATTGATATAAATTTGTAAAACAACATCTAAAAACGGACCTAAGGCAACAGTTGCTGTGTAGCTATCTCTAACATTTGGTTCATTTGAAACAACATAAGTAAGAGAGGTCATATCAAAAGAAAAGGTATAATTGGTACCACTTGTTATCCCATTAACTTTTTGACCCTAAACAAGAGGATTAGTAACTCCCATAGTTATTCCATTAAATGCCAAGAAATTACCAGGATTGCCAATAATGACAGGTTTTTGATTGTTATAGGTCCAGTCAGTATTAGTGCCAGCGGTAGTGGACAAAATATTATAAGTTCCATCATTTCCCCATGGACTGGCAGATAAACCAGCATTGGTTTGAAATGAATTATTGCCAGCTGAAAAATCTCCATTTACTACTAAATTGTTAGTTAACACAGTTCCAGAAACCACCACTTGTGTGCTTCCTGCCTGCGTTGCAGTAAATTTGGTGCTTGAACCAGTGTTACTACTCAAGGTACCACCACTTGTACTCCAAGTAAGATTATTGGAGCCAAAACCAGTAATAGTCCACTGATCACCTATACAAAAAGGATTATTGGTAGGCGGTAGGCTGCTAGCAAATATTTTCTTTTCATCAATTCTTGTAGTGGCGTCAATATAACAGGTAGGATTGCTGCGGTCAGCCAATGGTGTTGCTACATTTATTTCTCTAATCTCATATGTACCTACTTGATTGGTACTATTGGAGATTTTACCAATACCAGAAAATGAAGGAACCAAAACTCCATCTCTATACCACTCAAAGTAGTTGCTGAGATTCTCAAAGGAACTAATAGTTAAGGTGGCATTATTAGATCCTCCATTTTCCAAGGTTGCCCTATCGCTGTTTAAACTTAAGAATTGACTATTTGGAGGCGTACAACAGCCTACAGTGGTATTTACAGACAATGGTGTATGTGCAGGTTTGCAAGTTAAGGTATAATCCCAATTGTACATTACAGAAAATCTACCACCTGTATTAGCTCCACTATTTGCTGGGATGGTTACAGGTGCTACATTATCCACGGCTGGTTGGGCATTGGCCAAGAGCAAGTTATTAACAGCAATAGCAGTGCCCCCTCCAGTTGGGTTGGCATTCACAATCAATTTTTGAGGCCCGGTGGTGGTTAAGTCGTAGTTAACAGGCACATCTACAAAGTACCCATTCGTTACACCAGGAATAGGTATTCCGTTAACCGTAGAGAATAAAAAAACAGCTGAGCCATTACCAGGGGCTGTACTGTTAAACATAATCTGGATTTTATACTGTTGTCCAGGGGTATTCATTACCACTGGCACGCGAACAGAATTGAACCTCACTGGAAGAGAATTACTGAAGTTCATTTCAAAAGGTGTATTAATGGCAACAGGACTGAATGTAGGAAGTACAGCTGGTTGTGGCACATCAACATAATTTGTTTTTTTAATGTAGGTAAATTGAATTCCTGTTGGTGGAGTGGTAGCAGCCTTTACACGAAAAGGCGTGTAAAACTCATTTGTGGAAGTTAAATCTTGTTCTACAGCACCAGTTTTTATCAATCTTCCATTAGCATCAAAGTCAGCGGCAGAATATGGACCATTCGTGTAATTATACCATATATAAGAAGAGTTTGCAGTGTGGTCGCTAATGGTCCATTTTGCAAAGCCATTTTCACACCATGGAGTTGCTGTAATGGTAGTGCTATTAATTGCATTCTCCGTTGGACACTGAGCACTAGAAAATTGAATAAATAACAATAGGAAAATAATTGAAACAAAGTGCTTCTTGTTGGTACTGTTGAGCCAAGGGTGGAAATTAGACATGTGTCGAAATAGTTGTTGTTGTGATTATATTCTTGTGAATGAACAATAGTAACCGTTTAAACACAAAAATATCATGCAAAAGTATAAAAAAATATGAAAATCATAATACTCTTACAGCCTATAAATCGCAACTATTTGCAAATAAGACCTTCAATAGGATATAAACATTACATTCTTGGATTAAATCAAAAATGATTACGCGGCATAATTAATTTGTTTAATAACAAACTAACCTTTAATATTTTTTTAAGTTGTTGAATTATTTTCTATCAGACTTAGATAATAATAGGAACGCATATATTTAAACGCTAACGTCGCAATAAATATTTGATGTTGTAAGTATTAAGTAATGTCTAATCCATTTCCCTCAATAGTGGTATTAGATAGCATAAGAAAACATAGTTTCACTTGATTGAAAATTATTTATTGTTTGAAAAAAGTATTTGAAGAAAAAAAAGAATGATAGTGATATGTAGAATGGTGGTATTGCTAGGTTTTAATCCATTTCAGTGAAATAGATTAAAACCTACCTTCATGCTTATATCCATTTCATTTTGAGGATGGACAAGAGGTAATAATCAGGAAAAAAGCTTAACAATTATGCCAATTAGTAATGTTAAATACCCTTAAATAGATCATAAGCTTCCATATACTCGGGTACAGTGACATTCCAATTAAATTCGCGTTGGATGGTTTCTTGAAAAGCCCTACTTACTTCTGGTTCACCATGAACAATAAAGGTATTTTTAGGTGATTCTTTAAAGTTTTTAAGCCATTTTAATAGTTCCGCTCTGTCTGCATGTGCTGACAAGCCATTGATATGGGTTACGTTACACTTAATATGTACCTCTTCTCCGAATATTTTAACTATTGGTTCTCCTTCTAATATTTTTCTACCACGTGTGCCTTCTGATTGATACCCTACAAAAAGCACGGTATCATTTGCACGTGGAAGCCTATGATATAAATGGTGCAAGATACGACCTCCATTGCACATGCCACTAGAAGAAATAATAATTGCGTGACTTTTAATATTATTAAGTGCAATAGATTCACTTTGATTACGGTAATAATGAAGACCTTGAAAATCAAAAATATCTTCATCTAACTTACCATTTAGGGTATGAAAAGTGTGATGCCTTTTAAACAATGCCGTCACATTTATTCCCATGGGACTATCAATAAAAACAGGGACACTTGGAATCTTCTTTTCATCTATTAACTGTTTAATATAGAAAAGCAATGACTGTGTTCGTCCTACCGCAAAGGCTGGGATTAATATACAACCATTTTTATCAAAAGCTGTATTGATAGCGTCTGCGAATTTATCTAAGGCGTTTTCAGAAGGCACATCTTTATTTCCATATGTAGACTCAATTAAAAGTATATCCCCATCCTTTATAGTTGTTGGATTTCTCAAAATTGGTTTGTTATACCGCCCAATGTCTCCAGAAAAAACTATTTTCTTACGCATTTTGTCCCCTTGTATGTACATTTCTGTAATAGCAGAACCCAAAATATGTCCAGCGTCGTGAAATTTTATAGCTATTTTCGGATGAAGTGGGATGCGTTGATTGTACCGATATCCTTTAAAATAAACAAAAGTACGTGTGGCGTCTTCGGTAGTATAAAGGGGCATAGGTTTTTCATGCTTTGAATAGCCTTTTTTAAATGCATATTCAGCCTCTTCCTCTTGCAGTTTGGCGGAGTCTAATAACATGATCTCCATAAGATCTTTGGTGGCAGAGGTACAATAAACTGGCCCTCTAAAACCTTCTTTGAACAACTTAGGCAGGTAACCCGTGTGATCGATATGAGCATGGGTAATTACAACTGCATTTATCGTTTTGGGATCTACCGGAAATGGATTCCAGTTTTTTAGCCGTAAATCTTTTAGCCCTTGAAACAGTCCACAGTCTATCAGTATTTTAAATTCATCTACTTCAATTAGGTATTTGGAACCAGTTACTGTTTTGGCTCCTCCTAAAAATCGGATTCGTACGTTCAATTATTTATAAGTTTAATTCAAATCTCTAATGTGCATATATTTGTTTTAATAGCAAACTGCTCTTCGCTTTTTTTTAATTTATTATTTAAATAAAATAATATTCTAGAATTTTGTAATTTGCCTTACTTTAACAAATTTCAATCTGTTGTTTTTAAGATCTATACTATTTTTTGCCTTGTTTTTTCAATCCCTTGTGTTTGCACAAAGATTAAAAAACATAAAGTACCATTACGATAAAGATAAGAAACAGTTAAAAGAATCTTTTTATATCCTCAAAAACACAAACCAATCCGTGATACTAGACAGTGTTTACGTGATGTACTATCAAAATGGAAATTATAAGACTAAAGGTTCATACAAAAATAATGTACCTGTAGGATTATGGCAGTATTATTTTGAATCGGGCAGCATTAAAATGAAAGGAAATTATGAAAACAACTTCCAAACTGGAGAATGGCAATATTTTCACGAAAATGGAAATGTATCCATGCAAGGGTATCTTGATAGCAATTTGCGCAGTGATGTATGGCAAATGTATTATGAAAACGGCAAGTTAAAATCAACTGGAAAATATTATAAAGGCAAAGCTGAAGGTATTTGGTTTTTATACCATGAGGATGGCAATTATAAAGGCAAGGTTTTATATAAAAGCAACCAAGGATTTTATCAAGAATTTTTTCCAAATGGCAAGTTAAAAACCGAAGGAATCATTAAAGACGGAATGAGTGATAGCTTGTGGACTTATTATCACGAAAATGGAAAAATAAAGGCCCAAGGAAATGAGAAAAACGGCACTAAAGAAGGCTATTGGTACTTTTATCATGAAAATGGACAAGTAGCAAGTGAAGGTGCCTATGTAAAAGGAAAAACCACTGGCCAATGGAAATATTATCATCCGAATGGTTTCCTTAGTGCAGAAGGATATGAAGAAAATTCAAATAAAGAGGGCTATTGGAAACTATACTATGAAACGGGTTCATTTAAGGCCGAAGGAACCTTTAAGCAAGGAGATGGGCCTTACAAAGAATATTATGAAAACGGAAAGTTAAAAATAAATGGCTATTTAAAAAAAGGAAAAAATGAAGGAAAATGGTTGTACTATTATGATGAAGGCTCGCAAGAAGGTGAGTGTGATTTCACCAACGGTAACGGTGAATATATAGGCTATTATCCTAATGGAAAACTTAAAATGAAGGGGAAAATAGAAAATGGGAATAAAATAGGAATTTGGGAATTATTCAACGAAGATGGGTCACTTGCAGGACTTTATAAAAACTATTATGAAAATAATGAATTTGTGCTTAAGCCCGTAGAAGCCAAAAGAGACACCATAGATTTTAATTTAATTGGCAAAAACAACACACCTAAACCAAAGGAAAATGAGAAATCTGAAAAAAATAAATTCTTTTTAAAATTATTTAATCTTAAACGAGGTGAGTATAGAAGTGCCATTGTAGGTGTTAATCCTTTAGCAATCACCCTTAACACATTGCCAATATATCTTGAATTTTACAATCAAGAACGACTTGGCCTAGAATTTAATTATACGTTAATACGTAAACCCTTTTTTGTACAGCATCAATTAAGCGAACCCGACAAACTATTTTCTAATGGTTATTCCGCAAGTTTCAAACATAAGTTTTATGCAAAAGTTAAGGACAACAAAGGTATGCGATATTTTGCTTATGAAATTAGATATAAAAACATAGACTACAAAGGCACTGTGTCCGATACCAACCTTAACGGTGTAGAACAAAAACTTCTGCTTCAATCCAAAGAAAAAACTTACGAAGTTACTGCTTTGTTTGGAGATAGACTTATGCAACACTATGATCGTGATGGGTTTACCTTCGACATATTTTTAGGTATTGGAATTGGCTATAGAGACTATTCTAAGAATTTTGACTCTAACCAAGACAAAAACGACCTATTTCAATCTATCAGAAAAGATAAAATATACATTCCGGTAAGATTTGGATTCAGTTTTGGATATGCTTTTTAACGCTTATGAAAACCATTAAAGAAATTATAGACTATTTAGAATCTCTGGTACCTACTGCCTATCAAGAATCTTACGACAATAGCGGCTTATTGGTGGGTGACAAACATCAGTCGGTGTCAAAAATTTTGGTTTCTTTAGATTGTACAGAAGAAGTAGTGCAAGAGGCTATTGATAAACATTGCAACTTAATAATCTCTCACCATCCCATCATTTTTAAAGGATTAAAAAAACTCACTGGCACCAACTATGTTGAACGAACTGTAGTTAAAGCTATAAAAAATGACATTGCACTATACGCAATTCATACAAATTTGGACAATGTGCTCCATGGCGTCAATACTAAAATTGCCCAAAAACTTGAACTCCTAGATGTACAAATATTAATTCCACAAAGTACCAGCCTTAAAAAAATAACATTTTTTACCCCTCCTCAAAACTTAGACGCAGTATTAAATGCGATGTATCAAGCGGGTGCTGGGCAAATTGGTAACTACAAAAATTGCAGCTTTTCTACCGAAGGTTTGGGTGCTTTTTTACCTGCTGAAGGAGCAATTCCCTTTATTGGTTCTATTGCTAAACAAGAAACAGCTTTAGAAAAAAGAACAGAGCTTATTTTTCCTAAACACCTAGAAAACAAAATTTTAACCACTTTAAAAACGCATCACCCCTACGAGGAAGTGGCTTATTATATTCAAACGATTGATAACAAAAATCAAGAAGTTGGTATAGGAGCCATAGGTAACTTGCCCAATGGCATGGAGGAAAAAGAATTTTTGAAATATCTAAAAGAAAAAATGAACCTCCCGCTTATCAAACACACCAAGTTATTGGGCAAAAAGGTGTTTAAGGTGGCCGTTTGTGGTGGCTCGGGTAGTGTATTTTTACAAAACGCAATGCTACAGCAAGCCGATGTATATATAAGTGCAGATTTTAAATACCATGAGTATTTTGATGCAGATAATAAAATATTAATTGCAGATATAGGGCATTATGAAAGTGAATTTTATACTAAAGAATTAATTATTGATTTAATATGGAAAAAATTTGCTAATATTGCGGTCGTTTTATCTGAAACCATCACCAATCCGATAAGTTATCTTTGAAATAAATGGAATTTACAGTAGCACAAAAGCTCGAAGCGCTAATGAAGCTTCAGTCAATTGACTCTAAACTTAATGACATCAAAAAAATCCGTGGGGATTTACCCGAAGAAATAAGGGACCTTGAAGACGAACTCATAGGTTTTGAAACTCGCATCAGTAAACAAAAAGCTGATATAGATAACTATCAAAATGAGATAGATACTAAAAAGCAAGCCATAAAAGATGCAGAAAAAACTATCAAAAAGTATGAAGAACAACAAATGAACGTTAGAAATAACCGAGAGTTTGATGCGATTACTAAAGAAATCGAACTTCAGCAACTTGAAATCCAAATTTGCCAAAAGAAAATAAAAGAGGCACAAAATGGAACTGAATTAAAAAAGCAAGAAATTGACAAAACCAAAACTGCCCTTGAGGATCGCAAAAAGGATTTAGAAGGTAAAAAAGGTGAGCTCAAAGTACTTACAGAAGAAAGTAACGACGAGGAAGTTAAATTACAAAAAGATAGAGACGCGGCCGCTGGTTTTATTGAAGCAAGATTGTTGGTTTCTTATAACAGAATAAGAACGAATGCCCTTAACGGTCTAGCTGTTGTTATGGTAAAAAGAGATGCTTGTGGTGGATGTTTTAATACTGTACCTCCTCAGCGTCAAGCAGATATTAAAGATAAAAAGAAGATTATTGTTTGTGAGCACTGTGGTCGCATTTTAGCTGACGTGGAAATGCCTGTGCTTGCTGAAGTTCCTAGTAAAAAATAAAGTAATTATTAACTTTTGAATAATTTCTTGTTTCTAAGGACTTTATTAAAAAAATCGATAAATGGGTTGGCAGTTTTTTGCCTCCCATTTTTTGTTTTAATACAATCGGAATGTAATGCTAAGTTTGAGTATAATACTCAAAATAAGGCTGCCTATCTGGATATTACCAAACTAAAAATAAGCAGTGGAGAGGAAATATTGTCCCAAGCCATTAAAAAAGACCCCTCCAATGGCATCAATATTTACCTTGAAAACTATTTAGACGTCATTAAACTTTTTGTAAGTGATGATGAAGACACTTTTCAAAAACTGAAATCTAACGAAACTAAAAGATTAAATCTCCTACAAAAACTCGAAGCCAATTCTCCTTATTATAAATTTACCCAAGCAGAAATCAAAATACAATGGGCATTTATCAAATTGCGATTTAACGAAGACCTTTCAGCTGCTTGGAGTTTAAGACAAGCCTACAACCTGCTTGAAGAAAATAAAAAAAAGTTTCCCGATTTTAGTCCTAATGACAAATCACTGGGACTTTTACATATACTTCTAGGAAGTATTCCCAGTAAATACCAATGGATTGTGAACTTTATGGGAATGCACGGCAGCGTACAAAAAGGTATACTTGAACTAAAATCTGCAATAGAAAAAAATGATGTGTATCAACTAGAAAGCCATATCACACTCGTTTTAGTGAAAGCATTTATACTTAAAGATCAAAAATCTATTTATGGATTACTCGAAGACCTTACTAATATCAATAGAGACAATCTCTTGTTACCCTTGGCATATGCCTCTGTGTTGATAAACAACGGCAAAAGTGAAAAAGCACAAAACATTTTACTCACTCGCCCTCAGTCTAGTGACTATATTGACATCCCTCATTTAAAAAGATTGTTGGGCGATACCTATCTCTACAAAGGTGACTATACCCTTGCAAAAACTCAATATTTGGATTTTTTAGGGTCGTATAAAGGCAAAAATTTTATTAAAGACACCTACTTTAAGCTTTATCTAAGTGATTGGTTTGCAGGTAGCGATGGCAAAGAAAATAAATATTTAGAAAATATAAACAACTTTGGGAGGGCAACTTTTGATACGGACAAAAGAGCCCAAGAATTTTATAATAAACATCATGAATATAACCGAGTGCTTACAAGGGCACGCTTTTTTTGCGATGGTGGCTATTATGCACAAGCCGAAAACTTAATCAACGGTTTATCTATTAATTCATTCTCAAGTAAAAAAGATAAAATAGAATTTTACTACCGTAAAGCACGCATCTATCATGCACAAGAAAAATGGGAGGAGGCTATTCAATATTATGAAAAAGCCATAAACATTACGGTATTACAAGATCGCTACTATTTTGCTCCAAACGCTTGCCTTCAACTCGGCTACATCTACAAAGAAAAGAACAATATAAAACTAGCGAAACATTTTTTTGAAAAAGCTCTTTTATACGATAACCATGAGTATAAGAATAGTATCGACAATAAGGCTAAAGCTGCATTAAATGAATTTTGAGACTAAGGCTATCGTAAATTCATGAACGAATTCCAACTAAAAGCATTAAAATGGGCGCAACAGTTTAAATATGTGGCTTGGCTGCATCACAACCACATCTCCTACCCTTGTGAGTCATTTATCAATTGCCTCGCAGTAAGCGATAGCGCGATTAATTTTAACGGCAATGAAATACTTAATCAATTAAAGAACCAAATAGAGCCCCGTTGGTTGTTTGGCTACTTAGGCTATGACCTGGTAGAGGAATTAGAAGACATTAACTGTAATAATCCTAAAACAATTGATGCTCCTAAATCCATTTTTTTCGAACCTACACATCTTATACTTTTCGAAAAGGAGAAAATTAAAATTATTTCTAACAATAAAAATACAGTTCTTGCGGAGATAAATTCGCTAGATTTATCCTTGGCTTCCAGTCAATTATTCCACACCCTCAACCTCCAGTGCAGTATTACCAAAAGTGAGTATTTGGCCAATGTTGGTCATATCATCGAACAAATACAAAAAGGCGATATCTATGAAATCAATTATTCGATTGAATTTAGCGCAGTAAACTACATCCTTGATCCATTAAGCACTTACCTTGACTTAAATACCCTCTCTCCCACCCCATTTTCAAGTTATTTAAAGCTAGATAAACTTTATATTTTGGGTGCTTCACCAGAGCGGTTTATTAAAAAAGAGGGCGATAAAATAATTTCTCAACCTATAAAAGGCACAAAACGAAGGGGCAAAACCCCAGTAGAGGATGCGCAAAACATTACAGACCTAACAAACAGCCCCAAAGAGCGCTCAGAAAATATAATGATCGTTGATCTTGTTAGAAATGACTTGTCAAAAACCTGTAAACCAGGTACCGTAAAGGTACAGGAACTTTGTGGCATATACACTTTTAAACAAGTGCATCAAATGATTTCTACAGTAGTTGCTCAATGCGAAGATGTCCCTATTGTAGACATTATTAAAAATGCCTTCCCCATGGGCAGCATGACTGGAGCACCAAAAGTAAGCGCCATGAACCTCATCCAACAATTTGAAAATCATCATCGAGGCATCTACTCTGGAGCCATAGGGTATTTTACACCGGAACAAGATTTTGATTTTAATGTAGTAATCCGGAGCTTAGTTTATGATCAATTAAATCAAAAACTATCGTTTTGTGTTGGAAGCGCAATTACCGCATTATCCAATCCAGAGGAAGAATATACAGAATGTCTGTTAAAAGCCAAAGCAATTTTTGAGGTTTTGGGAATTGAAAATAATAAAATACCGTAGCTTTCCAAATTCGGGGTGATAATAGTCACAATCAGAAATTGTACTTCCCCAGCTCCAGAGTGACAAATAAAATGTGTAAATTCATTTTGTATAGGTCATTTTGACGGTCTACTCTTTGTTTGCAGCAATCACTCCTAAACGTATTACATACTGGACAAAATGTTCTTCATTTGTTCTTTCAAGATGAATGGTTTTTTGAGTCCCATGTCTTAAAATCTCAAGTTTAAGCTGAGGTAAATTGAATAGCAATTGATATTCTTGTGGAAATTGATTGTTTATCTTTAAAATCTCATCATTTTTGGCAAGTAAATTATCTGCCAGAGAATTAATGTCTACCTTTTCTATAAATAGGCGATTGTTTAAATGGTGTAGTCGTACCCCATAATTTTTTTCGCTTGTGGTGGCCGCTTCAAAGGCATGGAGTTCAAATTTGCTGTTTGTAGTAATTTCTCTTAGATAGTCAACTAGGTTGGTTTTTCCCAAAATACATTCTTGATACCAATGATTTGTTTTTTGGTCAATGAGTTGCTCTACAATTCTTAAGAAGTCCGTTAACGAATATCCCACATTAGGGTTATTAAATTCATGCCACATTCGACGCATTAGTTCATGAATATCAAACTGTCCTTGTGAATATTGCTGTATTTCAAGATCAAGAATAAAAGCCGCTATGCAACCCTTGTCATAAATAGAAACTCGTCTAGATGATGCGGTTGGAATATAACCATCCACCCATAAGTCTAATGAGGAATCAGCCAAGGACAAATGGTAGTTTCCATCATTTTCTAGGTGCCTCTTTAAAATGTTGTTAAACTCAATTAGATATTGCTCATCAGAGTATACGCCCGATTTCCAAAGGAATAAATCACCTAAGTAGGTGGTAATGCCTTCAGCAATGAAGCCGGTATCAAAATAAGTGGCAGAAAAAAATTGGTAAGGACTAAGTTCTTTAGGTCTTATTTTACAAATATTCCAAGCATGGTAAAGTTCGTGACTACTGATACCCAAAAGGTCTTGTTGGAAACTCTCCAAATAAAAGTCAGTCGATGGTCCTAAGGTAATAATGGTTGAATTTCTATGTTCTACACCATGATAATGGCGGTAAGGCAAAATGAGGAAAATAAAGTGATAATCTTCAAACGGAACAGACTCCATGGTGCTTACCTGCAAATGAATGAATTTGCGGAAATCTGAAACAAGTTGTTCCGAATTTGATGGTTCAATCCCATAGAACCAAAGATGATAAGGAAAGCCTTTTACATCTATCTGAATGTTAGTTAGGTATGGTGAGGCAACCAACGGCATGTCAACCAACTCGTAGAAATCATTGAAACGAACTGTGTAACCTATATTTTCTTGCCAAACAAATAATCTCCCACATGCAATTTGGTAGCTATTGGGCAATTCAATTATTAATTCGACAGTTTCATCCAGTCGATTTTCTACAAACATGCATAAATTAATAGGATTAACATATAATAATTCATCATCAAACCAACTACCACCTGCGTCCATCTGAGCAGCAATGTAATTGTATTTTATATGAATAGTTTTATTTGACGCAGTTCTTATCCTCCAAGTGTTTTTATTGATTTTTGTAAAGCTTAATGTTTCATTATTTTGACTAAAACATTCAAAATTTATAATGTTCTTCGCAAAATTTTGAAGTTCATACCGACCAGGTCTCCATGCTGGAAGATGGACATCAATAAATGATTCTTGACCAGAATCCAGTATCGTTTCGACAGTTAACAGTTGTTTGTGGGGCTTTGAAAAATAAATTTTATACTTAATCATGAGAACAAAGTACAGGAATGTCTAAAGGCTCTATAATTGGCTAATAAGAGTAAATTGACCTAAATGTTGTATATGTTAAAAACATATAGTGGGGACTTTTATACTATTTAAATTAAACAACCAAATCTTTTTTAATAGGTTTATTTAATCCCAAACTGTATTATAATTCTTCAAATTAAACAGACCATGTTTAGTGTCCATACTTTTGGTCTGTATTTTGCCAAAATTCTGCTTCTCTTTTATCGTAACCAGGTCTTATTGTTCTTTCTTTTTCGTATTTTGGTGTATCAGAATCTCCACCACTGTATTTTTTCATCATGCGTTTGCGCATTTTTTCTTTCGCTTTATAAGAGTTTGCCACTCTTCCACCTTGGTATGCTGCACTCGGATGTTGTCCTTTTTTGCGATTGTACACCACCACGTCGCCTTCCCAATTAGCAATTTGTTTTGATTTTTGTCTTATTTTTTTGTCTCGTTTCTGTAAAGAATTTACTGATATGTCTCCTCTGTAGTTGGCTTGTTCTTTATCTTTTTGTCTTCTCATTTGATCTCTATTGGCTAAGATGTTGCCATCTAAGTCACCTTCACTATTTGAAATTTCATGATTCTTTTTGCGTCTCATTTGTTCTCTATTCGCTAGATAGTTACCACCAATGTCGCCTTCGCTGTTCGATATTTCATTATTTTTCTTTCTTCGCATTTCTTCTCTATTAGCCAAGAGATTACCATCTAGATCTCCTTCGCTATTGGACATTTCATGATTTTTCTTTCTTCGCATTTCTTCTCTACTTGTCAATACATTAGCATCAATATCGCCTTCATTTGTTGACATTTCATGATTTTTCTTTCTGCGCATTTCGGTGCGATTAGCTAGATATTTGGAGTCTATATCTCCTTCGCTATTAGACATTTCAGCATTTTTTCTTTTTTGCATTTCGGTGCGTTTGGCTAGGTAGTCACCACCAATATCCCCTTCGCTATTCGACATTTCAAGATTTTTCTTTTTGCGCATTTCTGTACGATTGGTTAACACATTCGCGTCAATATCTCCTTCAGAATTTGAAGATTCCATGCTCGATTTTTTTCTTTTTTCCGCTCTTTTTATTAAAACATTAGCATCAATATCCCCTTCATTACCAGACATTTCTGTATTTTTATTTTTGCGATACTCAGCTCTGTTTTCTACAGTATTAGGGGCAAGATCTCCGCTATAATCATGCACTTGTCGGTTAGAATTTTTTCTTTTTTCTTGTCGCGTAGTAAGAACATTTCCATTTATATTTCCTTCATAATATCCTTCTTGAGGTTTAGTCTGCTTTTTGGATTCAACTACTCCCGTATAATTCGCAATTTCTCTAGATTTTTTCTTTCTATCTGTTTGAAAATAAGTACCTTTATCTTTATTTATTGGCTCTTTCATATTGGATTGATTTGATCCATATGCTACACCATTAATTGGTTCTTTCATACCACTGCCTTGAAAATAATACTTACTTTCATTTTTTGGAGCGTTCATTTGGCTTTCTCGCTTGCGATACAAGGTCACGTTTTTAGGACCAGCCATTTTGTTGGAATGTAACTGATAGTTGGTTTCATTTTTAGGGCCATCCATTTTGGATGATTGTTGGGAGTAATTAGTTTGGTTTTTAGGACCTTTCATTTTGCTACTGTGTTCACTATAGCTAGTGGGGTTTTTGGGAACATCCATTTTGCTACTTTGCTCAGTGTAATTGGTGGCATTTTTTGGACCATCCATTTTGGAGGATTGTTGAGAATAATTGGTTTGATTTTTAGGACTTTTCATTTTGCTACCGCGTTCACTATAGCTTGTAGGGTTCTTGGGAACGTCCATTTTGCTAGTTTGCTCGGTATAATTGGTGGCATTTTTGGGAACATCCATTTTGGAGGATTGTTGAGAATAGTTGGTTTGGGTTTTAGGGCTTTTCATTTTGCTACCACGCTCACTGTAACTAGTTGGGTTTTTGGGAACGTCCATCTTGTTGCCTTGAGGTGCTACTGTAGCACCATCATTTTTTGGAGGAGCGGTGTTTGTTGGATTTTGATTATTTTTACCTTGATAGTTAGCTGTTTTTTTATTCTTTTTATTGTGATTTTGTTGTTTTACCGTATTATCGTGTTTGGGTAATTTGGGGCCTTTGTTTTCTTTACTATACTCTTTACTACCATTGTAGTTAAGATCCTGTTTTGGGTCGGGTTGGGCAAAACTGGCTGTACTAAACAACAAGATTAATATTGTAGAAAGGTAAATGCACTTGATGTTCATTCGATTGGTTTTTGGTTATTTACGTTTTTTGCCTCTGTAGTATCCAGCGTTCATCCTTCTATCTTTCTTTTTTGAAACCAGACCCGTATTAAGATCCTTTTTAACAGGCGATTTGCTAGGCAAAGCATCTTTGGGTACTACATTGCCATCCGCATCTTTTTCCATATTGGTTCCACGGGTTTCTTGTTGTTTAGCATCTCCATCCCAATAAGAAGGACACGACACAGAACTTTTGCTTTTACAAGATTGTGAACAAAATATGATACCAATCAATATTAAAACTAGATATAAGAGTTTCCTAATGTTCATATTTTTATTCCGTATTAATTAATAACAAGATGTAATTATGCTGTATTTCCATAATTAATCTTTAAAACTTTATAATTAAACTTGCTTAATAACAATTTAATTCAAAGTACTGAATATATTTCTAAAATTGCAACAAAGAAAGTACTTTTTGCTTCATGCGACTGTAAGGTAAGAATTCATTTTCAAGATTGGGTGCAAAAGGAACAGGCGTCTCTAGTGAACCTACTCGATGAATTGGAGCATCTAGGTCACTAAAACAGTTTTCGGCTATCCAAGCGGCAATTTCAGCACTTATAGATCCTGTAAGGGTGTCTTCGTTCGCAACCAATACCCTTCCTGTTTTTTTAACTGCCTCCTTTACAGTTTCTTTATCCCAAGGCAGTAGCGTACATAAATCTACTATTTCTATGGATGCTTGAAGTTCTTCTTTTATTTGTTTGGCCCATTTTACACCCATTCCGTAGGTAATTATGGTTAGGGCTTCACCCTCTGCCACTATTTTGGCTTTACCAATTGGCAGAGTGTAGTAGTCATCAGGTATTGTTGCAGAAATAGATCTATACAATGCCTTATGCTCAAAATAAAGAACAGGATTAGGGTCATTAATGGCTTCACATAACAAACCTTTGGCATCGTAAGGGTTGGATGGATATACAATCTTAAGCCCAGGAGTATGAAAAAACCAAGCCTCGTTTGATTGCGAATGAAAAGGACCCGCAGCTACACCAGCACCTGTAGGCATTCTAATTACCACTTTAGCATAAAGTCCAGTTCTATAATGTAATTTGGCCAGGTTATTTACTATTTGGTTAAAGCCACAAGTTACAAAATCGGCAAACTGCATCTCAATAACGCTGTTATATCCCTTTAAGGACAAACCAACACTTGCTCCAATTATAGCTGATTCACATAGAGGTGTATTGCGTACTCGTTCTTTTCCGAATTTTTTCACAAAACCTTCCGTTACCTTAAAAACTCCTCCATATTCAGCAATATCTTGTCCCATTAAGATTAGGTTATTGTGTCTAACCATACTTTGGTCAAGGCCATCACTTATAGCATCTATATATCGTTTATCAGATTGTGCTGCACTTGATATTTTTACCTTTTCGAAATGATGAGGAGCATATACATCAGCAAGTTCTTCAAGGGCGTTGGCAGTTGGTTCAGGATAATCAAATGCTTCGTTAACAGCATGTTCAATTTTTGTTCTTAATTTTTCTCTCACAAATTTTGCTTTAATACTTGTCAAAATTTGTTCATCTATAAGGTAGTTTTCGTAATTTTCCACGGGGTCTTTTAGAGCCCATTCCTGAAAAAGTTCTTCAGGCACATATTTGGTACCGGAAGCTTCTTCATGACCACGCATTCGAAAGGTATTTGCTTCTATTAAAATCGGTCTAGGATTGGCTATGATTGACTGGGCTGCTTGAGAAATGGCATTATAAACTTCCAATACATTGTTACCGTCAATAGACAATGCATCTATGCCATAAGCTGCGCCTTTATCAACAAAGGATTTGATTTTAAATTGCTCACTGTTAGGAGTTGATAGGCCAAAGCCATTATTCTCAATTAAAAAAATAACTGGCAAATTCCACACCGCAGCAAGATTAAGCGCTTCGTGAAAATCTCCTTCACTTGTGCCTCCATCCCCACTAAAAACCAAGGTGGTTTTAATGTTTTGGTTTAACTTATCCGCTAAGGCAATCCCGTTTGCTACAGTTAGTTGCGGCCCTAAATGAGAAATCATACCATGAATATAGTGCTCCATGCTTGTAAAATGAAACGACCGGTCTCTTCCCTTGGTAAAACCTTCCACTTTGCCTTGAAATTGAGCAAAAAGCTTAGTTAAGTTAATATCTCTAACCGAAAAAACGCCCAAGTTTCGGTGTAGCGGTAAAATAAACTCATCCTCCTGCATTGCCATCGCCGCACCAACAGAAATTGCCTCCTGGCCAATACCTGAAAACCATTTTGATATCTTGTTTTGTCTTAACAACAGTAACATTTTTTCCTCTATTAATCGAGGCAGCAGGAGCGCTTCATGTAGGTCTAGTAAAAACTTATAAGAAAAATCCTTTTTGTTAAACTGCATATTGGTCATAATCTAGTTCGCTGATATATTTAGGGCAAAAGCATTTAAAACAGACATACAAAGTTTTGTCGGGTAATTTTTAAACAACTAATTTACATGGTTTTTATTTCACTATTACCATTTGGAACTAATTATATCTAAAAATTATCTCTATAACATTTACCATCAAAAAAATTAATCTTGCAAAATGAAAGACAACACAAATCAGTAGAGAAACAATTCATCCACTTTATAAAATTTATCATTGATGCTAACTTTAGCCCTTATGTTATTTAAATAAAGGATGCGATTAGCTTTTAGGTCTCTTGGATAAATCATAAAAAAAGTCTACTTTTATTCACACTTACTGAAAATTACAAAACCATTTTTAGGATTATAAATGCAAGTTTTTAGAAAAAGTCCTATTCCTTTCGAAAAAATTGCTTGTGCTGTAGGGTTAACCCCTCATTTGGAAGCAAATGTAGTGGAAGCTTTTAGATTGGCTTCTTTATACGAGGCCAAGTTATGGTTTATGCACATCGGAAACTCCAGTAATTTACGAACAATAGGCGAAATAATTGAGCGTCAAAATGTAAATGGCTTAAATTATAATTTGATAGTAGAAAGTGGAAATGTGGTAGATGAATTGCTAGCACAATGTAAAAAATTAGAAATTGACCTCCTTATAGCCGGGGCTTTAGAAAAAGAATCACCTTTAAAGTATTATTTGGGCTCAGTATCGAGAAAAATATGTAGAAAAGCTAAATGTTCGGTCTTAGTGCTTAGAGAACTTTCTAAAACTAACAGTTCCATAAACAAAATAGTAGTGAACTGCATTGAAAATAGAAAAACGTTACATACCATAAATACCGCGGTATACATTGCTCAAATGGAGAAAATAAACTCCTTAGATCTAGTTTTGGAGAATCAACTACATGGCCTATCAACTTTAATTAACTGTGAATCATCTGAAGTTGAATCAGAAAATTTTCAAAATGAATTAATAACACAAGAACGAAAAAGACTTGATAACATTACAAAAAACGTTGATTTCAAAAATATTGCAGTTAAAAAACACCTTATTTATGCGAAACCTGGCTTAGGTATATCAAATTTTGCAAGAGACCAAGGTGTAGATTTGATGATAGTGAATTCGCCTGATACCCAACTGGGGTTACTTGACAGAATATTTCCACATGATTTAGAATACACTTTGGAAGATTTACCTAGTAGTTTGCTTATTGTGCATTCAAGAGAATAATTAAAACAGATTGAAATAAATTATATTTGAAATGAAACTAACACACCAAGAAATTATCAATTTGCTCATTATTTTGAGTATTTTGTTAATTTCTGGAAGAATATTAGGTGAAATATTTAGAAAGCTAAAACAACCAATGGTAGTTGGGGAATTGCTTGCTGGAATTCTATTAGGACCCACTGTGTTGGGTACATTTTGGCCGTCAATGCACCACATTATATTTCCTGTAAATCACTCCATGCTTGCATTAGATGCCTTTAGTAAAGTAGCAGTTACACTATTATTATTTATTGCAGGTCTTGAAGTAGAACTCAATATTGTGTTAAAACATGGGAAACAGGCACTAAATGTAAGTATGTTCAGCATAGTAATTCCATTTGCGATTGGATTTATCTCTCCAATAATTTTTCCTGATTTTTTTAATATTCCCACCGACAGACAACTTTTATTCTCATTGTTTCTAGGTACTGCCTTATCAATAACTGCTATGCCCGTTTTAGCTAGAATTTTAATGGATTTAAATTTATTAAAAACGGAATTGGGTATGGTTATTATCGCCTCCGCCATGGTCGATGATTTTATGGGTTGGATGTTCTTTTCGGTTCTTTTAAGCATGATTAACAATAATATTGACATCATCAAACTTTTAAGTACGGTAGCGTTTACTTTCATATTTGCTGTGTTTATGCTCACAATTGGCAAATTTTTATTAAACAAGGTACTCCCATTTGTCAATAAAAATCTTGCTTGGCCAGGTGGAATTTTATCTTTATCCATAGCTTTCTGCTTTATTGCGGCCTCAACTACAGAATATTTTGGCATTCATTCTATTTTTGGTGCATTTATTTTCGGAGTGGCTTTGGGTGATTCAATACATTTTACAGAAAAGGCAAAAGAAATTTTATATCAATTTGTTAATAACATTTTTGCACCATTATTCTTCGTAGCGGTAGGGTTAAAAGTAAATTTTGCCATTAATTTTGATTTAAGTCTTACACTAATTATTCTTTTGATTGCATTTGCTGGCAAGATGTTGGGTGGTTTTATAGGTGCTAAACTTGGCGGGTACTCTTCAAAAAGTGCGCTTTCCATTGCATCTTGTATGAATGCGCGAGGCGCAATGGAAATAATATTAGGTTTATTGGCATTAGAAGCAGGAATTATTAATGAAAAGATATTTGTTTCATTGGTTATTATGGCTTTGGTTACAAGTATATCCGCTGGTCCAATGGCCAAATGGTTTTTAAGAAAAGATACTTCCTATAATGTCAACAGATAACGCATATTTAACTCTTATTTTTAACGAACCTATTTTTTTGGTTAATGAAACTATGCCAATTGATTTTAATGCCAATCAAGTACAAGAAACCTACAGTTATTTAGGTGAAAATGCTAAAGGAATACTTTTGCTTATTGAAAACGAATACCTTAGCGAAGACATGTTATCGTTTGTAATTAATATTTTAAAGGCGGTTAACTTGACTCTTAAAGAAGTTGCAATTTTGGAAAACTATCAAAAAGGAATCCAAAAAACTTTACCAAAGTTTAATAAAATTATTCAATTTGGCGGAGAAATAGTATTACCTGGATTTGAATGTTCATCACGTTACATTATTTCATCAAATTCTAAAAAAAATTCATTATTAGTAGATAAAGTAAGTGAAATAATGAACGATGTACAGAAGAAAAGACTTCTTTGGGAAGCAATCAAAGTATTATTTTGATACCACGATATTATTTATTATTCCTCCACAATAAATGCAGTAAAAATACATATGATTGTGGCACAAATACCGATTAAACATACCAAATCAAAGTTCATTAAAACGCCACTATTGACATAAAGTAATAAACCAGAAAGATAGGTAGCAATGCTACCTGCAAATAATTGTATTGATGTAATAATGGTAATTAATCTGCCACGTTGCTCGGCTGGAAGTAATGAATTAACCATGGTAATACCAGATACATTCTTGGATGAAGTAAGTCCAAAAAAGAAGACTACTACTGCACTTAAAGCCACCTTATTATCAAATGGAAATGTAATCAACAATAACAAAGGTAAAATGGATAAAAAATTAATAATCAAAAACATATTTTGTTTACCAAATTTATCCATTAGGGTTCCTAACAAAAGATTAAAAACCAATGAAGCCGCGCCTGCTAAAGAAAATACAAAAGCGATATCATTTTTAGCATATTGATAATTATTTGATAGCATGGTACTTATATAAGGAATTATGGTTGAATTTCCTGTAAACATAAGTAAGCCCATAAATAAAAGTGGCCAGTAAAACCTTGGATTTTTTAAAAACTTAACCAAACTATCGCTTTGTTCTTTGGATTTAATTTCAGTTACTTTTCTTATTTCTGGCAAAATTGAAAGAGAAAGCAAACTTACAATGAGATTTAATGCTATAATTATTAAAAATGAATATTTCCAACCAAATGAGTGAATTACCAAAAATATAGTTGGCACCCCTACAATCATGGCAAGTCCATTCGCTACCATTACTGAACTTGTAGCTCTACCGAGTTTCTCTGGTGGAAAAATATCTCCCAAATAAATGATAATCATTGAGGATAATATTCCACCAAATGCACCACTAATTATTCTACCTAAAATAAAAATTTCGTACGAAACTGAAAAAAAGCACATTAAATTGCCAGCAATAAGAATTACTAACGAACCGACAAAAATTTTCTTTCGATCAAATTTATCCACAACAAACGAAAGCACCATTTCTCCAATTGCAGCAGAGATAGTAAAAATGGAAATAAGTAATCCAAACTTGGCAGGAGTAATTTCAAAAGACTTGATGATTTCAGGACCTAAAGGCAATACAATAAGGTAATCTATGATAAAATTAAACTGCATCATTGCAAGATTAATTATTACCATAATCGACCACAATCTTCCCTTCGATATGGTCATAGCAGGCATTGCTAATGTTGTATTCATACGATTTTGTTCGCTAAAAGTGACTTTTATTTAACCCTCAATTAATATAAATCTCCGAGGATTGCACTCAAGAAATTAATTATAAAAAACCTATTCTACCTTTACGAAAAATTTCTTATTCGGGCTTAAAATCATGGATAAACTTTTTAATTTATCCGTGGCAATTGTTTTAAAAACCTCTATTTCAGTATTTAACCCTTTTGTTAATAAAGAATAATGTGACTTGTCCCATACGGTCAATTTGGATATTGGCAATTGACTAGGGTACACCAAGAGTTTTTGTCGGTCTATATCATTTCTAATCCAAACCGAATCTGAAGTGCTTCCTAAGGAGTCGATTAATTGAAAATCAATAACGCGTAATTTCATAGGTTTTAATTCAAGGTCAACAAAGGCCACACCAGAACCTCTTTTGAACTTTTTGACAGGTACATATTTGTAAATACAAGAGTCAGTTTTGTTAGAAATAAAGAAATACGTGGTGGTATCTCGGTTAATTTCACATACAAAGGTACCATTACTTTTAGAAATGACAGTCTCTACAGAATCGGCTGAAATATCTAATATTTTGATTTTGGCATCAGCTAGTAAATTTCCGTCCTCCAAAACTTTGCCTTTCACAAAAGTTTTATTTATTTTTTCTAGAAAAACGGATTTAGAAATGGTAGTATCATTTTTTTGGGTAAACATAACTGGGTAGCTCAAGGTCCTAAAGTTGGGTACTGTGACTTCTACAATATATTTCCTACCAGGTTTTAATACTAATTCGTTTTTAGTAGTAATATTTTTATTAATTATTACTTGATCGGTTTTGTAATCCGTTACTTTAATTGTACCTGTTTTAATTGGAGTACTTTTGAGCTTATCTTTTATTGAAAGATTATACCGTATTTGATGAATCAAAAACCTATATAAATCATCTTTATTGTCATGATTTCTATTGCTAGCAAAATAACCTCCTCTTCCATTCGCTAAAATAATTAGACTCAAATCATCGCTTAAGCTATTTATAGGATATCCGAGATTTTCGGCGTCGGTGTGTAAAGAATCTAATTGTATAGAAAACAAATCATAGCCACCAAGTCCGTTGAGACCATTACTAGAAAAATAAAGTCTATTATCTTTTGTTACAAAAGGGAACATTTCACTTCTGAATGAATTCACAGATGTACCAAGCGAAACTGGTGTTGTCCATTCATCATTAACCTTCACAGACTTATAAATATCAGTATTGCCATCTTCTTCCATTTGCCTTACAAAATATAAGGTTTTGGTAGGTTCGTGAAAAAAGGGATGGCTATAAGATATTTCCTTTTCACAAAAGGGCAATTTTCCTTGTAAGTCCCAGCTACCATTTTTATTTTTAATATATTGGAACAAAGCCAATCTACGCCAATCGCCAGCCTTCACGTCCCTAGAAACGATTGCTTTAGTAAAATTATCATAAAAAGTAATTGGCCCTTCATGTAAAATATTTTTAATTTCAGTCCATCTTTCGGGTTGGGATTCTTTACTTTTAGTATCCAACGATATTGCATATAAGTCAAAAAAACCTGCACTATCTCTTTCATTTATACGATTTACCAAGCTTGGCCTCGGTCTATTTGAAATAAAAATTAATTGCTTATTGTATACCGCTGGACAAATTTCGTCATACTTAGAATTGAACCATAGTGGTGTTACAGAACAGGTGGAAGAATCGGAATAAAAATCCTTTTGAGGCATAATGGTGGCAAAAAACACCTTCATAGTGGCATCATCTAACTCTCTTTTTATAACCTTCTTTCTTAAAAAATGAATCATGGCAGTATCACGAGTCATTTTCAACACATCAAAATAGTCATATACATTATCCGCCGAATATAACATTTGATCGTTTTTACCTCCTTCAAGTTTCCTATACCAAAGCCTACTTTCTATAATATGTTGTGTGCGTTTATGGGATTGAGCAGCTCTTAAAACGGCCAATTTATTGGTAGTGTCCTTCCAATAAGAACGTTCATAAAAAATTGCAGCTTTTGCGTACGAATGTTTTTTATATAAATATTCAGCATGACGAAATGAGTTTACCAATAGTTCATACATACTTTGTGCATTAGTAACGGTACTAAACAAAAGTAATATCGATATAAATACAAATCTCTTCATTCTTAAATATTCCAATTAAACTAGTCTGTAAAACAAGCTATTGGAAAAGTGCAATTAAATTTTTGATAAATAACAAATATATTAAAATTACGACTAAAAATACCTTGGTGAAACTACCTTCTCTTTTTCTTGCAAAAAATCATAGGTAATTATTAATTCATGAGCTCCTATGCCCCTATTACTTAATCTACCCTTAAAATAATCATAAGAATAGCCAATCCTTAACTGAGGAACTACCTGCATTTGTAATATTGATACAAGAGAGGAAGCAGTTCGATAAGAAAATCCAATAGACATAGCATCATAAGCCCACAACTGCAAATTGATATCTGCCTGCAGTGGACTTCCATTTACATATTTTAATAATGTGGAAGGTTTTAATTTATAATTTTCGTTTAGAGAAAAAACATACCCTGAAGTTATAAAAACATGTCTGGACTGCCGATAATAATTAGGGTTATCTGTAAGCTTAAAATTACCAGCTAAGGAATTATTGAGTGTTCTTGGCAAGGAGACACCAATAAAAAATTTTGAAGTATTATAAAATAGGCCTGTCCCTACATTTGGTAGCCACGCTCCTATATTGCCTGAAAAAACTTCATCATCGGTACTATTATATTGAACTTGAGAGGCTGTTGATACTTTTGATAAGGCAGCTAGCTGATAACCCAAACTTCCTGACAACCCAAGGGATAAAACACCATTATTATTAAAAAGAATTTTATAAGAATAATTTAATATGAGCGTATTGGTAGAATATATTCCAATTTCATCCCTAACAATTGATGCCCCTAAACCCACATGGCGTTTATCAAACAAGACATCACCACTAAATACATAAGTTTTAGGAGCTCCCTCAATATTTAACCATTGATTTCTATAAACACCTGTAAGACTCACATATTCTTTGTTTCCAGCATAAGCTGGATTTAGTGACATCATGTTAAGTAAATATTGGCTATATAGCGGGTCTTGCTGGGCTTTAGAAGCTAGGCCAAGCAGCACAAAAATTACAAATATTAACTTTTTGAAAATGCTATTCATTATTTACCACGCGCAATGGTTATATATTTCACCACAGATCTTGAATTACCGCTTATCGAATTTATCATGGTAATTTTACAGAAGTAGGTACCATCAGATAATCTGTCCCCTATTGAAAGACCAGTATTTGAGTTTCCGCCCCAATCATTTTTATAATTATTGTCGCTATAAACAAGATTACCCCATCTATTTACGACTTCTAACTGGATTTGGTCGTAAAATTTGTAAATAAATATTTCAAAGGTTTCGTTTTTACCATCTCCATTGGGTGAAAAACCATCTGGTATATATATATTATCTGGCAATGTGGTAATTACTACCAAGGCAGTATCACAAGCATTTAATATGTCGCTGCAGATTATATAAGACACAGAATCCACCCCTAAATAATTTTTGTTCGGTGTATAGGAAAGTATGGAATCTTTAAGCACAGAAGTTCCATTGCTGAAAGTACCTAGGATTGAAATAGTTACACCAGCAGGATAGATATCATTTCCAAGCAAATTAATAACTTTAGAAGCTGCGCCATAGGTTGTATCAATGTCATCAAATGCATTTAGGAAGTTTTTGATTGAAATCGGCGTAAAAATAAGGGTATCGTTCACACATAATGCAGGTAAAGGGCTTCCTGAATCGCACAATTGCACAATTGCTGTATCTACAGTTAACGGGCCGTTAAAGAACTGATTATAAGTAATAGCACCTGTAGATGAAATCGTCAATGTTCCGTTTTTTGGAGACTGTACAGCAGAAGTATTTAATGATAATGTAGACAATTCCACGTCAACACGATTGGTTAATAAATTATCAATAATTTGTTGTCCTTGTATAAGTGAATAAACATGTCTTATGGCAATAGGCGGGTCATTTATTGGGTTTATTTGAATAAATACGGTATCAAGTGAACAAGCTTTGGGTAATGGGAAGCCATTATCACAAATTTCGATAACTATGGTATCATTGCCATTGTAATTGATGAAAGGTGTATAAGTAATTGTGCCATTACTTTGAATGACCACGCTACCATTTTTTGGATTTTTAAAAGCAGCTATTGAAGCAGTTAATAGTGTTCCTTCAATATCAAAATCTTGTGTATCGATAACAAGTGTTGATAAAAGTGCATCTTCATTTATTACGATTGTTTCATTATTAACAATTGGCAGATCATTAACTGGACGAGTAATTATCACTAATAATGCACTATCTGATCGATTCCCGTCCTTGTCTGAGATTTGGTAATAAATACTATCGATAGTACCGTAATAATTTAAAACAGGGGTAAAAGTAAGAATCCCTCTTACTGTTTTAATTTTACCTTTGTTAGGGATAAATAAAGAATCTTGAATTCCTACTAAGGATAAGTCCAAATCAACACTATTACTGTCAAGCGAGCTATTACCTTGAGGATCTGAGTCATTGATAAGAAGATTATAAGAAAAAACATTATCCTCAAAACCAAAAATAGAATCCGCTAATGCCACTGGATCAATATTTTGAACCACGGAATTAACAGTAATTGATAAAACTGCCGTATCACATTGGCTTGGTAATGGAATACCATTGTCACAAACTTGGTAAACTAGTTGAGCTACACCAGTAAAGTTTGGTTCGGGGGTAAAGGTAATAATTCCTGATGCATCTTTGGTATAAACTCCTTGACCCAAAATTGCGAATGTTGCTTGAATTCCAGTCGTAGTTACGTCTAAATCAAGACTAGTATTATCTATTATACCTCCGTCGTTTAAGTCATTGTCATTAACTAGGACATTTATTAATACTGGTACTTTTTGGTTGGTACTTTGAACATCGCCAATTGCAATTGGAGGGTCGTTAACTGCTGCAATCGTAAAAGAAACAATACTTGTATCACATTGTGAAGGCAATGGAGTTCCTGTATCACAAACTCTGTAAATGAGATTATTTACTGTACCATTGAAGTTTGAAACTGGTGTAAATGTGAGCAAGCCAGCTGCA
>JAIYAU010000028.1 GCA_027488865.1 Cytophagaceae bacterium
ATAAAGGCTCCATAAGCCTGGTTTCTATTCTCAAAAACCATGGAGGTCCAAGAATAGGTGAAGAGTATCTCTTTCATAAGCTTTGTTTTTTAGTTGTTATTTAGAATTAATACAAATAACATATACAAATTAAATAAAACCTAACCATTTGGCTAATTATTTTTAATCATTCTAAATAATAATATAATATGACTTGAAATAATGGGTGGGTGAATGTGGGGAGATCACAGTGGGATAGCTGCTACGGTGACAATTATAGATTTGTAATAATCCGTAGACACCTTTCGAAGTCTACGGATAGGGGGGAGTTTAGCTCTAGCACCGTCTCCATTACTTTACGCCTTATTTTTTTTTCTTTCGCCAACTATTCACTAAGGCAACATAGTCTATGGGTGTTCCATTAAAATTATTTCTCCACGTTTCATACAAACTTAACATCTCATCTTCTTTTGCAACATTTTTATAAATTTTACCGACTAATATGTTCATAGTCCAACTCGGGCAAAACACTGAAAGAATGCCTTCCTTTACTAAAATCGGACATCTATAATAGGCAATTGTAGGTTCTTTCTCACTTGCCCACTCTATCCCTTGTACTTCATGACGTAAATACTCAGAGAAATAAATACCAACATCCACAATCATAGAAATTGTCGGTTCGATTAGCTCATAGTTAGGGACTTGCACAGAATTACGGATCTTAATATGATAGTTTTTTAATATCAAATCAATTTCCTTCGATGATTTTAGCCTTACTGTAATGTTCTCTTTTAAAAACCGTTGCAACTTGATCATATTTGCTGGCGTGAATTCTAAAACATCGGTTTTAAAAACGGTTTTCACTAAATAGTTCAATCTAGTATTCCTAATATTTAAGAACCATTCCAAATACAAATCCACTTCCTTTAAGGTCATTTTATTAAACGCCTTGTCTATCTCGGTTGGTATTTTTAGTTTTTCGTAATTCATGGTAAAATAATAATGAATAACCTATTTCTGTTTTGGTACTGATGTCCTCTGGTGCCTCCTAATGCAGTCATCATACAGCTTAAGGGTCGCCCTTGTGCTTTTTAACCTCCAGCTTCATACTTTTTTAGATAGTATCAAGGACGCCATTCACTTTTCGTTTTTTGTGCCACAGACCGAGGAAACGCATATAGCATTTAATTAAATAGTATTTTTTCCGCCACACAAGTTATTCTGAAGTCCTATTGTACCCCATGGAACTCTATCAGCCAGTCCTTAAATTCAGTTAAATTATTCCAACAAGGATCTAGGGAAGCTTCCCAATCAATTTCATCCGTATCCTCAAATGTTATCACTTCTTCATGATCTGCAAAATACACGGTTTCATTCTCATCATTTAGCTCGATTTGATAATAATTGCCGTTTCCATCATGCCCTACTATAAAGTGATGATCAGATAGACCCTTATTTTGTTTTAAGAGCAAATTAATTTCAACTAGCTGTTCTTTTTCAATTAATAAATGCTCTACGTGTAAATTGCACGAAATAATTTCATTTAGAGGACTTATTATAAATTTTTTGTAATAATCTGGGAGCTTTAAATCAAGTCTTTTCTCGATTTCGATTAAATCTGCTTCAGTCATATTTAAGTTGCTTGGAAAAAATGTGATAGGACAAACATACTCGAAAGAATAGTAATTGTTATGCTTTCACAACAAAATTACTTTGAACGAATATATTTTATATATGCCTCTTTCTTGGCTTCACTAGCAGGATCTTGTAACGTTTCTACATACAACCGAATGGCTACAGGATCATCTCCTTTACGATGTACTTGCTTGAACTTTTCTAAGGGAGGAGTCAGCACAAACCATATTCCTACCAAAGTAAAGGACACTAATTTTGCCAATAACATCCTGTTATTAAAATTATCAAAGGCGTAAATCTTTTTGCCAACTGTAGCCGAAATCCACACTAAACTAACCAAAGCAATACATACACCAATCTTGGAAACAGCAACAGCACCTGGCCAAAACTGAAGTGAAAACAGGATTCCAATTGAAAGTGCACTACAGGCAAAACCGATGAATCCTTGTAAATAGTCGTTTTTGATGTCATATATGTACTTCCCCGTAAAAATTAACCAAAAAGACAATATGGCCAAGCCCCCTAAAAAAAGGATTGACAGTATTGGTAATCCAGTAAAAAATATTCTATTAAATTTCAATACCAATATCAACAAACTCACTGTAAAGAAAACAATCTCTGTTATTTTAAATTTTTTGCATATCAGTTTAATATCCTCTGGATTTGTGCTTTCTCTCATATTATTCGTTTTTTAAAGCTTTTGATTCTAACTAATAATCACCTAAATTCCCATGACGCAAAGGTCACCTTTGTGCCTTTTAACCTAAAAGCGTCTCACTTTTTTCTACTAAAATCAACTACACTAACTTGTTCATCCCCAACCTGTTCATCCCCTTCTGTCTGAACCATGATTTCCTTCTTGGCCTTTGGCAAACAGGACATTAACTTTTCGTTCTGTGTACCACAGACCTAGGAAACGGGTGAGGGCAGATTACTGACAGTTTGGGTTATACTTGATGCTAAATGATTTCCAGCTTAAAACTTGTGAATTTTTGATTGTACACATATACAAATTTGCGAAATCCCTTTTCTGTTGAAAATAAGGTCACGTCGTTTTCATGACCATCAAAATCAATCAAATACAATCGGATTCCGATCAACTTTTCTGAATCGTTGAACAAGCGCTCATAATTCAATTTCATATCACTAGTCCATCTGATTGGTTTATTATCAGACCAAGTAACAACCCGTAACTTTCTAGTTTCAGGATTGACGGTAATTTTCTTCTTCTCAGTTATAAATGCACCTATTATAAAAATTGCAAGCATTATGCTACCAATGATTCCAGAACCGTAACTCTGACTATAAAAGAAACTAAAGCCCCAAATAAAAACTTCAAATACTGCTATTGCAAATATAAGTTTATACCCTATCGAAAGCCCTATCTTTATCTGTACTGAATCCGGTCGTTCAATTACTTCAATTTTTTGAGTAAATGTGGAAGTTGTAATGCTAATCATGCCATTCACGTATTACTATTTCAGTATATTGTTCTTTGAGTACTTTAGCAAATGCTAAATACTGCTTTTGAGATGCAAATTTAATTAACCTTTTAGACAGTTTACTTTCTTCTGATTTTGAATTAAACCAAACACTTGAAATTCTATTATACGAGTCAAACACATTCTCATTTAGATAGTAACTGTTTGAAGGCCAATTAATAGTTCTCGATTTGAATATTATGCCAGCAAGCCGTTTTTGCTTTAAAAGGCTATTGCTATGAATGTCAACCAATATTGTTTCAAAATATAAAATTTGATACAGCGCTTGCAAAATTCCTAAACCACTAAACCCATACCAAATATAATCATCAGATACTTCATTTATAAAAGTTGGAATAAACATAAATACAATGCCAAAACATAGACCTATTAAATAATTCCAAATAGTGCCACGCACCGTAATCATAAAAGAATGATTATTCACAGGTAAAAAATAACTTCCAGTCGAAAACCAAATAGGTTGTGCCATTTTAAAAATAGTTTATTAACTCCGATGGCGCAAGGGTCTTCTTTGTGCCTTTTAAATCTCGCTTTTTTCTACTAAAATCAACTTACTTAATAAAATTAATTATTAACAGCAGTTGGAGTAAATCTTACCACTTTATTTTCAATGGCTGGGATGGTTTGCAAATATTTAAAAATGGCCGTTAAATCTTCTTCCGTCATTCCTGCATACATGGTCCAAGGCATGACGGTGTTGAATTCATTTTGATTTATTTTAATATTTTGGGCAGAGGAATCTGCGTAAGCTTTGAATCTGTTCACAAATTTATTTCTGTCCCAATTTGCCAATCCACTAGAGGAAGGCGTAATATTTGGCGAACGCACCGTTCCACCAGATGGCAGTACAAAATCAAAACCACCTGCAAATTCCATCCCTTTTAGTTTTTGTCCTTTATCTTGTTTGGTATGACATTCTGCACACCCAGCAGCATTCACTAAATAAGCACCAAAGGCCAATGTATCGGAATTAGATGGTTTTTTTTCTGCTTTTTGTTTTTGAGGAATAGTATTAATGATAAAATTCATTGGAAAATCAGCTTTACTTTCGCTGGGCTGGTACGAAATTTCAGGAATAGTTCGAACGTAGGCGATGATAGATTTTATATCTTCTTCATCCATTTTGCCATAATATTGGTAGGGCATAACAGGAAAAAGTGCCTTACCATTTTTATTGACACCACACGTTATGGCTCTGTAAATTTCACCATCGGTCCAGTCTTTCAAATGGAAAGGTGTTATATTGGCTGAAACAAACGAACCTGGAAAACCAAATTTTTGATCGAATAGCTCTCCACCTTTTCCGATGGTTCCATTTTTTAATGGACCAGAAAATTTCGTCCAATCTCTTTCTGAATGGCAGTCCATACATGCTGCCACATGATATGCCAAATATTTGCCTCTGGCTATGCGTTCTTGTGTAAGCTCTATTTTCATTTCTGGAGCTTTTTCTATAGTAGGTAGAAAAAATTTAAGATAAATAAGCAAACCAGAAATGCTCAATCCAACGAGTAAAAGAAAAAATCCAAAAAATTTTAAAACCTTTTTCATAATATTATGTTCGGAGGTTTCGAAAATATAATTTTACCAAATGAAATCCAATAGTTTAGAGTAGTTTAATTTTTATTCAATCCATTATTCATACTTATCATTCCTAATACCACATTTTTTGTGGAGAAATTCAACCCCACCCAAACCACAATTCACAATTACCCATTTACAATTATCAATTATCAATTCTCAATTCTCAATCCCCCATTAACTTCCCAATGCTTGTAACAATCGTTCCTTCACTTGTTCTTTTAGTGATAGTGGGCTTATCACTTGCATATGAGGCACGTAGCTCAAGATCAATGATATCAACTCATAGTTGGGGATGAGCTTGAGCCTGACGGTGAGGCCTTTGTCGCTTTCTTCCAACACCTCTTGTGAGTGATGTAGGTATTGGGTCTTTATATACGGAGCCAAAGAAGGAGCACAATGTAGTATAATGTCTTCCACTGGGCCTGTGGCGTGAGTGATTCCTAAGGTATGCTGGAAGTATTCGGTGGTATTGAGCAACTTGTTTTGGATATATTTCTTATCCTGGACCTTCAGTTGGTTGATTCTGTCCAGCCCGAGGGTGACAATGCCTTTCTTTTCCTCACTTAAGCCTAATACATACCAGCGGTTTTTGTACTCCTTCAATACATAAGGATGGAGTAGGTAATTTTTGGGCAGTTGCGTGTCAAACTTGGTGTAGTTGACCTCCAACACCTGTTTTTCACGAATGGCCGTCAAAAGTGGATCGAGGAACTCTATGCCTTTGCTGTAGGGAGCTTTTTCAAACTCGATGTAGGTTTGGTTTTGTGAGGGGTTCTTGATCGCCATTTCGTCCACCACTTTTACTATCTTGTCCATGGCACCTTCAAACTCGCTTACCAAGTGCAAGCCCTTGTATTGCTTGAGCGTGGCCATGGCAAACGACAAGGCATTGAGTTCTTCATCGCTGAGGGGAATGGTATCGATGGAGTAGCCTGCTTTGGTGTAATAATAGCCTTTATTGATTTTGCAGTAGGCAATTGGGGCATTAAAGCCCAGTCGCTCCTCGTGTCGCATGGCTTCTAGATCATATTTGAGGGTGCGCTCGCTTACAATGATGTCGTATTGGCCCAGTTTGTTTACTAAATCTGACTGAGACCAGTATTGCTTGCTTTTGCTGGCCAAGCAGCGGTTGATGATACGGTAGCGTAAAAAGGTGTTTTTGGGGGCAGGCATTTTGTGTCAATTTTAGGGTTTAGGGGTTATGTTTTAAGTTTTTAACCGATGCCTTCACTTTGAGCGATGGCATCGGTCATATTAATCAAATTCAATGATCAGGTCTTGTAAGCTTTTTTTATTCCCTTGATTTGCATGGTATTTCACGTATTCTTTAGCATCACCAAACCAACTTAATACCTCTTCGCGTTTCAGCTTGGTAGCTTTCGACAGCAAATGACTGTGGTAGGAGGAATGTGGGTAGTCGTGGAAATCGGTTACCAAGCCATGCTTTTCTGGGTTGTGGTGTATGTACCAAATAAGTTGCTTGAAATTGGCATTGCTGTCCACTTCGATGCGGTGGAAGGGTTCTTCAAAAAAACCTCCTGTGTGGCCATAGCGCTTGTTGATTGCTAGGGCGTAGCTTTTGAACAAGCTGGCGAAGGCATTGCTCAATAGCCAAGAAGTAGTTTTTGCCGATTCTACGACTGGCTTCGCTTTGGGCAAAATGGCTGATTCGAGTGACACCTTTTTTGGCAACCTTATCTCTGCTTCGCTTTTTGCCTTTATGAGCAAATGGAAGTGGTTGGCCAGCAGGCAATAAGCGTAAGTGTCCATATACGGACTGATGTATTGTCCCATTTTTTGTAAGAAATAAATATAGTTTTTTTCTTCAAAAAATATATCCTGTCCGTTTATCCCTCTGTTGTAGATGTGGTAAAAGGTATCAGGTTGTAGTGGGGTTTTTCTTGTTTCCATGTTGTTTTCTTTAAACCCAAGCTTTCGCTAGGAAAGAAACCGCTGCCTTCGCTCTAAGCAAAGGCATCGGTAGGTTCCCTGCCAAAATAGCAAAGGTGGTTCAATTTTACAAACTACGTTTAGGCTACGATGGTATAGGTTTCAACAGTCATGTTTTGTGGGCGGTCCTTTACCTCCACGCGCACCGAGGCAAAGTTTACATCAGCCAGTGGCACTGTGGCCAGGTACTCGTGTAGGTGCACGTTTTCCTCAGATAAAGTAGCAATACCCTGCTCTACCAACACCCCAGCAGCATCGCTGATTTTTACGATCACCTGCGTAACACCCACATCGTCGATGGCATGGATGTAGATCTTGTTGCCCACCTGCCCCTTGTACTCGGTAGTGTCTACCGACAGGATGATGGGAGCTTTCAGGTAGTCGGCCATGGCGATGGCGTAGATGCTTCTGAACTTACGTGTGAGCCTGGCCTCGTAGTAGGCCGCTGCCTTGGGATTGGTCTTGCAAGCCTTGGCATAGCCAGCACCCGCCCTAAACTTGGTGCGCACCTCTTCCTGCCTTTCGGTTTTGGTTTTATGAGGCTTGGGCTTGTTCACCATAAAGGTTTGGCCGTTGATCTCCTTGTACACCACTACATCGCCCAGCATCCCGCTGAGGCCTTTTAACAATGGATTGTTTGAATTTTTTGACATGATAGTAATTGTTTTTGTTTTTTAGTGCAAGACCCTCTTGCGCCGTTTCATGATGCAATACTAAGTGCTCAGCGTGCAATCCATTTGCGCGGTGAATTTTTTTGTAAAATATTTTTCCGATGCCAACCGAAGCATTCGCGACCGATACCTTTGCTCCAAGAAAAGACATCGGTACTCGATTTAATACAGAACATAGAGACAGGATAGAGAAGAAGTAGGGAGATCATAGATACCTAGGGGATACCTAGGAGAAACCTAGGGGAAACCTACAGGCCAGCGAGTAGAACGCCGATAGAAGCAGCATAGAACGCGGATAGAAGCAGCATGTATAGGTCAT
>JAIYAU010000040.1 GCA_027488865.1 Cytophagaceae bacterium
AACATGGCTTGGTTGGCATAGTGCACGGCATCACGGAACTTGCTACGACTCTTCTGCTGGGCAGGGGTATTGGATACTGGGCCTTGGTACAATGTATAAAAAACAGTACGGCCGTGTTGCTGGCGTAACACCCAGTTGCCAAACTTGCCAACCACTCCTTTTAAGAATCCAGCGTTAATTAGGTACTCCATTCGATTTCGTTCCATACCACAAAGATAGTATGGCACAGTGCAACCAGCGTGCATGGTGGTAAAAAGTTTAAAAGTAATTGGATGATTAAGGGACTACCATCGAATGACTCTTGGAAGATGACCGTAGGATAAGCTTAGTCCCCTGACCCCGATGGGAGAATTTTCAACCTAGAATATACACCAAACACTATTCACAATTCTTTGTCAATTATCAATTCTCTATTATCTCATGGTTTAGGAGTATTTTTAATAATGTTTTTAAAATAGTCTAAAAATAATAAATATATATCGAATAATTTAGACTAATAAAAACGATAGATGTAATTACCACGTAAGAATTAAAGTCAGTTATGTGGTATAGCTTACTTTGGAAAACTTTTAATCATTATTCTGCCTCTTAAACTTACCTTTGATGAAATCATTTTACTATGTGTTATGCCTATTGTGGCTAAGTCATTTTACTTTTGCTCAAACCTCCGATAAAGGATTCTCATTTCAGGGATATGCTATTGACCAAGACGGCAAAGCGATTGGCAGCACAGGAATTACAGTTAGGTTTACCCTAAGTCCTGCATCAGGTACAGGTACTTATGTAGAGGAACACGTACTTACTTCAGATCCTTTTGGGGTGTTTACTGCTATAGTAGGTAAGGGAACAAAACAATCAGGAGACGATTTTAAAACCCTAGATTATACACGCAAAGATATTAAATACAGACTAAAGGTGGAGGTAAGAAAAACCTCGGGAGGTGTATATGCAACTATAAGTGACGCCGAATTAAATGCTGTGCCTTATGCTCGGAAGGCAGAAAATGGTGTACCAGTAGGAACTATAATAGCATTTGCTGGTCCTAAAACAAAAATTCCAGATGGTTGGGCATTGTGTGACGGTTCACAAAGGGACGGAACAGCCGCAGATTGGAAACAGCTTTATGATATGTTAGGCACGTCTTGGGGCGGCTCTGGCACAAATTTTAACTTGCCTGACTTACGCGGAATGTTCTTAAGGGGTGTGAATGATGGCCGTACTGGTACTTACAGCGATCCTAATGCAGCCACCAGAACTGCTCAACAAGCTGGTGGTAATACTGCAGATAATGTTGGCTCTGTTCAAACTGATGAGTTTAGGCAGCACACTCATACCGCAACAAGCTCCACCGATGGAAGTCATACCCACGTATGGAACAATGGCACGGAAGGTGATGATAGCGGTTCAGGTGGCTCAAACGCTGAATATACTAGAACAGGTGGAACTGTGACAGATGCCATACAAGCGGCAGGTAACCATTCCCATACAATTACCGTTCAGAATAGTGGTGGTCTTGAAACGAGACCGATTAACGCGGGCGTTTTCTATATAATCAAATACTAAACTAAACTAATAATACATTGCGTATGAATCCCTATTTGTTTAAAGTAAGGGGGCTAATGTTGTTTATTTTAGTCCTTTTAAGTATTCAATCTTTTGCTCAATCGAACAATCCAATTGTAATTGGTTATACTTCGGGTCAATCAGTTACCACACCAGACGGATCTAAATACTCGTTTTCAGGGGGTTCTGTGGTAGGTACAACCCATCAATCTCTTACACCTGGCACAGATAAATGCATGTTAGGGATGAAATATGGAATCGTATTTGCCGAAAACGCCTTTGACAAAGATCTGTTTGTATCTAAAGGTTATTTCCCTGACTATATTCAACTCAGATGGGAATTAAAAAGATATCAATCTTCTGTTACCAATTTTAGAGTTTTTAGAAAAAAACTTGGCACAACAGATGCTTTTGCACAGGTAGCTTTTCTATCTAAGGATGTATCAGACTGGCGCGATGAATTTGCAGAATCAGGTGTTTTATATGAATATAAACTTTTTGTAGAAGGAATATTTCCCAAAGAACAAAAGTTTTTGAACATGTTGACGGGTATTGGGTTTCGATTACCTGCTGGAAATATTTCTGGCAGAGTTACCTATAAAGGTGGTGCTGCTGTACCAGGGGTAAGTTTGATAGCTCAATCGGATGACGACTTTTCTGGTAGCAGTCTCTATTTGAATGGTACAAATGCCTTTATGGGAATTTCTGCCCCAGCCAATGATCCTTCCTTTAAATTTGATACCGCATTTACCTTTCAAGCTTGGGTTTTGCCGCAATCTACTGGTAATTCCATTTTATTTAAGAAGGCAAATCAATATTCAATAACTCATTCCAATAACAGAATCACCTTTAGGGCTGGTACTCAAAATTTAATTTTAAACTTTACTCAAAAAGTAGATACATTTTTTCATGTTTCTGCAGTAAGGCAAAGTGATTCAATCAAGCTATATGTTACTTACAAGGAGGGACAAACGTTTACAGCTAGTGCTAAACTAACTAGCACCACACCTGCAAACAACGGAACTGTCTGGATTGGTAAAGATTCTACAAATACGCAGTATTTTAGAGGAAATATTGATGAAATAAGAATTTGGCAAAGGGCACTTAAAAGTGAAGAGGTCTTAACCCGATCTTTAATGTATATCGCTGGTACAGAGAATTTATTATCAGCATATTATCGATTAAACGAAGGTGTCGGGGACTATTTTTATGATCTTTCAAGGAGAGGTTTTACTTATAATGAAAAACATGGAGGTATATTTAACGCCACGTGGTCTAAGATCATCCCAAATACAAATCAGCTGGCTGTAAAAGGAATCACAGATAATAACGGTAACTATATTATTTCTGGCATACCTTATACTTCTGACGGATCAACCTATACCATCGTGCCAGCTTATCTAACGCACACGTTTGATCCTACTCAAAAGTTGTTATTTATTGGGCCAGGTTCCAACAACTTTAGCGATATAAACTTTATAGATGTTTCTTCTTTTCCTGTTCAAGGATATGTGTACTATAAAGATACTAAGTTTCCTGTGGAAGGAGTTCAAGTGAAAATAGATGGACGTACAGCAGTTACCGCTGAAGGCAATGTAATTACTACTGACAACAAAGGATTTTTCTTGATAGATGTTCCCATTGGTAAGCACAATTTACAAATGGCAAAGTCTGGACACGTATTTCGATCTGATGGTCGATTCCCAGCAGCTCCGAATAGCACCTTCGATTTCCAGTCAGCCTATACTATTCAACAGGATTTTATCGATTCTACGTTGATTAAGGTAATTGGTAAAGTAGTAGGTGGCCCTATTCAAGGTAAGAAACCAAACGGCTATGGAAAGGTGCTAAATAATTTAGGCAACTCTACAATTGTTTTTACCACACAAAAGGAATACATCCTTACTGATAAGTCTGTTGATGTTTTGAGTATTTGGCCTAATATTTATTCAAGGGGTGGGGTTAAAACTAACGTAGGTAATACAAAATATTCTATTTTAAACGCAAGTCCTAAGCGTATCAACGTAGAAGGAGATGTCAATACAGGTGAATTTACAGCCTACTTACTTCCAGAAAAATACGTTATTAAATCCATTAATGCAGGTTCTTATACCTTCGATGATAGCTACCATACTACCATAGATTTAGAAAATGCAGTATTAGGTTTGACAAGAACCGACACCACACTTGTGGACTCATTATTACTAGGAAATGGAAAGAGAAAGTATATTTATAGGTATGACACAGTTTCCTACAACTCAGAAAGGGATTTTGTTTTTAGAGTAATACCTGATGTGAGTGTTACCCATAAATCTGGTGGTGTCTGTTTTTGGGATACTACCACAACTACACTCACTGGTTCTACAATAAAAATTGTTGGTGCTGGCAAAGTTCCATTGACTGATTATCCTTGTTTCACACAAAGAAATAAATATCAACTCAAGGTGAGTGTTTTTGAAAAGTACATCAACTCTGATAAATCTAATGTTGAGGATAGAGTGCCGGTTTCAGATGGTGAAATTGAAATTCAAAATGAACTGGCTACAGACAATAGCAAGCAAATACTTAAAATTGGTGAGTTGGGGTCTGTAGATTATGAATTTTTTGGTGGGCTACCAAATATAACCACTGGTGGAATAGGAGATTACTTAAAGCCATTCACAGTTGTAGCACTTACTGGTAAGAATAAAAATATTTCTACAAACTGGAGATACAATGGAGGTAACTTTTATGGGTATGTATTAGGAGGTATGCCTACTGGTAATAACTTTGTAACTACTGGTCCTAACAACGTGGAGATGATACTTAGAGATCCTCATGGTACAGGTAGCTACGCTTATTTAGAAAAAAGTTCTTCTTTTTCAAAAACCAAGAATTTCGAGGTAACCAACCAAAATTCAATCTCAATGGCCAACAAGATTGATTTTGGTGGCAAAGTAATAGTTTGGGCTGGAGTTGGTGCAGGAACAATTACAGAAACCGAAGTAATTGCCAATGCAACGGTAGGATTTGAAAGTGAACAAACATGGGTAGATAATAACACTCAAACTATCACCACCACAACTACTAAACGATGGGAAACAAGCGATGCCCCTGAGTTTGTTGGTGCAAATGGTGATTTGTTCATTGGTAATTCAACCAATCTTGTTTATGGCAAATCTATTAACATAAAATTTGTACCAAATGCTAATTGCCCTACAGCTACATGCACTGGAGCGGCAGTAGGAGGATTTAAAATTGGACAAGATATCGGTCTTAGAATTAGTCCTGAATTTGCTACCTCTTTCATTTATAGTCAATACCACATAGAGCGAAACTTAATACCAAACTTAAAAATGTTAAGAAACGCCTTCTTACAAAAAGCAACCAATTATACGAGTGTACATCCATTGGGCAATGCTAATTACGGAAACAAGAATACTACAGGAACTTTATCTACAGCTGGTTACAGCGGTGGTAACTCTTATAATTATACCATGCCAGCAGGTTGGCCAGTTTCTAAACATTATGAAGATACTGTAGCCTACTACAATAGACAAATTGATGGTTGGGTGAATGCTTTGACTAGAAATGAAAAGGAGAAACTAGAATCTACATTGCTTGAGAATATTTCTTTTGATGCTGGAGCTAAGTATGAAAGCAGTTCTACTATTGATACCTCTGATGCGGTAGAATCAACCTTCGAATTCAACATTGCGCCATCACTTGCCGGTGAAATAGGTTTTGAAGCCCTAGGTCTTGGAAATGAGTTTTCGATAGAGGAGAAATATACACATACAGAGAAAAAGACAGACGGAACAGAATCTACTAAGTCAGTTACTTTTGGGTATGTATTAGCCGATAGCGATATAGGTGACTATTTAAGCATGGATATTAGAAAACCAAGCTCACAAACAGGTCCTGTTTTTAAAGTAAGAGGGGGACAATCATCTTGCCCTTATGTGGGAGCTGAAACTAGTAAATACCACCAATTTGGAAGCATTTTAAGTGAAGCTACCATGAAACGTGAAGTTCCACTAATAACATGTAGTAATCCGATTGCCACCAATGTTCCCGAAGACGAAAATGCGGTTTTTAATATTAGCCTTTTGAATGCTTCAGAAACAGGCGACGATAGATGGTATACCTTGGAAGTGAATAGATCTAAAAATCCAGATGGTGCTAATATCTCTTTAGAAGGCTCTGATTTGGCAGGTGGTATACTAATTAGAGTGCCAGCAGGTAAGGCTGTGAATAAAACAGTATTCCTAGAAAAAATGAATCCGTCTGTATTCACCTATAATAATTTAGAACTGGTTCTTAGCTCAGTTTGTGAACCAAATAAAATAAGTGATACGGTTCAAATATCTGCCAGATTCATACCTGTTTGTACCAATGTTGAGCTTACAGATCCTACAGATAAATGGTTGGTAAATTCAAGTAGTGTACAACTTAATGGAACTCAAGTACAAAGCGTTCCGCTTGATTTTGGCGTAGATGGTTATAATTTGAACCATTCAAGTTTTGACAAAATCCTAATGCAGTATAAATCAAGTTCTTCCTCTAGTTGGATCACTGATAAAATATACTTTGTTTATCAATCAGATTTTAACGCATCTACAGAAACTAGCAAAGAATATATCAACAATAGAGCTACCGTGCAATACTCTTTAGAAATGAAAAGTTTGCCAGATCGTAATTATGATATCCGGGCAATAACTACATGCGGTTTAGTGGGCCCTACTAATAGTTCTGAAATTGCTAAGGGTATAAAGGATACCAAGCGTCCGAAGCTTTTTGGTACGCCACAACCAGCAGATGGAATTTTGTCACCTGGCGAAGATGTAAGCATACAATTTGACGAACCTATTGAGGCTGGTTTACTATTGAGTAGGAATTTTCAAGTAAAAGGGGTGCTTAACGGTGCACAAATTAGGCATGGTTCAGTGCTGTCATTTGATGGAGTGGATGATAACGCCTCTATTATCGCAGGTCCAGACCTAAATGATAAAGACTTTTCTGTCGAGTTTTGGGTACAACGATCTGCCAATACTGCTGGCGTAATCTATTCTCAAGGTGATCTTGAAATTGGCTTTAACGCTGCCAATAAATTTTATACCAAAGTAGGTACACAAACCTTTGCTACGGTTGATAGCTATCTTACTACAGACGACTGGATGCACTGGGCCGTTGTATATAGTAAAACAGATAAGAAGGTATATGCATATGTAGCCTCAGATAATATTACCATTACTCAAGTTTTGTCTAATACCGTATCTAGTCCTCAACCTTCAGGCCGAATATATGTAGGTAGAACACAGGCTGGCTCGTCGTATTTTAATGGTTATTTACATGAATTAAGAGTTTGGCAAAAGACGCTTGGTAGCGGAACCATTAATGCATTTATGAACCAAACCTTGTCTGGAGCAGAAGTTGGCATTGTAGGCTACTGGCCAATGGACGATGCGGCTGGAGCTGTGGCAATTGACAAATCAAGAAGCCACCATGCTGTATTAAATGGAGCTTCATGGACGGTTTTTCCAAAAGGCTTTGCAGCAACTTACAATGGCACGAATAATTATTTTAGAATGCCTTCAGGTACGTCCATTATCACCACAGATATGGACATGACGATGGAGTTTTGGTTTAAAGCAAATAATATTACAGACCAGGTACTTTTCTCCAACGGTAAAGGTGACAAAACTGATGCCTCTCCTCCTTTTGAAAACATCTGGGTAGTTGGCAGTGACGTGGCTGGAAAACTATATGCCTTAAATAATGGCACAAAAATTACCGTAGAAAAGCCAGTATTTGATAATGAATGGCATCATTTTGCCTTAGTACTTAATAGAAATGCCAACACCTCGGTTTATGTGGATGGTGCTGTACAGGCTTTTGACCTTAGTTCTAACTTTGGAGGCTTAAGCGGTGCAACCATGTCTTTAGGAGCTAGGAGCACGACTTCAGCAGGAAATGTTACCTATGACAAATTCTATAGTGGTAAAATAGATGAGTTCCGTTTATGGCGATTGGCTCGTACTCAAAAATTGCTTCAAATGGATATGAGTTCTAAATTGACAGGAAACGAAAAAGGACTCTTGTCATATTATCCACTTGACAAATATGATGTAAATCTTGTTTTGCAGCAATCTATAGCTGACAATGTATTGGACGCTACAGGTTCTGCCACTACCAATGTGGTGCTTGATAATCTGGATTCACCTAATTTAAAGGATGCACGTCCAGTTCAAAACGTTGCCTACGAGTGGGTTACTAACAATGATAAAATTATTCTTACTATTAAAGAACCTGCCAATTTGGTTGAAAAAACAGTTCTAGAATTTACAACAGAAGATGTAGAGGATCTCAATGAAAACCTTCTTTCATCTCCAGTTACATGGACAGCTTTTGTAAAAAAGAACACCATGATTTGGAACTCTGATAATTTGTCATTCGAAAAGAAATTGTATGACCCACTAACTTTTAATGTGGAGATTAAAAACATTGGCGGTACAGCACAAAACTATGAAGTTAGTAATCTTCCAGTTTGGTTAAAGGTAGATCAAGCAAATGGTACCCTTGGTCCTGATAGCAAGCTTACGCTTAAATTTACAGTGAATGAGGCAGTAAACATCGGCGATTTTGAAGAATCAATTTATCTTTCTTCTGACTTTGGATTCAAAGAAAAATTAGATATTAGCTTAAAAGTTTTCAAAGAAGCTCCTAAATGGGTGGTTAATGCTAATGATTACCAATACAACATGAGTGTAATTGGAGCCATTTCCATCAACGAAGTAATTTCTACCAATGAAGGGGATATGATTGCAGCATTTGTCAATGACACTTTAAGGGGAGTTGGCAAACTTCAATACCTTGAGTCTTACGATATGTTTCAATTCTTTATGGACATTTACAGCAATAAGCCAAGTGGAGAGACTGTAGTGTTCAAGGTTTGGAATGCAGGAGAAGGTAAAGTACATGTGAATGTTGATTCTAATCAAGCCTTTCAAAAAGATGTAATTCTTGGTATGCCTTCTAATCCAATTATTTTCAAAGTAGAAGAAAATGTAACCATCGACTATCGATTGGTAAAAGGATGGAACTGGCTTTCATTTAATGTGAAGACAAGTTCATTACAAAATTCTAGAAATCTATTTTCAGAAGTAAATCCTGCAGATGGTGATGTGGTCAAGTCCATGGGGCGCTTTGATCAATTTGGGGCTGTTACTGGATGGATAGGAGAAATTTCAAAACAAGGAGGTTACAATGTGCGAGAAGGATATAAAATGAAAGTGGCCAAGGCTGACACCTTCAGTGTAGTAGGTAGTTCTGTTAAAACTGATACCGTTGCAATCGCACTAAGGACAGGCTGGAACTGGATAGGTTATCCGGCCCAAATGAATATGTTAATAAACGATGCCATGAGCAACGTTAACTTTGATAATGGTGACTTTATAAAAGGACAAAAAAGTTTTGCCTTTTATGACAAAAAGCTTGGTTGGATTGGTAGCTTAAAGGCTCTTGTTCCGCAACAAGCCTACATGTTACAAACGAAGCTACCACATGCCTTTACTTATCCTGATCCAACGGTTTTATATAAAACAAGGCGAGAGAACAGAGAAGAGAGCCAAAGAAGTTCTCTTCCATGGGTAGTAAATGAGCAAGATTTTGACAATTCCATGTCTATTATGATGTCAACAGATATTTGTAAAGAGGCGGTTGATAGTCTTTCAGATTATGTTGTTGCGTTTTCTGGTAATGAATGTCGAGGCATTGTCGAGGCTACCTACGTACCTAGTTACAATAACTATGTGTTTTTCTTAACAGCCTTTGCAAATACAACTGGTGAGATACTTAATTTTAAGTATTATGATGGAAGTAGTAATTTACTCTATAACCTTAAACGCACCCTTCCATTTAAGTCAGATAGTATTGTAGGAACTGTTACAAATCCTGCCACATTTGAGTTTGAGGAAAGCAATGCTTGTAGATTATTAAGCGTAGATAATGAAACTCCGCTAGGATCTAACATTCAAGTATATCCAAATCCATTCAATTCTGGATTCAAAGTGATGGTGTCAGATGCTGTTGCAAATAACGCGGCTTTGACAATAACTGACGTATTTGGAAAAGAAGTTTACAAAACCATAATGTCTTCAAAAATAATGGACGTTAATAGTCAAGTACCGCTTACCTCAGGGGTTTACATTTTGAATATAAAATCTGCTGACAAATCTTTTAGTGTAAAACTTATTAAAGAATAATTTTTTATGATTAACCCTCGTTTTTCATTACTGTCATTGATAATGATAGTAATAGGTGTTTCAGGTTTAAGAGCAGCAGCCCCTAATTGGACTGTTAATCCGTCTGCCTTTACTTATGACCTTAACATTACCGCCATTCTGGTTGATAATTGTGTAGAACTTCAAAATCCCAGTAATAAGATTGGGGCTTTTATAAATGGTCAACTTAGAGGTACTGTAAATACCTCCACGGTTGTTGGGGGTAAATTCATGGCACTTTTATCAGTTTATAGTAATTCTCCAAGTGGAGAAACTATAACTTTTCAAATCTATAACGCCACTACAGATCAAATTGTAAATACTAAAACTACCTTGTTGTTTCAAGACGATGCAGTCTACGGAACACCTTCAGTTCCTCAGGAGATTAGAACTAACAATAGACCATCAAGTATAGCTTTGTCAGGAAGCAGTATACAGGAAAATCTTGCTACCGCTTCCCTAATAGGTTCTTTTACTACAAGTGATGCAGACCTAACAGATACCCATACCTATAGTCTTGTTAGTGGCACAGGTGGTGGTGATAATGGAAGCTTCTCCATAACGGGAAGTCAACTTTTAACCAATGGAACTCTCGATTTTGAGGCCAAAAAGACATTATCCATTAGAGTGAGGTCAACAGATAATGGGGGATGCTCTATTGAAAATGTTTTCAATATAAAAGTTTTGGATGGTAACGACTCCCCAACGAATATAGCGCTTGCTATAACTCAAACCGATGAAAACAAGATTAAGGGAAGTCAAATATCCTTAATTACTGGTACAGATCAGGATAGTCTAGAATTACTTACATATACGTTGCCTGTAGGATTTGGAGACAACAGGTATTTTGCAATTGTGGGTACACAACTAGTGGCAGATTCTGTTTTGGACTTCGAGTTTAAATCAACCTATAATATTAGAATACGTGTTACGGATGCACAATCAGCTTTCTTTGAGAAAAATTTTGTTGTTTCATTAAATGATATTAACGATAACCCAACAGGAGTAAATATTAGCAATAGCCAACTAGATGAAAATAATAAAATTGGCATCACAATTGGAAATCTTTCTGCAATAGACCAAGATGCTGGCGATTTACATTCTTATGCCTTTAAAGATATTCCTGGTAATAATAATAACAAGTTTTTCATTGTTGGCAACCAACTTAAAGCTTCAGTAGTTTTTGATTACGAATCAACTGCTGACTATTTTATTTATGTTTCATGTTTTGATAAAGCAGGTAAAGAAGCATATTCCTTAATAAATATAAAAATTACTGATGCCAATGATGCACCTACCAATGTTATCATTTCAAATACTAGTGCGCTTGAAAGTAAGCCAGTTGGTACTTTTATAGGAAAATTTGCTACGGAAGATTTAGACGTTAGTCAAACTCACGTATATACTTTTGCTAGTGGGGTGGGAGATTTGGATAACGCCTCTTTTCAAATAAAAAATGACTCTTTATTCTCCAATGCAGTTTATGACATTTTAGCAAAAGACAAATATTCTATAAGAATACAATCTGATGATCAAAATGGTGCTGCAATTTCCAAGCAGTTTGATATCCTAATTAAAGATGTCAATAATCCTCCAACCGACCTGTTTGTAGATAACCTTCTTGTGGATGAGCTTTCAAAAATTGGTACTGTAATAGGTAATTTCAGTGCTTTGGATGCTGACCCTGGCGATGGCCATACGTTTGTATTTGTATCAGGCACTGGAGATTCGGACAATGCAAGATTTACAATTTCTAAAGGTCAGCTCAAAAGTAATACTACTTTTGATTTTCAAACAAAAAGTCAATACAATATAAGGGTAGAAGGTAGAGATAATTTTGGAGGTACTTTTCAAAAGGCTTTTATAGTTGAAGTAGTTAATGGAAATGATAAACCAACAAACATTACTATTTCAAAAGACAGCATTGCCGAAAACATGATTTCAGGTACTGAAGTTGCTATCCTATCAACAACAGATAAGGATATTGCAGACGTTCATACGTACACATTAGTAGGAACTTTGAATCCAGACAATTCTCAATTTGTAATCAACGGAAATAAACTTTTGTCGAATGCTTCTTTTGATTTTGAGAGTAAAAAGCAATATGCAATATTAATTAAAACCGATGACGGCAATGGAGGCACGTTAGAAAAACAATTCGTTATAAGAATTACTAATGGAAATGACGCACCTACTGATGTTAACCTTACAAATAATAGCATAGCAGAAGAACAACCAATAGGCACTGTCGTAGGAGTTTTCCAAAGTTCAGATCCAGACTTTATAGATAATTTTACGTATTCCTTAGCTGCCGGATCTGGTGACACCGACAATAGATTGTTTACGATTGTTAATGATACACTCAAATCAGCACAGAAATTTGACTTGTCAGTAGCTTCATCATTTAACATAAGAGTACAAACCTCAGATAAAGCAGGTCAAAGATTTCAGAAATCATTTAAGATTAACATCACCGATGTAAACGATGCTCCTACTGGCATTAGCTTATCTAATAATTCGATTCCAGAAAACAACAAATTAGGAGACAACGTTGGTTTACTAAGCACTGCCGATCCTGATCTTCAAGATGTACATACTTACAGCCTAGTTTCAGGCTTAGGTGACAATGATAATTCTGTATTCTTAATTAGTGGTAATTCGCTTAAGATGAATGGAATTGTAGATTTTGAAACCAAAGATTCTCTATTTATAAGAGTAAAAACACAAGATCCTACTGGTGCTGGGTTTGAAAAATCTTTTGTTATTGTAGTTACCAATACCAATGACAATCCTACTGAAATCAATATCAGCAAAGCCAGTTTCAAAGAGAATGTTGCTAAAGGTTTTACTATCGGGTTGTTGTCTACCATTGATCAAGATTTGAATGATAACCATTCTTATTCCTTTGAGGATCTTTCTGGAAATAATAATGACAAATTCCTACTATTTGGTAACAATCTACGCACAAATGCATTATTTAACTACGAGACACAAAGCGACTATATTATAGCCATAAGAACTACAGACCCCGCAGGTCGTTTCTTTGTAAAACAATTTGCCATTTCAGTTTTAGATTCTAATGATACTCCTATTTCGTTAAGTCTTAATGATTCAACAGTCTTGGAAAAATCTTCGATAGGATCGTCCATTGGACAATTTAGCACCCTAGATGCAGATGCCAATGATTCGTTTACCTATAGTTTGGTAAGTGGCAATGGAGGCGAAGACAACAGATTCTTTACCTTGGTTAATGGAGAGCTTTTAACAAATACTGTCTTTAATTTCAATACTCAAAATGTGTATCGAATATTAGTTAGATCAACTGATGCTGGCGGATTGTTTCGTAATCAAAAATTTACAATCTATGTAGATAACTTAAATGTAGCCGCTACTAGGGTTACCTTTACTTCATCTGAGGTGAAAGAAAATCAAAAAATAGGAACGTTTGTAGCTAAACTAACAGCTACTGACGAAGATCTAGGTGATGTACATTCTTACTCTTTAGTAACAGGAATAGGTTCTTCGGATAATAGTTCTTTTGATATAAGAAATGATAGCCTGTTTACAAATGACTTTTTTGATTTTGAGGTAAAAGATCAATATCAAATTAGAGTACGTTGTCTTGATAAGGCTTCTAATCCATTTGACACAGCATTTACAGTGAGTATTGCTGATCTGAACGAAAGACCTGTAGCTGATGATATGAGTTTCTTATTGGACGAAAGTGCTAAATCAGGCACTGAATTAGGTGTAGTAACTTTTGTAGATCAAGACAAGTCACAAAGTGCTACCTTTAGCTTATTGGGTGATTCCAAAATCAAACAAATGTTTACCATTGAGTCTACTACGGGCAAAGTATCGTTTTTGCAAGGAACGCTTGATTATGAAAAAACTGGACAGCTAGAACTTAAAGTGTTGATTACCGACAACGGCACTCCTAAGCTATCAGACACCTCTACCGTCACCGTTTCAATCGTTGATGCTATTGAAAATGCTTTACCTTCTTCAGACTATTTGTCGCCAAATGGTGATGGTAGAAATGACGCTTGGAAAGTTACCAATGTAGAAATGTATAAAGATTATAGCTTAAATATTTTTGATTCCTTTGGCACCCTTGTTTATAACGTTTCTTCCAATTATGATAATACTTGGGAAGGCACCTATCAAGGGAGTCAATTACCTGCTGGTACATACTACTATGTATTCAAGGCCACTGCCGATAGTAATAAATCATTTACAGGAACAATCACTTTAGTACGTTAAAATTTTTTAAAAATGGTTCTAAATAGAATACCGCTGGTAATAGTTTTATCATTCTTTTTGAGTGATGTGTTTTCTCAGGATATAGCAAATTATTATCCTTATCAGATTAACCAGTTTAATGCAATAGCTGCATTTGCAGGAAATGAAGAGAAGGTAGTAGCAAGTCTTAATTCTCGAACACAATATGCAGGAGTAAAAGACGGGCCTAAGAATTTAGTTTTTGGCCTTCATGCTCCGATTTTTGAAAATCAAGGTGCTGGTTTAAGGTTTATTAACGATACACGTGGTTTATTTGATGTAAATAAAATAGATGGGATATATACCCACCGATTCTTTGTAAAAGACGATGTTTACTTTAGGTTTGGGTTAAATGTGGGTTTGGTTAATCGCAGAATAAATACAGGTCGTATCGACAAAAATTCTTCTATTGACCTTAATGACGCCTCGCTATCAAATAACACATTCAATACTAACCGTTTTGCATCAGGGTTTAGTATGTTAAGTAAGATTAAGGATCTGAGAGTAGGTTTTGCCATTCCTAATTTAGTCGAAAATGGGGTGTCTATGAATTCGTACATGGTGGGGATGCTTTTTTACGATTATAAAATTAACAATGATTGGAAACTAACCCCTTGGATGTCTTATCAAAATATACCCGTCTTAAAAAATGTAGCAGACGTAAGCGCTAAAATAGAATGGAAGAAGATGATTATGGCTCAAGTGACTTATAGCAATATTAAATCGGTAAAAGGTGCTATTGGGTTTGACCTTAAAGGTTTTGGAATGAGCTACATGTACGAGCATTATACAGGAGCTTTAACTAATTTGGCTAGCTCTAGTCATGAGTTGGCAGTTATAATAAGTTTTGATCGTAAAACACGTAATTTTAAAACTGCTAAGTATGAAAAAGACCTTGATGTATTGATAAGTTATATGGCCAACCTCACAAATGATAAAAATGATTATGATAAGGGCTTTATACAATCAGAAATAGCAAAAATTCGTCAAGAACTTCAAAAATTAATGGAAGTTAATTCAGACAAAACCTCAGCAAAAGTTGAAAGGAAGTTGGACGTTATAGAGGAACATATTAATAATTTAATTCAAAAATATAGTTTAGATAAATAAGATGAGAAAGTTGATTTTTTTGCTCACCCTTACATTTTTTGTTCAAAGTGTGTACTGCCAAGACCAGTTGAATACCAAAGAACAAGCTGATAAAAACAAGAATAAAATTGTAGAACTTCAAAAAAAGCTTGATAACTTATCAAATAATGTAAAAGCTGATACGATTATTAAATATGTTAACAATGACTTGGTTACCTTAAAACGGGAGTTAGACGATATTAAAGTCACTCAGGAGATTATTTTGAAAGAAATAAGACAGAACAACATACTCCTTTTCCAAAAATTCGATAGTTTGTTTAAAGTGAATCGTGCACAACCAATTATTGATGGCAAAGTGAGCAATTCTTCGAATGATTATTACGTAGTAATTGAATCACAAAAAACATTAGACCTTGCTAATAAGGCACTTGCCAATATGTCAAATGCTAAATTGGTGAAAAACAATATTTCGTTAAATAGTTATGGAGAGTGGTATTATTTGGTTTTGAAAGAATCGATGTCAAAAAGTAGCGTGTTAAGTTATTTAACAAATCACCTAAAACAAGGAAACCAAATGCCTTGGTTTATCCCTGTTACACAAGTAGTGGAATAGTTGCGATGGAGTATGATTTCCTTACTAGAATTGTCCACCTCCCAGAATTTAGTAATGCTCACTATCAATACTGAAAATCATATCATAAACTTTTGCCATAGCCCAAATGTAAAGTTTTCGGGCTTAATTTCTTTTTATGGAGTACCAATTACTCTGTGCAATCGGTGTTAATTTGTTATAATTCCTAAAATTAGCCTATCTACTTTCGTTCTTTATCTTACGGTGTGTGTCCGGGGTTCCAAGCTCCTGTATGCTGTAAAATATACTTTTTTAAGTCAAAAGCCCGAAATATTAAATTATCTTTCGTATCATTGTGGTCAGGTTTATCCTGACATTTTTACTATGAAAAATAAGTATATATCAACACAGTCAAACGAACTTTTGTCTTATTTCAATGGAAAAAGTAAGACTTGTTTTGACTATAGCGAAGCTTTCAACGCTATGCCTAATTCAAAGGAAAGCACACTTCGGGAGTTACTTAGCGACATGACAAAGCGTGGACTTCTGATGAGATTGAAAGACGGAGTTTTTTATATCATACCATACGAAGCAAATGCTGAAAGCTTTATGCCCGACTGGCATTTAATAGCAGAATACCTGGTAAATAATGCTCAATATTATATTGGTTACTATTCAGCTTTGCAAATTCATAACCTTATAACACAGCCTTCTTTGAAGGAACAAATTGTTGTTTCAAAACAAATACGGCCATCAGTAATCAAGATCAAAAACGTACCTTTTCAATTTATATATCATAACGAAAGCCATTTTTTTGGAGTAAAAAAAATATGGGTAGATAAGTTTAATAAAGTGCAATGTTCTGATCTTGAAAAAACAATTATTGACTGTTTGTTCAAGCCTGATTATGCAGGTGGAATTGTTGAAGTAGCAAGGGCAATTTACATTTCGAAAGAAAAAATAAAATTTGACACGCTACTTGATTATACACAAAAATTCAAATCTCAGGCGGTTATTAAACGACTTGGGTTTTTATTAGACCTATTGGAAATAAATAATAACATCACTGAAGAATTGCAAAAAACAAAAACTGCTTCTTATGTTTTACTGGATACAGAATTACCGAAGTCGGGTAAAATGATTAGCAGATGGAGCATTCAGCAAAATTTGGAAACAGAAACAATTAAGTCTGCTATTTATACATGATCAAACCTAGTGAAATACAACAGAAAGCTCGTGAAGTAGGAGTTCGTGACCAGCAGATAGAAAAGGACTATATCCTATCTTGGATATTGCAGGGTGTTGCTCAACATGAGCAACTTTATAAAAGAGGTGGAGATATATACAAGAACATGAAGTTGCGTTAGTGATTTTTTTTATTTGATGCGTTGGTGATAATATTTTCTTTTGATGCGTTGAAAAATGGTTACAAATCAAAAAAGGATTCTCGATTACGAATCAAGATTGGATTTTTATCTTGCAAATGTTTGGTTTTGTGTTAGTTTGTTTATTATATTGCGTTTGTCGGTAAACTTAAATTTACCAATTCGTCAAAATTTTTTTACCTTTGCAGATTATTTGAAAATATGCAATCTAATACTTGTATAGACTTATTTGCAGGATGTGGTGGACTTTCTCTTGGGCTATATCATGCAGGTTGGAAGGGTCTCTTTGCTATTGAAAAAAGCCCAGATGCTTTCAAAACACTTCAACATAATTTAATAGTAAACAAGAATCATTTTGATTGGCCCTCTTGGTTACCGCTAAAGGAAAATGACATCAATGATGTCTTGAAGAACTACAAGCAGGAGCTTATTGAATTACGAGGACAAGTAGATTTGGTAGCTGGTGGTCCTCCATGTCAAGGATTCTCAATGGCTGGCAAACGTAACGAGTATGACTTAAGAAATGATCTTATTAATTCATATATAAAGTTTGTTGAAATCGTAGAACCTAAGATTATTTTCTTTGAAAATGTGAAGGGATTTACGATGGAATTTAAAAAAAACAAAGAAAAGGGGGTTGCCTATTCTTCACTCGTATCTAAAAAACTAGATGATGCTGGATATTTTGTAAAAGGGCAATTGGTCAATTTTGGAGATTATGGTGTTCCTCAGAAAAGAACGCGGTTCATTCTTGTTGGAATTAAAAAGTCGCTTGCTAATTCTTCACAAGAAAAGGTCGATAATTTTTTTAATGTGTTAAAAGACAATCGGTTTGATTTTTTAGGAGAAAAAGGATTGGATGTGGAAACAAATCTTCAAGATGCAATTTCTGACCTTTTTAAAGGAAATGGATTGAAGGATACTCCTGATTTTCCGAGTTTCAAATCGGGTGTTTATGGAAGAGAAAAGAGTAATTATCAAAAATTAATGCGGAAAGGTATTAAATACAAAGTGGCAGATAGTCACAGGTTTCCGAAGCATTCTCAAACCATTATTGATAGATTCAGAAATATATTAGGCGAAACTAAAGACAGAAGAAACTTGAATATCAGTAAAGATATTCAAGAAAAATACGGCATAAAGAAACGAACTGTTATCCCACTAAATGGATTAGATAAAACACCCACCATTACCACATTACCAGACGATTATATTCATTACTCGGAACCTCGCATTTTGACAGTACGAGAATATGCACGTATCCAAAGCTTCCCAGATTGGTATGAATTTCAAGGCAAATATACTACAGGCGGAATACTCAGAAAAAAGGAAGTACCCCGTTATACCCAAATAGGCAATGCAATACCTCCTCTTTTTGGAGAACAAAGTGGTTTGGTATTAAAGCAATTGATTAGCTGATGGCAACAGTAAATTTCAGGACAAATGTCTTATTAAAAAGCATCATTGGTAAGGACTTAATTACTGATGATAACAATGCAGTTCTTGAATTAGTTAAAAATTCTTTTGATGCAGGCTCTAATAAAGTTGTATTAGAGTTTGAAAATCTTATACACAATTTACCCAACAAGGACTCGAAACTTATAATTTCAGATACTGGGATTGGAATGTCAGAATATGATTTAGAAAATAAATGGCTAAACATTGCTTATTCAGAGAAAAAAGAAAGGAGAGAAGAATACGGAAGAATATTAGCAGGAAACAAAGGAGTAGGAAGATTCTCTTGTGACAGACTTGGTCAATACTTGACTATCTATTCGAGGAAGCAAAATGAGAATTTTACCAAGTTATATATTGATTGGAATTGGTTTGAAGTTACAGGTAATATAGATCTTAATATTCAAGACATCAATCTTGAAACAGAAGAAATAAAAGAGGAGGATTTTTTTAATTTAACAGGAATTCAAACGTTTACAAAAGGTACAATTCTTGAGATTTCATCACTTAGAGAAACATGGAGTTACAATAAAATCTTATCCTTAAAAAGGCAACTAGAACGATTAATAAATCCAAATCAATCTTTTAAATCTTTGCCATTTGAAGTAGAAATAATAGCGAAGGATTATTTTAACGAGGAAAAGTCTAAAGAGAATCACGACAAAATAAATGGAATTGTAAAAAACAGGATATTTGAAAATTTGGATTTTAGAACTACAAGTATTCAGTCAAACATTTGTGCATGTGGTGACCTTACAACTACAACATTACAGGATAGAGGCAATAACATTTTTAAACTAGTAGAAAGAAACAAGTTCACTCAGCTTAAAAATATTGATATTAATATTTACTATTTAAACCCTTATTCAAAAGCGTATTTTACTAAACAAACAGGAATTCGTTCGGTTAATTTTGGGTCTATTTTTTTGTTTATCAATGGATTTAGGATACCACCATATGGAGATGAAGGCGATGATTGGTTAGGGATGGAGAATAGGAAAGGCCAAGGTTATAGTAGATACTTGGGAACAAGAGAAGTGGTTGGTCGAATTGAGATAAAAGATGAGGATGAAAATTTTAAGATTATTTCGAATAGAACTGGTGTAGTAAATAATGAAGCCTTTTTTCAATTAACTAAAAATGAAAGTCCTTTTGGGTACTATTATAAGACATTTAGACGACTAGAAAGATTTGTTGCAGAAGGAATAAAATGGGATAGTACTAATGAGGATGAAAGGAAATTAGAAACCAAAATTTTAAACGACCCAAACTGGGATGAATCAAAAGAAAACTATTTAGAAGATTCACTAACAAGAAATAAGCGTGTTATACAAGTCGTTAGAAACATTATAGATGCAAAAAAGGATGATATAATAAGTTTATCTGTAAATGAATCATTTGTTGACGACTTAATAGAAGAGCAGTCGAATAAAGTCAAATTAGAATTAGATCAAATCGCAGAACGTTTAACATCTCAAAATTTAAGCACTAAAGAAATAGCTTCATTTCTTGAAAAGATAAATATTTCCAAAAGTGAATTAGATAGGTTTTCGAGTATTATTTCCCCCTACAAAAAAGATGTTGGTGAAATTGAAAATATCTACAATGATTTAGAAAGTAGATATAACCAACTAAAACAAGAAAAATCAAGACTAGAAAAAAAACTTGAGGAAGAAGAAAAAACAAGAAAAGAAGTAGAAGAAAAAAAGCAGAAAATTGAAGCAGATTTAGAGGTAGAAAAACAAAAGAACACCTATTTACTTGCTACGAGAAGGACAATAAGCCCTGATGCTGATGGCTTAATACATAATATTAAGTTGAATACTTCGAACATAATCTCTTATGTTAATATAGCGAGTAGACTCATTAATGCTGGAAACGTTGATACAAATAAATTATTGGATTACCTAAGCAACATTGCAGCAGAAGCAGAAAAGTGTTTAACTATTTCTAAAATAATTACTCGAGCGGATATTCAAGAAGAAGTACATAACAAACCAATAAATATTCCAAGATACATAGAGCAGTATTGCGAACATTATAATGATGTATTCGACAGGTCAGTTGAATTGAAAGTTGATAATAAAGCGAAAGACTATTGGGTTATCACAAACATACTTGACTTATCACTTGTTTTTGACAATCTTTTCTCAAATGCTCAAAAGTGGAATGCGTCTGAAATTCTTCTTGAAATTAATAATACTTCTGAGGATACATTATCAATCATTGTTAATGACAATGGAATTGGCTTAGTGGAGAAATATGCAAATAATTCAGAAAAAATATTTGAATTAGGAATAAATGAACAATCGCCTAATAATTTAGGGTATGGTGGTTCCGGTATTGGTTTATTTACTGTAAGAAAAACCTTAAAGGATGTAAATAAGAATTTGAAAGGAGATATTCGATTTATTGGAAATGGGTATAAGTTAAAAGGGGCATCGTTTGAAATAACATTAAAAAACAAATATATCAATGCAGAATTGCCTAATCATTGACGAAGAAAGTCAAGCAGCATTCATTGAAGAAGTTGGTTTAGAGGCACAGCAAAAAGGTGTTCCAATTACATTGTACCAATATGATCCACACCACAATAAAAGCTGGCTGGATTACTCGTCTAGTAAACCAACTATAAAAGATCACCTTCTAAAGGAAGACTTACAAACCAAACTTAATAAAAGGATAGATGTTATACTTTGTGATTACGATTTTAAGTTAAATAACCTTGACGGATTCGAACTTTTACGTTGGATTAGAACAAGGAATAAAAGCACGAAACTTATTCTATACTCTGGAAAAGGTGATTTGCAACGCACCTTCTTGAATTCTAAAACACCAGAAGAAGTAGTAAAAATTATACGGGCCAATATAAGTGATGTTATTTCTAGAGAACACCGTAAGGGAATTTTATTTAGCTATTTAAAAGATTCTAAATTTGATACCGATTTGTTCATCTTAGAGCAATTAAGCCGATATCCGGACTTAAAAATACAAAATTCATGTCCTGAATTTGATGGACTAACTTTGGGTGAAATTCTTGAATACATTGCAGATGGAAGCAATAAAGGATTTATGTTCAAGAAAAATCTTTTAGAATTGACTATTGCACACTTATTAGAACTAGAAAAGTAAATGTTACATATTGTTTACTCTAAAGATAAATCGACTGAGTTTCTCTCCTCAATACCCTTAAGACTAAAAGAAAAATTTGAAACCAAAGTGTCTGTTCTAGAAATCGTTCAGACAAGCAATCAAAATACAATTCATAACTATATAGAAGTAGTTCCAGCAAACGATCTAGTACTTTTTCTTGGTCATGGAAGTAGCTTTTGTTTATATGGCTATGAGAAAGAAAAAATAATATCAAAAGACCATTTACATCTTTTCAATAGCAAGAATCTTTTCTGTTTCTCATGTAATTCAAATGAATTATTGCGCAAGAACTTCAAAAGTACTTTAATCGTAAAAGCAGTAGGTTTTGGAGATATACCAACCGACATTGATGACATTCAAGCCATCCAAGAGCAAGATTCTCTTGCCTATGGCAAAATAGATGATATTGTTATTGAGCAATTTCGTGAAATCATTACAGCCCTCGTACATGATTCATTTTCAGATTATATAACAAGAGGTTTAGACTTTGTTGGATTATGTAATTATTTCTCTATTCGCTTAAACAAAAAAATCAATGAACTTATTCTAAACAAATCACTTAATTATAAACAATTGGCTGGCTTACTTTTTCAATTGAAAGATGAAATGTGTGTATTTTAATAGAGTATAAATTATTCCCTGCTATAGGTATTTAGCCTGCAAATCGATTTACATTTATGCTGAACTAGCTCGCATCACATAGAATTTTTTAACAAAAATTTAAAAGAAAGCGTAAGGCAATATCCCTTTCGGCGGGTTGGTGGCCATACAATTGAGATTTGGAATGAAAAGGATTTTGCTAGCATGCCTTCAATTCTAGCCTTTCATTATGATTGGTAATTAAGAAGGTTAAAGAATAATTTTACTCCATAATTCGACTGACTTTGAGAAAAAATTATGATATTGTTGATAGAAATAGGCAAAAGATATTCTGACTTAAAAGCAAAACTCAATCTTGATGGCCTACGGATTTTTAGATGAAACCCAATCCACATTGTTTTTTGATTTGGCAAGAATTATAAACTACATTTGACAATTTTACAAGTCGCGCAATGGAAGAATTAGAAATATTCATAAGTTCAGAACAACCCACCACTTGTCCTCAATGTGGTACTAGGACAGAATTAATTGAAGATTTTGAAATATCCCAAGAACATAGATGTATTTCGGAAGATTGCAAATTTCAATTCATGCTAGAATTCGACAATTAATATGAAAGAGGGGCAAAAGCTTTGGAGTAGGGATGAATTAATTTTAGCAGTTAATTTATATTGTAAATTGCCATTTGGTAGATTACACAGGTTAAATCCAGAAGTAATTCACTTAGCCAAACTTATAGAAAGAACACCAAGTTCAGTTGCCTACAAACTTGTAAATTTTGCAAGCCTTGATCCAAGTTTAAAAGCAAGAGGAATTAAAGGTGCTTCAAATGCCAGTAAATTGGATGCTGAAATATGGAATGAGTTTTTTAACAATTGGGATGTTTTACCTTTCGAAAGTGAAAAATTATTAGCTAAAATTGAGCATACCACAATTGAAGAACTTAATAATATTCAGGAATTTGAATTACCAAAAGAAGGAAAAACGAGAGAACAAGTCGTTAAAGTGAGAGTAAATCAATCTTTTTTTAGAAGTTCAATTTTGGCGTCTTATAATAATACTTGTTGTATTACTGGAATTCAACAACCTGAACTTTTAATCGCTGGACATATTAAACCTTGGAGTATTGATGAGAAAAATCGATTAAATCCTCAAAATGGAATTGCTATTAATGCACTTCACGATAAGGCTTTTGAAACTGGTTTGATGACGATTACACCAGATTTTAAAATCAAGATTTCCTCGATATTATTAAAACAAAAGAAATCAAAATCAATAGAAAATTATTTTTTGAAACTTGACAACCAAGACATTATCTTGCCTTCAAGGTTTTTTCCTGATATTGAGTTCTTGAAATATCATAACGAAGTTCGTTTTAAGCCTTAATAAACCTGTAACTTCATGGCCCGTGTCTCACGTGTCTTACAGGACATTAACCTTCACTTGCCCTAGTTTACAACCCTAGATTTGCAGCGTTAAATTATTTCAAGAAAACAATTAAAATCATGTTATAAAAATTCTTTTGGTTAAGAGGGATTCGGTCGGGCACAGTGGCTCATAATCCGTTTCTAGTTGAAAAATTAAGGCCTAGTTTAGTAAACAGAATTATAAAACAAATACTAAATGGAGGGCTAAATGGCTATGCCTGCAATTATAAACAACCAAAATTGTCCTTCAGGAATGGCAGCTTTTTTTCTTGATTCGGTTATCGCTTTGCAATTGGTAATTCATTGGTCGTCAAGGGTAAAATGGATAAAATTGTATATTGTTGTTTTGGATAAGTTAAAAGAAATTTAGAATGAATGAATAATTTTATTCATTCATTCATTTTTTAAACAATCATTATTTCATCAAGAAATTTTGATTAATTTCAACTAAGACTTCAACCAAGCCTTTGCTTCATCTTCTCCAGGAAAAACTCTATAAACTTGATTTGGGTCATCCGTTGCTACCCTATCAGCAGAGAACCTACTAAAAACATCCTTCGATTGAATTAAGGCAAATCTTGTTACACCAGCGGCAAGCAATCGAGGAAACCAGTCGTTATTTATCCAATCTAAAGCGAATGTCCAAGTGCCTTTTACCAAGCGATTGTCGTTTAAAATAAATTTTACCTGATGTTCATTTACAAACTCAATCATTTTATTGCCTCCATTTACAATGCTATCTAACGTTTGATAGTTTTGCCAGTTGTTGTAAATCCAATGATTGGTTTCGTCCAAGTACGTTTCAATAAATTGATCTTTATAAAGTAGTTTCATTTTTAAAAAATTAGTTCTGAGAGCTTATACATAAAAGAAGAATAACAAGTTTCGTATTATTTTCTGAAATCAATTATTCGTTTTGTTAAAAAAAATTTTAAAACGAATTTTTCGCAAAACAAATTACTAAATTTGAGCTATGCAGCAAAGAACTAAGAATTGTAAAAGCCGACTACAAATGACATGTATTTAACCTTAAAATAATATCAAAATGGCAAAAGAACAAAAAGATCTAACAAATGAAAAAGTAAAGAATTATTCATTTTTAAACGAAATGTATCAAGACGAGTATTTTCCTAATGATTGTGTAGATATGGGAAAGGAAATTTTAATTGATTTATGTTTTCAAATTGAAGAACAAACCCCAAAAACATTAGAAGACTTATATAAGTTGACCCACACTGCAACTGAAAAATTCAACGATTTGGAAGAAGTTTTTTATGAAAATGATAGTGAAATTGAAACAGTTGCCAGAGATTGTATTGGAACAGATTTTGAATTTATTGCAAATTCTTACGGCTTTACAAATGCTGATGTTGAAGAATTAATTGCGACAAGAGAATGGTAAAATGCTAAATTACTTCCACTAGTTTGGAAGTTCGCTTCAGTACCCAAAACGTAGAAGTGAAGTAGTTTCGAAACTATCAAACGGATAGAACACGAAACTAGCTCTGCTGTACATACTTATTTTCATATTTCATTAATTTTCTCCATGACCTAAGCCAACCTATTTTAGGACAAGACACTATGTCTTACATAATTCCTTGATTGAATCTCTCTCTAATTTTCCTATATTTGGCTGTAGGGATTGTAACCTGCTTAATGGTACCTATTTTGGTATTTTAGGATAGGTTAATTTTTGAAAAGCTTAATATGCTGAATCATGTTATTTTATTTTCCATCAAAAACAAGTTATTAATTGGTGTATTAATACTGGGCTTGATAGGAGTAGGTTCTTATTCTTTAAGTCAATTACCGATAGATGCGGTACCCGACATAACCAATAATCAAGTACAAATAATTACAGTATCACCCTCCTTGGCTGCACAAGAGGTGGAGCGTATGATTACTGCTCCAGTTGAAATGGCCATGCGAACGATTCCAGAAATTGTGGAAATGCGCTCATTTTCAAGATTTGGGTTGTCAATGGTCACTATCGTATTTAAAGAAACAACTGACATTTATTGGGCAAGACAACAAGTGAACGAAAGGCTAAGTACAGCCTTAGAAATGATACCAAATGAAGCAGGAAGACCTGCTTTAGCTCCAGTCACTACTGGCCTAGGTGAAATTTATCAATATGTCATTAGAGCTAAAAAGGGATATGAAGGTAATTATGACCAAGTAAAATTGCGTACCCTCCAAGATTGGTTGGTAAGAAGGTCGCTGTTGGGTACAGAAGGTGTAGCAGACGTAAGTGCCTTTGGTGGTTATCTCAAGCAATATGAGGTAGCTGTAGATCCTTCTGTGCTTAAAAGCATGAATTTAACTTTGGGGGACGTTTTTAATGCGCTAAATAAAAGTAATCAAAATGCGGGTGGTGCCTATATTGCCAAAGAGCACAATGCTTATTTTATAAGAACTGAAGGATTAACAAAAAATATTGTAGATATAGAATCTATCGTGGTGGCGGTTACGCCAAATGGTATACCCATATTGGTTAAAGACATTGCAAAAGTACAATATGGACATGCTATACGATATGGTGCAGCTACAAGCAATGATGACGGTGAAGTGGTGGCTGCGGTAGTAATGATGTTAAAAGGTGAAAACTCAGCCAAAGTAATAAGAAATGTTAAAGCTAAAATTAGTGAGATTCAAAAAAACTTACCAGAAGGTGTAGAAATTGTTCCTTTTCTTGATCGTACAAAACTTGTTAATAATGCAATTTACACCGTTTCTAAAAATCTTATCGAAGGGGCTTTAATTGTAATTTTTGTGTTGGTGTTAATGTTAGGAAATATCCGCGCTGGCCTAATTGTGGCATCGGTTATTCCATTAGCCATGTTATTTGCTATTTGGATGATGTATATTTTTGGAATTTCTGGAAACCTAATGAGTTTAGGAGCTATAGATTTTGGCTTAATTGTGGACGGGGCTGTAATTATAGTGGAGGCAACCATGCATCATCTTTTGTTAGCTCAAAATAATCGCCGCTATTCTCAAGTTGAAATGGACAATGAGGTATATCTTTCTTCTAGTAAAATAAGAAACTCTGCTGCCTTTGGTGAGCTAATAATTCTTATAGTTTACTTACCTATTTTAGCTTTGGGTGGTACTGAGGGTAAGATGTTTAAGCCAATGGCCGAAACAGTAATATTTGCAATTGCAGGAGCATTTATACTATCACTTACTTACGTGCCCATGGCAACAGCACTTTTTTTGAGTAAAAGTATCTCCACTAAAAAATCATTTTCAGAACATTTAATCTCATTTTTTCAAAAAATTTACACGCCAGTTATATCCTTAGCCCTTAGGGGTAAACTTTGGGTACTTGGTGCTACTGCCACCCTCTTGGTTTTGTCCATATTCTTATTAAGTTCATTGGGAGGGGAGTTTATTCCTACCTTGGAAGAGGGTGATTTTGCAGTAGAAACGAGGGTGCTCACTGGGAGTTCGTTAGAGGAAACCGTAAATGCGACATTAAAAGCCGCTAAAATATTAAGAAAATTTCCAGAGGTTAAAGAAGTAATTGCCAAAATCGGCTCTGGGGAAATTCCAACTGATCCTATGCCTATAGAGGCGGCGGATTTAATGATTGTTTTAAAAGACAAGGATGAATGGGTGAGTGCTCACAATAGAGAAGAATTGGCGAATAAAATGAGCGCTGCTTTAGAAGAAATACCGGGCGTAACTTTTGGATTTCAGCAGCCTATCCAAATGCGATTTAATGAACTAATGACTGGGGCTAAACAAGATGTAGCTTTAAAAATATATGGAGAAGACCTTGAGGAGCTTACCAAGTTGGCTCATCAGGTTGGAGCTTTGGCTAATAAAGTAGAAGGTGTTAATGATATTTACATTGAAAAAATGATAGGATTGCCTCAAATTGTGGTAAAAATTGATCAAGATAGGTTGGCAAAATATGGTCTTCATGTGAAAGATATTAATAATACCGTGGAGATGGCATTTGCTGGCAAGGCCACAGGTGTAATTTTTGAAGACGAAAAAAGGTTTGATTTGGTAGTAAGATTACCAGAAGCCAACAGACAAAATCTTCAAGATTTGAAAAAGCTTTCTGTTGTAAATGAAAATGGTTCACAAATTCCATTGGAACAAGTTGCTAACGTGGTTATAGAAACAGGGCCCAATCAAATTCAAAGGGATGAAGGGAAAAGACGTATTATTGTAGCCTTTAATGTGCGGGAAATAGATGTACAAACTGTAGTTGAAAACCTAAAAGCACAGATAGATAATAATATAAAGTTTAAACCTGGCTACTCTGTCACTTACGGTGGGCAATTTCAAAACTTGGTAGATGCCAAGGCAAGGCTAAATATTGCCCTGCCGATTGCACTTTTATTAATTCTGATTTTATTATATTTCACTTTTAATTCTGTACGGCAATCGTTAATAATTTTTGCATCTATTCCATTGTCGGCTATCGGTGGTATTTGGATTTTGTGGCTTCGAGATATGCCATTTAGTATTTCGGCGGGGATAGGTTTTATTGCTCTTTTTGGTGTTTCTGTTTTAAATGGGATTGTGCTAATGGCGGAATTTAATCGAATAAGAAATGAGGGAGTTTCTGATTTAGAGCAAGTTGTAGTACTAGGTGCTACAATAAGACTGAGACCAATCTTGATGACTGCTTTGGTAGCTTCATTAGGCTTTTTGCCTATGGCACTTTCTGGTGGGTCGGGTGCGGAGGTTCAAAAACCTTTGGCAACTGTGGTGATTGGGGGTCTTATTACTGCTACCATACTTACTCTTGTTATTTTGCCAATTCTATATGTTTTGGTTGAATCTAAATTTTCAAAAAAGAATATTATTTAATACCACTCAATCATGAGATTAATAATTGTAATACTTGTTTTGTTAATATCCTGTACCAAAAAGGAGGCAGTTAAGGAGCAAGAGAACCAAGCCAACTCTCAATTGGTTATGTTATCGGCCAAACAAGCTCAAAACGTAAACATTGGGTTGTGTAAAATTGAAAATAGACCAATCAGTCGTGAAATTGCAGTAAACGGAATGCTACATGTCCCTCCACAAAATTTAGTAAGCATAACAGCTGTAGGTGGAGGATTTATTGAAAACACCTCCCTTTTACCAGGCTCTAAAGTGTACAAAGGTCAAACTATTGTAAGCATCCATAACCCAGAATACATAACCTTACAACAAGATTATATTGAAGCCAAAAATAAGTTGGAATACCTCGAACTCGAATTTCAACGACAAGAAACACTTTCTACACAAAATATTACCTCCGCCCAAGCACTTCAATCGAGTACGGCTGACTACAAAACAATTAAAACCAAGGTAAAAGCACTAGCAGTAAGATTAAAGGCGTTTGGTTTTGATCCTAACACTGTTAATATGGACAATATTACACAAAATCTTTCTATTAAATCACCAATTAATGGTTACGTAACTAAGGTAAATGTTAATATTGGGAAATTTGTCAACCCAACTGATGTTCTATTTGAAATTGCCAACACCCAACATTTACATATAGAACTTAACGTTTTCGAGAAAGATATTTCATTTCTGCAAAAGGGGCAAAAAATATTAGTTGGTCTTCCAGATGGCTCAAAACAACGAAAGGCCTACATTCATTTAATAGGCAGAGAAATTGCTGCGGATAGGACAATAGCCGTGCATGCGCACCTTGAGAAGGAGGATACAGAATTAATACCTGGCATGTACGTAAAGGCACTTATTGAAAGTGGAAATAAGCAGACCTTTTGCCTCCCAGACGAAGCAATTTGTTTTTCAAATAACACCAAAATTATTTTTGTTAAAAGAGATAAAAATATTTACGAGGCAATTCAAGTGGTTACAGGAGATTCCGATAAAGGCTATACCGAAATTATCATAGACAAGAACAATGAACTTTTAAATGCACAAATTGTGTGTAAAGGCAATTATAGTCTTCTTGCTAAAAAAGATAATGTGGACGAAGAATAAGGCAATTTTTTAAATTAGTTGGTGCGCTGTGCATTTTATAAAAGAAGTTATTTTACTTATTTTTTATTTTAGAATATGTCTATAAAATATTTTAAATCAGATATATATAAATTAATGTTAAAACATTTAATGTTTTAACAAACTATTTGATTAGTTTTGGAGTTATTATAGTATTAACCGTAAAATTTTAAAATAATGGCAACAACGAATTGGTCAATTGACCCAGTACATTCAGAAGTACAATTTAAAGTAAAGCATTTGGTAATTTCTACCGTAACAGGCTCATTTACTAAATTCTCAGGGCATGTTACAACTGAGAAGGATGATTTTGACAACGCTCAAGTAACTTTTTCCATTGATGTGGATAGCATTAACACAAATAATGTTGATCGTGATAATCACCTTAAAAGCGATGATTTTTTCTCAGCTGATAAATTTCCTTCAATTACCTTAGCTGACGGTAAACTTAAAAAGCTTACTGATGATAAGTATGAACTGCATGGTAATTTTACTATACGGGACGTTACAAAACCAATTGATCTTCAAGTAGTTTATGGTGGCACAGCGACCGATCCTTGGGGCAACGTAAAAGCAGGTTTTGAAGTAACTGGTTCAATAAATAGAAAAGATTTTGGATTAGCTTGGTCTGCTGCCACGGAAGCAGGTGGATTAGTAGTAGCCGATGAAATTAAACTTAACATTAATATTGAGCTTGCAAGAGGTTAATAGACAAATGGAATAAAATGCTGGTATGCTTGCCAGCATTTTGGTTCTTTTGCTCCACAACGAGCTAATTTTTTTGACATTTACAAATCATACATTTTAACAATGGACGTTAAAAAGTAATAACATTTTTTGAAGTTCACAACCTATTGATAAGTCCTGTACATACTATTCTAGTTATAATTTGATAAAATTCAATTTTAATACAATTTAACTACACCAGACCTGTCATCAATTTTCCTTTCGCGTACTAATAGTTGCTACTAAGTTAGATATTAGTATATATCAATGAATGAACGTATATTTGCATTAATTTGTGTGTATTAAGTAGTTTTAAGTGTTATTTTTCAACATTTAAAAAATAACTAACACCTTAAGAATTAGTACCAACATATTTGTGAATAAAAATATATTAGATCTGAACAGATTATTAATTAAGCTTTTAACAACATCGTTATTGATTTTATGGTCAATAGTCGGTTGTCACTCACAAGAGGCTCAGTTTTCACAATTTTACGTTTCTTCGTTATACCTCAACCCAGCTTTAGCAGGGCAAGAAGGCCAAATGACCTTCATATCCAATTATCGCACCCAATGGCGCAGCATAATTAACCCATTCGTTTCTAATCAATTATCTTTTATTTATCCGCTCAAAACCAAAGAAATGTTCCATAACCATAAGGGGGGACTTGGAGCGTCGGTTTTTAGTGATCGTGCTGGAGATGGTAGCTTAAGAACAAATGGATTTAACGTTACGGCTGCATATAACCTAGAGTTAGCTGAGAGTAGCTACCATTTCTTTGCATTTGGGCTACATTTGGGTTTTATGCAAAAAAGCATCGATTTCACCAATCTGCAGTGGGGCGTTCAATATAACCCATACCTTGGCTTCGATGCCAATATTGCACCTAATGAAAATAACGTTATTACTACCAAACTTTATCCAGATGTGGCCGCCGGAATGATGTGGTATTATAATGGTTCAAAGGATTATTCTGAAAGTAACTTGAGTGCTTTTATGGGCGTTTCTGGTTATCATCTAAATCAACCAAACGAATCATTAATAAAAAATCAACCGTCTAAGTTGCCAATCTTGTTAAGGGTACATGGAGGGTTGGAATATAAAATTGGTGAACGAATGTTTGTTGGGCCTAATTTTTTATATGCCAATCAAAAACAGGCTTCACAAATTAACGCCGGATTATATTTAGCCTTTAAAATGATTGATAAACAAGATGGTATGTTTGCCAATGGTAAATTTTCCTTGGGGGGCTGGTATAGGTTAGGAGATGCATATATTGCTTCTGCAGGGTTTTTAACCAATTATTATCAATTGGGCTTTAGTTATGACATCAATTCATCTAACTTGCGTTATGCCACAGGAGGTCGTGGCGCATATGAAATATCTTTGGTTCTTAGAAAAATTAAAGATCAAAAACTAAAAAGATTCTCAACGCCACGCATTTAACATTATTATTTTTAAAATGTTACTAGGTAAAAACATACATAACGCAATACTTTTTAAGGGATTAATATTTCTTATGAGTGGTCTTAATGTTGTTATTGCTCAAGTTAAAAAAGAACATCACCATAAGTCAGAAGAAATAACCATGGCCGACCGTTATTTTGCTAACGGTGATTATTACTTGGCTGAGAAGTATTATACTGAAGCACTAATTACTTTTAAAAATGATCCTTACGTACACTATAAGTTGGCTGAGAGCTGTAGATTCTTTTTTGATTATTTGAGAGCAGAGGAAAATTATGGGGTAGTGGTTGACTATATCAACAAAACATTCCATTCACACCACCATCACGATGAATATCCCCTAGCAAGGTACTGGTATGCCATGATGCAGAAAACCAACGGTAAGTACGACCTTGCACAAGGTAATTTTGAAGTTTTTCTAGAATCGTATAAGATAACCTTGCCTGAAGATGAACTTTTTAAGGAAAAGGCATTATTCGAGTATAATGGATGTGTCTTTGCTATTGACGAACTTAAAAAGCCAGTTAGAGATTTCAAAATAGAAAATTTACCTAGTCCAGTTAATTCCGCCAATTCTGATTATTCCCCAGCCATTTATAAAAATGACACAAGTATCGTTATTACCTCCTCTAGAGAAGCTAGTCTTGGTACAGAAACATTTAATCGACTGGGGGAAAAATTTAGTGACAACTACGTTTTTGTGAAGAAAAATGAAAAATGGGAGCTTCACGAGCATACTGATGGATTTAACACCCTCAACTCAACTGCAAATGACGGTGCAGGAGCTTTTAACAGCACTAAAACGAAGTTCTATTTTACAAGATGTGATATCTCCAATAATTATTCTGATGGTGAATGTGCCATTTATGTTTCAAAACTAGTTAAAAATAAATGGGCAGTGCCAACAAGGCTCAATGATAACATAAATTTTCCTAGTTATTGGAATGCGCAACCTTCGCTTACCCCATCTGGTGATACAATGTATTTTGTATCTAAAAGGCCAGGAGGTAAAGGACTACACGATTTGTGGTATTCTTCAAAAAGGGGCGATAATGACAACTGGGGGCCAGCAGTTAATATCAAAGAGTTAAATACCCCTTATATTGACATGTCTCCAAATTATTACGCCAAAGAGCAAACACTCTTTTTCTCCTCTAACGGGCACGAGGGTTTTGGTGGTTTGGATATATATCGAACTGCTAAAGGCGATAAAACTAAATTTGTAAATATGGGCCTGCCATTTAACTCCAACAAAGATGATTTCTATTTCATCACTGGCGAAAATAAAGGATATTTGGCATCGAATAGGGACGGTGGCAAGGGCAACGACGACATATACACCTTTAATACCTTTAGCCTCGAGGCCCTAATTGCAGAAATTCCACTAGATTCCTTAGGGGATGCTAAAAGTTTTTCTGTCAATGGAAAAATGCTTTACGATGATAATAAACAGCCAGCAGAAGATGTGGAGGTTTTTTTAAAAGACCAAGACGGCAACATTGTAAAAAAGACAAGAACTAATAAAGACGGAACTTTTAGATTTGAAGGAAATCCTGGAGGCAAAGGCTACAAAATAGTATTGGCTCAAGAAGATCCTAGGCTTACTGCTGAGGTAGACTACTTGGTAGACGAGGTGGTAACTAAAAAGTCCAATAAAATTGCTGCTAAATCAACTTTTGAGAATATTTATTTTGACTTTGATGAGCATCATCTGAGAGAAGAGGCCAAGAAAATTTTGGATGAACTTTTTGATTTAATTCAAAAAAATCCAACATGCCAAATCGAAATGAACGCAAATACAGACAGTTTCGGTTCCAGCGAATATAATCAGAAATTATCTGAACAAAGAGGTGCAGCAGCTTCTGCATATCTTAAAAGAAAAGGACTCGATAACACTGCCATTGTTCAAGCTTTGGGCGAATCTAGCCCACTTTCTTCTAATGAAAATCCTATAGGAAGACAACTAAATAGACGTGTGGAATTTACAATCATTGGCGCTGATAATTTATCGTCTAAAGCTATGACCTATGTTACGGTTTTAGATGATAACTTAAATTCAATAGCTAAAAAATTCGGAATGACTGTAAATGAACTTAAGAAATTGAACGGATTAACAGGTAAAGAAATTAAACCTTTCAAAGCAATTAGGGTTAAATCTAACGGCACTAGTGTTTCACAAAATTCATTAGAAATGAGTAGCTCAGGAGAATTTGACAAATACAATAAAGAGTATGATGCCATACCTGAAGCTAATATTGAAAATTTGGGGCAAGTTATTGAGGAAAATGGAGAAACATTCTATATCGTTCAGCCACAAAACACCTTGTATTCCATAGCCAAATACTTCAAAATGCAAGAAGAAGAACTTTTACAATTAAATAATCTTGAAAGCAACAAAATAAGCGTTGGGCAAAAATTAAAAATAAAAAAGCCTTAATGTAAATAAAATTAATAACCACAATTATGTTAAAAATAGATAATCTTCATGCCAATATAGGTGAAAAGGAAATATTAAAAGGACTCAATCTAGAAGTAAAAGCAGGAGAAGTACATGCTATCATGGGGCCAAATGGTGCTGGAAAATCCACGCTCTCTTCAGTGTTGGCTGGTAGATCGGATTATGATGTTACCGCAGGAACTGTAGATTTTAGAGGTAAAAATTTATTAGATCTTTCTCCAGAAGATAGGGCAAGAGAAGGGGTGTTTATGGCATTTCAATATCCAATTGAAATACCAGGTGTAAGCACCACCAACTTTTTGAAAACTGCCGTAAATGAAGTAAGAAAATATAAAGGACAAGAACCGTTGGATGCAATATCTTTCCTCAATATGATGAAAGAAAAAATGAAATTGGTGCAAATTGACCAAGCACTTTTGAGTCGTTCTCTAAATGAAGGCTTTTCTGGTGGCGAGAAAAAGAGAAATGAAGTGTTTCAAATGGCCATGTTAGATCCCAAATTAGCTATTTTGGACGAAACTGACTCTGGGCTTGACATCGACGCGCTAAGAATCGTTGCTAACGGGGTTAATTCCTTAAAATCCAAAGACAATGCATTTATTGTTGTAACCCACTACCAACGTCTTTTGGATTATATCATTCCTGATTACGTACATGTTTTGTTCAATGGCAGAATAGTAAAATCTGGCACAAAGGAATTGGCCTTAGAATTGGAAGAAAAAGGTTATGATTGGATAAAAGAGGAGGTTGCATTAGGTTAATTTTGAAACTTAATAAATTATATTCATTTCAAGAAACAACCAAAAAGCAATATAAATAAAATGACTTTGGACAATATAACTCAAAATTTTAAAGATTTCGGCAATAAGAATTTGCAAATAGCTGAACAATCTTTCCATAGCTTTAGCAAATTGGGTTTCCCAACTCCTAAAAATGAAGAGTGGAAATATACAGATGTGTCATCATTTGTTAATCTTGATTTTAATTGGGATTCTGCCTCTACACTTACCAAGGCGCAAATCGAGGCAATTTTTATCAAAGGTCTTGAAGCGAATAATTTGGTGTTTGTAAATGGCAAATTTAAACAAGAGTTTTCTCAAATATTATCACCAAGTTCTGAAGTATTTATTCAATCTTTAGATGAGGCTGTCAACCAAAATATTGACCTCATCAATAACTATTTTGCGAAAGAAATAGACTATCAGAATAATGCATTCTCAGCGCTTAATGTTGCTTTTGCGAGCAATGGCCTGTTTATACATGTGCCTAAAAATACTTACGTTCAATTGCCTATTGTTGTTTATTTTATAAATGATAGCCGAACTGAACAGGTTTTTTCTCAACCACATAATATTTATGTAGCCCAAGAAGGGGCAGAGGTTTCTATTTCGGAAATATTTGTGTCAGAAGGTTCGCAGCCGGCTTTTAGTAATCACATTACTGAAATTTCTTTAGATAGGAATGCCAAAGTTCAATACAATAAGGTACAGATTGAAACGGGTGAAAATTATCATGTAGGCACAACCCAAGTACGACAATTAAAGGACAGTATTTTTACTGGTACCACCGTTACACTTGGTGGTAAGATTGTCCGTAACAATCTTAATATACTATTAGATGATCAACATTGTGAAGGGAATATGAACGGGCTTTATTTACTTGATAATGAATCACATGTAGATAATCATACCGTTGCTGACCATGCAAAGCCCAATTCTGTAAGCAATGAACTTTATAAAGGTATACTATCAGGGCATTCTACAGGTGTTTTTAACGGTAAAATATTTGTAAGGCAGGACGCACAAAAAACACAGGCTTACCAGTCTAACAAAAACATTTTATTATCAGACACAGCTAGTATGAATACCAAGCCACAACTTGAGATATGGGCTGATGATGTCAAATGTTCCCATGGAGCTACTTCAGGCCAACTTGATGAACAGGCGCTGTTTTATTTAAGGGCTAGGGGAATAGGCGAGGCTACAGCTAAAGCAATGCTTGTTATGGCTTTTGCCAAAGATGTAGTAGAAAAAATACAACTAGAGCCGTTGAGACATCATTTGATGGACTTGATAGAAACCAAATTGCAACAATCTTAAAACACTGCTAAACTAATTTACTTACCTTTTGGTTTTGTGGATATGATTACTGAAACTGCACCGTATACGACAATTGATATTGACCAAATTCGTCTTGATTTTCCTATTCTTAATCAAAAAGTAAATGGGAAGCAGTTAGTTTATTTTGATAACGCAGCCACCACCCAAAAGCCGTCTCAAGTGATTGATGCAATCTCTGAGTATTATGAAGGCTATAACGCTAACATTCATCGCGGAATACATCATTTGGCAGAAAAAGCAACCAGTGCTTATGAAGCTACCAGGGCAACGGTAAAAACTTTTCTCAACGCTAAAAGCATTGAGGAAATTATTTTTACTAGAGGGGTGACAGAATCTATAAATTTGGTTGCTAATTCGTATGGACGCCATAACATACGGTCTGGTGATGAAATAATTATTTCTACCATGGAACACCACTCCAACATTGTTCCTTGGCAAATGCTTTGTGAAGAAAAAGGCGCAATCTTGAAAGTTATCCCTATCAATGAGCAGGGAGAGATTTTATTTGATGAGTACTTAAAATTACTATCTTCCCGAACAAAAATTGTTTCAATTGTTTATGTTTCTAATGCATTGGGTACCATCAATCCTGTTAAGGACATAATTGAGGCTGCCCATAATGTGGGCGCAGTAGTACTTATTGACGGCGCCCAATCTACATCTCACTTGGACATAGATGTACAGGATTTAGATTGTGATTTTTATACCTTTTCTGCACATAAGCTGTATGGACCAACGGGCGTGGGAGTGCTTTATGGTAAAAAGAATATATTAAATGACATGCCTCCTTATCAAGGGGGAGGGGAAATGATTAAGGAAGTATCATTTACCAAAACTACCTATAACGAATTACCTTATAAATTTGAAGCTGGCACACCAAATATTGCCGATACCATTGCCCTAAAAGCAGCTATTGATTATATATCTAAATTGGGTAAATCCACGCTTGCAGTATATGAAAATGAGTTATTGGCATATTGTACATCCCAACTTTTAGAGATTAATGGCCTAAGATTAATAGGAGAAGCAGATCAAAAGGTAAGTATTGCATCGTTTGTGATTGATGGAGTGCATCATCAAGATTTGGCAATTTTGCTCGATGGTGACGGTGTGGCAGTGAGAACAGGACACCATTGTACACAACCTCTTATGGCTCGAATGGGTATTTTGGGCACCACACGCGCATCCTTTTCAAAAAAAAAAAAAAAAAGTGAAATTGACCTTTTTATTAATTCCTTAAACAAGGCCATAAAAATGTTAAAATAAGCTTAAATGCTTGAGCATGAGTACTGAAGAAATACAACAAAAAATAATTGAGGAATTTGCCTATTTTGATAATTGGGCTGATAAGTACGAGTACATTATTGAAATGGGCAAAAAATTGCCCTCACTTTCGGATGAATTTAAGACTGAAGATAATAAGATAAAAGGGTGTCAATCAAATGTTTGGTTGCATGCAATTATGCAAAATGGGTTAGTTGAGTTTAAAGCAGATAGTGATTCAGTTATTGTGAAAGGATTAATAAGTATGTTGATTAGAGTATTATCACTTCATACGCCTGATGAAATCATTTCCTCAGATTTAATGTTTATTGACAAAATTGGAATGACCCAACATTTGGCACAAACAAGATCCAATGGGCTTCTTTCTATGTTGAAACAGATGAAATTTTACGCAATGGCTTATAAAGCTAAGGCACAAATAACATAACTAAAATGGATTCAGAATTAAAAGAAAAGGTATTAGATGCCATTAAGACCGTGTTTGACCCAGAAATTCCGGTTAATGTTTTTGATTTAGGGTTAATTTACGATATTAATGTTTTTCCAGTTAATAATGTGCATGTATTAATGACGCTTACAACACCTTCATGCCCTTCAGCCCAATCCTTACCAGGCGAGGTAGAACAAAAAATAAAGGAAATTGAAGGAGTAAATGATGTTACTGTGGAAATAACTTTCGATCCTCCATACAATACAGAGATGATGAGCGAGGTGGCAAAACTGGAGTTGGGATATATGTAGTAAAAAAAGTATTATTTATTTTTGAATTAGAATACTGTTTCTTAACTTTGCACTCCCAAAGAATAAAACACTTAGATTGCCCGATCGTCTAATGGCAGGACAACTGGTTTTGGTCCAGTTTGTGGAGGTTCGAATCCTTCTCGGGCAACATTCTTAAGTTTAGGAACGCATTCCTAAACTTTTTTATTTAAATACGCCTACTGTGTCAAACGTTAAGATATTTTCTGGTACATCTTCAGGTTATTTAGCTGAGAAAATCGCCAAATCTTATGGCGAAAGTTTGGGTTCCATTTCTAGATATCGCTTTAGTGATGGAGAACTCTCAGTAAGTTATGATGAATCTGTAAGGGGCAATCATGTATATTTAGTTCAATCTACTTTTCCTCCCGCAGACAATATTTTAGAGTTGCTCTTAATGGTAGACGCTGCTAAAAGAGCATCAGCTGAATATGTTACGTTGGTAATTCCTTATTTTGGCTATGCGCGTCAAGATAGAAAAGACAAGCCTCGTGTAGCAATAGGGGCTAAACTAGTTGCCAACTTGTTCGCAGCTTCTGGCGCAGACAGGTTAATTACTTGTGATTTACATGCTGGACAAATTCAAGGTTTCTTCGATTTTCCAGTAGACCACCTCGACGGTCAGGCCATATTTGTTCCTTATTTGAGATCATTAAATTTGGAGAATCTGGTTATAGCCTCCCCAGATGTAGGAGGGGTAAAACGTGCCAGAGATTTTGCAAGTAAATTAGAATGTGAATTGGTAATTTGTGATAAACACCGCAAACGTGCCAATGAAATTGCCTCAATGCAATTGATTGGGGACGTAAAAGGTGCTAACGTTGTACTTGTTGACGATTTGATAGATACAGGAGGCACTTTGTGCAAGGCAGCACAAATTATTATGGATAAAGGCGCAGCAAGTGTAAGAGCCATTGCCACCCATCCAATTCTATCTGGCAAAGCTTATGATAATATCGAAAATTCAATATTAACAGAACTTGTCGTTACCGATACCATTCCAATTAAAAATCAAACAAACAAAATAAAAGTATTGACCGTAGCCGATTTGTTGGCCACTGCAATTAGGAGAGTGCATACGCACGAATCCATTAGTTCTTTATTTATATAGTTCACCATTTAACAAATTTTATAATGAAATCAATTGAGATTATAGGGTATAACAGAGCAAATCTCGGCAAAACTGAAGCAAAAAGAATCAGGTCTGAATCAAATGTGCCATGTGTTTTGTACGGAGGAGCGGAGCAAGTGCATTTTCAGTCACCTATGTTTTTGTTTAGAGACTTAGTGTATACACCTGATACACAAATAGTAGAATTGAACATAGAAGGTAAACATTACAGAGCAGTGTTGCAAGATATTCAGTTTCATCCTGTTAATGAAACTATTTTACATGCGGATTTCTTACAATTGCATGAAGATAAAGAGGTTAAAGTAGAAGTGCCAATTAAATTTGAAGGTACTGCTCCTGGTGTACAAAAAGGTGGTAAGTTTGTTCAAAAGGTAAATAGACTTAAAATAATTGCTTTGCCAAAAGATCTACCTGACTTTGTTACTGTGAATATCAGCGGACTTGATTTGGGTAAATCAGTTCGTGTAAAAGATGTAAATAAAGGTCCATTCTCAGTAGTGAATACACCTGAGTTGCCAGTGGCATCTATCACAATACCACGTGCTTTAAAAGGTAAAGAGCAAGAAGACGGAAAGAAAAAGTAGGTTTTATTTCTTCTTAAAAAACAAGAAGGGGGGCTGTCCAATAAGGGCATCCCTTTTTTTATAGTCTAGAATTGATTTTCAAATAATCGTTGCAGATAGGTCCACTTTTGCGGTTGTGAATTGCATTACATCGGTTTTTGAATCCAGCCAATCGAATTCAACATTAGTAGATAATATTAACGGCATTCGTTTTTTGGTGTTATGGATTTCTGCCATCAATTCATTGGCTTCCGTAGTTATAATGGTGTAGGTACGCCAATTGTTTTCGGAATTTTTGTCCTCATAGTCACACCAAATTCCTGCTAAACAAAAAATTTCATGATCTTGGAGCTTTATTAAATATCGTTCTTTTCGTTTGCCTTTATCATCCAGCCATTTCCATTCATAAAAGCCAGTGACAGGAATCAAACATCTGTTTTGTAAGTTTGATTTAAAAGAAGGTTTTTCTTTTATAGTTTCTATTCTTGCATTAAGTGTTTGTTTCTGAATAGTTTTATCTTTTGCCCAAGAAGGTATTAATCCCCATTGT
>JAIYAU010000007.1 GCA_027488865.1 Cytophagaceae bacterium
TTCTTTTCCCTTCTTCCCTTACACCTGCTGCGTTTTGGGATTGCAAAGGTAACTGTTTTTTAAACCTTTCCAACTCCATAAACTAAAAAATATTAAATATTTTTAATGAAATTTAGCAAATAACTCTTAATCAATTATTTATAAAAGATAGGAACGAGGGATGGAAATGGACAATTAAAAAACATAGTAAGTTATAACATAAAGAGATTAGCATTTTTGTAATTTTGTGCGATTAAATAAAACTCAATTGAAGAAAAAAGTTGCATTTTATACACTAGGTTGTAAGCTAAATTATTCGGAGACATCCACGATAGGGAGAATGTTTGAAGAGAACGGTTTTTTAAAGGTAGATTTTATCGACACTCCCGACATCTTTATTATTAACACTTGTTCAGTTACAGAAAATGCGGATAAAAAGTGTAAAAAAATCGTAAAAGAGGCTAAAAAAATATCTCCAAATTCATTTGTGGCAATAATTGGATGCTATGCTCAGCTTAAACCAGAAGAAATTGTTAAAATTAATGGGGTAGATGCTGTTTTAGGTGCTGCAGAGAAATTCAGATTAATTGATATTCTAAAGGACTTCGAAAAAACCAATGGACCTAGAATTTTTTCACAAGACATTTCAGAAGCTATAACATTTAACAACTCATATTCTTATGGAGACCGTACTAGAACCTTTTTAAAAGTACAAGATGGATGTAATTACTCTTGTTCATTTTGCACTATTCCTTTAGCTAGGGGAGCTAGTCGTAGTGATAGTATTTTAAATATTGTCAATTCAGCTAAGGAAATAAGCAAATCTGGTGTAAAAGAAATTGTGCTTACTGGAGTAAACATTGGAGATTTTGGAATAATTGAAGGCAAAAGAACAGAAACATTTCTTGACCTAATTATAGCACTTGACGAATTGGAAGGGATAGAAAGATTTAGAATTTCATCTATAGAGCCCAACTTGCTCACAAACGAAATCATAAATTTTGTATCCAAATCCAAAAAATTTGTTCCCCATTTTCATATTCCTTTACAATCGGGGAATAATGAAATATTAAAGCTAATGCGGAGGAGATATCAACGGGAGCTTTATCAAGAACGTATTAATTACATTAAGGAGGTTATGCCTCATTGTTGTATTGGTGTGGATGTTATAACAGGCTTTCCTAATGAAACGGATGAGGATTTTTTAATTACTTATGATTTTTTGATGGAGTTAAATGTTTCATACTTGCATGTTTTTACGTATTCTGAACGAGAAAATACACTTGCTGCAACTATGGATGGCAAAATATCACAGGAAGTCAGAAATAAAAGGACAACTATGCTTAGGATCCTTTCAGAAAAGAAAAAAAGATTGTTTTATGAGGAGAATCTGGGAAGAACCGAATTAGTATTATTTGAAAACGACATCGAGAACAACCAAATGCACGGATTTACGCGTAACTACATTAAAATAAGTGCCAAATACGACCCAATACTTATAAACGAAACAAAACTAATAGTGCTTAATAAAATAAATGAATTGGGTAATGTTGAAGTAATGGAATACTTAGACTGTGATTAAAATGAACAGTCTAAGTATTCGTAGATTCAAATGATAACTATTACTTCTTTAGTACCTTTTCAGTTCTGTTATCAAAGTTGAGATAATAAACACCTTCTTTTAAATCAGACATGTCTATTTCCATACCTGATCCCTTTTTCACAGAATTACCATAAGAATCAATTACTTCAAAAGGTACTGCTCGAGTAAGTGTAACTTTGCTAGTTACTCTTTTAGGATAGAAAGCAACAGGCTGTTTGCTTGAAGTAAATTCAACTACTTTAGAATAAAATACTTGACCATCCTTTTCAAGATATTTTACTCGGTATTTATTTAGTCCAGAATGGTGTATTTCTTCTAAACTATAGTTGTTAATGGTTGCTGAACCTTTTCCTGGAATCTCTTTTACTGCTAACCAGCTATTATTTAAAAACTGCTCAATAAAAACTTTTCCATTGGTTTTTTCTCCTTTGGTAACCCAAGACAAACTTTCGGCATCCACATTAAAAGATATAAATTGAAATGCACTATTAACTCTTATGACCTGAGGATTTAATACCTTAGGTTTACAATCATCCTTGTGGGTAATTTTTATATCCACTGGATCATTCATTTTAAGATGGGATAAATCAATTTCATAAGCACTAGATTTTATATTAGACATAACCTTTACATCATTAACAAAAACATCCTCAGTGCAAAAATCTTTTAAATTGCCAGTAAATGGATTTTGTACATATAAATTTTTTCCTTGATAAACTCCTGAGATGGTAAAAACGCCAGCTTGTGCAGAACATAAACTGATAATTAATAGTAAAAGTTTGGGTATTATATTTTTCATAACTTGTTTTAAATCACACAATTTATATAGATAATTTTATAAAACTTACCTAATGTAAAAGTTTAAAATCCTCTAAAATTAAACAAATTTCGCCAATAAAATAAATATGTAGATACAAATTTATTTTCAAAATTATTAAATAAGTCCAAAAAATAAAATAATATATCACATATATTTTCAATTTTTAACGTTTATCAACAATATATGTACAAATTGGAATAATAGTTTTCTATAAAATTGGTACATTTGAACTATACGAATATATATTATGAGGGTGATCTGTTTACTTTTATTGTCAATTATATTACATAGCGTAAAGGCTTCGATGATTTTAATACCTATGGACAAATCACAGCAAAATCATTTGAAGGCTTATGGGATAGCATATTGGGCAATTGAAAATGAAATTGTAGTGGATTGGATGCTAAATTATAAAGGTGGCAGTTTTTCATGTCCGTATTTACAAAAGGTAGAAAATGAACTTGTTGTAAGAGGGATAAGCTATGAAGTAATATCGGACGCCCAGTATCAGGCGATAACCACATTAATAAGTTCCCCAGATGCTAATATGGATGTGGTTAAACTTGAAAAGCCTCCCAAAATTGCAGTTTATTCACCCAAAACAAAACAACCTTGGGATGATGCTGTGACCTTAGTACTTTCTTATGCGGAAATACCGTACACTGTCATATACGATGACGAGATAATGGCCAATGAATTAAGTAAATATGACTGGTTACATTTACATCACGAAGATTTTACGGGACAATATGGTAAGTTTTACTCAATGTATAAAAATTTCCCTTGGTATCAACAACAACAGCAATCTTATGAAATGTCTGCACATAAACATGGGTTTGAAAAGGTTTCCAAACTAAAGTTAGGGACAGTTAAAAAAATTGGAGAGTTTTGTTTAGGGGGAGGTTTTTTATTTGCAATGTGTTCTGCTACTGACACATATGATATTGCTCTTGCGGCAGAATCTACTGATATATGTGCCGAAATGTTTGACGGAGACGGACTGGATAGTCAAGCACAAAAAAAACTAGATTTTAACAAAACATTTGCATTTAAAAATTTTAATCTGGTTACAGATCCATACATATACGAATTTTCAACTATTGACAGTCGTCCAAACAATCAACCAAAGATAATAGAAGAAAAAAACGATTATTTTAATTTATTTCAATTTTCTGCTAAGTGGGATCCTATCCCAACCATGTTAACCCAAAACCACGAAGTGAGTATAAAAGGTTTTATGGGTCAAACTACTGCATTTAAAAAACTATTGATTAAGTCAGAAGTGGTCATAATGGGTGAAAATAAGCAACTTAACGAGGCAAGATACATTCATAGCACAATTGGAAAAGGTACATGGACATTTTATGGAGGACATGACCCAGAAGACTATGAGCATTTTGTGGGTGAAGACCCTACTGATATGAATCTATTTCCAAATTCTCCTGGATATAGGTTAATATTAAACAATGTCCTGTTTCCAGCAGCCAAAAAGAAAAAGCAGAAAACTTAATCATTTTCATCTTTTGGATAAATAAAAAACTGCAGTTTACCTAAATCTTTGGATGCTTCTTTCCAAGAATCAATTTCAAGTTGAATTGCAACAGCACCTGCAGTGGGAATATTGCCAATAACGTTGCCAGTAAGATATTCTGCGACATAAGTAAAAGTGGGATTATGACCAATAATGATTACACTATTGTACTCATCGTTGATAGAATTGATAAAATTGAGCAAACTACGGGATGATGCCTCGTATAATTCATCTTCATAAATAATATTTTCAAGCGGATAATCCAATTGTTCAATTACAAATTGGCTTGTAAGCTTGGTTCGTACGGCGGGACTAGAAAATACGATATCTGGTTTAATATCAAGCGACTTTAACCTAACACCAACCTTAGGTGCGTCTCTATAACCTCGTGAATTAAGATCTCTATCAAAATCCTTTTGACCAACTTCTGACCAATCCGATTTTGCGTGACGTATCATTAATAACATTTTAGACATTATATAGTAGTGTTTAGTAAAAGAAGGTTAATAATATTCTGAACTATTTTACCCAAAAATACAAACAAACTTTAACTAATATATAAGATAATAAAATATTAGTAAGTAGATGTTGTTTGTATATTTTTAAAAAATCTGCATATTTGACGCTTATTGAAACAATAAAAAAATAAAAATGTCAAAAAATCTCGTCATTGTAGAATCGCCAGCGAAGGCAAAAACGATAGAAGGATATCTTGGGAAGGATTTTACAGTAAAATCTAGCTATGGACATGTGCGAGATTTGACCAAAGGTGATAAGGCTATTGATGTTAAGAATGGTTTTAAACCTATATATGAAGTATCGGAAGATAAGAAGGATGTAGTGAGTGAGCTGAGCAAACTTGCAAAGGAAAGTGAAATAATTTGGTTAGCGACTGACGATGACCGTGAAGGAGAAGCCATTTCTTGGCATTTATTTGAAACTTTAAAATTAAAAGAGCACAACACAAAAAGAATTGTTTTTAGGGAAATAACGAAGAATGCAATATTAAAGGCTATAGAAACTCCAAGGACAATTGACATTGACTTAGTAAATGCACAACAAGCAAGAAGAATTTTAGATAGACTGGTAGGTTTTGAGCTTTCTCCTGTATTGTGGAAGAAAATAAAACAAGGTCTTTCTGCTGGGAGGGTACAATCTGTCGCGGTTAGATTAATAGTAGACAGGGAAAGAGAAGTTGAGCAATTTAAATCGCAATACGTATTTAAAGTGACAGCGCTTTTTGGGATAGAAGGTGGCAAAACGGTAATTGCTAAACTTAATACAGACTTTAAAACTGAGGAAGACGCCAAATTATTTTTAGAATCGTGTTTAGGTGCAGGCTATGAAATAAAAAATCTTGAAAAGAAAGATGGCAAAAGAACTCCCGCCCCGCCTTTTACCACTTCCACATTACAACAAGAAGCTGGGCGCAAACTGGGCTTTTCAGTAGCTCAAACCATGACCGTTGCACAAAGACTTTATGAGTCGGGGAAAATTTCATATATGAGGACCGATTCGGTAAACTTATCTGAGACGGCATTAGAAAGTGCCAAAAAAGAAATAGAATCTGCCTATGGAGCTAAATATTCGTTCACTCGTAAATTTAAAACAAAAAACGAATCAGCTCAAGAGGCGCATGAGGCTATAAGACCTACCGATTTTGGTGCACACACCGTAGACGGCGAGCGTAATGAGCAGCGGTTGTATGAATTAATATGGAAAAGGGCAATTGCCTCACAAATGAGCGATGCACTAATTGAAAAAACAACTGCAACTATCATCGCCTCAACAAATTCGGCAAATTTTATAGCAACAGGTGAAATAATAAAATTTGATGGTTTTCTTAAGGTCTACATTGAATCTAATGATGAGGATGATGATGAAGAGGAGGAAGGGAAAAGCTTATTGCCTCCATTAACGATTGGTCAACTGCTTTTACTTGAGGAAATGAAAGCAAACCAATCATTTACTCGACCAGCTGCACGATATACAGAGCCCGGCTTAGTGAAAAAACTTGAAGAGCTAGGAATTGGACGTCCAAGTACCTATGCCCCAACCATTTCTACTATTCAAAAAAGAGAATATGTAATAAAAGAAAACAGAGATGGGAAGGAAAGGAATGTAAAAGAACTAATATTAAAAAAAGATAAAATTAGCGAAAAACTCAAAAAAGAGGTTTTTGGGGCAGAGAAAGCAAAACTCTTTCCTACTGATTTGGCAATGATTGTTAATGATTTTTTGGTTAAACACTTTACTTCTGTAATTGATTTTGGTTTTACAGCTAAAGTTGAACAAGAATTTGATGATATAGCAGAAGGGAAATTGCCTTGGGCTACAATGATCGATAACTTTTACAATGGTTTTCATAAAACGGTTGAATTAACTGAAAGTGTTGACCGATCTACAGTAGGTACTTCAAGAGAACTAGGAATTCACCCAGTAAACGGTGAAAAAATAAGTGCTAGACTTGGCAGGTATGGCCCGTTTGTGCAAATAGGCGAGGCAGAGGAAGACAAAAAACCACAATATGCAAGTTTAAAAAAGGGCCAACTACTTGAATCTATTACCCTTGAAGAGGCATTAGAATTGTTTAAATTGCCAAGAGAGGTAGGATTTTTTGAAGACAAACCTATGGTAGCAGCAATCGGCAAGTTTGGTCCTTATATAAAACACGACAATAAGTTCTATTCCTTAACTAAAGAAGATGATCCTTTGAGTGTTACAGAGGAAAGATCAATTAATTTGATAGAAAGTAAAAGAAAGGCAGATTCAGAAAAACTCATAAAAAGTTTCTCAGAAAACAATGATGTACAAATACTTAATGGAAGATATGGTCCTTATATCGTTGTAGGCAAAAAGAACGTAAAAATCCCAAAGGATAAGAAACCAGAGGAGTTGACCTTGGAAGAATGTTTAAGTTTGGCAGATGCCACCCCTGACAAACCAAAAGGTAAGAAATTTGTAAAGAAGAAATAGTAATTGGTAAATGGTTAATTGAGAATGTAAATTGGTGAATTTTAATAAAATGATATAATAGTTGTGTAGAAGTTAATCTTTTAGGATAAAATCAATTATCAATTATCAATTAATCCATTCCTATCATAATAAAGGAACCCCAATAAATTGGGTCCTTATAAATTTCAATTAGTTTTAGTTTAGCGTCGGCAAAAGCTTTTCTTTTATTTCCTGTTTCTAGCCAATTTTTATAAAAATTTACCATTAATTGTTGTGTTGCCTCATCAGAGACCTTAAATAGACTCATTATTATAAGTTCAGAACCAGCGACCATAAAGGAACGCTGTAATCCAAATACACCCTCTCCTACCTGAACCTCCCCTGCACCCGTCTCACAAGCACTTAATACTACCAATTCAGTGTTATCCAAACTCAGATTCATGGCTTCGTAGGCTGTAAGTATCCCTGATTCTTTGCTATTAATGTTTTCCAGATAATCACCTGCGCCTTTAAGTAAAAGCCCACATCTTAATAATGGGTCGTTTATTAACTCCGTTGTCACCATGGAAAAATTTGTATTTTCAACATCTTCTTTAAAATAACCATGGGTTGCAATGTGAAACACCTTAGGAGAATTCATGGTTTTCATCACTTCTTTATCTGCACTATTTCCAATTAACAAATTCGTTGCCCATTTATTATTTTTGAATAGATTGTTGATAGCTTTTACTTCTTCTTCAGCACCTGGGAGAGGCTGTACCAATGCGGTAGCCGGTATGGCACTATAAAAACTCGGATTACCTACTACCACAGCATTGTTTTCAAACACCTTGGAAGATTTTTGATATTTTCTTTTAAGCGGAATTTCTTTAGTGCTTGTTAAAAGTATTATTTGATTTTCATCAATAACATACTTCCCCGTTTCGGGATTTAATAATGATTCTATATTAATCTGATTATAAACCCCTTCTGCTGAAAAATAAACTTTAGCATTGGTTGGAATATAGGCTTTAAGTGGTTGCCAGAAATTTTTATATGACAATTTATCTTCAACCTTTGCCTTGATGGTATTACGATAATATTTCAACATTTTGGTTTCCAATCTTTTACCATTGCCCAATATGACAAGTTGTGGCTTATCACTTTTAGCAGATAAAACTAAGGCGGCATATACCACTGAATCGGTAAATGACTTATCGAAATATCTATATCGAATAACTTCTACGGCATATTCATTGGGCAATAAGGAGTTCTTAACATCCTTCCATGTAAATTTTTTATCATCAAGGCTATTCTTAAATTCCTCTGAACCTTCGCTTAGCTGCTTTTCAAGTGTTTCAATCTCTTTTTCCAATTTTTTTGCATCTAGACCATTTGAAGATGCCTGTTCAGTTGACTGCGACAACAAACTTGTTAAGATTTCCTTTTTTTCGTTCCAATCATTAAATTTTTCAATAAGCGGTGCGTTTTTACTGTTGAGTATTCTTTGTCTAAGTCTAATTGAATTTGACAATAATAAACCTTTTGTTTGTAGAGAATTATCAAACATTTTGGTGGTTAATTGAGGTTTTTTATCATTAAGTTTTACCGCAATTCCATTATAAAACTCGAAATCTTCTTTAATTACATTCCAAAATTTGGACTTTTCTCTAGCACTTAATGATTTAAAATAAGTCTGCGTAAATGTCAAATAGGCATTGGTCGTTTGATCTAATTGTGTCAATGATTTGGCAAAATCACCTTCTATGTAATAGACTTGGCTCAATTTGCTAAGTGTATTTACATAATTTGGATGTTGATCATTAAAAATACTTTTATAAATTTTTCGTGCGTTATTATAAAGTAATTCTGCTTTAGAGTAGTTTCCATTTTTCTTTGCCAAATCTCCTCTAATTACCTGTGCTTCAGCAATATTCACATTATTAGCGCCGAATTTTCTTTCCCAAATCTGGCTCGCTTGCTCCAATAAACTGTCGGCTACTTTTAAATTATTTGATTCAATTTTTACTATGGCCATATCTTTTAGCACCTCTGCATAAAGTGGATGATCATTACCTACAATAGATTGTAAAGTTTGTAAAGATTGATTTAACAGAATGTCTATTTCTTTTCTGCTACCATTATTATATAGTTTTACATAGGCCAATTCGGTAACCGCATTTGCTGTTTCGAGGTGTCTTTTTCCAAGAAATTTGGTACGAATATTCACAACTACATTTGCAGCATCTTCGGCTCTTTTAAAATCTCCAATTGCCAAATACAATTTCTCAAGGAGTTTTAATGTTTCTGCATACTTTAAAGATGCTTCTCCGAAGATTTTCTCGTCAATGCCCAAAGCCCTATTTAACACCTTTTCAGCCTCATTGTACTTGCCTATAATAGTATATAAATGACCTAGCTCATTTAAAGTTGAAATAATTTCTCTATTATTCCCCCCTAATTTTTTTTCCTTAATTTCTAAAGTAGAAAGCAATAAATCCTCTGCGCTGCCGTACTTACCGTTTCTGATGTACAGTTTTGCTTGGTCATCTGCAGTTTTTGCAGATGCCTGTTCCTTATTTACCTTGGATCTTTTAGCGATTCTCTTAGCCATTTTTAAGGCTTCGTCTGACTCTTTGTATTTCCCAAGGGTGTTGTATAACCTACTCATGGTTTCAAAAGTGTTTGCCTTTTCTAAAGTGTTTACTTTTGAATTATTACTTAATATTTCAATAGCATAGTTGATGGTGGAATTTGCTTGTTCGTAATCTCCCTTTTTGAGTTGAATATCAGCTAGTTTTTCTAATACTGGTATATTCTTTAGGTTGTATACACCAGAATTATTTTTTTGAGCATTTGCTGCATTCTGATTAAAATAAAGTGAAGAATCATATTTATCTACTAAATCATAATATTGACCAATTTGCTGTAAATGAGATACATAATTTTTATGCCCTTTAGAATAATTTGCTGAAATAATTTTAAAAAAACTATTGTCATATATACTTCGCGCTTCTTTAAATTCATTGGTAAAGTTGGTATAACAGTATGCAAGTTTCATCAAATATTGGTGATACTCGGGGGAATCTTTTCCGTAAATTTTTAAGCGAATAGCTAAAGATTTTTTAATAGAATCTGTGGCTTGAAAACCTTTATTTAACGAAATAAGGTTACTAACATAAAAATCTATAAAAGAGACAGTTTGTTCATCAATTGGGTACAAACTTAGTCTTCTGTTATCTAACAAAGATGATAGTTTTTTTATAGCTTTAGAGTACTTGTTTTGGTACATTAAACTTTGTACTTCTGGCATTTTGCTTCTAAGTTTATTTACGCTTGCCTTTGGGTAATATCTAGTTGCCCTAGCTAACTTCTTGCTATTTCGTTTTTGCTTAAGATCCCTCTCCTCTTGAATATATAAGGATATGATTTTTTCTCTGCTCAAGAGTTTATCAGGATGTGAGTCTTTACCCTTGGTAAACCGTATTGTTTTTTTAAATGCTGAAAAAGATTCTTGTTTAAGATCAAGTTCTTGTAATGCGTAACCTTTCGTTAAATAGTTTTTTGCATAAAACTGATTTCGTTTGCCAAGATTTTTTCCTACCCATTTTATGGTAGAACTGCTAATATCTTCTGCCACCTGATATTCACCTTTGTTGTAATGCATTAAGGCTCTCAATGTTAAAAGTCTCGCGTATTTTTGAAAATTATTAATTCTTTCACTTTTACTTAATTTGACTTGTTTTTCAACGCCTTTTTTGTTTTTAATTGTCCTAACTGGTGCCGTTAAAACCTGTGTATTTGCATTTAAAGTTTCCAAAATACTGTCTGCCCTTTGATTAAAGCCCCGTTTGGTTAAAATAGTGGCGTAAGTCATGGACAAATCAAACTTAATGTCGTCATTGCTCGGCTGACCTTTAAAAAGTGAAACAGCCTTGACTATTTGTTCTTGAGCGTCATATAATAATCCAACCTCTAAAAATGTTTTTGATAGATATAGATGTGCGGTAGCACGCGCTTTTATGGAATCCAACGGTATATCCTTTAGTACCCCTTTGGCCAATATTACCTTATTGTCAAATTCGTCAAAATATGACATTTTATACTTACTAATGGCATAGTATGAGTATGCCTGTATTAATAACACATGGTCTATTGGCTGTTTTACTTCAAGTTTTTTTATTAACCTTTGAGAGAACGTTATAACTGTTTTATAGTCGCCTTGTACATACTTGTTTTCTAAATAAGCCACCTTTTTATTAAGGTCTTGGGCAAAACTAGTGGAAACAAATAATACAAAAAATAAGAAACGATAAAAATATCTCATGTTTTATGGTCGTTATAACGAAGCAAAAATATAATAAAAATCTTATAAACCTAATTATCAAGCATTATTAAAATTTCACAAATAAAAAAAGGATTACTGGTAAAATACCTTATGAAAGTAGCTATGTTAAAATACAAATTAAGAATATTCCTCGTTTCTTATTGTAGCTGTAAACTCAGGTGGTCAAGAACTGAATATTTCATGTAATTAACAGCTCTATCCTACGGTCATCCTACGGTCATCTTACGGTCATCTTACGGTCATCTTCCAAGCATCCTTCGAATATATTCCCATAACTTAGAATATATCGTTATGGATCGATTAAGTAATAGGTGAAGGGCTGAGGTAATATTAGAAATGGGTAATTACTTGGGAAGGGTACGTCATAATAGATTAGTATGTAAACTATTAGAATTCAATAATGAACACCTCCCAAAAAGTAATATCAGAATAAATTACTAAAACCTGTTAATGATTTAATACAAAGCCACTGCTTTACAGACTAGCATTAAATATTTTAAAAAGTAATACTAATAAACAAAAAAAGGCCAATAAACTTGGCCTTACACACCCTCAACGAAAAGGTTAAACTAAATTACTACCGAAGCAATGATCATTGACACGATCAAGAAAGACACTACAACGAACCCAACTAAATTTCTTTTTAAAGCGATTACATTTTCCATTTTGATATATGTTTTGTTATATTTATTAATGATTCGATACAAATATAAATCACTTTTTTAATTTAATTTTTTTCAAGAAAGTTAAAAAATGAACTTGAAAACTAAAGAATTAGGCTAAAATTTAAAAAATGAATTTAGTTAATTGCAAAAACCCGAAAAGTCGATTTTAAATCAAACTATTACTAAAATAAAAGGAAGAAAATTAAAGTCACAAAGGCTAAAATTTACACTCAAAAAAATAATTCATTTTTTTTTAGAATATTCTTCTTGTAAAAAAATAAGGATATTTTTTTTACGGTTTCTTAATTTTGAAATTGTGGATAATTAAACTAATTTCACAAAAAACCCAATCATTATCTACGGTGTCTAGAATAAAGTCTAAAAATTTATACGAACTCATCAAGTCTCTTAACAAGAATGAAAAACGCTATTTTAAAATAGCGACTGCGAGCTCTCAAGAAGCAGATGACAAAAAAATGCACCTTTTGTTTGATGCCATAAACAAACAAGAAGAGTTTGACGAGGAAAAAATTTTAGAAAAATGTACCACCATTAAAAGGGAGCAATTGTCTAACATAAAGGCTTACTTATATCAACGGGTGTTACAAACCATGAGACAATATAATGCTTCAAAAATACCAGAAATTGAAATAAGAGAACAAATTGACTTCGCACAACTACTTTTTAATAGGCGATTGTTTAACCAAGGAATGGACTGCCTTAAATCTGCAAAAAAAGTGGCTCAAGAATACGATCATCTCGAGCTTCAACTTGAGATTATAAAACTTGAGAAAAGTGTGCTGATGAATACCATCGATCATGATAATATGAGCAAGGTAGATCGAATTATATCAGAGGTAAGACAAATTAATGCCCAGATTAACAATATTAATTCATTTTCTAACCTAGCCATTAAACTTAACTCATTGTATACCAAAACAGGCTATATAAAAGATGAAGATGATTTTTACCGAGTAAAGGAGTTTTTTTATACCAATCTACCCTATTTTAAAGAAACAGACCTTTCAATAACCGAAAAAATATATTTATATCGGCTACATATAGGATACAACTTTTATATTCAAGATTTTGAAAATGGATTTATTTATTCAAAAAAACTGCTTGAAACCTTCGAATCGAGCGACGCTCTGTTAAAAACTGATACCGAATCGTACATAAGGGCGCTTAATAGCTTATTGGCAGCACAATACAAACTAAATAGGTATAAAGACTTTATTTTTACATTTGAAAAACTCAAAGAAATAGGTCAAAATCCACAACTAGAAATTAATGAAAATCTTCGAATCATGTTACTTAAGTATAATCTGATTCACGAAATAAATCGGTATTTCCTTCTTGGTGATTTTGAAAATGGTGTAAAGACGCTCTTAGACAATCCCCAATCAGAAATCTATTCGTTGATTCTGTTACTTGATAAACATTCTACACTTATTTTCTACTATAAAATTGCCTCTTTGTATGTGGGGGCGGGCATGTACAGCCAAGCTGTAAAGTGGTTAAACAATATTATTAATATCCCAAATGCTGATATCAGAGAGGATTTACATTGTTTTGCACGAATGCTTAACCTAATTTGCCACTATGAACTAGGAAATTTTGATGTTATCAACTACTATATTCGTTCTACCTACAGATTTTTGTTTAAAAAGGATGATTTGCATCAATTCCAAAAATATATTTTGGGCTTTTTAAGAACTTTAACAAGAATACCGAGCAATGACGAACTACGTGATAAATTTGTTAAACTAAAAGCCCAATTAATTCCACTTACACAAAGTCGGTATGAAAAGCGCGCTTTTGTATATTTTGATATTATTTCTTGGCTTGAAAGTAAAGAACAAAAAAAGCCTGTTGAGGAAATCATTAAACAAAAGTCAATTGCATGGCTAGGTTAAGGACTTTTCTATTAAATTATTAACCTGTAAATCAGTCGCCTGTAAAATAACGCGATAATATTGGCTAAAAAATAACATTTTTTTGAGTCTATAATTTGACAATAATAAAATAAATACTACCTTTGCAATCCCAAATGATTCGGGAGCTTAGCTCAGCTGGTTCAGAGCATCTGCCTTACAAGCAGAGGGCCACTGGTTCGAATCCAGTAGCTCCCACAAAAGCCACCAAACGGTGGCTTTTTTTATTCAATAACATGCAGTTTTTGTAGCCTTTAATTCATTTAGGTGCCGATTTATCTAAATCAGCCCTCCATGTTTTACATTTTGACGGTTTTTCGCTAATTTTGTTATTAATAGATTCAAGTAATTTTTAATGGAAACAAAATTAGTACCACTCAATGATCTTCATTTGAGCATTGGAGCGAAAATGGTACCTTTTGCAGGATATAATATGCCTGTAAGATATACATCCGATATCGATGAACATCAATGTGTAAGGGAGCATGTGGGAGTTTTTGATGTTTCGCACATGGGAGAATTTTTTGTTTTTGGTAAAGGTGCGCTTGACTTTCTACAATTGGTTACCAGCAATGATGTGAGCAAGCTTTCCATAGGCCAAGTTCAATATTCCTATTTTCCTAATGAACAAGGTGGCATTGTGGACGATCTTTTGGTATATCGCTTAGAGAATGAACGATATATGTTGGTAGTTAATGCTTCAAATATTGAAAAAGATTGGCAGTGGCTTCAACAATTTAAGGATAAATTTGAGGTAGAACTAGAAAACGTTTCTAGTAATTATTGTTTGTTTGCTGTACAGGGCCCTCTTGCGGGTGAGGTTATCGCCCAACTTACAGAAGCTGACATACTCTCCTTGGGGTATTACACTTTTCTTACAACAACATTGGTAGGAATAAATGAGGTAATTGTCTCTGCCACAGGCTATACTGGTGCAGGAGGTTATGAAATATATATAAAAAACGAAGATGCCCTATACATTTGGAACAAGATATTTGAAGCTGGAAAACCATATAATATTCAACCGATTGGTTTAGGTGCAAGAGATACGCTACGACTGGAAATGGGCTATTGCCTTTATGGAAATGATTTGAATGACTTTACTTCCCCTATTTCTGCTGGCCTTAGCTGGATTACGAAATTCAATAAAAGTTTTATAAATTCTACGGCTTTATTAAAGGAGAAAACAGAAGGAACTACCAAGAAGCTTGTGGGATTTAAAATGCAGGAAAGAGGAATCCCAAGGGCACATTATGAAATTTATAATACTCAAAACCATCTAATTGGAGAGGTAACTTCAGGCACACAATCACCTACCTTAGGTCAAGGAATTGGCATGGGTTATATTCCTGCTGAATTTAGCCAACCTGGACAGGAAATATTAATTAACATAAGAGATAAAAAACTAAAGGCAATCGTAACCAAATTACCTTTCGTAATTAATAATACAAGGCCTTAAAAATAACATAAAAGGAAACAAACTATTAATAAAGAAAAGCAAAAATCATGTCACAAAAGGTAAAATTTATAGACAAAGAAGGATCACTATTTTATGCCACCCTAAGATCAAGGGTTGATCAATACTTTAAAGAACGTAACATTTCTAAAAATGCCAATGGTTTTATGTACTTTAAGGCATTTTTTTACATTGGAGGTACTTTATTGTTTTATTCACTTATTATGTCCAACCAGTTTTCGCCTTTGGTTATGCTACTATTAGCTATAATACAGGGTGCATTCATGGCCATGATAGGTTTTAACGTTTCCCACGATGGTCTGCACGGTGCATATTCTCAACATGGTTGGGTAAATAAGCTTATGGGCGATTATTCTTTTTATTTTATTGGTGCTAGCCCATTTGTGTGGAAAATATCCCACAACATCGTACACCATACCTACACTAATATACCCGAACATGATGAGGATATTGTAATTGCTCCAGGGCTTATTAGACTTTCTCCAGAAGATAAAATGACCAACATTCAAAAATTCCAGCATTGGTATGGCATTCCTCTTTATGGGCTAGCCAGTATTAATTGGGTGTTAAAAAAAGATTATCTCAAATTTTTTCAAAAAACAATTGGCACCTACGAACTACCTAAAAAAACAGCAAAAGACTATTTTAATTTATTCTTTTTTAAGGCATTATATTATGCTATGTTTATTGTAATCCCATTTATAGTATTGGATATTACCTGGTGGCAGTTCATAATTGGTTTTGTATGCATGCATTTTGCCATGGGTTTAGTTTTAGGTTTGGTTTTTCAGCTCGCTCATGTGGTGGAAGGTGCAGAATTTCCATATCCTAATAACGACGGTAATATTGAAGAAGCGTGGGCAATACATCAAATGCGAACCACCGCAAATTTTGGTAGAAAAAATTGGCTTACAACATTTATATGTGGTGGACTTAACTTACAGGTGGAACACCATTTGTTTCCATTGGTTTGTCATGTACATTATCCTGCCATTTCAGACATAGTAAAACAAACTGCTCAAGAGTTTGGTGTGCCTTATTTGGAAAACAAATCTTTTTTAACAGCTCTAAAATCACACTACGAAATGCTCAAATTATTTGGTATAAAAGCACAAGAGGAGCTGTCCAAAACAAGATCTAAAATTCAAATTGCTTAAGTAAAACAAGGTTTATTAATGAAAAAAATTGAAGTTTGTCTAAGCCCTGAACTTCTTCATTTATTTGAGGTAAAAGGCAAGTCGGTGGTGATTGTAGACATTTTAAGAGCCACATCTTCTATAGTTACGGCATTGGCCTATGAAGTAGGCTGTATAATACCTGTTGCTACTATCGATGAATGTAAAAAATTAAAAGAATCAGGCTGTATTGCTGCCGCAGAACGTAACGGTCAAATGGTGGAAGGATTCGACTTAGGTAACTCTCCTTTTAGCTACATGGAAAGCCATTTAAAAGGAAAAAAAATTGCACTTACCACCACCAACGGTACCTTGGCATTATCAAAATCGAAAGATGCAGAGAGAATTGTTATCGGTGCCTTTCTTAACATCTCTTCAATTGCAAAATTCTTAAATTCAAAAGCAGAAGATATTTTAATAGTGTGTGCAGGATGGAAAGGTCATGCAAATCTTGAGGACACCTTGTTTGCAGGTGCTTTAATTGAAATTTTAAAACCAAATGCTATTATTGAACAGGATTCAGCATTATTGGCCAATACGAGCTATCAACAAGCGCAAAAGAATATGTTTGAATACCTTTCACATTCTTCGCATTTTAAGAGATTGCAGCGACTAGGTGTTGAAAAAGATATTTTATATTGTTTAGAAATAGACAAATACCAAGTAGTTCCTATTCTGAAAGGTGATATGCTAATTCCAGCCGTGGTTGAACGCGAGGCCGTAAACATACCGAGATAAATATTTATATTATTGCTATTTAAAATTATCCTTTCAAATGTTTTGGAAAAAGCTTAGTAGACAATTAATTCGGTATTTTTTACAGGGCTTATTGTTTGTAACCCCTCTTGCAGTAACTACCTATGTGCTTTTTGCTTCATTTAAATGGCTGGATCAATTAATTGAAGTAGATGTTCCCGGATTGGGTATATTAATTATAGTTACAGGTATTCTGTTGTTAGGGTTTTTGGCCTCTTCCATTCTTGCACGTCCCATTTTTGATTTTATGGAAGGACTACTTAGGCAATTGCCTTTGGTAAATGTAATCTATAGCTCATTAAAGGACTTTGTAGATGCCTTTGTAGGTAATAATCGAAAATTTAAAAGTCCAGTTTTAGTAAGACTTAACAAAGAAAGCGAAGTATACAAGTTGGGATTTATAACCCAACAATCGCTTGATTCAATTGGCATTACAGATAAGATTGCAGTTTATGTTCCACATTCATATAACTTTTCAGGGGACTTGTTTATTGTACCAAAAGAAAACATTACCAAAATAGATGCTAGTGGATCTGCAATGATGAAATTTATTGTGAGCGGTGGTGTTTCTGGTTTTGATGAAAAGGAGCCTAACTAGTTCAGCCAAAACCTATATACAACAATATTACCTACAGTGAGATAAATTAATCTCTGATAGTATCGTCAGCAACCACTTTATGTCTTTTCACCTTATAATAATGATGGTTTTTTTCTACGATATCATAGTTATTATTTAGGTGATGTGATTTGAGCACCTTCCCCTTGGTAAAATGTATAGCATAAAACAATGTGGATTGTATAGTAGGCACAAATGAAGGGACAAAATTAAGTCCATAACCAGCAATTAATGGTGTGTCATATTCCTTGCTGTTATCGGAAGAGCTCTTTAGTCTTATTCTCATATTAGCTCCAAACCAAACATCTTTTAAGAAATTTTTACTTTTAGGAAAAAGTTTCACTTTGTAGTCGAGCACTATTTGCCCAAAAAGAAACTGACTTTTTCTATTTCCAAGCTGAACAATGTATTCATTATTCCAATAATCTCCATAAAAGACGATACGAGCAGATTCATCCATAACGCTGTAGCCCATTCGCCAACCTAAATCAAGCTCATACTTCTTTTTGGTATCTGTAAGGTCAAAATTAAACCCAATTCTACCATAAGTACCACTACCACTGTATATAAGATTGCGGTCGGATATATTGGCCTCAAGTTGGGTTTGTCCAAATTCTCCTAAAAAGGATAATTTATAAGGCCCTATCAATTCAAACGAACCCTCCCAATTTTTATAATTGCCCCAATTATCCTTAATGGGCTTATTGGGGAATAAATAGGACGCGGTATGTATGGCATCTACCCCAACCCTCAATTGAGTAAATCGCAACGTTTGTGCATTACAACAGAGGCTTATAAAAAAGCTAAAAATAAAGAGTAGTCTTAAAGTCATTTTGTTCAGAGCAAACGTTGCCGTCTTTAGGGCCACATGTGGAGTATAATGAATCGAAAGTAGACGAATAAATTTTAAATCCAGTTAAAAGTAACGAATATTTGCTACCTATTAATTGATATCTTCTTGAATAAGAAGTCTTTAATGTATCAAATCGAGTATCTTTCTGAAAAATAAATATGGAAGAATCTTGTGCAATATTTAGTGGCAGTCCTATTTTGCTTTGTTTTAAAAAACAACTATTAGGCAACATTTCCCTATCCTTTCCGAATATTTTGGTAAAACAATAGCTGGTGTCCTTGGGGTTGGCTCTAGTTACGTCCATGTATAAAAAATACGTCTCGGCATTTTGATGATCTTTTTTACAAGCGAATTCGACCCAAGCCAACAATAAAATTAAACAAAATCCTAAATATTTCATTTTACAATTTCAGTAATAACTACCTCACATACAGGTCTAAAACCCAACCACTTTTCTGATTTCTGGTATTTTTTGTCCTTCTTAATGGCACAATTAGTTAAAGAATCTAAAAAACTTCCACCTTTAGCTATGCCATCTGTTGAGGTCATTTCTGCCACATTCCCAATTGTATTGTACAACCCTAGCTTATTTGGTTTGTTAAAATAAATAAACTCAGGTTCAGCTTCCTGATCTTCAAAATATGGCTTAACCCTGTCTAAGCAATTAAAATTTAAAATAAATTCCTTGGAGTGTAGGGCTATATCTCGTTTAAGCGTATCAATTGGCTTACTGTTTTTTAAGTATTTGGCCAAATGTTCTGCATCATAAATCTTATGGGTTTTTTGATATAAAGTATCAAATCCATATTCATTTGTTATCTTGTCTCCACTAGCTGCTGCAAATTCCCATTCAGCTACAGTAGGAAGTCTAAAAATAAATTGTACATACTTCTTTTTGAACGCTTTATATGCCCTTTGCTTTTTTAATACATTGTTAAAATAATTGGTAACCAAAGCACTTCTCCATTCGCAATATTTGAGCGCCTGTTGATAGGTAACTCCCACTACAGGGTGATTTTTAGTGCCTACATACGAAAAATAATTATACCAGTGGTTGTAATGCTGTCCTTTTTCAACCTCCTCGTCATGAGTAATGATTTCATCTATTTTATGAACGCCGTTCATGTTGGTATAATACCCTTTAAACTTTTTTACAAATTGGTTCCTGTGTTTTATGCCAAAAAGTGTGGTATCGGGATAATACTTTTTAACCGCTTGAGTAGAAGAATCTTGAGCAACATAGTGTAAAAATTCCAAATAATGTACGTTCATTATTTCGGAATCTTCTATAAAAAGATTGTCATACAGAAAAACACCATTAGGTGGAGCAATCAATCCATTAGTTAGAATTTGAAAAGAAGCATATTGATGTGGATTTGTGAATGACAAAAACAACATCATACCCAATAAGAGACACAGCTTTTTCATACACATTTAAAAATATAAAAATATAGATTAAAAAATGTTAGGTAATTGTTTGTACGAATAAGTTCTGTTGAAGTTAGTTATTCATAAATATTATTTTGAATTAATTTCAGGTTAACCAAAACCCTAATTTTATAAAATGTTTTTTATATCTGTCCAAATCGTTTAATTTTGCCCTAGTCAGAACAAACAGGCTCGACAAATTTTTAATTAACAACAATTAGGTAACACTAATTTATAACCCTTAAAAAAATACACAACATGGCTTCATCGTATGATGTAATTGTGATCGGTTCAGGGCCGGGTGGATACGTAGCTGCAATACGTGCATCTCAATTAGGATTAAAAACTGCAATAGTAGAAAAGGCAGAACTTGGAGGAATATGCCTTAATTGGGGCTGTATACCTACAAAAGCACTTATCAAAAGCGCACAAGTTTATGATTATATAAAACATGCTAAAGACTACGGCATTGATGTAAAAGAATATGCTCACGATTTTGGTGCTGTTATAAAAAGAAGCAGGGATGTTGCCGCTGGCATGAGCAAGGGAGTTACATTTTTATTGAAAAAAAATAAAATTGATGTTATTAATGGTACAGGTAAGTTGGCAATTGGCAAAATGGTAGAAGTTACCGATAGCAATGGAGCCAAAACCTTGTATGATGGCAAACACATTATTCTAGCTACAGGAGGTAGAGCAAGAGAACTGCCTAATTTACCAATAGATAAGAAAAAAGTAATTAGTTACCGGGAGGCCATGTCACTGGATAAACAACCCAAATCCCTAGTGATTGTAGGTTCAGGCGCTATAGGAGTAGAGTTTGCTTATTTTTATAATTCTATTGGCACTAAGGTAACAATTGTGGAGTTTATGCCAAGGATTGTACCTGTGGAAGATGAAGATATTTCAAAACAACTGGAGAAAATCTATAAAAAAGAGGGTATTGATATATGGACAAATTCTTCTGTTGAAAGTGTAGACACCAAAGGAGAAGGATGTAAAGTACGTGTAAAAACCCCTGATGGTGAAAAATTTATTGATTGTGACATTGTTTTGTCAGCTGCAGGGGTTGTTACTAATCTAGAAGGAATTGGCCTAGAATCGCTTGGAGTAGCACAGGATAAAGGTAAAGTTATTGTTGACGAATATTACAGAACTAACATCCCAGGCATCTACGCCATAGGTGATATTACGAAAGGACCAGCTTTAGCTCACGTAGCGTCTGCTGAAGGAATTATCTGTGTTGAAAAAATTGCTGGTCATCATCCTGAACCACTTAATTATGGCAATATTCCGGGTTGCACCTATTGTAGTCCAGAGATTGCTTCTGTTGGGTTTACGGAAAAAGCAGCAAAAGAAGCGGGTTATGAAATAAAAGTTGGCAAATTTCCTTTTTCCGCTTCAGGCAAAGCAAGTGCGAGTGGAGCAAAGGATGGTTTTGTAAAGGTGATTTTTGATGCAAAATATGGCGAGTTCTTAGGTGCCCACATGATTGGAGCCAATGTAACAGAATTGATAGCTGAGGTGGTAGTGGCAAGAAAACTAGAAACAACAGGTCATGAAATTATCAAATCTGTACACCCTCATCCAACCATGAGTGAGGCGATAATGGAAGCTGCAGCTGACGCTTATGGTGAAGTAATTCATTTGTAACAATTCATTAGTAAATATTTATAACAGAACACCGCCAATAAAAAGCGGTGTTCTGTTGTTTAATAGCTTTGACACACTTCTTTTTAGAAATATTACTCAGGCAACTCAGCGGTCTAGGCTTTCAGTTTTGACAATTTTTTTTTTATCCTACAACCCGATTTATTTTAGTCAACCAAACTATTAAATCTGCGAATTGATCCATATTAGAAATTTACAAACATAAGGTCTTGATAAAAGACTAACCGATGTAATCGCATGACCTAGTAAGGCCATGCGATTACATCGGTTAGTGCCGAGTCGTACATCGGTTGGGCATGATGTGTGCAAGCCCGACTCCCAATGCTAAACCCTTACTTAGTTCCGATTTTATCCATTTATTTTTGTATTTTTTATATCATTATTACCTCTAGGTGGGTGCATAATTATATTAGTTTTTGACAGCAAAATATATTATTTGCAATCCAAACAAATTAATTTTGATAGATTAATTACTTAAGACCTGTCGGGTTTAACTAAAAACCGACAGGTTATATAAATAATTTAATTTGGAATTAATCCAGTTTTACTATTCTTTGGCTTCTTGTAAAATCTTTACCTTTTATCAAAACAATATAAATTCCAGCAGCAAGCTGTGATGTTTCGAGGGTAGTACTTTCTTTGCCAATTACTATCACCTTGCCAAAGGTATCTATCAATTCGAAATAAGTTGCGCCTTGCAACGCAATCTCCAATTGGTTTCGAAATGGATTTGGTGCGACAAAAAACATATTATTAAGATCAGACTCTATACCAGTGATGCACTTAATTTTGTCTAAAACAGCAGTCAATCCTGAATTGCCACCAGCGCACTTGCCACAAGAATCTACAAAAGCTGTACCACCAAAATCTCCATTACAATCTTTAGAACAACCTTCTTTTTGTGTCAATCCGCCTACACAAGTTTTACAATCATCCAAGAAAGCTGTTCCGTTTGCCGTACCAAAGCAGTCTAGACAAGAATTTTCGGTTTTGCCGCAACCACAGTTACCTGCTTCTGTTTTGTTTAAATCCGCTGGACAATTGTCACCACTTATGGAAACGTAGCCAACTGGTTGAGAACATTCCACCTTTGTGGTGTTAATATCTCCTACACCGTCATTATCAACATCGGCATACCAAGTTTTAGGTGCTCCAATGTTTTTATCTAGTGGAGCACAGTCTGCAGCATCGGCAATACCATCATTGTCATCATCTGTATCACAAGCATCCCCTTGACCGTCAGAGTCAGAGTCAGTTTGATTAGCGTTGGCTATCAAGATACAATTATCTCCAGCAGTTGCCACAAAGCCAGTTGGTTGTGTACAGGCCGTTTTGGTTGTGGCTAAATCTCCCCAGCCATCACCATCAACATCGGCATACCAAGTTTTAGCTGCGCCAATGTTTTTATCTAGTGGAGCACAGTCTGTAGCATCGGTAATACCATCATTGTCATCATCCGTATCACAAGCATCCCCTTGACCGTCATTATCAGAGTCAGTTTGATTGGCGTTGGCTATCAAGATACAATTATCACCAGCAGTAGCCACAAAGCCAATTGGTTGTATACAAGCTAGTTTTGTGGAATTGAGATCTCCCAATCCGTCATTATCAGCATCTGCATACCAAGTTGTTGGTGATTGAACTTCAACTGCTGTGGCGACAGAAGTAGCTTTGCAACCATTGGAATTTGTAACCTCCACAGTATAAGATCCAGCTATATTGGCAGTTAAGGTTTGTGTTGTAGTTGATAATGTTGTATTTCCATTTTTCCAAATATAAGAACTTCCAGCACTGGCAGTTAAAACTACACTACCTCCTTGGCAGAAAGTGGTTGGGGTGGTAGTGCTGATGTTGGAAGTTGGCAATGGGTTTACAGTAACAGTTGTCGCCTCAGAAGTAGCTTTGCAACCATTTGTATTGGTTACCTCCACAGTATAAGACCCAGCTGTAGTGGCATTTAATGTTTGTGTTGTAGTAGATAAGGTCGTTGTTCCATTTTTCCAAACATAGGAACTTCCAGCGCTAGCAGTTAAAACTACTCTACCTCCTTGGCAGAAAGTGGTTGGGGTGGTGCTGCTGATGGACGCGGAGCAATTGGGAAGTACACCATATGCTTCAATTTCATATAAAGAATATCCCCACTGGGTATTTCTTACAGTTCCTGTTAACCTAATATATCTTCCAAGATTGCTTAAGTTATCAAGTACTTGAATACCACCAGCACCTGCAGTTGTTTGGTAAACTGAAGTCCAACTTAAGCCATCATTTGACACCTCCACTCGATAAGACTTGGCCGAAGCCGACTCCCACCTTAATACTATTTTATTTAATACATAAGCTTGAGCTAAATCAATCGTAACAGCTTGAGGATCGGCATATAAACTTGACCATCTGGTATTGGTTTTCCCATCGGTTATGTTGCTTGCAATATTAACACCTACTTCCGTTGAAGTAGCAGTTACTGCTTTATTCAGTGCAAGATTATCTTTGCCGGGTAGATAATTTTTAAGGTCAGGTAGATCTTCCAAATTCATCACATTTGGGTGATTAAACACACGCCTTACAGTGGCTTCTGAGTTGCTATTTTTAATAAAATCACTCCAGGTAACAAAATAGGACCAACCTTGTGCAGGGAAATCATCTGGATTAGGTAATCCACCAGTTTCAGCCAACGCAAACAGCTTACCTTTGTTTCCATGTAACCTGTTATATTCCGCCCAAGAGGTTGATCTTGGATAGTCATAAGCGATGATGTCTACTTGATTGCTTGGAGGAATCCAGTCATTTGGATTTCCATATTGGTCAGCATAACAGTTCCAAACCCAAATAAGATTATTAAGCTTATGATGATTTGTTAACCTTGTGTACATTAAGTTCCATAATTTTTTACAGGCACCAGGCCCTTGGGCACCCCACCAAAACCATCTACCAGCAGCTTCATGAAGTGGCCTCCACAAAACAGGCACATTCGCTTGTTGTAATATCTTTAGCTCTTCAGCAATCAAATCTATGTCTCTGATGATTAAATTATAATTAGCACTACCAGGATTGTCTAAGGCAGTATTAACATTAAAATAAGTTGCGCAGGAATAGAAAGCCTTCCACCAACGGGCATCTCCGCCTGTTGTACCAGCACATTCAGCCCTATAGTCTACATCATAAATATCTGCTGGAGCGTCCCAATGCCAACTAAAGGTAACAATGCCACCTTTATTATTCACCCAATCAATAGCCTTTTGAGTATCAGTAGGTCTAGCTCCGTATTGTTGCCTACGTGGCGTGTAATCCATAAAATCAAGCCCCAATATTGCTGGGGTTTCACCTGTAAGGTCTTTTACATATTGTGCCCAAGTATCCCAATATTGACCTGAAATCATTTTTTTACCATAGGTATCATCAAGAAAAGCTTTTAATGCCTTTGTTTCGGTGGTGGCATTTGGGTTAACCAGATTTTGCGAAAATGAGACAAATGGGATGCTAACAATAAACCAAAGTGTGATAAGTTGATATTTCTTCATTTCTATAGAGTTTGAATGTATAAATAATTAAAATTCAGGAGGGTATTCAAAGTTGGTTTTAATTGTTAGTAAATAATTTACTACTTCTCCCTCCAGATATCTTTAATTTCCTGACTATTATTTTAAATTATATTATTGTCATTTTGACACTTGCATTATCTTAAATTATGGTATTAATAGAAATTACTCTCTTTCCTATTAGGCCAAACAATCATAAACCAAAAACATACAGGCTAACTGTATGACCAATTATTTCATTATAATCTGACCAAGTCTATTATTAAGCCTCATTAATGGAATAATTAAATTTTATGTTACAAAGGTACAATTTGAGGTTCTAGTTGAGGGATGATTTTGGTGGTAGATTGGTAGCAATTCGGTTATCTTTTGAGCTATTTTAAGCGATTTAACCGGATTATTAGAATTGACTAGTTTAATTTAAGCTGTCAGCAGCTAAATATATTGATTATATACCTATCAACTATTTATAAAAAATTGGTAATTTAAAATAACGTCTTTATAGTGCTGGAAACACAAACTCAATTTCATTTAAGTCTATTTCCTACAACTATGTCCCTTAATATCAGTGATAATGAACAATAACTGAAATTATTAATGTTAAATCTTCTTTACAAAAGACTCGAAATTTTGGATTAATGGAATTAACTGATTTTGGAAATTTATTAAAACCTGACATATATCTCGCGGTTTTATCTTCATCAAATGAAGAGTTGATGGTAAGAAAGATTATAAAAAATTAACCACTAAAAAAGAATCCAATTCCTAAAATGTTAAGACGCAGTCCCAATTGAGTTTATTGCAGTACCACCATTTGATAAGAAGGCGTCAAATCACTCGAATACCCTACTACCATAACAGTGCCTTTGGCAATATTTGATAAGGAAAATGAACTAATAGGCTCGTTTAAAACATCCTTTTCACAGATAACCCTTCCGTCTAAGGCTCTTATCTCAACTTTAACGAGATGATTGGAATATATCGTCACTTGTTTATCCAACGTAGGATTTGGGGCAACTAAAAAGTTTTTGTCTCGCTTCAAGGAATTAATCTCTGCACTCTCTCCTAGTCTTTTATTGTCTTTATCAATAGCAACAATTTTGTAATATTTAGCTATATCTTCTGTTGGTAATGGATGATAGTACTTCTGTTGTTCGGCCGTATATCTTGACCTTTCTTCAAAACTAGTACCATCTAAACTGCTTAATACCAGATAATAAGCTGCAATCTCTTGGAAATTGTTCCAAACTATATAATTTTGATTTGTATTAGATTCAATCCATGCCGAAAAACTATTGATGTTGGTAGGGCATAGCTTTACAAAGTTTATATCATCTATTCCAAAGTCATTGCCTGCTGTTGAGGTGTTTTGATTTAGAATGGTTATCTCGGCGGTGTTGCTTGTATTTGAATTCCAAGCTGGAGTTGAAAATTTCTGCCAATTATTTTTAGTATTGGGCGCATTAAATACTGATCCAATTAATTGACCATTAATTTTAAATTGTAATCTGGGCAAATGAGAAGCAACGGAAAAATCTTGTAAGGAACTTACCCAGGCCGAAAAACTATAATCTGTATTTGGTGTAACTGTAATTGTTTGAGACCAAATAACTACATTGGGTAGGCCTGCCCCATTCACGATTAGAAAATTCCCTGTTCCTGTAGTATGGTCACTTCCTGCAAACAAATAATGATAAAAATTTGCAGTAGTGCCAATCGCATATTTTCCCTCACCTGTTATACAGTTACTTAGGTTACAATAATTATAATCAGACGAAAATCCAGAATTTCCAGCATTAAAATTACCATTAGAAACCAAATTATTACATTGTGCATAACTATGTTCCGTTATTAACAATAGCGCAATCAAGGTAATATAGACAGATGATATAAACTTGTTAGCCATTAAAAAGATATGAATCATCTTTCATTGTTAATTTATTGTTTAACTACCTTTATCATTTGTGTTGTTGTTTGGCTAGATAATAGTACCACGTAAACACCCGCAGCAAAACCTGAAGTATTGAGCTTTATACTTTCAACACCTTGTGTTAAAACTTTGCCATTGGCATCTAGAACTTTAAATTCAGTAAAATTAGATAGATTAATTTCCAACTGGTTATTAAATGGATTTGGAATCACAACCAATTGATTATTAGTACCAACTTGAATTCCAGTGATACACCTGTCTTTGTCTCTAATGGCCACCAATCCCGTATTGCCTCCTGCACATTTGCCACATGAATCTACAAAAGCTGTTCCTCCAAAATCACCATGACAATCTTTGGTGCAGGCTTCTTTTTGTGTCAATCCGCCTACGCAAACCTTGCAATCATCTAAGAAAGCGGTGCCATTTGGTGTGCCAAAGCAATCTAGACAAGAATTTTCTGTATTGCCACAACCACAATTACCAGGATTGGTTTTATTTAAATCGTTTGGACAATTGTCTCCACTAGTAGAAACATAACCTACAGGTTGTGTACATTCCACTTTGGTAGTATTGATATCTCCTAGTCCGTCATTGTCGGCATCTGCGTACCATGTGATGGCTAGTCCTATGTTTTTGTCTAATGGTGCGCAGTCATTGGCATCTGCTATGCCATCATTGTCATCATCTGTGTCACAGGCATCTCCTTGTGCATCACCGTCTGTGTTGGTTTGGCTTGGATTGGATATGCTCGGACAATTATCACCACTAATTGATACATAACCTACTGGTTGTGTACACTCTACTTTGGTAGTATTGATATCTCCCCAACCGTCATTGTCAGCGTCTGCATACCAAGTTGTTGGAATTTGAACCTCAACTGGTGTTGCTGTTGAAGTAGCTTTACAACCATTGGCATTCGTAACTTCTACTGTGTATGTACCAGCGGCATTGGCCGTGTGTGCTTGAGCAGTAGTGCTTAATGTCGTATTTCCATTTCTCCAAATATATGAAGTTCCTGCACTTGCTGTCAATACTACACTTCCGCCTTGGCAGAAGGTAGTTGGGGTGGTGGTGGAAATTGTTGTTGTTGGCAATGGATTTACTGTTACTGTGGTGGCTGATGAAGTAACAATTGTATTATTTGCTGTGATTTGAACGGTATAACTACCAGCCTGATTAGCTGTAAATGAAGCATTCGTTGCTCCATTAATGTTAACGCCGTCTCTTTTCCACTGGTATATATAACCTGAACCAGTATTTGCATTCAAAACAACACTTCCACCAATACAAAAGGTAGTTGGTGTAGTTGTTGAGATTGTAGCTGTATGTGGGGCTTCTACAATTAAACAACCTGTGGCTGAAATGAACGCCATTTGATTAGGAGTAAAATACGTGAAATTTGGATTAATATCAGTATTTGACGCATCAGAAGCCCCTTTGCCATCACAATCTGTTCTTCCGTTTCTCCAATAGGGAGCTTGCAAATAAACTCCAGCAGCACAAGACCCAACTTCTGCATCACCGCCAACAACAACAGTTCCTGTATAATTCGCACCCCAACACATTGCATTTCCTTTCATGTTGGCGGTATTTCTTACAGAACCACTTTCCATCCAAGCATTTCCTTCCACAATGGCATTGTCCGAAATAGTAGCATTGTATACATAAGCATTCCCTCTCACGATGGCATTCCCGCTGATATTTCCACCTTCCACTGTTGCCCAATCTTCAATCCGGGCATTTCCAGAAACTGTTCCGCTACGCACAATTGCATAAGGGCCTACAAATACGGAGGCAGCCACATTGGCACTGTTCGAAATCCAACCTCCACCGTTAGTGTGTATTCTTCCGTTTGTCTTCAACCAGCTTCTGAAATTTGCTGCTGTTTGATGGCCTTCTGGCATTGCATTCGTTATTTTTAGCTCATATGGATAACGTCTTTGTTTTGGGTAGCCCACATCAATGTTGTAATTATAATGTGTTTTTGGAGCAGAAAATACTACAAAAAATATATTGGCTTCATTAGCTGAATTTAAAGTAAAACTAGCTTCTCCATCAGCACTTGAAAACATGGGGCTGTAACGCGAGACCGTTCCATCGGCTTTAGTGGTCACAAAACCGTATCTCCAGCCAGCCGCAGCAGTATTTATCTCTGTGTGTCCTTTAAACTTGATGTTTACAGGTTTTTCTGTTGCGGTACAAGTTGGATAAAGAGGTATGATATTCATGCCATAGTCTTGTGGTGCCCAGTCGTCATTCACAAAATACTGATCTGTAGTTCCTGATACTTTATTTAAAATGGTGTATTGTCTACTTGTATATCTTGTCAGTCTGTTTCTGATACTTTGGTAAGAATTTCGAATTTCAATTCCAAAATTAGACGCAGTATTGATTCTGCTGTTCCATTGTATAGGATAATCAAATGTGACATCTTTAGCAGCATAACCCCACAAGTAATCGTTCAATTGCTCTTGTGTGAAAGATTTCAGTCTTTTTATGGTTTCAAACGGATGCTCTTGGTTGGCAGACTCTGCCCACATTCTTCTTGTAAAATCAAAACCCTCTTTTTCTTGGACATAAAACATCACATTGTAATTGGTGTAGTGGTGCCTATGCGAAGACCACATTAAATGTCGAGTCTGGATCCACCTTGTAAGCGTAAGATCAATATTAGCCGATCTTTGATATACCTGTGCTCGCATAAAATTCGCATGTCCTTCAAAGAAAGCCCCAGCCCAATCATAACCAGCAAATGCCCGACCATTTCCCGGATTTTCTTGGATGCGCATCATCATTTGTAGCGCATGAGCATATTCGTGGCTAATGGCTCCTCCGTCTCTTACTGCTCCAGGATGCACAAACATCGCACCAATAGTGTTGCTATATGAACTTGCATGCGCAAAACCAGTAGTTCGATCATCACCCCCAGAAAAAGTACCCAAAATAATAATAGGAGTTTTATGCCTACCAAAATTTGTAGTTGGTGAGTTATTTATAAACTTTAAGTCTGTAATATATCTTTTGAATATAAACTCAAATGTATCCAGAACTGCAGTTGGATTAAATCTTAAATTTGCATCTGAAGCGGTAGGAGGATTTGTTCCCACTAAATCTCCCCAATACATAACAAAATTATCAGATTGAGCCATTCTGTCTGGCGACATTCGATTGTAATACTCATGTCCTGTGTTACTCCATTCGGTAGGAGTAAACACAGTTTTCTGAGCCAATAAAATTAAGTTTAAATACAAAAGAGGGTATATAATTAATTGAACTTTCATAATTTTAATTAATTAAAATGAACATAATAATTATTTTAGTACCCTACCTTAGTTAAACGCTTAACTCTTGAGATGCCTTTATAATCTATTATCAACAAGTAAAAGCCTTCGGTCAAACCACCCGTATTAATAGCACCATTACCAATGCCAATCAACTTGCCAGTTGTATCATACAATTTTCCATTTCCACTAAATTCAATTTTATCCATGAACGGATTAGGAGAAACTTCAAAACCTTGCTCAATAGTTTCTTCCACACTGGTGATACACTTGTCTTTGTCTGTAATGGCCACCAATCCCGTATTGCCTCCAGCACATTTGCCACATGAATCTACAAAGGCTGTTCCTCCAAAATCTCCATGACAATCTTTGACACATGCTTCTTTTTGGGTCAATCCTCCAACGCAA
>JAIYAU010000039.1 GCA_027488865.1 Cytophagaceae bacterium
ATCACAAAAAGAATTGGTTATGAATTACTTGGAGTTTTAACCACCCCCTGCCCCCTCTTTGAAAAAAGGAGGGGAAATTCTTTCGCAACTTGAAAGGCCAATTCAAAAATCTTCCAACCCATCAAAAAGAAAAAATCACTTTACACTTCCTCCTCATACTGCTTCATAGCACCCATCACCAAATACTTGATGCGCTTACGTAAGCGATCTGGTGAGAGCACAATCATGCCTTGTCCAAAACCTAAGATTTCCCGCTCCAATTCGTAGTTATGTTGCACCATGATTTCCACCACCACACTTTTGTCTTCCCGTTCTTCTAGCAAAGTTTGGGAATGGTGCAAAGGCTTGGTCAATACATACGGTGCGTGTTGGCTGCTTACCCACAGTTGCACTTTCAGGAGTGGTACGTTTACACTTACGCTCACGCCGATCACATCTTTGTAATATTCATCGGGGGTGTAGGTGTGATTAGCCCTGTAGGGTATGTCCTCCAAAACAAACAGCTCGTGCATACGGTCCAGGGCCAGGGTGTAAATTTCGTCTCTACTATTACGTGTGCCCACAGCAAACCAACGGTTCTTAAATTCTTTTAGCCACCACACATGGAAAAAAAAGCGTTGTACCTCCCGAGCGGTGAACGACTGGTAGCTCACATCCAAGGTTTTCTCTTGTATGATGGCCTGATAAATCGTTTCCAAATGATGCAGTCCTTTTAGGTTGTCATTTCGCTCAAAATGAATGGCCGGCCGTTGGTTGGTACTTGCCGCATGCACATGGCTTTCTAATTTCTGTACCACGTCATTGAGGTTACTGAAATGTGAGAACCCCTTAAATTGCCTCAAAATCTCTACAGCTTCGTTCATTCTGGCCAAATCCTGTTCGCTCAGCGGAATATTAGTGATGCTGTATTCGGGGTTCTCGTAGGTGTAGTATTTTTTATCGATGATGATGATGGGGGCATTGTAGCCCAACTTTTCACTACGCATCATTTGAAGATCCGCTTGGATGGTCCTGCGGCTGATGCCTTTGTCCATTCCCTCGTATTCATATAATACGTCTGACACTTTATCGATCAACATCTCCAAAGTCCAGCGCTTCTGACGGTTACACAGGCAGGAATCTATTGTTTTGTAGCGGATAAGGGCGTTTCGGTTAGCGGGCATAACTTTTAGTGAACAGTGAATAGTATATGGTGACCAGTCTAAAATTGCTAATACAGAGCATTTTACACCAAGGTTTATTGCCTTTCAGCAAATTTTTTATAAAAATAATAAAAAAAGTTTTTACTGCGCAGAAAGATTGCACACTTGGTATAGAAGTTTGTATCATCAAAGACAAACAATTAAAATTTAGCGTTATGAAATTCAACGTACCAACCCTATTAAAAAATAAAACGACCAACTATGAAGGTGCGGTCGCTTATAAAATGAGCACAGAGATGGAATTGTATTCCGCAGTGGTGACGGCTTCGTTGAACGACCAATTCTACGAAAAAGAAGACGCTCGTTTGAAACGAATCCAAACATTGATTGCCAAAAGTAATCCTGAGATCGTAGCCAAAATGGCCATCTATACCCGTGAGAAAATGTACTTACGTAGCGTGCCTATGGTGATGGCGGTCGAGATGGCAAAACATGCTTCTGGAAACGGATTGGTAGCCAAAACGGTAGAACGTGTTGTGCAACGTGCAGATGAAATCTCGGAAGTGTTGGCCTATTACGCCATCACCAACGGCCGTAAAGAGCAAAAAAAATTGAACAAGTTGAGCAAACAAGTTCAAAAAGGATTAGCAGCCTCGTTCAATAAATTTGACGAATACCAATTTGCCAAATACAACCGTGATGGCGCTGTGAAATTGAAAGATGCTTTGTTTTTGGTGCACCCTAAAGCAAAGGACGAAGCGCAACAAGTCTTGTTCGACAAAATTGTAAAAGACGAGTTGACCGTTCCATACACTTGGGAAACCGAGCTTTCAGCTTTAGGACAACAAACGTTTGAGTCGGAAAAGGCAAAGAAATTGGCCGTGAAAGCCAAATGGGAAGAATTGATCGATAGCAAGAAATTGGGTTACATGGCCATGTTGCGAAACATGCGCAACATGTTGGAAGCAGAAATTGACGCCGAACATGTAGTGAAAGTGTGTACCCAATTGGCAAGCGAAGAAGCGGTCAAAAAATCCAAGCAATTGCCTTTCCGTTTCTTGGCGGCTTACCGTGAGTTGAAAGAAATCAAAAGTGGTTTTGTGCCCATGATTTTGGACGCTTTGGAAGAAGCCTTGAAAGCGAGTGTGGCCAACATGCGTGGTTTTGGAGTCGATACCAAAGTGGTGATCGCCTGTGACGTATCGAGCTCGATGCAAAAACCAGTGTCGCCACGAAGCAAAGTGTTGTACTACGACATTAGCTTGTTGATGGGTATGATGTTGCAATACAAGTGCAAAAACGTGTTGAGCGGTATGTTTGGCGATCGTTGGAAAGTCGTGCAAATGCCTACGCGCAACATCTTGGCCAACGTAGATGCGTTCTACAAGCGTGAAGGGGAAGTAGGCTACTCTACCAACGGTTATTTGGTCTTGGACGACTTGATCAAAACGGGCTATGTGGCCAACAAAGTGATGATGTTCACCGATGTGCAAATGTACGACAGTGTGAGCGGCAACAAATTGATGGGCAACACGGTAGCAGCCAAATGGAATGCGTACAAAAAGATCGCTCCAAATGCCAAATTGTACTTGTTCGACTTGGCTGGATTAGGAAAATCGCCTTTGGAAATCAAAGATAACGATGTGTACTTGATCGCAGGCTGGTCCGACAAAATCTTTGACGTGTTAAACGCCTTAGACGAAGGCGGCAATGCGTTGACGGAGATAGAGAAAATAGTCATTTAGTAAAGAGTGGATTGTTAACAGTTTTCGAACTAGAGACTATTCACTCCTAACTATTCACTAAACACAAGATGCCGTAGGAAAGGGTTACTTCGCAGCCAATAAGGGGAGGAATGGCGTGGTTGGGTTACACCAACGAGGTCTTCTGGTTCGACTCCAGCAATGCAATGCCCCGCTACTCGTTCCGCCTTTTGCTCTTGTTTTTTAAATGTATGACTAAACCAAACTAAAAAGGAAAACAACAGGTGTCGTAGAATAGGGTTACTTCGATTGTGGTTCGTGCGGTCGCAGGTTCGAGTCCTGCTCTTGGCGTAAGCTGGGGTAGCTCAGTTGGTAGAGCACATTGTGCCTTATTCGCTTTTCACCCTGTTGTTTTCTTTTTAAAGCATTGAAAAAATAGACAAGTGACGTAGTACATTGATACTTCGTTCGGTTTGCTTTGCAGAAATGTAAAGTTGGGTTCGAATCCCAAAAGCCGCTGTGCGATTATTTCCTTGTTTTAACCAAAATTAACTAAAACAACTTAACCAAAACTAACAAAAACGACAGGTGTCGTAGAATAGGGTTACTTCGAATTTTAACCGAGAGGTCGCAGGTTCGAGTCCTGCTCTTGGTGAAAATCAGGATAGCTCAGTTGGTAGAGCACTATGTGCCTTGTTCGCCTTTTACCCTGTTGTTTTCTTTTTAAAGAATTGAAAATAGACAAGTGACGTAGAACAGTGATACTTCGTTCGGTTTGCTTTGCAAAAATGTAAAGGTGGGTTCGAGTCCCATAAGGCCGCAGTGCGATTATTTCCTTGTTTTAATAAAAACAACTTAACCTAAACTAACAAAAACAACAGGTGTCGTAGAATAGGGTTACTTCGTCCGACACACGAGAGGTCGCAGGTTCGAGTCCTGCTCTTGGTGAAAACCAAGATAGCTCAGCTGGTCAGAGCACTATGTGCCTTGTTCGCCTTTTACCCTGTTGTTTTTGTTTATTGAAATTGAAAAAAATAAACGAGTGACCTAGTACAGCGATACTTCGGTTGGCTTGCTTTGCAGAAATGTAAGGTTGGGTTCGAATCCCAAAAGGCCGCTGTGCGATTATTTGCTTCTTTTAACCAAAATTAACTAAAACAACTTAACCAAAACTAACAAAAACGACAGGTGTCGTAGAATAGGGTTACTTCGAATGCTAATCGTGTGGTCACGGGTTCGAGTCCCGTACTTGGCTCAATATAAAATCAAAAGCCAAGTTAGCTCAGTTGGTAGAGCACATTTGTGCCTTATTCGCCTTTTACCCTGTTGTTTTTGTTTAATGAAATTGAAAAAAATAAACGAGTGGCGTAGTAAAGTGATACTTCGGTTGATGGTAAAGCGTTCTGAAATTTCAGAAAGGGTATTGGTTCGAGTCCAATTCTTCCAGTAAAATGGGAGGTAGCTTAATAAAAACACTTTATGCCTTTTCCCTCGTTTTAAATTTACTCTCCTTAGCATAAAAGGAAGTGCTGCGGTAAAAGTTACGGGACCGTGGAGTGGGCGGATGATGCTTTTGAGACTACGCGTTTCAAAGGATAGAATTTGCAGTTGCACCGAAATTTGAAATAAAAAGTAGGGAAGCGCATTTATAGCCGTCCTATTCCGAAAGGAAAGTGCGGGTTCGAATCCCGCAGGAGAGACAAAATTTTGAAATAAAGAGTTGTATTAACCAAGGGGCTAACTAGTGAAGTGCTTATCACAAAAAGTAAAAAATTAAATGTTTTATACTTAAATTCATTGTAGTCTCAATTTTTTACTTTCTAAATATGGATTAACACGTCCTTCAAAATGATCCTCGATCCTTTCTATTACACTATACCCCTCCCAAACTGCAAAATAATCTAATCCTCTACATTCTTCTTTACTCGCAGGCAAAATCCGTCCATCCCTATAATAAATTGTGCAGTCATCAGGATTTAATAGGTCCTGCGTATACAAAGGTGGAATATCTAATAGTTCTTCAGGTTTCACCTCCTGAAATCCTATTATCTCAAAAACACCTTTTGTTATTACGTCGTCATAAACTGATACATGAAATAGCTTCTTTAAGGCACAGATACCTTGTATTCCTCCATAATAGTTAGGGTCGTCAGTATCTGAATAACAATCGTAAATGCAAATCGCATCCTGCCTCATTATTCTTCCAAACGCAAATTTGCCATTTGTTAATTTCAATAACAAAACACTTCCGTCAACCTTCTTTTGCCGCTTCATCTATTTTGAATTTATATTCTGCACTTAATCCGCAGGATTGTTAGAAGGTAATAACCAGCCTTTAAGAGCGGCTGCAGTCTTGTAGATAAATCTTCTTGGATTATTTCTGCTATAACCCCTAATTGAGTTTCTAGATGTTCCCCCTTTACTTCGAGCACCTCCATGAAAATCAATCAACTCCTGCTCTCTCCCTCTTATTTGATAATAGTTTGTGCTAACCTTATCCAAATCTGCTGGATGATATTGTTCAAATTCTCCTTTTTTATTTGGTTTTTGACCATTTAAAATAAAATGTTGTGAATCTCTTGCTCTTAGAGCAGCGTCCACCTCTACTTGAGTTGGAGAATCCCACACATAATACCCAGCGATTTCGTCCAAATCAGCTTGAAAGCTGGCAGTAAACCTTATTTTAACCATTTGGACACCATTTGTTTGGACTCTTCTTGGCTATAGGTTCTTCCTTCTTTGACATCGTTCATTCCCTTTTCTATTTTTTCCATCACCAGTAATCGGTCAATAAAATCATCAGCCGTGAAGGTAGTTGGCATGTTGCTTAGGATTTCCAGCACTTTGGTCTTTTCCATGGTCATCTTATTTAATATAAAAATATAGAAATAGTCAAGTTAAAACAAGGAGAAAATTGCACTAACTTATCTTAAACCCATTTTATGCATTAGAATAAATTTCAATTGTTTGAATAATGTAAATGTTCAATTTCAACTATTTTGGGGAATTAGGTTTCTTTACGTTTTGTCTTGAAATAAAAAGTAACAAAAAATTCTAGGCCAATCCTGTAAAAAACAACTACGGAATAGTACAATTATTTGAAACTAGTAGTTAGAATTTACGGAGCTATTTGTTTTTAAGCACTTTATATCTATGCCATAAAATGGGTTCAAAATGGCACTTTTTTAGATACCAAACCCAATTAGCAACAGTTTTTAACTTTGCTACCCTCGGTTGTTTTTGAAAATTGTGATACAGCTTGTAACTTTGTATTCAATTCGGGATGTAGCGCAGTCCGGTAGCGTACTAGTATGGGGTACTAGTGGTCGTGGGTTCAAATCCCGCCATCCCGACCATTTTTATTGAGTCCAAATAGTCGTCTTTTAATAAAAGTTCTACTCTAATAACTTTCTGTTATCGGGTGGCTGGTTGTTTCCGTTTTATTGTTTAAGCCCTACCTGCAACTAATTCTTCTTGAAGTCTTTTTAATGCTTCCCAGTCGTTATTAGCCGCCAAAAGTGCTTGTTTAGGCCATGAGGCTGGCTCATGCATGTGAAATCTAGGTCCTGCCTCTAACAATATTTCTTTGAGTACTTCAACGGAGCTATGTGCTAGCTGCGTAAAACTATAGATACCATTTTGGTTTAATAACTCTTCTATTTTAGGGCCTATTCCTTCTACAACTTTCAGGTCTTGTTTTATTGTTTCTTCCATACGCCCCTTGGAGTTGATAGGTACTTGTGTAATCGTTGATTTACAATTTTCTAAATCTGCCAGCAAATCGTGGTTTTTAGATTTTAACGATTCTATCTCTATTAAATATTCTTGGTTAAGTTTTGTTAATTCTTCTACTTTGGTATTATCTACCACAGTACTGGTTTTTACACCTTGTTTGTTTTTATAAATAAGCCATGCCAATACGTAGCCAAAAACAGCGGCTCCAATTAGCATAATTAGTATTTCAACTATGGCAGAAGATTTGGTAGTTACTTCAACTAATATCATAAAAGTAAGTTAAAATTAAGGTTTTACAATTTCAAATTCCACCCTTCGGTTATGCTTGCGGCCTTCCTCGGTTTGGTTGCTTTGTATAGGATTATTTTCGCCTGCTGACTCAACTTTTATTTGGTGAGAAGGCACTTGCCTTGAGATCAGTTGCTCCTTTATTACATTTGCACGAGCCATGCCAAGTAGATAGTTCTTTTCTTCGGTTCCAACACTATCACTATTACCAGTTATTTTTACCACAATTGATTTGTTGTTAATGAGGTAATTTGAAAGTTTGTCAAGGTAGTGGTCAAAAACGGTATCAGCTTTATATATAGCTTTGGCTTTATCAAATTCAATTATTACGGTTTGGTTAAATTCTGTTTTATCATCAACAATCAAATTGGGTAAGGTTGGAGAAGGCAAAGCAGCTTCGGGAAGGATGGCAAGAGGCTCATCGCATAATAATTTGATTTTGCATACATAATACCAACTAGACCCCATAGACCACACTACAAATCCGATTAGTACCAAAAAAATTTTCATGTGGTAACGTTGTTATAAAAACTAAAGAAAGATATAAAGTAAATTACGAACTACCTAATCAGTTAATGAAAAAAATCCATCTGGTGTAGTTTTTATTATTTCTCTTTCATGTAAGCTTCGAAGGGAGTCATTTAGGTCTTTACTCCTTTTTTGCGAGATATTTGCCAAAATATATTCGTAATTTTTTGGTCCAGTTTTAAGCAAAGCCAAAATCTCTTCGTGATACGACAAGTTGGGCTTATCATCGAAGGCTCTTTTATTTTTCAGGCAAACGTCACATTTGCCGCAGTTTACAGTTGGGGTTTCTCCAAAATATTTAAGGAGAAATGAATTTCTACACAACGCACTTTGAGAAACATAGTCTATCATGGTAGAAACTTGAAGTGTGGCAGTAGACTTAAGTTTTTCGTATAATACTAAGTTAAACGCCATTTTACCCGCATCTTGCCTAGGGGTGGTAAATACAATTTGGGGCTTTTCTTTTTGTTTATCATAAATAATTACACCCAGTTTGGCCATGCGTTCAAGTCCATCAATCACTTTGGTATAGTGGGCTTCTATATTTCGGCCTATTTGTTTTTCAGATATTCCAACAAAATTGGCATATAGCTCTCCGCCATACGTTCTTAATAAGGTTTTTAATAGTTTATCAAGACCTGGGTTGGCAACTTGAAATTCATAAATACTGGACGGATCGATAGAGATAAAAACCTTAGATGGTGCAAAAAATGCTTCATTTAATTGTATAAACCCTTCTGATTCTAACTTTTTAATAGCGTAATAGGTTTGCCTGTAAGGCAATTGATAAGTTTGAGTAAAAAGCTCTAGGTCAAAATCAAAACTGGCCAAATAAGCACTTCCCACGGCCAGTTTATAATAATTAGCTAATGATTGATAAACTTTGCGAATAAAATTAACCTCAGGAAAGCTTACTTCAAGGTTTTCGTTCAAATTTTCGATATCTCCTTTGTTATAAATCAAAACTGCATAGGCCAGCTCTCCATCTCTTCCTGCCCTTCCAGCTTCTTGGTAATAGCCTTCAGGAGAGTCAGGTACGTCCATGTGGACCACGGTACGCACATTGGGCTTGTCTATTCCCATTCCAAAAGCGTTGGTAGCTACCATCACTCTTTTGCTATTATTGATCCAAGCTTCCTGTCGCTCATTTCGCTCATTATGCTCTAAACCGGCATGGTAATAATCAGCGGAAATATTATGTCTATTGAGAAATTCGGCAATTTCTTTAGTTCTTTTTCTATTTCTTACATACACCACCGATGACCCAGCTACCCGATTTAAAATAGATAAAAGTTTTTGTTCTTTATGCTCTTCCATAAAAATGGAGTAAGATAAATTATCCCTCGTGAAGCTTTTTTGAAAAAGTTTCTCATTTTTAAATTGAAGTTTTGAAACAATATCTTTTTTTACCTCTGGGGTGGCACTGGCAGTAAGTGCAATAATTGGAACATTAGGAATGGTATTTCTAAAATCGGCAATTTGCAAATAAGGTGGTCTAAAGTCGTAACCCCATTGTGAAATACAATGTGCCTCATCCACCGCAATTAAAATAATTTTCATTCTTTTGGCACGTTCCAAAAAAAGCTCTGTTTTTAATCTTTCCGGAGATACATACAAAAATTTGTATTTACCTTTTGCGCCATTTTCGAGGGTAATATCAACTTCTTGCTGGTGCATACCAGAGTGTACCGCCGCTGCAGGAATGCCTTTTGCAATAAGCTGCAGCACCTGGTCCTTCATCAATGCTATTAAAGGGGTTATTACGATGCACAATCCTTCAAGTGCGATAGCTGGAACTTGGAAACAAACAGATTTTCCTCCACCCGTAGGCAAAATGGCTAAGGTATCATGCCCTGCTAGTACACTTTTTATAATGTCTTCTTGCAATGGGCGAAACTCTTTATGTTTCCAATAAGTGCTTAGAATCTTATGAATAACATCATTAGCCATTATACAAATATAGGCTGAAAAACATTTCTACAGGAACAATTGACTAATAAATAGCAAAAACTATTGTAGAAACCAACATACTTGTTCATAATGTATTAACTTTGTGGCAAAAACCTCTGTACTAGACATCAAGTGAGTACAAGCCAATTGAAGGGTTGATTGCCACCATAAACAATGAAAAATCTTATCGCAATAGTAGGCCGACCTAATGTGGGCAAATCTACTTTTTTTAATAGAATCACAGGGCAAAGGGCTGCCATCATGGACGATATATCGGGCGTTACACGTGATCGTAATTACGGATACTCGGAGTGGTGTGGCAAAAATTTTGCAATTGTTGATACTGGAGGCTACGTAGAAAACTCTGATGATATTTTTGAAGAACAAATACGTAAACAAGTAAAACTCGCCTTAGAAGAGGCCGTGGTTATCTTTTTTATGGTTGACGTGAGTGAAGGTGTTACTGATTTGGACAAAGAGTTTGCCAGCCATGTAAGAAAAACCAAAAAACCAGTGTATGTTGTTGCCAATAAGGCCGATACGCCCAATAAGGGTAACTATGCTGGTGAATTTTATTCTCTTGGGTTAGGAGACATTTACCCTGTGTCTTCTCAAAATGGCTCGGGAACTGGTGAAGTGTTAGACGAAGCCATTAAACATTTTGTAGATGAAGTAGAAGAAGACCCTTTTGAAGGCATACCGAGGGTTTCTATTGTCGGAAGGCCTAATGTAGGTAAGTCATCGTTGCTTAACTTATTGATGGGCGAAGAAAGATCCATCGTTACAGACATTGCTGGCACCACGCGTGACGCAATCGACTCTCACTACAAAGCTTTTGGCAAAGAATTTATAATAACTGATACCGCTGGAATCCGCAAGAAGAGTAAAGTATCGGAAGATATTGAATTTTATTCTGTCATGAGGTCTATAAGGTCGCTTGAAAACTGTGACGTGTGTGTCGTCATGTTAGACGCCACCTTGGGTTTGGAGTCTCAAGATTTAAATATTTTGGCATTGGCTGATAATAATAGAAAAGCAATAGTGGTGGTAGTGAACAAATGGGATTTATATGAAAAAGATCATAATACTGCCAAAGAATATGAAGATTTTATTAAAAAGAAAACCGCGCCAATAGATTACTACCCTGTTGTATTTACTTCTGTAGTAAATAAACAGCGTATTTTGCAGGTAATGGAGAAGGTAGATGAAGTTTATCAAAATAAAACTAAAAAAATAAGTACTTCTAAATTAAATGAGGTAATGCTGAGAGAAATAGAAAATTTCCCACCTCCTGCTTTAAAAGGCAAGTATATTAAAATTAAGTATATCACACAGTTACCTACTCAAAGTCCTACATTTGCATTTTTTTGCAATCTTCCCCAATATATTAAAGCACCTTACGAGCGTTTTATTGAAAATAAACTTCGAATGCACTTTGGTTTTGAGGGAGTTCCTGTAAGTGTAGTTTTTAGAAAAAAATAAGCATATTCTTGTTTGTTAGATTTGTTTTTTTCTATATTTGCAATACTAAAATCTAAATTATATTTTATTATGAAAAAAGTATTTGCTCTAATGATCGTTGCTGGTGTTGTAGCTTTAGCTTCTTGTAAGTCTGAACCTAAAACTGAAGAAGTTACTGGTGATACAACTGTAACTACTGAAGTAGTTGCTGCTGACACTACTGCTGCTGCTGACACTACTGTTGCTGACACTACTAAAGCTGCTGAAGTTGCTCCTGCTGCTCACTAGTCTTTTGTAAGTCACAAAAAAGTTAAGGGTCTCGCATTATTGCGAGACTTTTTTTTTAATAATGTTTATGGCCTCTTCCCCTCCTAAAGATCAATCGTTATTAATATTTCAAAAATACCTTCCGCCTGCAGCAGTGCCATACTGTTACAAAATTTGGCAAGAATACAAATTTAAATTCCTAATCACCAAAAAGAGAGCAACCAAGCTTGGTGACTATCGGTTTCATATTCAAAAAGGTTTTCATACCATTACAGTTAATGGCGACCTTAATCCGTATGCATTTTTGGTTACTTATCTTCATGAGGTAGCACACATGAGTGCAAATCTAGCACATGGTACTAGCATACAACCTCATGGACAAGAATGGAAAGCACATTTTTCTGATCTGCTTTCCCCCATTCTGAACACCCAAGTTTTGCCAAATAATGTTCTTACTGTTTTAAAAAACTATTCACAAAATCCAAAGGCGTCCTCTTGTGCTGACCACGACTTACTACAAGCGTTAAGAACACATGACACGCAAGAACACCATCTCATTCAATTGTCTGAATTACCAATTGGAGCTAAATTTGTATTGACTGGACGGGTTTTTACTAAAGGGGAGCTTAGGCGCACCAGATTTATGTGTTTGGAATTGAAAAGCAATAAAAGATATGTCATTTCAGCCATGGCCATGGTAGAGATGATATAACCTTTTTTAATCCATCGCTTTTCTTATAATCCCCTTTTCAGAAACCCAACCGACCGATAAAGCCACCACTTCACCAATCACTATCACCGATGGATTGTCTAGTTGATGGATTTTAGCCAATTGAGCAATGTGCTGAACTTCTCCAAACACGTGTCTTTTCAGAGCAGTACTTCCACTTTGAATAATAGCGCTTGGCGTATGAATTTTATTATTTTTAATAAAAATTTCAGCAATTTGGGGTAGTTTTTGCATTCCCATCAGCACTATTACGGTTGCGCTAGATTTAGCAGCCAATTCAATATCACTCGACAATTCACCATTGCTTAAAGTACCCGTAGTAACCCAAAAACTTTCATTAACACCTCTGGTTGTTACTGGAATTCCCTCTAAGCCTGGAACAGCTATTGCACTTGATATACCTGGAATAACGGTGGTTTCGATTCCAAACCGCTCGGCATACAATATTTCTTCATAACCTCGGCCAAAAACAAAAGGATCACCACCTTTTAATCTTACTACGTGGCCATATTTTTGGGCGCAGTGTACGATTAATTCGTTGATTGCTTCTTGCTTGGTAGACTTACAGCCTCTTCTTTTGCCTACATAAAATTTAGCCGCAGAGTCTGGAGCATGAGATAGCAATTCTTCGCTTGACAAAGCATCATATAACACCGCATCAGCAGTTTGCAGGGCTTTTAAACCTTTTAAAGTAATCAATTCAGGATCGCCAGGACCCGCACCAACTAAAGTAAGTTTTTGTTCAATCAACTTTTCTACCATTGAAGCACAAAGTTACAAATCATTTTTATAAGAAATGTCGTGATTTTATGATTTGGTGAACTAGAATAAAAAAGTGGAATTACTTTAACATTAATTTCTATTCACTTGTATAAAGTTAATTGCGGGCATAATATTCGGAAGCTGCCAAAAACAATAAGTAGAAACTACTCCTCAGCCAATTTTGAAAAATTATTATAGAATGGTACGTGCCATTAAGTAAGGACACGTACCATGATTAAGTATTTATTTATTGATAATGAACTTTTCTGTCTTTACGTTACTTCCACTTTTTATAGTTAAAAAGTAGACTCCTTGTTCAAGATTTGATAACCTAATATTATGACTACCTGCTTCAGTGCTAGTATTATATAATGTTACTCCTTGTGGATTAACTACTGATACATCAGCTGAATATGGTAAAATAACAGTAAAATCTCCAGTATTGGGATTAGGATTTAAAGTTACCGACATATTACCATTTGGTACATCTGACACAGCTGTTGTCTTACAATTAGTACTATACTTTGCCCCAGCATCTATACCCCAGTTGACATTAGAGATTGACGAAGCTACATCGTCTACCAATACACAACTTAATGCCGTATTGCTAGTTGCTCTCAAAGTACCTGATTTTAAAGCAGTAAGACCTCTTAAGTCTAATTGAGTTAATGAATTTCCTTCTATTTCCAATGTTTCTAATTTGGTCAATCCTTTAGGAGCAATTATTCCTGAAGATCTGTACAAACTTGATACATCATCCTTTCCATTTAAATTAATTTTGGTAAGATTATTATTGTTCAAATAAAGTATAGTCAAATTCGTGAAATACTCTAATCCATTGAGATCTTTAAGACCTAGTCCCGACATGCCTAAATAGGTTATTGTTGCTATCTTTTTCTGTCTTACTTGGCCGTCTACTTCATCATCATATTGATTACTAACAAGGAATTGCTCGAAAACAGGATCTGAAATAGGCACATATACCTCTGGTAGACATACCTTACCAAAGCTTGTTTGTTTATCCTTTACCCATCCAGAATTGGCAAACTTGGCAGCAGCCACCGACGAGTCAGCCACAGTGATGCAAAATAATTTAGGGTTATCAGTACTGCTAAATGAAGAAAGTGATAAGTTACTTATATTTAAACTTTGAAGTTTATTACCACTCACAAACAGTGAAGTAATGCTATCCAAACCAGTAAGGTTTATATCTGATAATTGATTAGTCCTTAGATTTAAAGATTTTAAACTCGCAACACCATCTAGATTGATATTGGTCAATTTACTTTCTTGAACGCTTAGGTTACTTACATTTTTAGCCCCAGACAGGTTGAGGCTTGTCAATCTAGTATTATTGATTAATACTGTCTTTAAGGTTGTAATGCCGCTTAAATCAATATTGGTTAGTGTAGTGTCATTATTTAAATATATTGTAGTAAGGTTGGGAAAACCTTTAATCCCGGTCAAATCTTTTATTTTGTTTTTGGGAACATCAAATGTACCAAAAGCCCCTAAATCAGCTGTAAAAACATAATCATTGAGCATGCCGTCTGAATCAATTGAGACATCCAACAAGAATTGCTCAAATGCATCGTCAGGAATGTATGTACGGGCACAGGTGGCCGAAAAAGTTGCTGCCGCATCTATGAATACCTTACCACTGGTTTTTAAGTTATTCATAGTAAAAGGTGTTGGAGTAGCAATACAATTCAAACCTGAGTTATTTCTTGCATCAAAAAATATAATTCTATTGTAAAGGCTTGGGGCTACACTGGCGCTCGTAAGCAAATTATTTTGAACGTAAATGTTGGTGAGATACTTAGTAATGCCTTTTCCAAAATCAAAGTTAGTTAGTTTATTGTAAGATATGTCCAAATGCCTCAAACTTGTATCGGCAGTAGGCTGTAGAAAATTATCGGTACTAAACACACTAATACTGTTATTGGAGCAATCAAGATACTCAACACTCATAGGAAAGGCAACTGTAAGAATTTTATTAAAAGAGCAAATCAATGTTTTGAGCGAGGTAAGCGTATAAGGAGCAAAGGTGTTACTAATGGAATTGTGAGAAACATCTACGGTTTGCAACAACGTATTTTTGGTAAAAGAAACCTCTGTCAATTGATTGTAACTAAGATTTATAGTTTTTAAAGCAGTAAATTTTGAGAGATCAATTGTGGTCAACACATTTCTACTGAGATTTAAATTGGCAATTTGAAGAGAATTCGGAATTTCTATTGACGTCAGTCCGTTATTTGATAAGTTAATATTGATGAGCTTGCTAAAAAAACCATTATTTAGCTTAAAAGACCTTAAACCTTTGTTTCCAGTACATTTTAAATCCTCCAAAGCAGTAAACCATTCTATACCAGTTAGATCACTGATATTATTAGCTGGGATATCAAGAATTTTAACTGTATTGATATTATTCAGAAGCACAGAATCATCTAATGCGTTATCGTAGCCTTTTGCTATTAAAATTGTTTCAAAAGCATTGTCAGGTACATATACTTTTTGTGCAAATACTTGTGATGATGCTATTATTACGTAAAATAATAACAATGCGAATGATTTTTGTAAATGTAGATTCATGTTAGTTTTTTTGTGAAGTTTTTAGAGTTTCTTAATTTTTACATTAATTTATACGTTTTAGTCTATTTATTAGGTACATCAGTAATGGTTCAAAGTTATGACAATAATCACATTGTCGCAACCCCTTTTGTTTTGTGGTCGGTTTTAGTACCATAAAGTAAAAACCCTTATTTCCACTATTACTGATGTATACAACCATACCTTAAGTTAAAATACCACAAAATCTTTGGGATTTACTGGGCTGCCATTGTACCATAACTCGAAGTGCAGGTGTGGACCTGTAGTGAATTCCCCACTATTGCCAACCAATGAGATTATTTCTCCCCCTCGCACAAAATCACCTACCTTTTTTAATAAAACTGCATTGTGCTTATAAACAGATATTAAACTTGATTTGTGTTGCACAACCAATATATTGCCAGTGTCAAATGTCCATGAAGATATTAAAACCGTACCATCAGCTATACTCTTGACTGGTTCGTCCTTTTTTGAAACAATGTCCACACCAAAATGTTGAATTTTAGGATCATATTCTGAACTCGTAATACCATCCACCGGAGAAAATAAAAATAAGTCGAACAACTCATTGTTACCTTTATCCACCAAATGAGAAATATCGTTTTTTTGCTCAAAATGTAGTCTTAATTGAGAGTCAGCGGCTGAAATTACATCAAGATCTGGTGATTTATATTGATTTTGGTCAATTATAACTCCTTTGTTGGAGCCTTTATCACCATCAGTACCATTAAGCACCTGTTGAAAATTTTGAATCAATTTGTCTCTGTTGATTAATGCCTCTGCCAAAGAATCTATTGAGCCATTGAGTTTGTTAATTTTTCTGTTTAACCGAACTTGCTCATACTCAGGGTTAATCCAAGCCCCAAGAACACCATTTAATAACCAAGTGTATAAAAATATAAAAACTATAAAAGAAATTAACCCAAACAAAATAATTCGAGAATAGGTAGTTTTAAAACTTCTTTTGAGTGCAAAATTCTCTTCGTTGCGAATATTAATAATCACCTTTGTTTGTAGCCATTCATACAATGATTTTTGAGATTTCACGTTCTAAGGATGTTTTGTTAATGTAGCAAGGAAGCAAACGCAAATAAAACTAAAAATCTTTATGAGTCAATGCCAATAATAGGTAAATCCCATAAGTCTTTTTATTTTTGCTATTACTTTTATGAATCCATATAAAATTATATTACAATTTGGTTCAATTATCATCCTTTTGATAATTTTTCAATCGTGTATGCCTTTTAAAACGGGTTATCATGACCTCAACTTGCATTACAATAAATATTTTATTGCCAGAGAAAAGTTAAAAGAGGTAGAAGTCGATGTACTTAAGCAGCACAAAGACGACTACAACAAACCATTATTGGTATATCCTGATTGCGATTCTATCAAAGGAAAGTCCTTTAAACCACAGCTTGAAGAAGTAATGAAAAAAGCTTCCTTGGGAATTGACTGGCATGGCGGAGTTTATTGGACCAGAGATAGCTGGCAAGGATATAGCAAATGGGCGGACGACGCCTATATTTTAATTGGAAAGGCCAGAATCTATGCCAACGATTTCAAAAACGCAAAAGAAACTTTTAAATATGTAAATACAAAAGGTAAAGATAATAATGCCAAACATACGGCACTTATTTGGCTAATGCAGGCATTTATCAGAAATAAAGAAATGTACAATGCTAAAGAGGTATTAGATTTTCTAGCAAAAGAAAAGTTGAATAAAAATAATGAAAGAGAGTTTTGCCTCACACGTGCCTACTTTCATCAATTATTAGGAGAGTATCCACAAACGGCTAAATACGTGCAAAAGGCTATACCGCTTATACCTTTTTATGTAAAAAGAGAAAAAAAAGCAAGGCTTCAATTTATTGTGGCTCAAATTTACCAAATGTATAATCGCGACTCTTCCTCCTACATCAACTATCGAAGATGTATTAAAAATAACCCACCCTACGAACTTGGATTTTATGCAAAATTGTACGCTTCGCAGGTTATATCTTTAAAAAACGAAAACGATATTAAACGAAGTAACAAGTATTTTAAAAAACTATTAAAAGACCCTAAAAACCTTGAATACAAAGACAAAATTTATTATGAAATGGGTAAATTTGAGTTAAAGCAAAACAAAATTGCTAAAGGTATTGAATACCTAAATTTATCCACAAAGGCCACCTCCACTAACCCTACCCAAAAGGGCTATACTTACCTTAAATTGGCAGAAACATACTACGACGTCCTTAAAGATTATAAAAATTCCAAATATTATTACGATAGTACACTCATTAGCCTTCCGAAAGACCATCCAGACTACAAAAAGATTGAAAAACGAAAGAAAATTTTAGATGAATTTGTAGAACATTATGAGGTGATGGTATTGCAAGACAGCCTTCAAAAACTGGCAAAAATGGATACAAATAAGCTAAGCAAGTTTCTTGATGAGTTTATTGAAAAAGATTATCAAAGACAAAAAAGCGAATTTTTGGCTAAGAAAAAACTTGAAAGACGAAACAATAGCACTGTTACCACCACTGCCAATCCCACAGGTATATTAAATCCTATTGCTGGAGGTGCTGGTGGCAGCGACAAATTTTACTTCTATAATCCCGAAGCATTGGTGGCTGGGAAAGCAGATTTCTTTAAAAAATGGGGTGCAAGAGAGCTTGAAGATGATTGGAGAAGGTCTGTAAAAGAAAAACAAGATAATGGTGATAACCGTAGCACCGAAACTTCCTCAAAAACCCAAATAGATACTACTAAAAACAATTCCTTAAAAGAAAAAAAATCGGAAGAAAAAAAGGATAAAGATGGTTTTGTGGGAGTCAAACTCAATAAAACCACCTTGTTGGCACAAATACCTTATGAAAAAGATAAGCTTGATCAATCTACAGACAAACTTATAACTGCCATATTCAAATTAGGAAAAATTTACCATTTCAAATTAGAAGAAATAGATAACGCAATTATTTATTACACCCAAAAGCATATTAATCGTTTTTCTCAATCGCCATATGAGCCCGAAGTACTTTATTTGCTTTACCTAATTTACAAAGATCAAAAAGATGATAAAAATAGAGACTACTATAAAAACAAACTAATTGTCCAACATCCTAAGTCAGAATACGCCAAATTACTCACTAATCCACTATGGCGTAAAGAACTAAAAGAAGAGAATACCAAGATACAACAACTTTATAAAGAAGCGTTTGCGCTATACGAACAAAAACAATACCATTTGGCGGATTCCTCTGTTGATGTGATTTTGACATCTTATCCCAAAAATGATTTTGAAGACAAAATGATGCTTTTAAAAGCAATGATTAAAGGACGTACCATGTCAAAAGAAATCTATAAAGAATCGTTGGTCGCTTTTGTCGATAACTACGACAAAAGCAAACTAGTGCCATATGCCAAAGAAATGCTGGTCGCGGTTGAAAAACTAATGAAGCCTGCTACTACAGAAAAACAAACAGAACCTAGCGTTCCTCCAACCAATCCTAAAGAACCTGAGCCAATAAAAGAAAAGACAATAGATGAGTCTAAAACAATTAACCCTACACCAAATGTGATAGACAACGGTATGCCTACAGACGTGTTTGATGAAAATGGGCAACCCAAATAATCTTTTAAAACTTTGAACACTATATAAAAATGGTCAATAAACTAATTAAATACCTCTGGATAGGTACACTCAGTGGGTTACTTCTTTTAGTTCTTCATATTCTGGCAGTTTCCATTAATTTTTTAGGTCTATATGGTCCTATGCCCAGTTTTGACATGCTCGAAAACCCTGAAAGCGAGTTGGCATCTGAACTTTATTCGTCTGATGGACTAATGCTTGGCAAATATTTTCGTTCTAATCGCTCAAATGTGGACTATAACGATATTTCTAAAAACATGATAAATGCTTTAGTAGCCACAGAAGACTCTCGATTTGAAGACCACTCAGGTGTTGATTTTAAAGCATTAATGCGCGTAATTTCTGGCGTAGTCACTGGTAATCAAAAAGGCGGAGGAAGTACCCTTTCTCAACAATTGGCCAAAAATCTTTTTAATATGCGCCAAGGTGCATTTGACGGCCCATTATATAATGTACCTAAAGTAGAAGCACTTATTGTTAAAACCAAAGAATGGATCACTGCTATCAGGTTGGAGAGATCCTACACCAAAGAAGAAATTATGACCATGTATCTAAATACTGTGGATTTTGGTAGCAATGCCCTTGGTCTTAAAACCGCCGCCAAAACCTTTTTTAGCACTACGCCTGATAAGCTAAAAATACAAGAAGCAGCTATTCTCGTTGGTGTTTTAAAAGCCCCTACTACCTACAGCCCAATCATCAATCCAGATGCAGCTTTAAATAGACGCAACACCGTTTTGAGCCAAATGGAAAAATATGACTACCTCACTCGTGAGGAAGAGGATTCACTTGCTAAAATGCCAATTAAACTTAAGTACGAAGTCGAAAACCAAAACAAAGGCATGGCTACATACTTTCGTACGGTAGCACACAACTACCTCACAAGCTGGTGCAAAAAACGGGGCATTGACTTGTATTCATCTGGATTAAAAATTTATACTACCATAAATTCAAAGGCACAAGTCTATGCCGAGGCAGCAGTGGAAAAACATATGAAATATATCCAAAAAGAGTTTGATACATTTTGGAAAGGGCGCAACCCGTGGATAGATGAAAACGGAAAAGAATTACCAGATTTTATCAACCAAGCTATCAAACGTACAGACCGATATAAATCCCTCAAAAATCGATTTGGAGACAATCAAGACTCTATCAATTACCACCTTAACAAAAAAATAAAAATGCGTGTCTTTAGCTGGAAAGGGGAAAAAGATACGATTATGAGCCCCATTGACTCGCTTAAATATTATAAGAAATTTTTACAAGCAGGCTTAATTGCTATCAATCCTGCCACTGGTCATATTGTAGCGTGGGTGGGCGGTGTAGACCATAAATATTTTAAATTTGACCACGTAAAACAAAGCAAACGCCAACCAGGATCTACCTTTAAGCCATTTGTATACCTCTCAGCCATAGATAATGGTTATTCACCCTGCTTTGAAATACAAGATGTGCCCGTAACATTCCAATTTAGCAACGGTGACAATAGTGCCACCTGGACACCACAAAACAGTGAAGGAGAATTTACAGGTCGTTCGTTTTCATTACGTCAAGCTATGGCACGCTCGATTAATTCCATAACGGCCAATGTAATGAAAAGAATGGGGCCTAACACCGTAGTTGACTATTGTAGACGATTAGGTTTTACAAGCCCTTTAGAAGCTGTACCTGCTTTATGCCTCGGTTCAAGCGATGTTTCAATATACGAATTGGTGGGTGCCTATGCTACCTTTCCCAATAAAGGTATATACAATGAACCCCAGTTTATTTTAAGAATAGAAGATAAAAATGGCAAAATATTAGAAGATTTTGCGCCTATCACCAAAGAAGCTCTCAATGAAGAAACGGCGTTTTTAATGTGCCACATGCTTAAAGGGGGCACAGAAGAGCGTGGCGGAACAGCACTTGGCCTACACCGCTACCCTGCAATATTTAAAGGAAACGAAGTGGGTGGCAAAACAGGCACCACCTCCAACTATTCGGATGGCTGGTTTATGGGAGTTACCCAAAATCTAGTAGCTGGTGTGTGGGTTGGAGGCGACGACCGTTGTATACACTTTACCAACTACACCTATGGCCAAGGTTCAAAACTCGCACTTCCAATAGTAGGTATGTTTATGGAAAAAGTGTATGCCGACACAACAGTTGGTATCAAAGCAGGTTATTTTAAAAGACCTTCTAAAAAACTTAGTGTACAAATTGACTGTAAAAAATACTCTCAAAATGAACAACCACTAGATTCTACAAATAGCATTTTGCCTCAAAACCAAAATACAGATTTTTAGAAGAGTTTGAAAAGGAGATAAATTATTTCGTAATTACCTTGATTATTAGGCCCCTTACAGACTGTACCTAAGGACAGAAAGTTGAATTTTATTTATTTAATCCAACCTATAGTTTGTTTATCCAGTCCTGTTTTTTCTGAAATTTCATCTTCAGAAACTCCGGCTTTCTTTAAATCAGAAGCCCATTGACGTAAACGAAAATCCAAATTTTGTTTTTCATTACGTAGTTTATTTAACTCATCTACCTTAGATTCTATTATTTTTAAAGCATCTCCTTCTTCTCGTACTCTCCAAAAGTCTTCACCCCAGTTTTGGTACAAAACATTTAAATCGGGAAGCGAACTGGATGTCTTAGGAATTAATTCAATTTTAGCAAAATAATCAAAAATGTTCTCTGCATATTGAATTACAGTACCATTCCAACGTGTTTCCTGATAAATTTTATCTGCATTATGTTCACCTATACCCAATAAAAGTAATTGATTAGTAGATGTACCGGCTATGGGCAATAATTTTTTATCAATTAAACCTCTCTCCCATTCATCATTAATATCAACTACTCTCGGAAGATATTTGCTTTCAATTTCTTCAGGGGGAAAATAAGTATCAACAATCATGAATTCTGAAGAAAAATTAGTTTTAATTTTCCCAAATGTGCTAATTAAAGAGCTATCCAATCGTTGATACTTAAATAAATTAACACGATTTTCAAAAGAAACATCAAATATTTCACTAAACACCTTATAAATAGGTGGAAATTTTATTTTTTCATTTTCAATCTTTAACCAATCTATCTTTTCTGATCTTAATCCTAGTATATATAATGAATTCATGTTTTTTATATTTAAAATTTCAAATCTAAAAAAAAGCCAACCAAATCTTTGTTAATCACACTTGCACCTCCAGTATGACTAGCACCACCATCCGCTCTATTATGTACTTCAACAGGTACTGGAATCATGTGTTTACCATCTTCATGATGATGCCAAACGCACTCAATCCATTGTTTTGAATTATCATCAAATATTTTCACCCTACCATTATCTAAAACTTCAACTTTATTTATAAAGGCAGGATCATTATCAATCCAATCATTTGCAGCATAAATATCACCAGCACTATTATTCTTTGTAGGAGGTGTAGCTAGAGTAAATGCTGGTTTCTTACCCCCCCCTATCCGTAGACTTCCGAAGGTTGTCTACGGATTATAGCAATGACTGTAGAGTCTCCGACTCGGATTCCTGCCTTTACACATGCATTAGCTCTAGTAATCCTTTGCCATCGCA
>JAIYAU010000056.1 GCA_027488865.1 Cytophagaceae bacterium
AATATTTAAAGTTGAGTAGGCAACTGCAAGAATATCTTGGTTAGCTTCACCATCATAAGTTACTGTATTGGAATTAGAACTAGCATTTAAAATTCCGTTTGTTGCAAAAGGTCTAGTGGCATTTCTGTAATTTAGGGTTGAGGAAGCTGCTTGAAGCCAAGTAGAACTTGCGTTATTCGCGTCTAATGTTCCAGTTACAGTTGTAGTACCATTATTAGTAATGTTTGCTGTTCCATTTAGCGCTACATTTCCTACAAGTGTATTTGTACCAGCTATAGTCAATGTATTGGTTCCATTAATGGTAAGATTATTTCCAGATGCCGTTGAAATTGTTGAAATTGTGGTAGCTGCATTAGCTGTAATAGTTTGGGTGGCAGTAAATGTAGTTAAACCCGTACCTGATTTATTGAATGTTCCATTGTTTATGATACCTCCACCAAAATTGAATGCAGATGTATTGGCTGAAGAAAACGAACCATTTACAGTAAATAAACCATTAAATGTATTGGTACCATTATCATTTCCATCGGTCATACTTCCATTTACGAAAGTAGAACCAGTAACTGTAATAACTGACCTGTTCAAATTCATTGAACCGCCAGAAGCAACGACCAATTTACCTGACACATTTATTGTACGGTTAGTATTATCAGTGGTATAAGCCCCAGAGGTACCTGTGCCAACAGTTAGGTTTTGAATCGAGTTGGTTGGAGCCACGTTTAAGGTAACGGTGTGACCATTTTGTATAAGCACACGAGCGTTATTCGCTGATTGACCTGGATAGTCAGTTGCAGTAACCCAAGAGGAACTGTCAATACTTGATTGCCAACTAGCAGCAGTGGCCCAGTTAACAGTAGTGGCATTGGATCTATAATACGTTTGACCGAAACTTAGCTGAGTGAATAGTAATAACCCTAAAAGTACTGAAAGGCTAGTAGAAATTCTGTTCATAACGTGGTTTTATTAAAATAAATTATATCAAAAATAGTTGAAAGTTATCAATTAGCCAACTTTCCACAATAATCATCAATTAACTTTTACGTGATAAATCAGTAGTAAGCTATTGTAGGTATTAAATACTATACATAACCCAAAATAAATTCGATGTTACACCAGTTAATTAATACACAAAGTAAAAATTTGAATTCAAGGTTTATTAGATTTAAGAGAAAATAATAGGGCTTTTCTGTTTAAGCAAACCTTCGGTATCTTTTAAGATGATTGAGGAATAGGATAACTTCAGAATATTAATTGTTCATTCCAATACATCCAAAATCGTACTAAAACTCACACATTTGTCATTAAATCGTTTTAAAATCTCTCCTTGAATACTTTCTAAATGATTATTTTCATATTTTAAGTAAGCCTGCATACTGTTGAGATAAAATTGAAATGAGTAGGTAATTCCTTGACCTTCAATTTCAGTTAGTAGTCTTAATATTTTATGCTCCTGAACTAAACCCGTATCCTTCATTTTTGGGATAAAAAAAGTTTTCATCCAAGTAATAAACTCTTGATGAATTTCTTGCTCCACATTGTAGGTAATACTATATAAAATCATTACTATCTATGTTTAAATTTTGAGTAAAGTTGAACTACACTTTTTCGTTCTAAAATTAGAACTATTGTTGTGAAAATAAATATCGAGCTGTTTTTAATAATAGAATTGAACCAAAAATTTTGATTCCATTCTTTAAAAGACAAATAACTCAATAAAGTTGCAGAAATTATTATTAACAGATTTGAAATTGGCTTGTAAGGAACGGGATAGTACTTTTGTCCTAGTAGGTATGCAATTATGGCCATAGAACTATAACAAACAAGTGTTGTTATAGCGCTACCAAAATACCCTAACCAAGGGATTAATAGCATATTAAAAAGAATAGTAATAAATGCCCCAAGTATCGCAATAATAGTTCCAAAATATGTTTTATCGGTAATTTTGAACCAAATCGATAAATTGTTATAAACCCCTAAAAATAGGTTTGCTAATAAAAGTATTGGTACAATTATTAACCCTTGCCAATATAATTCATTCATTAAAAAGTATTTAATCCAATGCAAATTGGCGGTGACGGAAATTAAAATAAAACAACACGCAATAATAAAATATTTCATAACCATTGCATAGGTGTTTTTGCTGTCAACTTGTTGGGCTTTAGCAAAAAAGAAAGGTTCCGCAGCGTATCTAAATGCCTGAATTACAAGTGACATGAAAATGGATAGTTTATAGCAGGCTCCATAAATTCCAATTGCTTCTATTTTATTCAATCCGTTTGCATCAACATTTATTAGAAAATATCTTAACATGATTCTATCCAAAACTTCATTTATCATTCCGGCTAAACCCATTACCATAATAGGGAAACCGTAAAAAAGCATGGGTTTAAAAAGTTCCCAATTAAAAGTTAGTTTAAACCGACGTATCTCTTTAAATAAGATTAAAGGAATTAAACAATTTGCAACAAGATTGGCTATAAAAACATATTTAATATCGTTTTTAACTCCAAGTAACAAAATAAAATTGAGCACAATGGTTGCAAGTATTACAGTCATTTTTGTACTTACAAATAATAAGACTTTATTTTCTAATCTTAATTTAGCAAAAGGAATAGCTGAAATAGCATCAACAAACAAAATAGCTGCTAAATAATATACATATTCTTGTTTATTGTGAAAGTCCAAGGCTATGGTTATAGGAGTGGCTAACAAAAATAAAATTGTTGAAAAAATAACTGAAGAAAAAAGTATACTTGACGAAGCTTGCTGAAAAATTTCATTCTTAATATCTCTTTGTTTTGTTGCAAACCTAAAATATGTGGTTTCCATGCCATATGTAAAGATTACATTAAAAAAAGCCATGTAGGCATATAACTCGGTAACTGCACCAAATTGGGCTGGATCGAAAATTTTAGTATGAAGTGGTACTAATAAATAATTTAATACCCTGCCGAGAATACTACTAACTCCGTAAAGCGCTGTTTGACCAGCGAGTTTTTTAAGGACAGACATTCATATTTATTTTAAATAACAAATCTATAAGTACGGTATCAATAATAAAAGCAATATTTTTCAGGCCAATTTTGTAGCCCTGGTCATTTCCATTTTATGAGGAGGACCTTTAAGTTTTTCTAGCTCAAATCCTAAGTTTCTTAAGGTCTTTTTAAAAGATGACTTTGCGCAGTACGTTACAAGTTTTGCATTTGGCTTCATGAGATTGTAAATGGTGGCCAAAATTTGCTCCGTCCATACCTCAGGCTGTTTTATTGGCGCAAAAGCATCAAAATATACCAGATCAAATTGTCTTTGATGATTATATTGATTCAATTCAAGTTGCCATTTTATAAAAGTAAAGTTGTTTAGTAAAGGTATTTCAAAATTCCAAGGGGCGGAATGACTTGCTTTAAAGGCAATATCTATTTCGGGATGCGGTTTAAGTTGAGGATAATTTAATAAGTTGTAGATAGAAGGAGGCAAAGGGTATTTCTCTATAGTTTCGTAATTAATATGCACACTTTTATTTAGGGCAGCATGCATGGTTAAAAAAAGATTAGATCCAGTACCAAAGCCAAATTCAAAAATATTAATCTCTTCTAATTCCGACATTAAAGGGATTAGCCCTTGTTGTATGTACACATATTCTGATTCTTGAAATGCGCCATATTTAGAATGATATATTTCATTCAAATCCAAATTTAGTATTGAATGAGACCCGTCGTCGGTAATTATCAGTTTAAGATGTTCAGAGTTCAAAGTGCTTAATAAATTTATTAATTACCTCATTTGTAGCCGAATAAGAAAACTTTATATCTTCAATTTGTTCAATTATGGTAAATCCAGTTACGTTTGTTCCAAAGCAGCCTTCAAAATTGCCAAGATTTTTGATATTAATTGGCAATTCATTGATTACATACCCAAGTTTACCAGCATTGGTTATTACATTCTTTCTCATTATTCCTGGTATAATGCCAGTAGCAATGGGTGGGGTAAAAATCTCCTTATCTTTAATAAAAAAAACACTAGCGGCAGTTAGTTCACCAACGAGATTTTGATTTGTTAGTAAAACATCATCACAATCCAAAGAACGCTTTTCTAAACTGGCAACAATATATGTGAGGGCGTTTAAAGTTTTTAATTGGGAAAAGGGAGTAAATACCAATTGCACTGTTCGACTAATCTTAACAACAGACTTTTTATTAATACCTTTATATACATGAGGTTGTAAGGTAATTACAAAATTGCTTTCTATGGATGTAGGTTCATAAAGCCCGCCATTACAGCGCCAAACGATTAACTTAATTCGAGCGTCTGTTAAATTGTTTACACTCAACAATTCTCGTATGACTTGAACTAAATAATCCAATTTGAAGTAAACAGGCAAATTCAATTTTAATACATCACAGCCCCTATTCAATCGCTCCCAATGATCCTCAATAAAAAATATTTTGGAACCTCTTACCACCAAAGTTTCAAAAATTCCATCAGCATATTGAAATCCTCTATCATCTATTGGTAAAACAATATCTTGTTTTTCAATAAGTTGTCCATTATAACATGAAATCATTTTAATATATTTTGCTCAAAATAAAAAGAATTTAATGATTTACTTAAATTTGCCTCCCAAATAATATTGCGGCCGTGATAGCAAAACGAATTTCCCAACCCTCCATAGCAGTCATTGGCGGCGGTAGCTGGGCTACTGCACTTGTGAAAATTTTATCTGAAAATGATGTGAAAATAAAATGGTGGCTTAGAAACAAAGAAGTTGTAAGTCATATTAAAAATTTTCAGCACAATCCTAATTACCTTAGTGATATTCAGATTAACACTAAAAAAGTGAAACCCGATTCTAGTATCTTAAAAGTATTAGAAGATGTTGACTATGTGATATTAGCAGTGCCTGCTGCATTCTTAAAGGACGCATTAACGGGAGTTACACACGAACATTTTAAAGGTGTGAGTGTGGTATCAGCTATTAAGGGTATGATCCCCCATGAAAACATGCTGATATCAGAATACATTGAGGAAAAATATTATGTACATCCTTCTGATATATTAGCCATTGCTGGACCTTGTCATTCTGAAGAGGTTGCATTAGAAAAACAATCATTCCTTTCTATTGCATGTGCTGATTACACAAATGCGCTAAAGTTTTCGCAGTTATTAAATTGTAGATTTGTAAAAACCCATTGCCTAACGGACATATATGGTGTAGAATATGTGGCCATGATTAAAAATATAATTGCCATTGCCTCCGGAATTACCCATGGGATGAATTATGGTGACAATTTTCAAGCAGTTTTGGTATCAAATGCCATGCAAGAAATAAAAAGATTTATCGAAAAAGTACATCCACAACAAAGAGATTTAAATGACTCCGCCTATTTGGGCGACTTACTAGTAACAGCATATTCGCAATTTAGTCGCAACAGAACATTTGGAAATATGATTGGCCGTGGCTATTCTGTAAAATCGGCTCAAGTAGAAATGAATATGATTGCTGAAGGATATTACGCCGTGAAATGTATAAACGAGGTAAACAAAAAACATGAAGTTGACATGCCAATTTGTAAAGCGGTTTATAACATTTTGTATGAAAAGATATCCCCTTCTATTGAGATTCAAATTCTTAAAAGTATACTTAGATAATGAATTTATATCAATTCTTATCAGTTAGTATCAGGTAGTGTTGTGGTAGCCAAGTAAGCTTGTCCACTTCCCTTGTTGTCCACGGCAAATGAGTGCTGTTCTTTGCGTGAGAGAGACGGTTGGTTTTCTGCCCAGCGCAGTCTTTTGCCTTTTTCTAGGCTTGTTGTGAAATAAGGGCTGCATCTGGTGTATTTCTTGTAAAATAGCTTCCCAACTGGCATATTTGGTCACTCTTGGTGGTACTGGCAAAGGAATATGGATGCCCTTGAGGAAGTACTGGGTAGCCAGTAAATGTACATTTTTCTTCTTTTTCTTTTTGGCGATGGCTGCGTATTCTGCCTTTATATCAGGCACTAACATGGCTTGGTTGGCATAATGCACTGCATCGCGAAACTTGCTTCGGCTTTTCTGCTGCTTGGGTGTGTTGGACACTGGCCTTGGTACCTTGCATAAAAAACAGTTCGGCCGTTCTGCTGGCGAAAAACCCAGTTGCCAAACTTGCCACTCAAGCCGTAATTAAGCAATGGGGAGCGGAGTAATTTAGGAAAGTCCTTGTATTTCATTGGTTTA
>JAIYAU010000057.1 GCA_027488865.1 Cytophagaceae bacterium
CGCAACATTGCTTGCTCCATCGTTGGTAACCAATTGTCCCACTGTTAAAGTAGGTAAACTTCCTGTTCCAACATCATCTACGCCTAATTCCCATGTGCTGGTAAGTGCATTCCACTTTAATATTTGTCCATCATTAACCCCATCTTTAATCTTAAGTTTACCGCCTACTGTATCAATACTAATTCCGTCAGGGTTGGCAACAATTCTTGAACCATTGACTACAATACCAGATTTGCCAATTAAAGAGGCTGCACCTCCCACGCTATCATTTCTTGCGATCCAATTACTTCCGTTCCATTTTAAAATTTGACCAGACACTACACTATTTGAATTGGTTAATTTTGAAATATCCAATGAGCTGATTTTGCTTGAATTAATAGATTTAACAACCAATTTTCCAGCTATTGTATCTAAAGTTATTCCATCAGGTGCACTTAGAATTTTATCTGAATTTGTAATAACCACACCTGCACCAGCCAAATAGCTATTACTAGCATCAGGTGTAGGTGTCCAATTGGAACCATCCCATCTCAACACATAACCAACTGGTACTGTGGCTATTTGATTTAATCTACCTATATTGATATTTGAATTAGTAAGAATAGAATCTAGTACATAAGAGCGTTTAATGTTCAAAGCCCTTTGACCATTAGCAAACTTGGCTGTATCAAACTGGTTAGGATTAAAATTAAGAATAAAATTGCCTGAAGTTGACTTGATTATCCCACCACTTGCTGAGACATTTGATGATCCAGCGGGTGTTTGCCAAGTTGGTAGAGTACCAGACCATGTAAGTACTTGATTTGCAGTTGAGGCATTAGGTAGAGGGGTCCAACTTGTGCCATTAAAGTATAACAAATTACCTAATGCTTGTCCAAGTAAATTTAAAGAATTAGAAGTTGAAGAATTGGCGTTGTTGGCAAACAAAGCATAGGGAACACTTAATAATTGAGCGGTGCCCAAAGAACCATTAAAAACACTGCTTGTAACATCCACCTTAAGATATTTGGCAGCTCCCCCCCAATTGATATTTGCAAATGATGTTGGATTACCACTGCCAATTTCAGTATTAAAAACACCAAAAGCGTTTGTTGTAATGGATTTTGCTTCTGTATAAACAGTTGCACCTGTTGCACTACCTTCTAATATTGAAAAAGTAGTATTAATGGTTTGATTCACCAAAGCATTTCCGAGGCCATCTCTGGCTACTGCCTGATAATTAAATTTTTGTGGTGCTTGCGCAAACAGCAAGATGCAGGTATATAATAACCCAACAAGGAAAATATTTTTTTTCATCACTAGCCGATTTTAAACAAAATTCAAAAATTTTTAGTACCATTAATATATACTTTACATTATTGCTAGTTTTATATTAAGTACTAATAATCAAGACGATGCAAGATACTAAAAAATGTTTGACAATAAAAAAATATATTATCACCAAAACTAAATTTTATTCAATATTAATGTCGTGAATAATTTATCTATGGTCAATGCAATCCAAAAGGCCAGAAGTGGTGAAAAAAGATAGAACATTCTTGCCAATTCGGTTGACAAAAACGCGTGAATAAAAACGATCCAAATGAAATAAATTGCCCAAGATGGCGTACTGGTTATAAGACATTTACGATGAGAGGTAAATAAAAGGGGTAATAAAACTAATATCCAAAATCCAGCAATTGAAAATAGTTCATAAAGACCATGAAAGGAAAAGAAACGAATTAATGAAACTTGGACGGAGGTAATTGTAGAAAAAATACTTTCAAAGGATTGAAGATGTGGCAATTGATACAAGTAATCGATGTATAATCTAAATGAAAAAACTAGTAACCCTGAAAGAAAAAAGAGGACAATTTGTTTTAACTTAGGAATTGGACCATAAAAAAATAAAAGTGGCGCTAAAAAGATAAACGATTCTTTTGCCCAAGGGCCAATAAAAATGGAAAATACAGCTAAGCTAATGTTTTTTGTGGTAATGGCTACCAAAACAGCGATTGTAACCAATAGGTATAAACTGTCTACCATGGGTAACCCTACAAAATAAGGTACCCATCTGCTAGATAAAATAGCTATTAGTCCTAAAAGTGCCGCTAAAGATGAGGTGCCGAGCGATTTACAAAATTTAAATACCAAAACACCAAAAGTGGCCATAATAGCTAAATTGACCACAAAAAAACTCATGCACAAAGAAAATTGGTCACTTGGAAAATCCCAAGGCTTAAGTGGGGAAAGTATAGGTTTAAAAAGCCAATTGACTGTTGCTGCTAAAAAAGGTACCAATACCCTATACCTTCTTACTGGACTTTCGTCAAAATTACCTTGAGCTAATGCTAGATAAGTTCTTATGTCAGGATTTTGTTTTAAGTCATAAGAATCTAATAATGCAAACGCACCACCGAACATTAAAGCTGCGGAAAAGAAAAAAAGAGCCCAAAAACTGAAATTGATTCTCTTTATTAACTTTTCCACAATGAAAATTTTATAGATATAATTCACAAATAATCACTTTAGAATACTGCCTCGGCTATCTTCTTAACGGCATCAGATTTACTCATGGTATAATAATGTAGCACTTCTACTCCCCTATCCTTTAACTCCTTACTTTGTTGAATGCACCATTCTATACCAATTTGTTTTATGGCCTCAGCACTTTTTGCTGCTTCTACAGCTTCTATTAAAGCGTCTGGCAAATCGATATGAAAAATACTTGGTAAAATAGTTAATTGTTTATGGGTCGTAAGTGGTTTTAATCCTGGAATAATTGGCACGTTAATTCCTTCTTGCTTACACTGTTGTACGAATTCAAAAAATTTGTCATTGTCAAAAAACATCTGGGTCACAATATACTCTGCACCCGCTTCCACCTTACGTTTTAGTTGTTTAAAATCTGTTTTTAAACTTGGGGCTTCAAAGTGTTTCTCGGGATAACCAGCTACTCCAATACAAAAATTGGTCTTTTTCATATTAGTTTCTTCATGCAGGTATTTCCCTTTGTTCATATTGCTTATTTGTTCCACAAGTTCAGAAGCGTAGGCATTGCCACCTTTACTAGGTATAAATGCACCTTCAGATTTAATTGCATCACCTCTAAGTGCCAGCACATTATCTATTCCTAAAAAATCTAAGTCTATCAAAGCATTTTCCGTTTCTTCTTTATCAAAACCGCCACAAATGAGATGAGGTACAGCATCTACTTTAAATTTGTTCATGATGGCAGCACAAATAGCTACCGTACCTGGTCTTTTGAAAGTGGCCGTTTTTTCTAATAAGCCATTATCTTTTTTCTTATAAATGTATTCTTCGCGATGATAGGTAACATCAATAAATGGCGGTTTAAACTCCATGAGAGGCTCAATGGCCTTAAAAAGTGAATTTATATCTTCGCCTTTGAGTGGAGGTAAAATTTCAATAGAAAATAGTGTTTTTTTAGCAGCTGCAATGTGGTCAGTAATTTTTGTCATTATTTCAGTTTATAATCAAATACAAATTTATTACAACTAAGTTTAATAGTTGCAATAATTTATATTGTTTAACTGTAAATATTTATAAAATGACAAAACAAAAATATTGGGATATTTAAAAATTAGGGTAGATAATACTAAGATTTCTACCCTACCCAAAAAGAAGCTTAAGCTTGTTGTAATATTCTTTTTAATACTTGTAAATTATTTAGATACTCATCTGCCACTTCTTGATCCCAAACACCTTCTTCAGCAGATATTCTAGTGATGGATTCTTGTCTTTCAATAGACAATAAAACAATCGGTTTGGCCTCCTCGTCGATGGTACCTTCATCCACTAATTGTCCAAATCCTGTAGCCATTACAGAGATATCTAACACATAATGTTCTTGATAATCATCAAAATCTTCATTTTCAAGCTCATTTTTGATTTTTTCAATATCCAAAATGGAATTGTTAAAATCTTCAAAGTTATAATCACTTAGGCTTTCAATTACCCATCTCAAGCAAGCGGTTAACGATTCTTCTTTGTTTTCGGTGCGCCATTCTCTATATTCTGCAAGAGCCATATCTCCCTCGTCGCTACCAAAAGGTGCAAGTTCATCATAACTGTTCCAGAAAAAATCCTCAGGAGCTAACTCAAGTGCTCTAGGATGTGCTGTTTCTTTGTCAATTCCGTATAATTCTTCGTTCAATAGTTCTTCTTCTTGTTCCATATTCTAAAATTTTAGTCAAAAATAAAATTTATTTTATCTAAGAACTAGGGTATTTAAAAACTTAAAGAATTGTTAACATATGGATAAACTGAGAGCGAATAGCTGATTATAAGTTAACAGATGTGAATAGGAAAAATCAGCACCAATATCAGCAATTGATATTGGTGCCAAAAATTTAAAACAATTTTTTACCAATATTAAGCACGTCGTCCAACCCAAAACTGTTATCGTTACCAGCATTAGATTGACTTCCGCCAAATAAATTTAACAATCCTCCTATATTTCCAAGATTCCCACCAGCAAGTTGACCTATTAATGAAGACACGTCTACACCATTTCCTTTTGCATTGTTCACTTGTCCGTTGAACATATTAAGGATTAATGGTAATACTGTTGCAATGATTTGTGTTGCTTGGTTTCCATCAATTCCAATTTTAGAAGCTAGATTAGCTGCAATTGGTCCAGAAAGTTGAGCTACAATAGGGTTAGAACTTGAAGTTTCAGTTCCCGAGAACATTTCAGTAAGAGATGATAAATCTCCATTTTGCAATTGCCCGCCCACTACTTCTGTTAAAGATTCAGTAATAGCAGATGTTGCATTTGGCAATTGACTTTCGTCAAGGCCTGTGTTTTGTTTTAATAATTCAGTGATTTGTCCGCCACCCAAACTTAAAAGTTGATCTAACATAGAAGTACGTTTTAAAAGTTAAAAAATATCTTTAAAAATAATTGTATTTTTTTGAATACCAAAGCGCCAGAGTTGAAATGTTTTTGTTGTAATTAAATTCTATAAGGTTCAAACCATCCAAGGATTGTTTTTAATAAAGAATAACAATATTTTTTGATTTATGCAAGATTAGTGGTAACATTAAACTTATAAATTTTACTATTATGATAAAACCAAATATACCAGAAACCAATTTAAAAAGAATTGTGATTGTGGGTGGTGGATTTGCTGGAATTACTTTAGCAAAAAAACTGATAAAACTAGATTATCAGATAGTTATGATTGATAAAAATAATTACCATCAATTTCAACCACTTTTATACCAAGTGGCTACTGGTGGGCTAGAGCCAGGATCGATTGCTTATCCTTTACGAAAAATATTTCCATCCCATAAAAATATTCATATTAGACTTGCCGAGGTTAAGGGTATAGACACTATCAGCCAACATCTTGAAACTTCCATTGGCCATTTAAATTATGATTATTTAGTGATTGCCACAGGAGCTGTTACTAATTTTTTTGGCAATGCAAATATGGAAAAATATGCATTTGGGATGAAGTCCGTAGCAGAGGCGCTTGATCTTAGAAGTATCATTTTACAAAATTTTGAGGAGGCATTGCTCATAGAAGATGAAGAAAAAAGGGATTTGTTGATGAACATTGTCATTGTTGGCGGTGGTGCCACAGGAGTAGAGGTAGCAGGAGCGATTTCAGAAATGAAACGTTATGTGCTTCCTAAAGACTTTCCTGAATTGGACTTTACCAAAATGAATATTTATTTGATTGAATCTAACGAAAGGGTGCTTTCTGCCATGTCAGTAGAGTCGTCTACCAAGGCAAAAAAGTATCTTGAAAACATGGGGATTCAAGTATTTACAGATACAAGAGTTTTGGATTATGATGGGGAAACGGTAACTATAAAAGATCGGCCATCTATAAAAGCGGCTGTATTGTTGTGGGCAGCAGGAATTAAAGGTGCTGTACCAACTGGATTTAATACGGAAGTTATTACCAGGGGCAATAGAATTAAATGCAATCAATACAATCAAGTAGACGGATTTGAAAATATTTTTGCCATAGGTGATGTGGCATTTATAACAACAAGTGAAACTCCTAATGGTCACCCACAGGTAGCACCAGTAGGTATGCAACAAGCTGATAATCTTTCCAATAATTTTGATCGACTTCTTAAAAATAAACCATTAGTGGCTTTTAAGTATTTTGATAAAGGTTCAATGGCTACAGTAGGAAGGAATAAGGCTGTGGTGGAGATGTCAATTTTAAAATTTGGTGGTTTTATTGCTTGGTTAGCTTGGATGTTTGTTCACTTAATGTCAATTGTTGGTTTTAGAAACAGGTTGGCTATTTTAATGACTTGGAGTTATAATTATTTTAGATATGATCAAGCGCTCCGACTAATCATAAGGCCTTTTGAAAGAAAGAAAAAATTTAACTAGATAATTTCGTTCTATTCTAAAATTGTAATAAACCCTTTTTGAGTTTTCTTGTTACCAAGAAAATCTTCAAAAGAAACTACATATTGGTATATACCCGCTGGAAATCCTTGTCCATCCCAACCTTTGTTTACCTCGTTGCTGGTAAAAATTAAATCGCCCCATCGGCCATAAACACCAATTTTATAAGATTTTACAAATCGACCTTTAGGCAAAAATACATCATTTAGCCCATCGCCGTTAGGGGTAAAAGCATTGGGAAAATAAAGGGTTCCTCCTTGATTTATTTCGATAGGATTAGAATAAGAAATTGGATTTGATTGATTGGCAGTGTAAACCATCACAATATATCTCTTGATTTGATTAATCGTATCCTTTTCATTATCAATAAAAATGGTATTTGCACCAAAATAAATTTCCTTTATCGGATTTAAATTTTGATCCACACGAACAAGTTTATAAGCATTTGTTGCCAGCGGATAATCGCTGCTATAATTCGTCCATTCAAGCTTAATATCTCCATTGGGTTCATATTGATACGATAATAAACTTGGACAAATAACATTTGAGATGATAGACTCCTTTCCACATGAATCCACATAGTCGACTTGGTAGCAAAGTGTGGTATTGCTAAAACCTACTTGCTTATCTATATATTCTGTTTGCAATTGTTTATTTACTAGTGCAAAGGGCTGATTATTTGTACTTTTAAAAATACGATATTCTTTAAGAGTATTGTCGGTATTGGCTTGCCAAGAAAGTTTAATGTTGCTATCGTTGACGGTCGCATTTGAATTGACCACTTGCCCAGGCACTTTTGTGGATATTGCATCTAAACATGTGTCTTTACTCACTGTTCCTTTGCTGTTGATTTGGTTAATTTTGTAACAATACTTTTTACCACATTGTACAGTTGTATCTATAAATGCGGTATCCAAACCACCGATAAACTCCTTTATTTTTATTCCGTTTCTGAATACTTCAATTTTATCTGTCAAATCACCATTCCCCAACTTCCAATTTAATGTTATTTGGTTATTTTCTGATTTAGCTTCCAACAAAATACTACAAGGCACGTGGTCTGCTTTTAAAGAATTGCCACATCCATCCACATTTGCTAGTTGATAACAAAAAACTTCTTCATCAAGTCTGTTGTTAACGTAAAAATTACTTTTTTCACCAGATTGATTTATTAATGTATCAATAGATACAAAATTTGTACTTGTAACGGGCTTAGCGCCAACCACATAATTTGAGGTATTTGTCAGATTGGCAAACAATAAATTTACACCTAAAGATGGATTTAATGTGGATATTAACCCCAAAATTGTTGGCTGAACGAGTTTGTCAAACGTTTCTACAGATTTAGTGGTAGAGGTGCCACAACCACCTGGAACGTACAGCGCATCGACTTTAATGGTTTTGACCCCTGAATCGGTAAATTGATGAATTACACTTTCATTTTGTTTTATAATTGCAATATTACCATCTCCAAAATCTATTGTAAATTGCTGATAGTTGGTATCTATAATTACTACTTTCACTTTAAAATCTTCACAAGGAACAAGATTAAATTGAGGAGTTGGACGCCCCTTCACTCGAATATAATCCTTTTTTACGGCTGAATTACTACCCTGAGAAACAGATACCGTTATTATCTGTCTAATGGTATAATTACCAGGTTGTTGGTAGGTATGTATTGTGTTATCAAAGTAATTGTCAACTAGGTTGTCAATAAAATTATATCTAATACCAGTTTTACTGTTGGTACAATTAATCATATTAACCGTAAACGGAGCACAACCTACAGTATCATTGGTAAAAATACAGGGTTGAACAGGCTGTGCGAGTAGCCTACTAAATCCTATATAAAGGACCATTATAGCAAAGAGTCCATTACGTGTTAGGTACATTCTGCAGCAATTTATCAATAATTTGCTCAATGGTTAGTTTTTCTTGGACACCCGTCGCTAGGTGTTTAAACGTAAGTAAGCCCGTGCTTATTTCATCCGAACCAATTAAAATCACATAAGGAATTCCTTTAGAATCAGCAAAACTCATCTGTTTTTTCATTTTTGATTGGTCCGGGTAAAGTTCCGAACTTATGCCCTTCTCCCTGATTTTAGCCAAAACACCCAAAGCATATCTTTCTGCTGGTTTATCAAAGGCGGCTATCATTACTTGGGTACTTATTTCTAATGTATTGCTAAAAAGATTAAGTGACTCCATTACGTCATATATTCTATCTACACCAAACGAAAATCCCACCCCAGTCACATTTGGTAAACCGAAAATACCAGTTAAGTTGTCATACCTCCCTCCACCGCTAATACTACCCATGGAAACATTGTTTACTTTAACCTCAAATATAGTGCCTGTGTAATAACTTAAGCCTCTAGCAAGAGTTGTATCTATTTCGATTACAGCATTTTGAATGTTAAAATAAGAAATATAGTCAAATAACTCTCGTAACTCTGCTATTCCTCTTATACCATTATCACTATTTTGAAGCAATAGCTCCAGTTGAGCTAACTTTTCAGAATTAGAGCCTCTGATATTCATAAAAGCTTCTAATACCCCAATAGCGTTGGGATTTATGTTTTTAGCTAAAAGCTCATTATTAACTGCTTCTTGTCCTATTTTATCGAGTTTATCTATGGCAACACATATAATACCCTCTTGGCCCAACTCCCCGGCGGCCTCGGCCATACCCGCCAAAATCTTACGATTATTAATTTTTATGGTAAAATCTGTAATGCCTAATTTCGATAAACCTTCATCTATCATAAGTACAATTTCTGCCTCACATAAAAGCGAGTCTGTTCCTACCACGTCTGCATCACATTGATAAAACTCTCTATATCTACCTCTTTGTGGCTTATCTGCCCTCCAAACTGGTTGAATTTGATAACGTTTAAAAGGAAAAGTGATTTCGTTTTTGTTCATGACCACATACCTAGCAAAAGGCACTGTAAGGTCGTATCTTAGGGCCTTTTCTGAAATTTTTGGTAGAATTTTCTTGGCATCTCCTGTTATTAATTCTTCAGGTGTTACTTGTTTTAAATAATCGCCAGTGTTCAAAACTTTAAAAATAAGTTTATCGCCTTCGTCCCCATATTTCCCAGTTAAAACACTAAGGTTCTCCATGGTAGGCGTTTCTAAAGGTTGAAAACCAAATTTTTTAAAAACACCTTTAATAGTGTCAAAAATAAAAGAACGACGAGCCATTTTTTCAGGGCCAAAATCTCTAGTACCTTGTGGTAACGATGGTGTAGACATGCAATAAACTAAATAAATTTGATTCCTTTAATCCAAAGATAGAAGGCGATTTTTATAAAAGTTATAAATCTTTACAAAATTACAAAAATTGTTAAAACTAATTTTCGTAATTTAAAATAAAGCACTAAATTTGCAATCCGTTTTCAAAAGAACCGTCGTCATGGGAGTTACTAGATTAAAAAGAAAAGATAGAAGAAATAAAAATGTTGCCTCTGCAAGACAACAAAAAATTAAGTTGTTAACTGCTAAGCCAGTTATCAAAAAAGTAGATATCGAAGAGTTAAAAAAACAATTTGTAACTGAAGAAGCTGTAACTCCTGCTGTAGATAAAAGCCCAAAGAAAAAAGTTGTTAAAGAAGAAGTTGTGGCGGAGGTAGCACCTGTTACTGCTTCTGTTGAAGAATCAGCTGTAGTGGTTGAAGAAGCACCAACTGCAGAAGCTGCTAGCGAAAAAGCGGAGTAAGTCCCACACAATCATAAAAAAAAGCCATCTCCCCTGATGGCTTTTTTTTTATAATAGATTTTATACTCGTTTACCTAGCTCAATCACTTCCAAGTTCTCAGGTTTACCATTTTTTATATCAAACCTTACTAATGTTTTTACCTGATGGAAACCATGCATTCCTGCTGCACCAGGATTAATATGTAACATAAATTTACCAAAACTTCTATCAGGCATGATTTTTAATATATGCGAATGTCCACAGATAAAAACATCTGGTTTCAAACTTTCTAATTGACTTTTGATCACTTTAGGATATCTACCGGGATAACCACCTATATGAATCATCCAAACTGATAGGCCTTCGCAAGTAAAAAAAATCTCTTTGGGAAATTCTGTTCGTAATGTTTGACTGTCAATATTGCCATAAACTCCTCTAAGTGGTTTAAAATCCTGAAGCTGTTTTACAAGTTCAAGCGTACCAAAATCGCCTGCATGCCATATTTCATCTACTTCTTTAAAGTACTCAAAAACCTTGGGATCTAAATAGCCATGTGTATCTGAGATTAAACCAATTTTCATAGTCTACAATTAAAACGTCAGCAAAAATTACTTAAAAAATTAAGGTTCAGGCTGATAAATCGAAAAGGTTTTATCATCATAAAAAATTATAATCTTTTCAATTTTTTTAGAAGACGAAGATGGTGTACTTGCCGTTGGCACTGTGGTACTAAAAGCTTCGTGGCTAAATACTTCTTCCAATGAAAAATCCTCTTTGGAAAGAGTTGGTTTTTCTTTTGGTGATTTAATTTCTATGGGAGGTATAGGTTCATGTATATTAACAGTGTCGATTTCAAGTTCGGAAGGCGCTGGCTCTTTTTTGTTGGCTACAGGTTGAATGTCCACTACATCCTCCTTAAAATCAGTAACTAATGCTGATTGTATCTGATTAAATTTATCAGCATACAGCTTTCTTTTTTCCTCTTGAAAAGAAGTAGAACGTACTTTCGTTGTTTTCTTTTCTTCCTTTGGTTTCAAAGGCTCTTCATTAAATAACATTAATTGATCCATAGTGCCCTTTCCTGTTAAAAGCCAATCAGCATCTACATTTGGAAACTTTTCTAGTATCCTAGCCACCATTTCAAGGCTTGGCCGATTACGTTGAGATAATATATGCGAAATTGCCGACCTTTGTACCCCAATGATATCTGCTAATCCAGATGCAGACAACTGGTATTTATCTAAAATAGATTTTATTCTTTCGGCAATCATTGGTTACAAATGTAACCATTTGGTGGTTTATAATTACAATTTACATAAAAATTTAATGTTCTGATAGTTAAGAACTCAGATAACAAATGGTTGTATTAGTGCAATGTTGTTTTGCCTTTTTTGGTGTAAATAAAGGCGGTTATGTGATGACTGTGATCATCCTTTAATGAAAAATGGATAATTGAGAATTTAGTAACATGAATCATCTCACCAATAAACTACTGTCGCCAAAGCTAAGGAATCTAAAATCATTGTTTAACGCATAATCATATATTTTTTGATGATTTCCTCCCGTAAATGCCGATACCAGTAGTAACAAGGTACTTTTTGGTTGGTGAAAATTTGTAATAAGTTGGTTTACCAATTTAAATTTATAACCAGGCGCTATCATCATGGATGTGTAACCACTTAAGACTTTTAAAGATTGGATTTCCATCCAATTAATGATAATTTCTAGTGACTCTTGAGCAGACAGGGCGTCTTCCATTTCATATGGATCCCACTGAGATACATGCAAATAAGGATTATTCCAACCGTTTTTAATTCGTATACCAAACCAATACAAACTTTCTATTGTACGTATGCTTGTGGTGCCTACTGCGATTATATTTTTACCAATTCCAGCCTTGATATTACACAAAGTAGCTATGTCAATTAGAACCATTTCACGATGCATTTCATGTGTTTCCATTTTTGCACTTTTAACGGGTTTAAAAGTACCAGCACCCACATGTAAGGTCACTTGAGCCAATTTAACCCCCTTGTTCGTAAGATTCTCAAAAATTTGTGGTGTAAAATGGAGTCCAGCTGTAGGCGCTGCTACACTTCCGTCCTGTGCAGCATATACAGTTTGATACCGCTCTTTATCTGTTTCTTCGGCATTTCTACCTAGGTAAGGAGGCAAAGGTATTGCCCCAAAAGCATCCAAAATTTCAGCAAAAGTAAGATTTGGATTGTTCCAACTTAATAAAACTACATGTCCTTCTTTGCAAGGAGCTACCTTTGTAGCTTTTAAGGTTACCAAATCACTTTTAATAGGGTGGATAGTTTGCAGCACTTCATCCTTCCACTTAGAGGAATTGCCAATCATACAAGTCATTTGGACGTCCTGTGTGGCTTGCATTACTTCTTGCATGGCAGTATTAGTGGCACTTTCCAATACAAATATCTCAATTTTGGCTCCTGTACTTTTTTTAATGAAAGATAACCTTGCCTGTATCACTTTTGTATCGTTAAAAACAAGCAAGCTGTCGCTTTCTATTTCATGAGGCAAGTCTTTAAAAGTTCGTTCAGTGATATGCCCTTTTCTGTATATCAACAGTTTAGAGGAATCACGTTGTTCTAACGGATAGGAGGCAATTTTATCATTGGGAAGTACATAATCAAATTGTTCTATGGAAAGTTCCTTTGGGTGGATATGCATATCAATTCTTTTTAAAGTGCAAAAATAGAGGTTAAAGTATAATAAAACACCAAAAGCTCCTTAATAATACCCTCTGCTCCCAAATGATTCATTGGATATATTAACCTTCCAAAGGTTTAATTCTTAAAATGCAAAAGTTAAAATGGTTCATTCTTTTGTAAGCATGGCAACTTGATCTTTTACATTGATTAATCTGGATTCAAATAAAAACCTGTGCACAATGAATTCATTCTATTAAAAACCTATAAGGTTTATAATGCGTCATTTGGGAAACAATTACCTTGTTAAAAATAAACGCAAAACTGCGGCTATATGACTATTTCTCTTAAAAATTTTCATGAATTATAGGTATTAAAACGCAACGACATCTACTGTTTTACGTTAAAATGTTTACTACTACAACTTATTAGTTTAAGTTGCTTTTGATTCAAACTACATCATTTATATGTTCTTCGTCGTTCTTGGTCAAACTGCCTTTATTGGCTTAATTGCTAATCATTCTATTGAAGTTACAATTTTCTTTGCTCTTGCTTTCTTGGCTGGATATTTTGTTAAACATCTTTTTGTAAAAAACATTTACACCCAACTAGCTGGATATAAGTTGGAAATATTAAATCATCAAACCAAGATAGATACAATTCAAGAGGAAAACCTAAGCTTAAAACAACTGGTTCAGCGACAAAATAGTGAAATGGATCAATTATATGTTAGTAAAAATTCCAATACCGAAATTATCCAATTCAAAAAGCAACTCTCTCAAAAAGACGAAGAAATAGTGTTGCTCAGGAGCGAATTAGTGATGTTAAAGGAAAAGGAAATTAAAATTGCCAGCAAACTCACATCAGATTATATATCTATTAAAAAAGATGACTTAAAAATAATTGAAGGAATTGGCCCTAAAATTGAAAAGATGTTATTTGATGCGAAAATCTTCACTTATGAAGACCTTAAAAACCAAAACCCTGAAAAAATAAAGTTTATATTGATTCACGCTGGCGGTGAACGCTATAAAATTCACGACCCTCAAACATGGCCTATACAGGCAGAATTGGCATATCTTGGCAAATGGAATGAGTTAAAAGAATACCAACGCACCAAATTAAAAGAACAAACAATTAACAATTAACATTATATTTGTTGCTTCAAAAACGAATATCATGATTTCTGTTGACAGTGTCGCTGTAGAATTTAGCGGCAAAACACTTTTTAGTGATGTTACCTTTAACATTAACGACAAAGATAAAATTGCCATAATGGGCAAAAATGGTGCTGGTAAATCAACCCTACTTAAGATAATTGCTGGTGTGGATAAACCCACCAAAGGAAAGGTATCAGCTCCGAATGGTGCGGTAATAGCGTATTTACCTCAGCATCTCCTTACACATGACAATAGTACGGTTTTTGAAGAAGCTTCAAAAGCGTTTTCTGATGTATCATCGATGAAAATTGAACTAGATGAACTTAATAGTCAGCTAGAAACACGTACCGATTATGAATCAGAAGACTACTACAAAATAATAGAAAGAGTATCTGAATTGAGTGAAAAGTTTTACTCCATTGATGATGTTAATTATGACGCAGAAGTAGAGAAAATTTTATTAGGTCTTGGGTTTAAAAGAGCTGATTTTGAACGACAAACGAGCGAATTTAGTGGTGGTTGGCGCATGCGTATTGAACTAGCCAAGATATTGTTAAAACAACCAGATCTCATCTTACTTGATGAACCTACCAATCACATGGATATTGAATCCATTCAGTGGCTTGAGGAATTTTTAATAAACAATGCCAAAGCAGTAATTTTAATATCCCATGATAGGGCTTTTGTAGATAACATTACAAATCGCACCATTGAGGTGACCATGGGTCGCATTTACGATTACAAAGTCAATTATACCCAATATATTCAGCTGCGTGCCGAACGCAGGATGCATCAACAAAAAGCCTATGAAGAGCAGCAAGCATTTATTGCAGATACTACCGAATTTATAGAACGATTTAGAGGCACCTACTCTAAAACAAACCAAGTGCAATCGCGCGTAAAAATGCTTGAGAAACTCACATTGGTAGAAATTGATGAAGTAGATAACTCTGCACTTAATTTAAAGTTCCCACCTGCACCTAGATCTGGAAATTATCCGCTGATAGTCAAAGATTTGTGTAAAAATTATGGCGATTACACGGTATTTAAAGATGCCTCACTCACCATTGAAAGAGGCCAAAAAGTAGCTTTTGTGGGCAAAAATGGTGAGGGGAAGTCAACCATGATTAAGGCCATCATGAAAGAAATAAATTATACTGGAAGCCTTGAGTTAGGTCATAACTCTATGATAGGATATTTTGCCCAAAACCAAGCAGCGCTCCTTGATGAAGAACTTACAATATTTCAAACTATAGATAATATTGCGGTTGGAGAGATTAGGACAAAAATAAAGGACATCTTAGGTGCATTTATGTTTAGCGGAGAGGATATTAACAAAAAAGTAAAAGTGCTTTCGGGTGGTGAAAAAACTCGATTAGCCATGATAAAATTGTTACTTGAGCCAGTTAATTTACTTATCCTGGATGAGCCAACGAACCATCTGGATCTTAAGACTAAAGATATTTTAAAAGAAGCCCTTAAAAGCTTTGATGGTACCATTATTCTAGTTTCTCACGACCGTGACTTCCTTAATGGACTTGCCAATAAAGTATTTGAATTTACAAACAAGCGTGTGGTTGAACATCTTGAAGATATTAACGGCTTTTTAAGAAATAAAAAGCTAGAGAATATGAGGGCCTTGGAAGCTAAAAAATAGGAGTTAATTAGTAATGTCCTTGATTGATCAAGGTTCAGAAAATAAAAAATATTAACCTTTTGCCTCAATATTCTTTATCATAAATATTTGGGTAATTTATGAAAATAGAGCCAAGTATAGTCCAATGTTAGGTTGAGATTCTAGATTAAGCAATTTATAATCAACTAATAATAGATTGCTTAATGTTTAATTCAATTTTAATTCTGTGATCACCACTAGGTTCATTAGAATAACCAAAGCCTATAATCGAACTAAATAAATTTGATAATTATTTATTTGGCTTTAATAACTACTTTTTTGATGTAGTCATTGATAAATCCAATACCATAACCTGTCATTTGAACAAATACACCTGCCAAGGCCAAAATCCCAACTGTAATACTCTGATTTTTATAACTTGCCTCTAAAAAAATTAGTTGGCAATAGATCGTCAATAACAACAAACCTACCATGCCTAAAGGAGGCATAAAAATCAGTAATAAGGGCAACATCATCAAATAAATAAAAAATGCAGCTGGAAAGAAATGCACAAGTTTGAGTGTATCTGGAAAGTGCAAATAAATATTGATTCTAGATCGACCGAAAAAATTCATTTGTTTGTAAAAATCCCTAAAATTGTTCTTGCGCTTATGATAAACATGGGCGGATTCTATAAGACCTGTTGTAAAACCCAAGCTCATAATTCTTGCACTCAGCTCAATATCTTCTCCAAAAAATGGCAACTTATAACCATTAGTAGCTTCATACACCTTGCGTGAAAATCCCATGTTAAAACTTCTAGGATAAAATTTACCTACATGGTTTTTGTTTCCTCTTATTCCTCCAGTTGTAAACACCGATGTGAGGCAGTAGTTAATGGCTTTTTGGATTTTACTTGAACTAGGGTGAAGTCGATCTGGCCCGCCATAAGCATCTAAATAATTATTTGTTAATGAAGTATGTATCTTTTCTACAAAATCAGAATCAAGCAACACATCAGAATCAAGCACAATAAAATAATCGCCCTGAGCACGCGCAAATCCATAATTTCGTGAAAACCCCTGCCCATCATTTCCCTTAAAAAAATAATGAATATTGAGTTTGTCCTTATAAGTTAAAACTACTTCATCAGACTTAATGGTTGATCCACTCTCTATGATAAGGACTTCAAAATTGCGATAAGTTTGTTGTACTATACAGTTTAACAATGCTTCGATTTCGTCAGGCCTATTATAAACTGGCACTATTATAGAGTAGAACATTGAGATAATCTAAAATAAATTACTTATAATCAATTAACTATAAAAACTATTAAGCCTTGGCGGTTTTATGAAAGTTTTGAAAATCAGTCATTAATTTTAATATTTCTGAAGTTGTAATAGTAAGATCTTTATCACCAAACTCATAAAAAACCATAGTTTCCACTTCCGCAGCGTCTACAATACAAGCATCAGACCCTCCAAAGGAATAAAAATCGATTTTGCCATCTACCAACTCTTGTAAGTGAACTACTGCTTCGTCTATTTGAAGTCTTGAACAATTTGACAGATCCGAAAGCATTGCAAACGGTGCTTGCACTTCTACCCTCTTTTCACCTTTCCACACCAAAAATTTATATTGTAACATAATGTATTCGATATAATCAAATCAAAATTAATTATTTTAATCTTATTTCCTTGTCCAGTCGTTAGGAAACGCTGAAATTATTCGTAGTTTATCGTCAAGGTACATTCTTATTTCCACTTTCCTATCGGTACTTAACCCATAATATTCGTTATAGCCACCTTTTACTTTTATTCGATTATTATAAGCAAATTTAATTTCCTCAATTGTTTTTATTTTTGTCCAATTTTCAGGAAAAATGGTAGAATAACCTTGGTTAGACACCTTCGTAACCCATTTTTTGGAGATAAAATCATATATTTCTACTTTGGCTTTGGTTATACCATTCGGTCCTTTTATGAGGGTACTTTCTATTATTCGTGCATGTTTAGTTTCAAAAGCCAACACATGATGACAACCCGTAGCATGAACCTTACCTTTTTTTGTTTTTACTTGACCTTCAAAAATATGTTTAATAGCATTCGCAGACAAAATATCTGTTTGAGCCATTCCAACGCTAACAATTGAAAAAAGTACAAATAATAAGATGCCTTTTAAAATGGAAGGTTTGAAAAATGTTATCATAAAGCCTTTTGATTAATTTAATTATAATATATAACCCAAATAATTTCTTAGAAATCCTCTAGAATTTTATTTAAAGAAATTATATTTTCTTCGACCCAAACAGGACTTTCTCAAAAAGAAACACTTTAACCCAGATTATTCATTGGACTGTACTCTTGTACAATAGACCTGTAGGGTTTTAAACAAAAACGGATGAAAACCTTATTCCTCCAAATCAAAACCAGATAGGTATTCTAATGCATAATTAAGGTTTAATGAAAAATTTAGACCTAAGCACTTAGTACAGTGCCCTTTGTTTCACCGCTTACAATATTCAATAAATCCTCCGCGTGGCAAATAATTACCGATTTTACTCCATTTTTTATAGCATCAAATGAATTATCCATTTTAGGGATCATGCCTTTAGATATTACTCCAGCCTCTTTTAATTGTTGATATTGATCAAAGGAAATAGAATTTATTACGGACGATTTATCATCAAAATCTCTTAAAACTCCTTTAAGTTCAAAACAATACACCAAATGAACTTGGTATTTATTGGCCATGGCCACCGCTACGGTAGAAGCAATGGTATCTGCATTGGTATTAAGCATATTACCTTGGCTATCATGTGTGAGAGGAGCGATGATAGGTGTAATTTCTGAATTTAGAACAGTATCTAAAAATGTACTATTTACGGTATCTACGTCACCAACAAAGCCATAATCAACAGTTTTGACAGGCCGTTTGTGTGCTTGTATTAAATTTCCATCGGCACCAGTGAACCCACAAGCATTTTTACCGAATTTTTGAAGTAAAGCCACCACCTTTTTATTGATCAATCCTCCATACACCATGGTCACCAACTGAAGTGTTTTTGCGTCAGTTACCCTTCTGCCGTCTACCATTTGAGCTTCAATTCCCAGTTTTTCACCAATCTGAGTAGCGACCTTGCCTCCACCATGTATTAATACTGTGTGAGCCTCTATTTGTGCAAAGTCTTCTAAAAATTGATGTAAAAATTCTTCATTATCGATTACATTTCCTCCTATTTTAATTATGTATAGGTCCTTCATATTTTTTTGTGCTTAATGGAGACATTTGAGTTAATTTCAATTGGACATTTAGCAAAAAATGATCTATTGCAACCGTTATTGACGGAAATTATCTAATTGAAAAAGTGGGAGTTGGCAGCACCAACCTTATTTACCTTCTAGTTGTAATAAAGTAGCAGCTACTCCAAATCCGTTGGCTTTCAAAGTACTTTCATCTACCTGAAATTCTACGTTATTACCATCCATAGTAAGGTTAATGCAATTGCATTTTAGATTTGCAAATTCATCATTTTCAGTTATGATCAAAGTCTTTTTGCGAGAGCATTTTGAAATTACTTGATCAATACTTGCACTTTGATTTTGTGGCACATATACTAATTCTGCAGATTTTGCTTCATCAACTGTGGAAACCAAACTCACTTTTACTGGACTGTTGCCCACAGTTTTACCAATAAATTGGTTTAATATTTTGTCATATACCAATGCATTCTTAAGAACTGCTATTTGAAAATCACCTTCTATTTTAGAAGGCCAAGTCACATTACGTGTAAAATTAAAAATATAAAGTGCTTTGCTTTTGTATACTTCGTCTTGACTTATTGTTGTAGGATTTTTTGGTTTTATGTTGGAGTTATATGTGGTTACAGTTTTAGTTTGTTCTTTTTTCAGTACATCAATTCTCTTTTGAAGAGCTGTACTATCAGATTTTAATCTAGTAACAGTTTCATTCAGAACAATATTTTGATTACTTATTAATAGAAATTTCTTTTTAGAAACACAATTAATTATAAAAAGCTGCAATAGAGCAAGGATGGTAAAATATCGTAAAAAAGACATAAATATATTTTTTTCAAATATAGTATAATGTTTAATGCTAAAAAACAAGGAATGCTGTTTTTATAGCTTTCAACATGTTTATTAATATACTTACCTCAAGATTTAAGGTCACTATTGAATTTGGATAACCACCTAAACGATTACCAACGCTTAAATATCTTTGTTTAAGTAAGCGATTTCGTATTTTTGCCCTAGTTGACTGAATAAATAAAATACTAAATAGGCACAGACAACACCCAACAGACCACCAAAAATAACATCAAGCGGGTAATGTACACCCAAATAGATGCGACTATATGCCACAAGCCCAGCCCAAAGTAATAACCAACGAAAATGTTTAATTTTTAATAAAAGAATTAAGAAGGTAGCCAATCCAAAAGTATTGGCAGCATGGGAAGAAACAAATCCATAAGAACCACCACACCCTGTTACTAAATGAACTTGCCCAGTTAATTTTTCTTCATAGCAGGGTCTAGGGCGTTTAATAGTAGGCTTAAGAAAAGAGCTGGATATTTGATCAGCAAGGGTTATAACTAAGACTACCCCTACAATTAAAATCCACACCGACTTACCCATTGTTTTTATACTTACTATTAATAAAAAGGCATATAACGGAAACCACCAAAATAAGCTAGAAACACCGTGCATTAAAAAATCAAAAAAGGTGTTATGATGACCGTTTAATTCTAGAAAAAGTGCTTGATCCCAATTAATTATTTGATCCATTATACTAACTTTAACAAATCCAACCCAATGTCCCGTCTATAGTATTTACCCTCATAGTCAATGGTTTCGGCCGCCTTATTTGATTTTTGTATTGCCTCCGTTATAGAATTACCCAAGGCAGTAAGTGCCAAAACTCTTCCGCCTTGGTTTACATAATCTCCCTGTGAGTTAAGCCCAGTGCCTGCGTGAAAAACTTCAACACCTGTTACATCTTCAAGTCCTGAAATGGTATAGCCTTTGGTATATTCTTCTGGATATCCACCAGAAACTAACATGAGTGTAGTAGCTGTTAAATCACTTACAGTCAATTCTATATCTGGCAAATTACCATTTGCTGCGGCCAACAATAATTCAGCAAGGTCAGATTCAATTCTTGGTAATACCACCTCTGTTTCTGGGTCACCCATACGTGCATTGTATTCTATCACCCATGGAGAACCATCTACATTCATTAAACCAATAAAAATAAATCCTACATATTTAATACCTTCCTTTTTAAGTCCATTTATCGTTGGAATAACCACTTCTTGTTCTACTTTAGTCAAAAATTCCGCATTGGCAAATGGCACAGGGGATATCGCACCCATGCCACCTGTATTAAGTCCCGTATCGCCTTCCCCAATTCTTTTATAATCTTTAGCCTCGGGTAAAATCTTATAATGAGAGCCATCACATAACACAAAAGTAGACATTTCAATACCATTTAAGTATTGTTCTATTACTACCTTGTCACTTGCTTCACCAAATTTCTTATGGTTTAGCATTTCTATAAGCGTTTTTTGGGCCGTGGCCAGATCTTCTGCGATAATAACTCCTTTTCCAGCAGCAAGTCCATCAGCTTTTAATACAATAGGGAGTGAATGAGTTTCTAAATATTTCAGCCCTTGGTCTAATGTTTCTTGCGTAAAAGTTTGAGAGGCCGCGGTTGGTATTCCATGTTTTTTCATGAAATTTTTCGAAAAATCTTTACTACCTTCTAGTTGAGCTCCTTTGGCATCAGGGCCTATTATTTTTACATGACTCAACAATGGATTTTTTTCAAAAAAATCTCTAATGCCTTTTACCAAAGGTACCTCTGGGCCTACTAACAATAGCGTAATTTGTTTTTCCAAAGCAAACTCGCCCAGCTTATCAAAATCATCCACGGCAATAGAGGCTATTTGCGCTATTTTAGCAATTCCAGGGTTGCCCGGAGCTACAAAAATATTTTGAACAAGCTTACTCTGTTTTAATTTCCATGCAAAAGCATGTTCTCTTCCACCACTACCAATTATTAGAATATTCATCACCTATAAATCAATTAGAACTCAAAAATCATAATAATATGGCTTAAATAAAATTTATATTTAAATATATTAATGAAGAATGGATGAAAACATTCGAATACCAAATTATACAAGAGGCACTTAGAATTGGAAATTCTACATTAAATTAGGAATAACCATCTTTAAAATAAATATTTTTACCAAATTAAAATAACATTTGATTTTGACCGTTAATTAAATGGCCTAAAATTATAAATTTGCAGTGATGAAGATTAGCGGATTTACCATTATAAAAAATGGAATTACTTTAGACTATCCATTTCTAGAGTCAATTCAGTCTATATTACCCATTTGTGATGAATTGGTAGTAGCAGTAGGTGATTGTGCTGATGATACTAGAAATGCGATATTGAATTTAAACAGCAGCAAAATCAAAATTATTGATACTGTTTGGGATAAAACTATTCGCACTGGAGGACAAATCTTGGCCATTCAAACGGATATTGCCAAAAGTCACATTACAGGAGATTGGGGATTTTATATTCAAGCAGATGAAGTGATGCATGAAAAATACCTTGATGTGGTATTAAATGCATGTAAACAACACCTTGACAATCCAAAAGTAGAAGGGTTGGCTTTTTCTTATAAACATTTTTATGGCTCCTATGATTACATTGGTAATTCACGCGAATGGTACAGACGAGAGGTACGGGTGATTAGAAATTGGCCTGAAATTAGTTCGTTCGGTGATGCCCAAGGATTTAGAAAACAAAATGGCAAAAAACTAAGGGTAAAGCTTATTGATGCACAAATCTATCATTACGGTTATGTGAGAACTCCCTCCGCACAGCAAATGAAAGCGAAACTAATGAATCCATTTTGGCATGATGACGACTGGATGAAAGAAAACGTAAAAGATGATGAGGTCTATCTATATCAAGAAAATTTACCTCTTAAAAAATTTGAAGAAAGCCACCCCATCTATTTAAAAAACTGGATTAATAGGGCTTCTTGGAATTTTCAATATAGGCCAACAGAGGTTAAAATTAATTTTAAAGAACGTTTTTCTAATTTTATGGAACATAATTTTGGCATTCGCCCTTGGGAATATAAAAATTATAAAATTATCGATTGAAACCCACCCATAAGTTTATACACATTCTCTTAGGCTTGGTGGCGTTAATAAACGGAGCACATTATTCTATTGCTAAATTTGTAATGCCAAAGTACATTCATCCTTCGGGCATTATACTTATTCGTCTTTTTACAGCATCTTTTATTTTTAATCTAATTTATTGGTTATTTCTTAAAAAACAGCCAATTGAAAAACAAGATTACTTTCAATTGGCCATTTGTTCGTTTTTTGGAATTGCTGCAAATCAACTACTTTTTTTTAATGGACTTAGTAAAACCACTCCCATAAACGCGGCCCTCATGACCTTAATGACACCTATCCTGGTGTTGCTGGTTTCCTTTTTTTATTTAAAAGACAAAATCACCAAAACCAAATTGTTAGGTGTAGTTATTGCTGCAGTAGGAGCATTATTGTTGGTTTCTGGGAAGGGAATAGGGTTTAATAAACAGACGATGTTAGGCGATGTACTAATTCTGTTAAATGCCACATCTTATGGTATCTTTTTGGTTTTAGTAACTCCACTTATGCGTAAATATGAGGCATTAAACGTACTTCGATGGCTCTTCTTGTTGTCCATACCAATCGTACTACCTTTTAGTTATAAACATTTGCTTGAAGTAGATATTTACAGTTTCACCAAAGTTACTTGGCTTAGTTTATTATTCATTTTATTATTAGCCACTGTAGTTACTTATTTAATAAATACTTGGTCACTTAAATATATAAGTCCTTCGATTAATGGTATTTATATTTATTTTCAACCGTTTTTAGCAACTGGTTTTGCAGTTGCATTTGGTCAAGATGAAATCAATTTGGCTAAAATACTTTATTCATGCTTGATCTTTTTTGGTGTATTTTTGGCGAGTAAAAGAGTTGAGGTCAATTAAGCCATTGCTTAACATTAAACCTATATTTTTGAGAATTGAATGAACCACTGGATAATTATTACAAAAAATTATAAAATTAGATAAATGGAATTTAATAAAGTTGTAAGAGGAGCTAATCGTGCTTTGAATGACGAAGATTCAGTTAACGAAATTTTGGATGCTGGCTTTTTATGTCATGTATCCTTTCAACATCAAGGACAGACCATGATAATTCCAACCGCTTATGGTAGGTCTGGTGAATTTATATATTTGCACGGCTCCACGAAGAATTTTATGCTCAATCAAATCTTGGATGGACAGGTTTTTTGCATTGGAGTAACCCATTTAGATGGCATCGTGCTTGCAAGAACCCTTTTTGATACATCCGTAAATTACCGTTCTGTAGTACTTTTTGGCAAAGCAAGGTTGTTAACCCAAGAAGATGAAAGACTCCGTGGGTTGAAGATAATTACTGAAAATGTTTTAAAAGGCCGATGGAACGAAGTACCAATAGGCTCAGAGAATCAGATCAAAGCAACGATGGTCGTTGAATTTAAAATCGATAAGGCCTCAGCTAAAGTGAGGAATGAAGGACCAAAAGGTGATGATGACGAAAAAAATGAAGTTTGGTCAGGTCATATTCCTTTGGTTACAAAAGCGCTAGAACCAATTCAAGATAAAAAGTTTGGTTTAGATCTGGAAATGACAGAAAGTGTGAAAAATTACTGGACCGAAAATAAATAATAAGAACATCTAATAACCACATTAAAAGCAAACTTTAGGTTTTTACCTACTTGTATTATAGTTAATTTCTTCCTAAACCACAATTGAAAGATAAAGCTAGATGCCAAAAATTGAATTAGAAACCATTATAAAATCCAACATTGATATTTGTTTTGATTTATCGAGAAGTATTGACTTGCATAAACTTTCAACGGCAAAAACAAATGAAACAGCCATCAGTGGCAGGACAAGTGGACTAATAACCCTAGGTGAATATGTGACATGGGAGGCAACGCATTTTGGGATAAGACAACAACTAACGACCAAAATAACAGCGTTTGATATTCCCAATTATTTTCGAGATGAACAATTAAAGGGAGCTTTTAAGTTTTTAAAACACGATCATATTTTTACATCGTCCAACGATTTCGTTATCATGAAAGATGTTTTTGAGTTTCAATCACCATTTGGCTTTTTAGGTGTTTTAATAGACAAATATGTCCTAACAAATTATCTCACCATGTTTTTAATTGAAAGAAACAATCTTATTAAAGAATTTGCCGAATCAAATAAATGGAAATCGATTTTAAATGAAAGATAATTGGAGGTGTTATACCTTAAGCGATTTTAAAATTTTATTTCGGCACACGTCGATATAAGATAAATCCAATTGATGCAAAAATTATGTTTGGCAACCAAGCACTCAATACTGGTGGCATCGCACCTTTGCTCGCAATTTGTCGGCCAAGCATTACAAACATAATATATAAAAATGCAAGTGCAAATCCCAAAGCTATTTGTAAGCCTGCTCCCCCACGTACTTTTCTTGATGACACAATAACTCCAATTATAGTTAAAATTACAATGGCAAACGGATAGGCGATTCTCTCGTGTTTTTCAATGTAGTAGGTCTCAAGATTTTCGGCCCCGCGCGATTTTAAAAGATTGATATAAGCATCTAGTTCATCAAACGTAAACGTTTCTTGGCGCATGTGGGTATTTTCAAAATCTGAAGGAGTAAGACTAAAAACAGTGTCTAAGTTGCTTCCATGCACAATTTTCTCTTTTATACCATCAAAAGTGTGAACAGAATAAAATTCTATGTTCCATTTTCTTTTTTCAATATTCCAGGTACATCTATTCCCTTTTAATTTTTCTAACAACTTACCATCAACAATTTTTTCCATGGTAAACTGGTATCCAGTTAGCATTTCATTGTTATAACTTTCCATGTATACATAAATTTCAGGCGCTACTTTTACGTGGATATTTCTTTTATCAAAATAAAATTTGTCTTTTAAATAAGTTAGCTCAAAATCTATTCGTTTTTTGTTGGCACGAGGCAAAACCCACCCAATTAGAAAAAATATTAATATTCCAATAATAGCGGAACTAATTATATAGGGCCATAAAATGCGCCTGTAGCTAATTCCAGCACTCAAAATAGCAATAATTTCAGTATGGGATGCTAGTTTGGAGGTTACAAAAACGGTTGTTATAAAAATCGTAAGAGGGCTTAATATGTTTGCCATGTAAGGTGCAAAATTGATAAAATAGCCCATGAAAATTTCTGAAAACGGAAGATTACTTTTAATAAAAGAATCACTTTTTTCTGTGTAGTCAATTACACATATTATCAAAACCAATAAGATAACTACGAATAAGTAGGTAGTAATCATTTTTTTGATAATGTACCTATCTAATATTTTAAACATTTTTAAATTATATTTTTTTATTGGATGAATAACTTTTAAGTTTAGTATATATACTCAAAGCTGAATACTGTCCATTTTTAGTTAATCTTGATAAGGTTGACTTGTTTGAATCTTATTCCCATTCTATTGTAGCTGGTGGTTTGCTGCTTATATCATAAACTACTCGATTAACTCCTTTTACCTTGTTAATGATTTCGTTGGATACATCTGCTAAAAACTCGTAGGGTAAATGTACCCAATCAGCCGTCATGCCATCTACACTACTTACAGCCCTCAATGCCACCACTTTTTCATAAGTTCGTTCGTCTCCCATTACACCTACTGATTGCACCGGAAGTAAAATGGCACCAGCCTGCCATACTTTATCATATAATTGTTGGTCTCTCAGTGCTTTAATAAAGATATAGTCAACCTCTTGTAAAATTTTAACCTTGTCTGCTGTGATGTCTCCTAATATTCTTATGGCTAAACCCGGGCCAGGAAAAGGATGCCGGCCTAGTATTAGTTGATCAATTCCTAGATTTTTCCCAACATTGCGTACTTCATCTTTAAAAAGTGTATTGAGTGGTTCTAAAATTTGCAGTTTCATAAAATCCGGTAAACCACCTACGTTGTGGTGCGATTTGATAGTGGCAGAGGGTCCTTTTACTGAAACGGACTCAATTACATCAGGATAAATAGTGCCTTGTCCAAGCCATTTTACATCTTGGATTTTATGTGCCTCTTGGTCAAAAACCTCAACAAAAACCCTACCTATGGCCTTTCTTTTTGCCTCAGGATCTGACAACCCTTCAAGTGCTTGGTAAAATTGATTTTTAGCATCTACTCCTTTTACATTGAGCCCCATATGCTTGTAAGAAGCTAATACCTCTTCAAATTCATTTTTTCGCAACAGACCATTATCTACAAAAATACAGAATAGGTTGGTGCCTATCGCTTTATGAATTAATATAGCAGCTACTGATGAGTCAACCCCGCCAGATAAACCTAGCACTACTTTATCATTTCCTACTTTTTCTTTGATGGTTTTTATAGTAGACTCAATGAAGGCATCGGGCGTCCAATCTTGGGTACAACCACAAATATCCACAACATAATTTTGTATAATTTGCTTACCATCTATGCTATGGGTAACTTCTGGATGAAATTGAATCCCATATATTTCTTTATTTTTGAACTTATAACCAGCCACTTTTACAGTAGGTGTACTTGCAATAATTTCGATATTTTCTGGTACTGCAGTTATAGTATCACCGTGGGACATCCACACCTGTGAATTTTGAGGCACGGAGGCAAGTAGTTTACTATTTGAACTAGTTTGCATTATGGCACGACCATATTCTCTTATGGTTGAAGGAAATACTTCACCGCCATTTTTTTGTGCGAGCAATTGTGCACCATAACATACCCCCAGCACCGGTAATTCACCAAATTGACTTAGTTCAATATCCGGAGCATTTTCTTCTCTTACCGAACAAGGACTGCCTGACAAGATAATCCCTTTAATATCAGATTCAATTTTTGGAATTTTATTATAAGGATGAATCTCACAATAAACATTCAATTCTCTTACCCTTCTTGCTATTAATTGTGTGTATTGTGAACCAAAGTCAAGGATAAGAATTTTCATACAGAATTTTTATAAAACACCTACAATAGTAAAATTGCGGGCAAAGTTAATGATTTTGTTGAACTGAGTTTTTGTAAATAATAATTTCGAAATAAATGTTTCTTATGATGAATAAAATTCAAGGTATAAAATTAATTATCCTCGATCTTTTAATTCTTTCATTAGGTTGTTTGCAAAAATAAAGTCGTTAAGCTCTGCCACATCAGAATCAAGAATCATCTCTTTATTGCCTTCCCATAATTTTTTACCTTTATATATAAACATAATATATTCTCCAATAGTCATAACGGAGTTCATGTCATGTGTTACTACTATTGTGGTAGTGCTAAATTCCTCTGTAATATCACTTATCAAATTATCAATTCTTATGGATGTTTGTGGATCAAGGCCAGAATTAGGTTCATCACAAAAAAGATACTTTGGATTCATTACAATTGCTCTTGCTATCCCCACTCTTTTTTGCATTCCTCCACTTATTTGTGAGGGTAATAAATTATTTACATTTTCAAGACCTACCCGTTGCAAACAGTAGTTTACCCGATCTAATTTATCAGACTTTGAAGTATTGGTAAACATTTCTAGGGGAAACATGACATTTTCTTGGACATTTTTCGAATCAAACAAGGCACTACCCTGAAACAGCATGCCCATTTCCCTCCTTATTTCTCTTCGTGTATCTTCATCCGCCTTTATAAAGTCTCGTTTGTCATATTCTACACTTCCTGTGTCAGGTTCTATTAGACCAACAATTGTTTTTAAAAGTACACTCTTTCCAGTACCGCTTGCTCCTATTATAAGGTTGGTTTTGCCTTTAGCAAACAAGCCACTAACATTTTCTAGTACTTTTTTGCCATTAAATGTCTTGTTTATATTAATTACTTCAATCATAATATCTTATTTGTAAAAGAGGCTGTTTCACATGCTTTTTTATAGAAGTAATTGAGCAATAAAATAGTCTGCCAGTAAAACGCCAATGCAGCTATTTGTAACTGCGTTTGTACTTGCTTGACCCACACCTAAGGTGCCTCCTGTAGTATAATATCCCTTAAAAGCTGATATGGAGGTGATAACAAATGCAAAAACAAATGATTTTACCAAAGCAATAAAAACATTGTATCCTTCAAATTGGAATCTTATACCATAAACATAATCGTAACTAGTAATTATCCCAGTAAAAACTGTACTTGCATAGCCTCCGCATAGAGATAAAAATCCTGCCAAAGTAACCAACATTGGAAACATGATTAAGGCCGCTAATACTTTGGGCAATACTAGGTAAGAGGCAGAATTAATGCCCATTACCTCCAAAGCATCTATTTGTTCTTGAATTCTCATGGTACCCAAGCCACCTGCTATGCTTGAGCCAACTTTACCAGCCAACACAATGCAAGTAATAGTAGGAGCCAGCTCAAGAATGGTCATGTCTCGTACTATCACCCCAACTACATACAATGGTACTAGTGGACTGATTAAGTTGTGAGAAGTTTGAACTCCAGATACGGCACCTATAAAGGTAGAAACAATAGCCACAATAAAAACAGAATCAAGTCCAATGAGAATACATTCATCTATAATTAATGAAAAATATACCTTGGGTTTTTCTCGATTGGTAAATAGTTTTCCTAAAAAAATAAAGTATTTACCGATGCCGTTTAAAATCATTTTTTGTATATGTTAATTCCCGTTACTAGTGCGCTTCTAAATCCAATTTTAAGTCATTATTTTGAATAATTTAAGTTTTTTATTTTTAAATTATAAAAGTATCAATGCTAATTACTATTTTTAATCCTAGTGCGTAAATTTGGCACAAAATAAGAAATAATCGTGAGTAAGAAAAATATAGTAATAACTGGTGGTACAAAAGGGATAGGAAAGGCAATCGTTTTAAAATTTGCCGAAAATGGGTTTAATATTTTCACTTGTGCTCGCAATCAAGTTGATATCGATAAATTAAAATTAGAATTAAGTTTATTTTCTAATATTAAAAGTCAAGTTATCCCTGCGGATTTGTCTTTAGAAGGAGATTGTAAAAAATTTATTTCTACAGTTATGGCGCATACTGATAACATAGATGTTTTGGTAAATAATACAGGCGTTTTTATACCAGGACAAATACATTTAGAAGAAGAAGGCGTATTAACAAAAATGTTAAATACGAACCTACTAAGCACATATCATATTACAAGAGGGTTTATTCCATCGATGATAGAACATAAAAATGGACATATTTTTAATATTAATTCTACGGCCAGCATTACGCCTTATCCTAATGGCGGCTCATATTGTATAACCAAGTACGCCATGCACGGGCTCACCAAGGTGTTAAGAGAAGAAATAAAACCTTATGGTATTAAGGTTACCTCAGTGTTACCAGGGCCCACGTACACTTCTAGCTGGGAAGGAGTAGAATTGCCAGAAGAAAGGTTTATGAAGCCAAGTGACGTTGCAGATATTATATGGGCTACCTATAATTTGTCATCAACGGCAGTAGTTGAAGAAATTTTAATGAGACCGCAGTTAGGAGATATTTAATAATAGTTATTTAAAATAATAATTTAAATTTTAAACACAAATCACCATAGACATGAATCCATTCAGGGAATTTTTGGTACGAGTTCATTTTTTTCATAAGATTCCCTCTAACGAATCTAAATATTTAGTCCACTTATTTACCTTAATTTTATTATTACTTATTTCTCCATTTTTTACGGAATCTTCTTCAGCTAAATTAAATTTTTCGTTCTTGATTACTATTGTGCTGATATCTGGTTTATATGCTGATGTTGAAGCCAAAAGGATTGATTACCTTGAACTTGTACTGGGTGGCTTGGCTATTACCTTGACTTGGGTTGATTATATTATTCCTAACATCTCATTTTTGGATATAACCACTCAAATTATTTATGCCTTATACTTTTTTTATTTTTTGATAGAATTGATAGCAAAAATAATTATCACAGATAAAATTTCTCCAAATTTAATTTACGCAGCCATAGTAGGTTTTCTAATGTTAGGCTTATTGGGTGCCACTTTAGCATCGATTATTGGCATGATTTATCCTCATGCATACAACATGCCTGCAAACTTGAGTTATTACAGATTTGAAAATTATATTTATTATAGTTTTATCTCAATTACTACCGTGGGATATGGAGATATGACACCCAACATGCCTGTAGCAAAGACTGTAGCCATTTTTTTATGTACATGTGGCCATTTTTATACCTCTATAATTATTTCACTTATAATAGGTAAATATTTGAATAAAATCACGCAGGTGATAAACAAATAAATAGTTATAATACTAATAAAATTGTACATTTCACTCTGTTTGGGCTATAGCTTTATAGTCGAGATTTTATCTTACTTTGTAGATCAATCTATAAAATAATAAACTTTTGGAGGCCTTACTCCTATTGCGATTCTGATTTTAATATAACCAATTGTTTTTAAAAATTTTTATTAAAAAAATTTATGATTTATAAGTAAATCTTTCGGTTAGGAGTGATAAACAAATAATTGATTAATGTTTTTTACAATTGGGTTTTTAAATCCTTTATTGTGGCTAAAGGGTTAGCCGCAGTAAAAACAAAATTGCCAGCCACAAGGACGTCCGCACCTACGTCAATTAGCTTTTTAGCATTGGTACTATTAACACCACCATCAATTTCAATTAATACACTAGAATTGAATCGATTTCTCAACTCAGCAAGCTTTTGAACCTTGGTATATGTGTTTTCAATAAATTTTTGTCCTCCAAACCCAGGATTTACACTCATTACACACACTAAATCAATGTCTGCAATAATTTCAGCCAACAAATCAACAGGCGTATGTGGATTAATAGCTACACCAGCCTTTATACCTAACCCTTTAATTTGCTCAATATTTCTATGAAGATGCACACATGCCTCATAATGAACAGATATAAGTGATGCCCCCGCCTGCTTAAACTGCTCTACATACCTTTCTGGTCTTTCAATCATCAAGTGAACATCCAATGGCTTTTTGGCATGTTTAGCTATGGCCGCGCAAACAGGTTGGCCAAATGAAATATTTGGCACAAAAATGCCATCCATTACATCTATATGAATCCAATCAGCGTCGCTACTATTTAACATTTCAATATCTCTTTGGAGATTTGCAAAATCTGCTGCAAGTACAGAAGGAGAAATAATGGGTGTTTTCATGTTACAAATATATTTTGTGTAGGTACATTTTCCTAAGACAATTATCAAATGTTGACGATACCAGGATTTTCTATATTTTTGTTTAAAAATTGCAACTTGAAGACAAATTATTCTACTAAAATTGGACTCTTTTCGGCAGTCTCTGTGATTATTTCTAGCATGGTGGGTACAGGTGTTTACACCAGCTTAGGTTATCAATTGGCTGGTATACAATCTACCTTGGCGATATTGGTTTTATGGATTTTAGGTGGTGTTATGGCATTGTGTGGTGCTGCCGTATATGGCGAGCTTGCAGTAAGATTACCTCGCTCTGGTGGAGAATATCACTTTTTGTCACAAATTTATCATCCAGCTTTGGGATTTTTATCGGGTTGGGTATCATCTACCGTGGGTTTTGCAGCCCCAGCTGCTTTAAGTAGTATGGCTTTTGCCAATTATTTTTATAAACTTTTCCCCGAATTAATAACTAACTCATTTGGAATGTATCAAATGGAGTTTACCGCTTGTTTATTAGTTCTCTTTGCCACTTTAATTAATATCTTCAGTATTCAGCTTGGCGCAAAATTTCAATCTTCCATTACCCTAGTCAATATTGTGCTCATTTTAGTACTTATTGTTTCAGGCATCTATCTATCTGATGCTCAACATTTTAGTATTTATTTCGATTATCAATCAATAGAACCTATTTTCTCTCGCCCTTTTGCGGTATCACTCGTATTTGTATCATTTGCTTATAGTGGCTGGAATTCTGTAACATACATCACCAGTGAAGTGGACAATCCTCAGAAAAATTTACCCAAATCTCTTTTTTTGGCATCATTTACGGTGTTGTTACTTTATGTAGGGCTCAATTTTGTTTTTTTATACTCCACACCAGCCGCTGAATTAGTATTAAAAAATGAGGTAGGATTTATTGCTGGACAACACATTTTTGGAGAAATTGGAGGTAAAGCCATAAGTTTGGTAATATGTATTGCTCTGTTTGCAAGTGTCAACTCAATAACAATAGCTGGCCCAAGGGTGAGCAAAACCATTGGAGAAGATTTCCCACAATTAAGACGATTTTCTAATTTAACGGGAGCAGGCTCACCTGCCATGGCCATCGTTTTGCAATCGTTCATTGCAATAATATTAATCGTAACAGCTTCATTTGAAAAAATATTAACTTATATAGGTTTTACCTTAAGTCTGTTCACTTGCCTAACAGTGTTTGGGTTGTTTATATTAAGATCAAAAAGTAAAGATGACAATTTGTCTTACAAAACCATTGGATATCCAATTACTCCCATCATATTTATTGGCTTGGAATTATGGATGATTGTGTTTACCCTCATCGATAAACCCTTAGAATCATTTTCAGGTTTTGCAACAATCTTGACCGGATTAATCGTTTATTATGCACTTAAAAGAAAAGATGAATTACCTAGGTCGTAAGCTTACTTAAGTACTAATACTTACTTTATCCTATATTAATCCATAAAATATAAACAAAAACTTACATTTATATCCCTCTACTTAAATGTTTTTGTAATTTTAAAAAAAATTTGAATTTGATACGAGATAGGTTTTTCTTTTTGTCGAAAGAGTTGATGTGTGTGTTGAACAATAAACTTAATATAATTCAAGTCAACCCAGCCTTTGTGAAGTTCTTTAATAAATCAAGTAACGAACTATTACACCAACCAGCTTTACGTTTACTTGATAATGACAATTTGGCAGACTTAGAAAACAAACTGCTTCATTTGATAGCACAGTCAACTCCACAAGGACTAATATTTCAAAGTAAAATTTTAACAAATTCTAGCACCTATTCCACGCTGGAGTGGATGATGGATTATGACTTAGATAAGGGCCTAATATATTGTGTAGGTAGCGATATAACAGAGTTGTTGTACAATAAAAAAGAAGTAGAAACCAATGCTTTTGTAATACAGCAGATTATTGATTTGGTTCCGCACCCGATATTTTTAAAAGACAAAAATAGAAAATACATTTTGGCCAATAAGGCTCAGGCTGATCTTTTTAGCACTACCAAAAATCAGTTAATTGGTAAATGTGATGATGAATTCTTGAAAGATCTAGAGGAAATAGAGATAATATTAAGGTCGGATAGGATTGTATTAGATTCTTCTGAAACAATTACCTTACCCGAACAAAAAATTACCTTTTCCGAAAACATAAAAATACTTTACACCACAAAGTTACCCTTTAATGATGCTGACGGTGAACGAGGTTTGTTGGGTGTCTCTATCGATATGACTGAGATAAGAAATACCGAAAGAGAACTTAAAAGAACTAATTTTGAATTAGATAGTTTTGTTTATAGGTCTTCTCACGATATGAGAGCTCCTTTAAGGTCTTTACTGGGCTTGTTTAATTTAATTAATGAAGATCCTAATGAAGAAACAAGAAAACATTGTCTTGATCTTGCTGAACAGAGTGTGATTAAATTGGATACATTTCTGGTCGACCTTACAAACTTCTCTAGAAACAGCAGACTAGAAATAGAAAAATCTGAGGTGGATTTCGAAGAACTTATAAAAAGTTGTTATCAAGACCTAAAGTATTTAGAACATATAGAACACTTTACTATTGAACAAACTATTTCTACAAACCAGGTCTACATAGGTGATGCGGCAAGAATAAAAATTATATTCCAAAATATTATTTCCAATGCTATAAAATATCGTCAATCAGGTAGTGATTCTTTTCTTAAAATAGCGGTTGAACTATCTAGTGACGCTTGTTACATCACGTTTATCGACAACGGACTAGGAATTAAAGAGGAGTTTAAAGATAAAATATTCGATATGTTTTTTAGAGCTTCCGAACATTCTTTTGGTTCTGGCCTCGGTCTTTACATCGTTAAACAGATTGTGGAAAAATTAGGTGGTAAAATTTCAGTTTTCAGCGAAGAACTGATTGGAACTAAGTTTCAAATCATCCTACCAAATTCCAAAAAATAATTCTATAATTTATTGATATTATTCTATCAAAATTAAATCTTTTTAATTTTACTTACGTATTATATGGTAATTCGAATAAATAATTGAACTATTTAAATATAATTATATGAAAACCATTACCATATACCTTTCAGTTGTTTTGGCAATTGTTTTTTCTGTTGGAGTAGTAGCACAAGCAGAAGAAACCAACTCTGCTAGCTTAATAAAAAGTGCTTCTACCAAATCGGAAGGACAAGATTTTGTAGGTGCAATAGTTGACTTAAATAAAGCTCTAGAAATAGACCCCAAAGCAATTGAAGTGCTTTTGGCAAGAGCAACTTGTTATGTAAGTTTAGGTGAATTTAGTAAAGCGCTTCAAGATTTTAACCAAGTTGTTGCTATCAATCCTTCAAATGCCGCTGCGTTACTACAAAAAGGCATAGTAGAAGATAAGATCGGTAATTATAGAGAAGCTGTTAAATCATTAGATAAATGTTTAATTATTAATCCTAACGACTTAGAAGCACTGAGCTATAGAGCATTATCCAAACTAAATTTAGGCAATTACAACTCCGCAATTCTAGATTATGATTTAATAATAACAAAATTTCCTACAATGTCTGAGGCATATTTTATGAGAGGTTTGGCAAAAGATAATGCTGGTAATTACACGGGAGCTATCGAAGATTATACCAAAACAATTAACATGGATCCTAATGATACTAAGGCCTACTACAACCGTGGAAATGCCAAAAATATGTTAGGTCAATATCAGGCAGCACTTGAAGACTTAAATAAATCATTAGAGCTCAACAGCACTGATTATGAGGCTTATATCACAAGAGCACATATAAATATGAGTTTGGGTGATTACGCCTCTGCAAGTACAGATTGTAATATTGCTTTAGAACATGGTATTGATAATACTGATGCCTATCTCACTAGAGCGGTAGCACTATCACATTTAAATAAATTTAAAGAAGCTATCTTGGATCTAGATAAAGCTATCACACTTGATAATAAGTTTGCACTAGCATACATCTATCGTGCTGAATATAAAAATGAAATTAAGGATAAATCAGCTTGTGAAGATATTACCAAAGCAGTAAGCCTTGGTGATAAAGAAGCACAACAAATTGCAAAAAAAATATGCAAATCAAGATCAGAATTGGCAGCCTGGTAAGTAGTATTATTGGGTAAAATATGCATCTTGCGACAGATTTTATAATCTGTCGCTTTTTTTATGATTACTCGAAAGATTATTTTAGGTTCCAATTCTCCACGAAGAAAACAAATACTTCAAGATTGTGGATTTGTATTCACGTGCCTATCACCAGACATTGATGAATCATTTTCTGATACCTTAATCAAAGAAGAGGTACCAATGTTTTTGGCCAAAGCCAAGGCTGAGAAAATATTAGCCAGCTGCGTTTTAAACGAAGAAATTGTAATCACTGCCGACACTATTGTGCATTTAAATGGAACAATCCTTAATAAGCCCGATAACGAACAACAAGCCTACAACATGTTACGGGCACTTTCCAATAAAAAACATCAAGTAATTACCGGATTTGCTATCACCGACGGAAAAAAAATGATTGTTAAAAGTGACACTACCGATGTGCAGTTCAAAGAATTAAGTGAAGATGAAATAAAGTTTTACATAAATCAACACAAGCCATTTGATAAAGCTGGAGCTTATGGCGTGCAAGAATTTATTGGAATGATTGGTATCGTCGAAATAACTGGTTCATTTTACAATGTAATGGGACTCCCAATTCATAAGGTTTATGAAGAATTACTGAATTTTTGACATAAAAAGAATTCTTAATGTCTTAGATGAGTAAGTTATTTATAGAAACCTGTCATTTTTTCATAAAACTATGGCTGGCATGAGATGTGCTATATTCTAATAAATTTTTAACAAGTTCTTTTTCTTTTAAATAAATAATAACATATCTAAGTTTTATGGCACAAGTAAAAATTAAACCGTTAGCAGATAGAGTTCTGGTAGAACCTGCTGCTGCAGAAGAAAAAACCGCTTCTGGTCTTTTTATTCCTGATACTGCGAAAGAAAAACCTCAAAAAGGAGTGATTATTGCAGTAGGCAACGGCAAAAAAGATGAACCTTTGACTGTAAAAGTTGGTGACACAGTACTTTATGGTAAATACGCGGGAACGGAGATAAACGTAGAAGGTCAAGAATTTTTGATCATGCGTGAGTCTGACATTTTTGCTGTTATCTAATCTAAGTATTAGTTTAAAACGAATAGGGCAAAATCTTATTTAATCAAGTATTTATTTAACAATTAATAAAATTTAAAAATATGGCTGCTAAGAGAGTATTATTTGATACAGAAGCGCGCGAAAAATTAAAAAAAGGTGTTGACACATTGGCCGACGCTGTTAAAGTAACCCTTGGACCTAAAGGTCGCAATGTTATTTTAGACAAAAAATTTGGTTCTCCTGCTATTACCAAAGACGGAGTTACAGTAGCTAAAGATATTGAGCTTAAAGATACCATCGAAAACATGGGTGCTCAATTGGTGAAAGAAGTGGCGTCTAAAACCGCTGACAGCGCAGGAGATGGAACTACTACCGCTACTGTTCTAGCACAAGCCATCTTTGCTGCTGGTATTAAAAACGTAGCTGCAGGAGCTAATCCAATGGACCTAAAAAGAGGTATCGAAAAAGCAGTAATACAAGTAGTTGAAAACTTGAAAAAACTTTCTACACCTGTAAAAGGTAACGAAGAAATTGAGCAAGTAGCTACTATTTCTGCTAACAACGATAGCTTGATTGGCAAAATGATTGCTGATGCAATGGCTAAAGTTGGTAAAGATGGTGTTATCACTGTAGAAGAAGCTAAAGGTACTTCAGATGAGGTAAAAACTGTAGAAGGTATGCAATTTGATCGTGGATATTTATCCCCTTATTTTGTAACTAATACAGAAAACATGGAAGCAGATTTAGAAAGAGCTTATTTGTTAATATATGACAAAAAGGTATCTTCTATGAAAGAACTTCTTCCATTGTTAGAGCAAGTTGCTCAAACTGGAAAACCACTTGTTATTATTGCTGAAGATGTAGATGGTGAGGCATTGGCTACTTTGGTGGTTAATAAAATTCGTGGTGCGCTAAAAGTGGCTGCAGTAAAAGCGCCTGGTTTTGGTGATAGAAGAAAAGCAATGCTTGAAGATATCGCGATCCTTACAGGCGGTACTGTAATTTCTGAAGAAAGAGGTTACAAATTAGAAAACGCTACTTTAGATTTCTTAGGTACTGCAGAAAAAGTAATTATCGATAAAGATAACACAACCATAGTAAATGGTGCTGGTGATAAAGATTTGATCAAAGGTCGTATTGCTGAAATCAAAGCTCAAATTGAGAAAACTACCTCTGACTACGATAAAGAAAAACTCCAAGAACGTCTTGCTAAACTTTCAGGTGGTGTAGCTATTCTTTATGTAGGTGCTGCTACAGAAGTAGAAATGAAAGAGAAGAAGGATCGTGTAGATGACGCCTTACATGCTACTCGTGCTGCCTTAGCAGAAGGTGTTGTACCAGGTGGTGGAGTGGCACTTATCCGCGCTGGAGCAGACCTTGATAAATTGATTGCTTCTATCACCAACGAAGATCAAAAAACTGGTGTTGAAATTATTAAAAAGGCCATTGAGGCACCTTTAAGAACTATTGTAGAAAACTGTGGTGGTGAAGGTTCGGTAATTGTAAACAAAGTAAAAGAAGGTAAAGGAGATTATGGTTATAACGCTCGTGAAGATAAATTTGAAAATTTGAGCGCGGTAGGTGTAATTGATCCTGCTAAAGTAACTCGTCTTGCGTTAGAAAACGCTGCCTCTATTTCAGGCTTATTGCTTACAACAGAGTGCGTGATTGCTGACGAAGAAGAAGAAAAAGCTGCAATGCCTCCAATGGGCGGCGGCGGTGGAATGGGCGGAATGTACTAGTCCCGTTCCTATAAAGTCAAAAGCCTGGCCATAATTTGGTCAGGCTTTTTTTTACCTTTTATATATTTAAAATTTCATAATCTACTACACTTCAATATCTTTTAGATTATAAATTATCCAGAAACTAGAATACTACTTGGTTCATTTTCATCCCCATAAAAGAGCTCTACAAACTGCACAATTACAGTATCCTCTTTAGGTTTGTAATTCCGAAGCATTTCTAATACAAGTTTTCTTACTCTATCAGCATCATCCGAAGCATCATAACCTTCTTTGCTGCCATCAGGTGCAATAAAAAACGAGAAAAAATTATTGATTAGACTAGGTATAGTAGGACTTAATAACTGAAAACCATTTTTAGCTTCCATGTTTTTAGTATAAACTTCATTAATTTTTTTTCTTAAATCCTCAATGGTAGCTTTATCATTTACAGTTACTATAATACTATGATGTCTAATGTTTCTCACTTGTGATACGATTTTACCCTCTCGTAAAATATAATTCTAGTTTAACCTTTTTGCACCAAAAGATTATTAGTACAAATTTATAAAAAATTATTGATTTATCATTATCATGATTATTTTATAATTTATTTCAAACATTTGATGAAATAATTATATTTTAGTCAAATATTATACTCAAATATTAATATAATGTTTAAAATATTAATTTATAAGTATTATATTTATGCTATGTTAATAAATAGAATAAATGTACTAAATTTAAATTATACAATTTTACTTAGATTATTACAATAATTCATTATGAAAAAGATTCAAGCTATTATTCGTACCTCTAAGTTTGATCAGGTAAGAGATGGCCTGCATAAAATCGGCGTGGAATTTTTTATTTTTTATGAAGTTAAGGGAGTTACTTTTCAAAACGAGCAAAAAGGCACTTATAGAGGTATTTCAATAATTGATTCTGCTGGAAGTATTCCTCGTAGGGTTATTGAAGTTGTTATACCGAAAGAAGATGCAGATGACGTGATCAATACCATCAAAAAATTTGCTTACACAGGAGAAGTTGGAGATGGTAAAATATTTGTTTCCACAGTAGATGAGGCCATTAGGATAAGTTTAGGATAATAATTAAGATAAAAAGCGATGTATTAAGTCAATTATTTAACAAACAAAATTAAAATTATACTATGTTTCCAGAAGTCGTAGACACCTTAGCACAATTAGATTCAGATTCGATAAGTCAGTTTAGTAATGGTCAAATTAGCTTGGCCGATTCTTTGGCAAATACACGTAGGGCATTGGCAGAGGCTAATATTACCATAGGTAAACTCGACCATAAAATAGATGACGTTGCTATAAGTATTAACAATGTATGGATGATGTTAGCGACGGGGCTAGTTTTTATTATGCATCTAGGTTTTGCAACTTTAGAATCGGGACTTACCCAGGTAAAAAATACCACCAACGTTTTGTTTAAAAACACCATTATTCCTGGCATAGGCTTGCTAACCTTCGCTTTATGTGGTGGTAGCTTAATGTTCCCTGGATTTATTGATGGAGGAAATGGATTTATAGGCTTTGCGGGTTTAGGGATACATATTCCCACAAATTTTTATGGCCAAAACATGACAGAATTGACGTTTTTTCTTTTCCAAGGCATGTTCGCCGCTACAAGTGCCACCATTGTATCTGGTGCAGTTGCCGAACGTATCAAACTTTCATCTTTTCTTATCTTCACTTTGGTTTTTGTGGCTATAGTTTATCCAATTATAGGCAGTTGGAATTGGGGCCTTGGATGGTTACACACCCTAGGTTTCTATGATTTTGCAGGTTCTACCATGGTACATACCGTGGGTGGAATGGCTGCTTTGGCTGGAGTACTACTGGTTGGGCCGCGACTTGGTAAATTTGAAAATGGTAAAATAATGCCTATTCCAGGCCATAACATGACTTCGGCAGTTATTGGTACTTTTATGCTATGGCTAGGTTGGTTTGGATTTAATGGCGGCTCCGTTTTATCTGCAAATCCTGCTTTGGTATCAAAAGTGTTGGTTACTACCTGTTTAGCAGCATCAGCTGGTGGTATTGCAGCAGCTTTAACTATTTATATAATCGGTAAAAAGTTTGATTTAAGTATGTCTTTAAATGGTATTTTAGCTGGGCTCGTTGGAATAACGGCTGGTGCAGATTTAGTGGGTATAGTTGACTCGGTGATTATTGGAATCATCGCTGGTATTTTAGTAGTTTTAGCGGTGTTATTATTTGATAGGCTCCGAATAGATGACCCAGTAGGCGCTTTATCGGTTCATTTGGTTAATGGAGTTTGGGGTACTTTGGCTGTAGGCATATTTGGTAGTAAAGCTGGTATTGCTCAACTCATGAGTCAGTTCATTGGGGTCTTAGCCTGTGGATTAGCTGCCTTGGCACTATCATTTGCCATTTTTGGAATACTTAAAATAACTTTAGGCATAAGGGTGAGTCAAGAACAAGAAATCTACGGATTAGATTATTCCGAACATGGTGGTGAAGCTTATCCAAATTTTGTGGCAAAATAAGCCTAGTATTTTTGTTGAAAGACTAACAAAGTTAATCTAAATTTTGACCCAAATAATGTAGAAAACAAATCGATTTACTGCATCTTTGGGTCAATTAGAAAATGGGGTTTTACCCAAATTAAGCCATTAAAAACCCATCAGGTCTATATTCGGGAAAATTAAGATTTCAACTGAAATAATCTAGTATTAGCTTTTGATAAGCATAGCATCTGAATTAAAATATCATAAATTCTTTCAAATTAGTACCAGAGTTATTACCGAACAATTTGATTTTGTAGTTCCTTCATTTATCTTTGTTTAAATTAATACCGCACTTCCGTTTATGTTAAAACGTCTCTTTAATCGCCTCATGAATGTGTTTAAGGCTAATGCTAACGACGCAATTGATCAAATTGAGGATCCTGTTAAAATGATAAAGCTAGCTATAGCTGAAATGGAAATTTCAATTCAAAAGTCTACTGAAGCACTAGCTCAGGCAATGGCTAATCAAAAAAGCTTGGAGAGAAAGCTCGGTGAATTTACTACTCAATCACAAGATTGGTACAACAAGGCAACATTAGCCATTAAAAATAATGATGAGGCTTTAGGAAAAAAAGCTTTAGAAAAAAAGTCAATAGTGGACAAGCAAGTGCTGCAATACACAGAACTAAATAACCAATCGGTATCAATGGTTGAAAAATTGAGATCTCAGCTTGATAGAATGAAGGTTAAGTTTGATGAAGCTAAAGCCAAAGAATCGATACTTATTGCAAAGGCTCAAACAGCCAAAGCCCAAACTGAGATTGCTGAAAAGTTAGGAGGCATTAGTTCTTCCGGAATGGCTGATTTTGAGAGGTTTGAAGAAAAAATTAATAAATTAGGTGATGTTGCTGGTGCCAAGGTAGAGTTGGTAGAGGCTACCTCAAGAATTGATAGAGAATTTGAATTACTTGAAAGTGAGGCTAAAGTTTATACTGATTTTGATGAGATTAAACAAAAACTAGCAGAAGAAGAAAAAAAGAAGCTATTGCTTGAAGAGGAAAAAAAGATAAAAATGCTTGAAACCCGATTTAAAAATGATCCAAAAGCGCTAGAAGAACAAAAGGCAAAACTTTTGAACAACTCATCACAATTAAAAACTCCACAAGATATATTTGATGAACTTAATAAACCAAATGAAGATAAGATAAATGATTTCTTCAAAAATAAGTAGCTATATATTGTATCTAATGTTTCTTAATTTTAAATAAAAATAAATCTCTATGTCAATTAGTTTAAAAAAGGGTGGATCTTTTAACCTAACAAAAGAAGCTCCAGGGTTGAAGAAAATAATGTTTGGACTTGGTTGGGAAATGAAACCAGGTCAACCGATGGATTTAGATGCATCTGTATTTTTAGTAGGAGATAATTTAAAAATACCTAATGACTCGTTTTTTGTATTCTATAATAATTTAAAATCTCCTGACGGGGCTGTGCAGCACACTGGTGACAACAGAACAGGATTTGGAGAAGACGACGATGAAATGGTTCTTTGTAATCTTGATTTGATAGACCAACGAATCTCGGAGATTATTGTGTGCGTGACAATTCATGAAGCAGTTTCAAGAAGACATAATTTCGGGTTGCTTCAGTCGGCCTATGTTCGTTTATTTGATGTAGAGAATAAAAAGGAAATTCTTAATTACGATCTGGATGCGTCAAATTCTTCTGATGCTGGTATGATATTTGGCAAACTCCGTAAAGAAGCTAATGAGTGGAAGTTTTATGCAGTTGGAGAAGGCAATGGCGGTGCTGGTCTGCAAGGCTACGTTGACAACTTCGGATAATTTAAAAGCTTGAATATTTATAAGCCCTTCGTTTTTAAAAAATGAAGGGCTTATTTGTTATTATTTTTAAAGTCAAGCTAAATTTCTTCAAAAACTAGTTTTATAATTGTATCCTATGTTTCTTAATTAAATTTAAATAAATTCTCCATGTCAATTAGTTTAAATAAGGGTGGATCTTTTAACCTAACAAAAGAAGCTCCTGCGTTAAAGAAAATAATGTTTGGACTTGGTTGGGAAATGAAACCAGATCAACCATTAGATTTAGATGCATCGGTCTTTTTATTAGGTGCTAATTTAAAATTACCTCAAGATTTATTTTTTGTTTTCTACAATAATTTAAAGTCTCCAGATGGAGCGGTACAACACACTGGTGATAACAGAACAGGATTTGGAGAAGGCGACGATGAGATGATTCTTTGTAATCTTGATTTGATTGACAATCGAATTACTGAGATTATAGTGTGCGTGACAATTCACGAAGCAATTTCAAGAAGACATAATTTTGGGTTACTTCAGTCGGCCTATGCTCGTCTATATGATGTAGAAAATAAAAAAGAAATTCTTAATTATGATCTGGATGCGTCAAATTCTTCTGATGCTGGAATGATATTTGGCAAACTCCGTAAAGAAGCTAATGAGTGGAAGTTTTATGCAGTTGGCGAAGGCAATGGTGGAGCTGGTTTACAAGGTTATGTTGACAACTTTGGGTAAGCTGGAAGGTATATATACAATGAATAAGCCTTTCAATAATAAAAATGAAGGGCTTATTTGTTTTTAAAGGGTTTGGTTTGAATAAGGTTATAACTCTTAATTAGGTCTATTTAGCAACCTCTTTCTCCCCGACATAATATAGAGGAATGGCAGTAGCCGTTCCTATTTGTGTTTCTGCCCTAAAATATAACTTTGTCTTACCACTTTCCACAATAACATAGCCATGATCAGTAATAAAATCATTGTAAGGCGCTTTATCATACACTGGCACACCTTTAATGGTAGTATTGGTAAGGGCAGAAATTGTTTGTTGATCAATTTTTAAGTAAGTAGCAGAAGCTTGTCCTAATGAATTGCTCCCTGTTATTCGCGCTTTAAATGGGTCAAATCCAGTATATGCTATGGAAATTGTATTATTATCTACTTTACTTACAATGGCCGTTGTATTAAGTATCGGATCTTTATAAGTACCTACAAATTGAGTTGCACTATCTACAGCAGGGTCGGCAGCTTTCCTACAGGCAAATAAAGCAAAAACGCTTACGATCAGAAGTATAATATTTTTCATTTATATTAAATTTAAGGTTCAAATATAATTAATTAACCAAACTTACCACCTACATAGTTTTGTGTAAGTTCTATTGAAGCATTTTTGAATATTTTTGGTGTCTTATCGTATTCAATTAATTCTCCAACATAGAAAAAGGCAGTTTTATCACTTACACGCGCAGCTTGCTGCATATTATGTGTCACAATTATTATAGTATATTCTTTTTTAAGCTCAAGCAATAGTTCTTCTACTTTAGAAGTTGAAATGGGATCTAAAGCTGACGTGGGCTCATCCATTAAAATCACATTAGGCTCAACCGCAATAGTACGAGCAATACAAAGTCTTTGTTGTTGACCTCCTGAAAGCGCCAAACCTGATTTTTTAAGATTATCTTTTACCTCATCCCAAAGAGCTGCTTGCACCAAGGCTTTTTCCACTTTTTCTTTTACTACCGAACTTTTGGTAATACCATTGACCCTTAAACCATAAGCCACATTGTCAAATATAGATTTTTGAAATACCGTGGGCTTTTGAAATACCATACCAACGTTCTTTCTTAGTTCATTTACATCTACTTTGTTGCTGTAGATATTATTATCATCAATTTTAATATTGCCATTGATTTTAACACCATAAATCAAATCGTTCATTCTGTTTATAGTTCGAAGGAAGGTAGATTTACCGCAACCTGATGGACCAATTAGCGCTACTATTTCGTTGGCTTCTACTTGCATGCTTACATTCTTTAAAGCGTGCATTTTTCCATAGAACAGGTTAACTTCTTGAGCGTCTATTTTAAACATTTTATTCTGTTATTTTTATTGACAATATTTTCAATTTGTTATTTACTCATTGATTTTCTAATCCAGTTGGCTAAAAGATTTAAAATCAACACAATTAATGTTAGTACTAAAGCTGTTCCAAAGGCAATTCTCGAGGTAGATTCGGGATCTATTCCACTTGTTGAAACCACATAGAGATGGTAAGGAAGTGCCATCACTTGTTCGTTCCAAGCAAGGTTTATTTTTGGTAAAAAATACGCTGCAACGGTGAACATAATGGGTGCTGTTTCGCCCGAAATACGACTTATAGATAAGATTAATCCTGTTATAATGTTTGGGAATGCTGCTGGTAATACAACTTTTTGGATAGTTTGCCATTTTGTAGCACCTAGTGCATAGCTAGTTAACCTAAAATCCAGCGGTATAAATTTTAAAGATTCCTCCGTTGTACGTATTACAATTGGTAATACCAAAATTCCTAATGTGAGGGATCCAGCCAATAAACTTACACCAAATTCTAAAGTGTTTACAAATAATGACATGCCAAAAAGACCAAAAACAATAGATGGAATACCAGCTAAATTATTAGTAATCATTCGTATAAATTTACGAACCCAGTTGTCGTAGGTGTATTCATTCATAAATATACCCGCCAATATTCCAATCGGAAATGCAACCAACGATGCACCTGCTATTAATGCCAATGTGCCAACTATTGCTGGGAAAATTCCACCTTTGGTCATACCATCTTCGGGGGCCTTAGTAATAAATTCCCAACTCATAGCTGGTATACCTTTGTACAACAATACACCAAGGATGGCAAACACCAAAGCAAATACTAGGAATGAGAAAAGATAGAATATGCTAAATGCAAATCCTTGGAAAAATTTCTTTTTAAACGCCATATTTTAAATTCTATAGATTAATCTAGTAATTACCTCTTTTTTAAATTTAACCCTTCTGCTATTAAGTTCATAATGAAGGTAATTATAAATAAAATACAGCCAAGCATAAATAATGCTTGGTAATGAATTCCTCCTTGTGGTGCTTCGCCAAGTTCTGAAGCAATAGTTGCTGTTATGGTGCGAACAGATGCGTAAAAAGGATTTTTAAAATGACCTTCATAATCAAGCAAATAAGGAATGACAGCGGCATTCCCAGTTACCATAATTACTGCCATTGTTTCACCAATTGCTCTGCCTATTCCCAATAAACTTGCGGAAATTATACCTGATTTAGCATAGGGAATAATGACTCTTGAAATAGTTTGCCATTTATTAGCACCAAGAGCATAACTTGCTTCTTTGAGTTCGCTTGGTGTAGACTTCATAGCGTCTTCCGAAAGTGTGATGATGGTTGGTAGTGATATAATTCCAAGTAAAATACTACCAGAAAGAGCTGTTTCTCCTACTGGAAGATCAAAAAAATCAGCTACAAATGGTACTAGTAATGCTAAACCTAGGTATCCAAATACTACAGATGGAATACCTGCTAACAATTCGATGGTTGGCTTAAGCACTTGATGCACGTTTTTAGGCGCTAATTCTGACAAGTAAACTGCTACAGCCAAGCCTATAGGTAAGCTAAACAGTATGGCTCCTAGGCTTACTAATAATGAACCCAAAATAATAGGCAACACTCCTAACTGTACCGCAGGGGTGGCGGTAGGATGCCATTCTTTCCCTCCAACAAAATCTTTCAATGAAATATTTTTCATATGAAATTTTTTGATTTTTGGCGGCAGGTATTTTTCAGGGAATACGGCAATCACACCTGGATTATTCATGATATATTCACCAATTTTGGAAGGTAAATATTCAAAAGAACTTCCAAGTTCTTCAAGTGTAAATAGGCGATCTACATCCGAAAGAGTAAAAAGCACAATGGGTTCATCCTTACCTCCAAGATCTTTCCAATTTCGTATTTCTTTTTCAAAAATTTGTTTAATCTCTTCAGGTTTTAATTCCTTAATTGGGTTGGTTGGATTAAGCATGATTGCCGTACCTTCCTCTAAGGGCTGTTGATTAAAAAGACCAATCCCCTCTTTAAATAAGAAAAAGACAATTAAGAAAACTATAAGTATGGCCAAGTTGCCACTTATAAAAACAAGGCTTTCAATAAACCCTTCTTTAAGCTTGAATAGAAAACTTTTTTTCACTTGGAGCTAATTAGAGAATCTCAGAGGCCTTAGTTGACCTCCGATTTGATATATTAACTTATTTTATAGTAACATACCCTACGGCAGAAACCATGGTTTGCCCTTCTGGAGACAATACAAAGTCTATAAATGGTTTAATTTTGTTAAAATCACTTGAGATGTAATAATAAAATAGAGACCTAGTAATAGGATAGGTTTTATTCTTTGCATTGGCTATACTAGGCTTAACATAAGTTTTTCCATCAAAAGACACACCAAGAGATTTTACTGTTTTATTGGCATAAATCAATCCCACATAACCTATCCCCCCTTTAGTCTGGCTAATTGATTTCACAATGCCGTTGTTAGTTGGCATACTTAAAGCAGAGGATGCGTATTCCTTTTTATCTAAAACGTGTTCCTTAAAAAATTCGTAAGTTCCTGAACTTGTTTCTCTTGAGTAAACAATTATTTTCAAATCCTCCCCTCCAACTTCTTTCCAATTGGTGATTCTACCAGTAAAAATACCTTCAAGCTGCGCTCTAGTAAGTTGGTTAACCTTATTAGTAGGATGTACTATTACATTTAGTGGATCTATAGCAATAGCTTTTTCTTTAATAACTTTTTTTGTTTCTTCAAACTTAAGAATTTCGCCAAGTTTAATTGGCCTTGAAGACATAGCTATATCCGTATTGCCATCTTTTAAGGCAATTATGCCTACACCACTTCCACCACCAGTTACACTTACAGCATTAGAGGAATTTTTTTTAGAAAAAGCCTCAGCAAGCCTCTGTACCAATGGCAACATGGTATCACTACCTTTTACTGAAATTGTGTTTTGAGAAAATACAGAAGAAAAAATACAGAGTGTTAATAAACCAAAAATGGTGTTTTTCATAATCATCAAAATAAATAAACCCGTTTGAAAATAAGATTAAATGCAAATTTGAATAATTGAAGTAGTTAACCTAGTATTTGGAGATTATTTTTTTGTTACCAAATCTTTATCTTTAACTCTAAATTCGAATTCGATTTCAAATATAAGGTCTAAATTAAATTTTTACAATGTTTGTACGGTTATTGTTAAGTAATCAATCAAAGTGAATAACGATTAAGTATTACATTCGTATAAACTATTATGATTCAAGTAAAGAGAAACGAACTCATTTGGTTGATTCTTTTTTTATTTCCTTATTTTTTAATGGGGCAAAACGATAGCCTATCTATAAAATATCAACATTATAGGGAAAGACTCAAAAAGTTTGTTTTAGTTGGTATCGAATGTGACTGTAAAGTCTATGGTGGCTATAGTTTACCAGCCCAACAACGTATATATGGAACCACTGAATATGAGCGTTTTATTAAATGGGCCGATGACCCTGAGCCTCTAGGTTGGTACATGGCCATGTTAGCCACAGAACATGAAATTTTAGTTCGTAAAGGCGATTTGGATAGTGCCAACAAAACAAAAATTGAATTGTATTATGCCATGAAGGCATTTGAAAGACTTGATTTAAAAGCTGAAAGCCAAACCTGGCCTAATTACATAAATACTGTATTTAAACCTCACGAAAAACATTGTAAGCCAGAAGACCTAAACGGTTTTTTTATGCGAAATGATGTTGACGAGAAGTTTTGTATTGACAACTATAGGTACTTTTTCCCAGAGTTTCCTGCTGATTCAATACCTATACTCAATGTGCATTACAACACTGACTTTAGCGGCACTTTTGTAAATAAATATGATGGAATAGTTCATGGAAATAACCACATGAGTCAAGATCACATTGTAGATGTGATTTTTGGCTTTTCATTTATTAAAAAATATTTAACAGGATATGAGTACGACCATGTGGATTTGGGAAAGTTAGCTTCAAGTCATGCAATTAGAATAATCGAAAGAATAAAAAGGCAAAATTGGATGGTCACAATTCCAGGTACGGGAGATACCACAATTTTACAACCGTCACCTTTTAAAGTAGGTAAAGTAATAGTTTATAATCCTTTTATGAAATCTACCGAAAAAACAGTAGCTATGGATGCTGGCTATCAAGCGTATATATTAAAAACAGGTTTTGAAAACGCCTTAAGATACTTCAAAAATGAGCCCGTCTATCCGCAATATGGAAGTCCCTTATGGAGTTTTGTTTGGCAAGAGTTTCAAAAACCCAAACAATTGAAAAAATTGCCCGAATTTATGGTAGCTTTTATTCAAGGGCTTGCTGCTATTGGAGATTCTTGGGTAGAGCCCAAAAACTGCTACCATTGTATAGGCGTTCACACTAAAGGGAAATGTTACGGATTAGAAGGAATTCATAAAAGCAAAACAGAAAAGGTGAATCACACAGCCATAGCTCTTAGAGACAATGGACTTGCCAACCATACAGAGATTTATTCCCTTATAAACAGCTTACTTTATAACAGACCTGCATTAATTACTGAAGAACACAGTAGAAAAATTGCAATATCTGCACCGTTTGAAGGGCCTGAGTATAAGAGATTTTGGAATGCTACTGAGCATGGTGGCACGATAGGCTGGTTAAGTTCGAACAGATGGATGAAAAATAAACAAGCCTATAATCCAGATGCACCTAGCCATGACCAAGGTGAATTTAATGGTCTAGACTTCATGGTTTTTCATAATTTATATGTGTTATTGTATCATCAAGAAAATGTGGGAAAACGGTAACCACCATTTCTAAATGTTTGAGCACGAGTTGAAAAATTTAGTTAGGTGGACAAGCGACCTCCTATCCTAGTAATCAAGAATAGCCATAAATTACTCAATTAATCTAAAGCTTAAAAACCGTGGCTCAACACCAAACTTGGAATGGATAATATACATAAGTGAGAGACGATAAAAGACACTATGCTGTTCATTATTTATTTATTAATAATATTTTCCATCCCCCACTTTTCCATTTCATGAAGCACTGGAGCAAGACTTTTTCCTAGCACAGTTAATTCATATTCAACTCGTGGGGGAATTTCATTAAACTGCTTTCTTATAACCAAACCATCTTCTTCCAATTCTTTCAACTGTTCTGTCAATACCTTTCTCGAGAGGTCTGGAATACGAGCAGAGATTTCACCGAAACGCCTTTTCTCAGATCTTAAGCAATATAAGATGACAGGCTTCCATTTACCTCCTATGAGCTGAAGCAAACCAGTTACTGGACATTTCATTTCTCCTTTTTTAGTTGAATTAGTTACCATTTGGTTACTGCTATTTTTAATGTTACCTAAGGGTAACTTGTTACAAGTTAAAACTATTATTAGTTACTTTGTGTAACAAAAATAATAATTTAAATTAAAAAAGACAAAAAATGATTTTAGTAACAGGAGCAACAGGGCAATTTGGGAAGTCAACAATCGATTTTCTTCTAAAAAAAGGCATTTCTTCAACCAATATTATAGCATTGGTAAGAGACGAAAAAAAAGCAGCTGATTTAAAAGACAAAGGAGTTGTATTGCGAATAGGCGATTATGACAATTATACTTCTCTAGTAAACGCATTTAAAGGTGTAGAAAAACTACTGTTTGTGTCCGGAAGCGACATTTTTAAACGACTGGAACAACATCAAAATGTGGTAAATGCGGCCAAAGAAGCAAGAGTACAACAAATTGTTTACACCAGTTTTCAAGGGAAAAACGAAACAGAATCCTCACCGCTTTGGCTAGTTACCCAGTCACATCTTCAAACTGAAACTTGGTTGAAAGAAAGCAGAATAGACTACACCATTCTCAAGAATACACTCTATTTGGACTTTGTTCCTGCTTTTCTAGGTGAAAAAGTGTTAGAAACAGGGGTAATTTATTTACCGGCTGGGAACGGTAAAGTAGGAGCCGTTTTACGTTCAGAAATGGCAGAGGCTACTGCAAATATCCTTACCAGCGCAAATCAGGCAGGAAAAACTTACCGATTTACCAGCCATGAAGCGTTTTCTTATCAGGAAGTAGCTCAACATCTTTCTGAAATTACGGGCAAAACAATCAATTATATTTCTCCAACAGCAGATGAGTACGCAAAAACCTTAACTGAATTTGGCGTACCAGCGGAATTCATTGGCTTGTTTTCCAGCTTTGCTGTTGCCCAGGCAAACGGAGAATTGGAAATGGTTGGCTCAGACTTAGAACAGCTTTTGGGGCGCAAACCAACATCTGTAAAGACATTCTTAAATCAAGTTTATTCTCCTTCAATTAATTAAAAGCAGGGAATCTTCTAAGTCAGAATTCTAAACTATTGAAATAACTAAAAACATGCAATCTTCAAAGCACTCCTATTCTTGTTTATCATACGTGCTTTGACATCAATAAAAGCTGAAAAATAATGATAAATGAAGCATAGCGAAATTGCCATGCTTTATTTTATTTGGGAGGGTTATACCACAGACGTTAAGCAAAGTGAATAGTATTTCTATTCACTTAAATATTTGCTTTAAAAATCTGTTTAAAGCTATTAAAGTATGTAACATCGCTTGAAAAGGGAGTATGAAGTTAAAGCATGATACCGGGAGCAGAACTATCCTGCGTTGTTAAATGCATTAATACATAGGATGGAAATGGGCAAAAAAAAGAGCTCTAGGGATAGAGCTCTTAAGATAAGGTTGGCAACCACCTACTC
>JAIYAU010000015.1 GCA_027488865.1 Cytophagaceae bacterium
GAGTAGGTGGTTGCCAACCTTATCTTAAGAGCTCTATCCCTAGAGCTCTTTTTTTTGCCCATTTCCATCCTATGTATTAATGCATTTAACAACGCAGGATAGTTCTGCTCCCGGTATCAAGCTTTCCATTTCCAAATTTATAATAGAAACTGGAAAAAAATGGCTATTTCAATACTTTGAAATTATACATTTCAAAATATTATCCTAATTTGTTTTCAGTAATATCCAGTAAAGAATCTAATTTTGGTTGTTTTATGGTATCAATAGTTGCTGGCTTGGGAATTGAGAATGGCAACCTTGAATATAATGCTGATGATGGTACAAGTAGTTCATATATTTTTTTATTTCCTTCCTTAATAGTTAACCGATTGCCTTTAATCCAAGGATTATATTCCTTTAGGAGTTCGTAATTTATTCCATTTTTCAAAGCGTATTCCTTTAAATTACTTACGCTGTGTGTAATATATAACTTATGATAGAAATGTCTTTGAGATGGATTAGGTTTTGGTTGTCCATAATTTTCACAATTTTCAATAAATTCCTTGTAAGCTAAAGTTCTGAATATATATCCAGCAGTTTCTTTATTTAATATTAAATCATGAATGGATTTGTTTTTTTGGTTACGCAAGGCCTTATAAAGTGCAACCGAACCCATATTATAAGCAACGGCCGCAGCAGTCCAAGTTCCAAAGAAATTTTTATTTCGCTTGAATAGTAGGCATGCTGCCTTGGTTGATTTTCCAAAATGAAGTCTTTCATCAACCTCGTCGTTAATTTCTAGGCCAAGTTCTAAACCTGTTTCTTTTACAATTTGCCACATTCCTACAGCACCCATGTTGGATGTATATTTATTGCTAAGTGCGCTTTCGGATACAGCTAAATATTTAATATCATCGGGCATTTTATATTGCCTTAAGATGGGTTCTATGGCAGGTAAAATAATCTGTGCATTGCGCAAAAGTCTTGCTCCATCAGGACCTCTACGTGCAACATGTTTAAGTTCCTTTTTAAACTTTAAGCTAAATTTTTTTTTGTCGAATGGGATGGTTTCGCCACAAAAGGAGAATTTATTGATAATTTTAATTTGTTCTTCAATATTTTTATCTAGTTGCTTATTGCCTGCTGCAATATCAAAATATTCGGCCGAAGAGATAAGTACTAATACTATAAAAGCACTTATTAAAATTCGACGTTTTTTATTTACCATTCACTGAGGTTTAAATTTACTAAAAACCAAAATTTGTTTATTAGTTTTTAGTTATGACTATTATAACAGATGACAACATTTAGTTTATCTGATAAGCAGAAATATATATTAGTGTAAGAAATAGGTTCAAATTGACAATGACAGTTGGTATTAAAATTAATGCTATCGCTGCATTTTACAAAGTCGGATATTTTTACTTACTTCTTTATATTCTTTTATATTGGAATAATCAAAAAGGTCTGTACATAATTGATAATTTTCTGCATTTATTTCTAATTTATATTGCGATCCTTCAGGAAATACCAAAAGATATTTACCTGTGCCTGCTTCGGAATTAAATATTCCTATTATTTCATTTGATAACTTGTCTTTTATAGTAATGTTTGCTTCAATTGGATTACTTGTGAGGGAATCAGTTATTGTTCCAGTCATTACTACAAGTTCTGAACTAACTTCTTCTGGAGTTTCCGCCATATAAATATCTTTATCCCCAAATCCTTCAGGTCTAATTGAAGAAAAATACGCTTTTTTACCATTGGCAGACCAACAAAAATACAAATCATCATGTGCTGTACTAATAGGGAAACCTATATTTTCAGGTGAAGTCCATTCTTTTTTATATTCATCATATTTGCAATAGAATATATCAAAACCTCCCATCCCCTCATGTCCTTTAGAGCTAAAGTAAAGTGTTTTGCCATCTGGGTGCAAGAATGGAGAGTCTTCATCGTATGGTGTATTTATTTTGTTTCCGAGGTTTACGGGATTTAACCATTTACCGTCTGGCCCTTTTCTTATAGTATAAAGGTCGGTACCTCCAAATCCACCTTTTCGATCACTTGCAAAAATCATTTGTCGCTCATCACCTGTGATAGTGGCACTAGGTTCGTATGCTGGTGAATTAATTTTATTGTCCAATTTGGTTGGATTTATCCATTTGCCAGATTTATATTCACTTTTGTATAGATCCCCAGAGTTATTGATTTCTGGATTTTCCAAATCATGTCTATACAGAAGTAAAGTGTGTCCATCGGGGCTCAATGAAATGGCTGCATCATTTCCATCAGTATTAATATCTTGAAGGTTTCCTGGCTTACACCACCCACTATCAGTCTTATACGAAATATAAATATCTTCATGAAAAAGGCCATCCAATTCCTCATAAAGTCCACCTTTGGTATCAGGTCGACATGAAGAAAAAATCATAATTGACTCATCTGCGGATATAACAGGTCCATAGTCAGGATAAATGGAATTTATATTTTTACCTAAATTTGTTACTTTAATATTACTTTTTTGGGACATCATATGTTTACCCGTGTTACACATGAGAATTTCACGATTTATTGATTCAATAGCCTTCGGTGATTTTTCATCTTTAGTTTGCTTTAAATGAGTTTTGTATTTTTCATAATAATCAATTGCTTTATCAAATTTATGTGCAAAATGATAACATTTGGCTAGGTAGAAATTAAGTGTTTGAGGATGAACCAATGGGGTTTTAAGGCATTCTTCAAAGTATGGAAGGGCTTCCGCATCTTTTCCCATATTAAAATAACTTGCAGCAATTCTAAACTTATAAAGTGGTAGATTTTTGTTTAAGGAATCTAGTTTTTTATATAAACCTAAAGCAGTGAAATATTTGAAGTTTTCGTAGTTGTCTTTGGCTAATGCTTCAATTTTAGCCGTTTCAGACTTTTTTTGGCCAAAAAGCATATTTACTGATAAAAGTATAACCAAAAAAACGCAAATGCGCGAATAGTTACTAATATTCATTCTTTAAAAATTATAATTCTTATTTTAGACAAAAATACCTATTTTATTGCAATAGAAATAAATTATTAGATAGTTTTATCCTTTTAAAACATTTTACGTAGAATCTAAGAAAAAGTATAGAATAAATATAACTTGTGATGTTGACCAATGTGATGAAAAGGTATATCAAAGTGTCGTTGATAGTTTTGTTAGTGGTACAAGCTATGCAAGTACAATGTCAAGATATTCAGTTTTCTCAATTTTATACTGCTGCATTATATCAAAATCCTGCATTTGCGGGTAGCGCACATTTTGATAGAGCGATGTTTCACCAAAGATTACAATGGCCTAAGTTAGATGGCAAGTATACGACTTCAATGTTTTCTTATGATAAATTTTTTAGAAGGTATAGTAGTGGTTTTGGGCTAATGGTTTTACAGGATTTCCAAGGGGCATCGAATATTAGTTCAACAGAGGTGCACTTTCAATATGCCTATGAAGTGTTTTTAAATTCTAAATTTACATTTAGGCCAGGTATTCAATTGGGAGTTGGACAACGCTATCTAAATTATAATGATTTTGTGTTTCCAAGGAATCTTGATGATAATGGTTTTATACCTGGAAGTTCAAAACCAGAAAGTAATAATAGAATAATTTATCCTGATGTGAGTTCTGGAGCACTTGTTTATTCTGATAATTTATGGATTGGATATTCTGCTCACCACATAAATAGACCGAATCAATCATTTTTAGGTGATATTATTAAATACCCTATTAAGCACGCATTTACGGGTGGTTATAAAATTTTAATGCACAAGCATCTTAACTTGAACTATCAAGGGGAAGATCCGATAAATTTCACCATTACCCCTACTTTTCATTATAAGTTTCAAGGTAAATCTGATCAGTTGGATTTAGGAATATATGCTATGTATGATTGGTTGGTTTTAGGTTTTTGGTATAGAGGTATTCCTTTTAAAACTTATGAAAAATTGAGTTATTTAAATAATGAGTCTTACGTGGCTTTGGGTGGTGTTCGATTTGGTAAATTTACGGTAAATTACAGTTATGACTTTAGTGTTTCTAAAATAGGCTGGATAGGTCAAACTGGTGGTGCTCATGAAATTAATCTTACCTTTATTAATCAAAATAAGCAAAAAAAAAAAAAAAAAACCATGAAACGATTACCATGTCCTGATTTTTATCAAGAAATTATAAAGGAAGATTTAAGTCACTAAAAGTATTTTTACAATTTAATAAACCTGTCTTATTGTCCTTAATTGATTTTCGTCATACTATTTATGCCAATTAAGCAGTTTCCTCCATACTATTTTTGGTAGTTCGTTGGATTATTATTTATTGGTACGTTTTTTAACGTTTTTTTTATAATTTTGAATCCCGGTTTATAGCCTATGAGGGTCTAACACCAATCGATTTTTGGAATCCTTCTTACTTTGAACGTTTAACTTAAAAGCACATGCTTGATATTTTCTCAAAAAGTCTTGCCAAAATTTTTGGTACAAAATCTGACCGTGATATTAAAGAAATCATGCCATATGTAAATCAAACATTGGTAGAATATGAAAAACTTAAAGTACTTACAGACGATCAATTAAGAACTAGCTCCAGTAAAGTAAGGGATAGGATAAAAAATCATTTGCTATCAATTGATGAACAAGTAGTTTCTTTAAGATCAAACCTTGAAGCAAATCCAGAAATGGATTCGTATAAAAAAGAAGAAATTTTTTCTCAAATTGACAAATTTGAGAAGGAAAGGGATACCGAGTTAGAAAAGGTTCTTTTAGAAGTATTACCAGAGGCTTTTGCTATTGTAAAAGAAACCGCAAGAAGGTATAAAGAAAATGGTAAACTAGAAGTTACTGCCACAGCTTTTGATTTGGCAATAGCTAATAAAAAATCAAATGTAGTTGTCGAAAATGGAGTAGCTACCTGGAATGGTACATGGAAGGTGATGGGCAATGACCTTAAATGGGAAATGGTACATTATGATGTACAGTTAATCGGTGGTGTGGCCTTACATCAAGGTAAAATATCAGAAATGGCTACAGGTGAGGGTAAAACACTAGTTTCAACTTTACCGTGTTTTTTAAACGCACTTGCTGGGAAAGGGGTACATTTGGTTACCGTTAACGATTACCTTGCTAAACGTGACTCAGAGTGGAATGCACCATTATTTGAATTTCATGAGTTGGTAGTTGATTGTATTGATAGACATGAGCCTAACTCTCCTCAAAGAAGACAGGCTTATTTAGCTGATATCACCTATGGTACAAATAATGAATTTGGTTTTGATTATTTGCGTGATAACATGGCCAGAAATACAGATGAACTTGTACAGAGGAAACATCACTTTGCCATTGTAGATGAGGTGGATTCTGTATTGATAGATGATGCAAGAACTCCACTCATTATTTCTGGGCCCGTACCAAAGGGAGACGAACACATGTTTTATGAACTCAAACCAAGAGTTGTTAAACTGATTGATGAGCAGAAAAAACTTATTATTAATTATCTTAACGAAGCAAAAAAGAAACTTGAACTTAATCCTAAAGATGAAGAAGCTGGATTGGCTTTGTTTAGGGCATACAGAGGGTTACCACAAAATAAACCCTTAATAAAATTTTTAAGTGAAACTGGAAATAAAGCAATATTACAGAAAACTGAAAATTTCTATTTGCAGGATAATCAAAAGGAAATGCCTAAGGCGGATGCTCCTTTATTTTTCACAATTGACGAAAAACATAACTCTATCGAACTCACTGATAAGGGAATTGATATGTTAACAGGTGAGAGTACCGACCCACAATTTTTTGTTTTGCCTGATATAAGTACAGGATTGGCCAAAATTGAAAATGATAAATCCTTGTCTGATCATGAGAGACTTACACATACTGACCATCTGATTAATGAATATACCATTAAAACAGAAAGAATTCATACTGTAACCCAGTTATTGAAGGCTTATTCGCTCTTTGAAAAGGAGGTTGATTATATTATAGTAGATAATAAGGTCAAAATTGTAGATGAACAAACAGGCCGTGTAATGGAGGGACGACGCTATTCTGACGGACTACATCAAGCCTTGGAAGCCAAAGAAAATGTAAAAGTAGAAGATGCTTCTCAAACTTACGCTACAGTAACGCTACAGAACTATTTTAGAATGTATCATAAGCTTGCTGGTATGACCGGTACCGCAGAAACTGAGGCTGGAGAATTTTGGGAGATTTACAAGTTAGACGTTGTAGTAATCCCTACTAATTTACCCACTTCACGGGTGGATCGGCAAGACAAAGTATACAAAACCGTACGCGAAAAATTTAATGCAGTTGTAGATGAGATAGTGGCACTTACCCAAGAAAGTAGGCCAGTACTTGTAGGTACTACTTCTGTAGAAATATCAGAAGTATTAAGTAGGCTCTTAGCTATGCGTAAAATTAAGCATCAAGTACTCAATGCTAAATACCATCAAAAGGAGGCAGAAATAATTGCGGAGGCAGGTAAACCAGGGACGGTTACAATTGCCACTAACATGGCGGGAAGGGGAACGGACATTAAACTTGCTGCTGAGTCAAAAGTGGCAGGTGGATTGGCTATAATTGGTACGGAAAGACATGAATCTAGAAGGGTGGACAGGCAGCTAAGAGGTCGTGCAGGTAGGCAGGGTGATCCTGGGTCTTCACAGTTTTTTGTGTCACTCGAGGATAATCTAATGCGCCTTTTCGGTTCAGACACAATCATTAGAATTATGGATAGAATGGGGCTTGAAGAAGGAGAGGTCATTCAGCACTCGATGATAACAAAATCTATTGAAAGAGCTCAGAAAAAAGTAGAAGAAAATAATTTTGGAATAAGAAAACGGTTGTTAGAGTATGACGACGTTATGAACTCACAACGAGAAGTTGTTTATAAAAGAAGAAGGAATGCATTGTTTGGCGAGAGATTGTCGATAGATGTTATTAATATGATATATGATACTTGTGAAGGAATAATAAGTGCTTTTAGTCTAAATAAAAATTATGATGAATTTAGATTAGAGGTAATTGCTAAACTAGGTTTTAACACAAATATTGACGAAAAGGAGTTTTTAAATAGTAAAGTTGAAACAAATGTGGATACCTTATACCAAGAAACTCTTAAACACTATTCGTTGAAAAAGAAGCATTTAGCCTCTGAGGCAATATCAATTTTTCAAAATATTAATAATATTAAAGGAGGACAAATTGAGAATGTAATAGTACCTTTTGAAGATGGAAAAAGGCAAATTGGTATTGTAGCACCTTTGAAAAGAACCTTGGAAACCAATGGTTTTGAGTTTGTGACATCCTTAGAAAAATTTACAACTTTATCTTTAATAGATGTCGAATGGAGGGAGCATCTGCGAGAAATGGACGATTTGAAACAGTCGGTTCAAAATGCAGTTTATGAACAAAAAGATCCTTTGTTGATATACAAAATGGAAGCCTATAAATTGTTTAAAGGCCTAATGATAAGGGTTGATAATGACATTACTTCGTTTTTAATGAAGGCTGATGTGCCTCAACAAAATAATGATATAACGATTGAAGCGAAACAAACACAACGACCAAAATTGAATTATAAGGAGTCAAAAGAGGATAGTGGATCTATATTAAATGGAGGTGGCACACATCAAAATGCCCCTGAGCCTGAGCAAGTGAAACAATCTCCAATTATTTCTCAAAAATTGGCAGGTAGAAACGACCGAGTAACAGTACAATATCTTGATGGATCAATTAAGGCAGATGTCAAGTTTAAATCTATTGAGGAGGATCTAAAAAACAATCGTTGTATTTTAATTGATGTAGCTTAATTATTAGAGGTTTGTGTCAATAAAAATATAAATAATGGGCTCCTCATTTCTTTTTTTAAATGATCTACTGCTTACACCATTATATATTTTAATTATAGCTTTTGTTGTACACTTTATTAAACTTAAGATCAAGGATAAGCAATTAAGAGGTTATTTTGTGCACGGCATAACCGTAAAAATTATTTCAGCAGTTGCCTTTTCTCTAATATATTCTTATTTCTACTATGGAGATACTTCTGGCTATTGGTTTCATGGAGGGTTAATTTATGAAGCATTCATCGAGTCACCTGTCATTGGCTTTAAACTTTTGTTTTCTCATGGTCAGTTTGATTCAGATTTTTTTCAATATACTTCTCAAATGTATTGGTACCAAGATTCGCAATCATTTTTTGTTGCAAGAATAGTTGGAGTTATAAGTTTGTTTTGTTTTCATACCTATACAATTATCGCTATTGCTTTTTCACTTTTCGGGTTTTATGGCATGTGGCATATGTTTTTGGTATTTAGAGAACAATATCCTCTAAATCAAAAAGCAATTGCATGGGCTATGTTTTATACCCCATCCCTTGTTTTTTGGGGTGCTGGTGTAATGAAAGATCCTTTATTAATTGGAGGAATAGGATTGGTTCTTTATGCCTTCTATTTTGGACTTATAAAAAAGAAAATGATAAGAAAGTGTGTTACTCTGGGTATAATTGCTGGAATTATTTTAGTTTCAGTTAAGCCTTTTGTTGTTGCGGCCTTTTTTCCATCAATTCTTTTGTGTTATGTTATACTTAGAGTTAGAAGTATAAAAAAGGGCTTTATAAGATTGATTTATGGGCCTATTGTATTTTTGATTTTTGGTTTGTTATCCATTGTTCTTTTAGGATTTATTTCACGCAATACGAATTATGATTTAACAAACCTAAAGGCAGTAGCACAGCGAATAGAGGTTACTGCCAAATGGATTAATTATGTGAGCGATTCTCAGCAAGGGTCTTCATACAATATAGGAATACTTGATGGAACGGTAATGGGAACCTTAAAACTTGCTCCGCAGGCAATTTGGGTTACTCTATTTAGACCCTATTTTTGGGAATCTAAAAATGTCACTATGGCGATTTCAGCTTTAGAGAGTACGTTTTTCTTAATATTAACATTTTTTACACTTTTTAAAGTAGGTGTATACAAATGTCTTTCAATAATCTATAACGATGCGTTCTTACTGTTTTGTTTTAGTTTTGCCTTATTTTTTGCATTTATAGTTGGTGTATCAAGTTTTAACTTTGGAACATTGGTTCGATATAAAATACCAATGATGCCATTTTATTTATCAGGTGTACTTGTTCTATTATCCTATGCCAATAAACCAAGAAGGCATTTTATCAGAGGAAGATTGGTCTAAATTTTAAAACTATTTGACAGAGCATTGGTCGCAAGTACCGTTTACTAGTAAAAAAGCCTCTTTTAAAATAAAACCATTTGGAAGTGAAATTACAGGAATATGAACATCATTGATACATGTGGTGTTTTCACATATATTACATTTAAAATGAACATGTTCATGATTATGTTTGTGGTCATCGCTTGCGGGAACGTGAGGATGTACACATAACGCAAATTTATCTCCCCCACCTTTACCTTCTGGCACACGGTGGATAATATCTTTATCCAAAAAAGTATTAATGGTTCTGTATAGGGTAACTCTATCGTGATTTATTAGATTTTCCATATCTGCATGAGATACAGCCTTGTTGTTATTAATAAAGATGTTTAAAACGTCTAGTCTGCAATCGGTTACCTTAAGTTGGTTGCTTTGTAATATCTTGGTTGCTTTCAATAATTCCATTAAATTATCTACATTTTAGGTAATAATAATTTAAATTTTTATTTTTTGTGTTGAAAATTGGAATTCTTGGACTATTTTAATAATGGCCTGTGTATCATATCCACACTCTTCATAAAGTTCCGCTTGTTCTCCATGTTCAATATATCTATCGGGAATTCCTAGTCGTTTTACCGGTAGATTATATCCATTGTCGGACATGAATTCTAACACTGCGCTTCCGAAGCCTCCGTTTAGGCATCCATCTTCAATAGTTACAACTTTGTCATAGGATGTAAAAATATGATGAAGTAAAGATTCGTCAAGAGGTTTAGCAAATCTCATATCATAAAGCGATGGATTTACTCCTTCTTTTTGAAGTTCATTGATTGCATCTAGAGCGAAGTTACCTACATGTCCGATACTTAAGATTGCAATGTTATTTCCCTTGTGGATCAGCCTGCCTTTTCCTACCGGAATTAGTTCAAATGGTGTTTTCCAATTGGGCATCACCCCCTCACCACGTGGATATCTTATGGTAAACGGACCGTTTTTATAAAGCGTGGCAGTGTACATCAAATTGCGTAGTTCAGACTCGTTCATAGGAGTAGAAATTACCATATTTGGTAAACATCGCATATACGCAATATCGAAAGCGCCATGATGTGTAGGACCATCAGCACCTGCCAAACCAGCCCTATCTAGACAAAATATTACTGGCAACTTCTGTAAACATACATCATGCATTACTTGGTCATAAGCACGTTGCATAAACGAGGAGTAGATGTTACAAAATGCCGTAATTCCCTGTGTCGCCAAGCCTGCTGAGAATGTAACCGCGTGTTGTTCAGCAATACCAACATCGATTGCTCTGTCAGGCATTGCTTTCATCATTATGTTGAGAGAAGAACCCGAGGGCATGGCTGGGGTGATACCCATGATGGTAGGATCTTGCTCTGCAAGTTCCACAATGGAAAGACCAAAAACATCTTGATACTTTGGCGCTTGGGGTTTATCAAATGTTTTTTTCTTTATTTCTCCTGTAATCTTGTCGAACTTACCTGGAGCATGCCATTTAACTTGGTCTTTTTCTGCTGGTGCAAATCCCTTGCCTTTTAATGTGATGCAATGCAACAGTTTAGGTCCGGCAATACCTTTCATGTCCTCCAATACTTGAATCATATGATTAATATCATGACCATCAATTGGGCCAAAATACCGAATATTAAGAGATTCAAATAAATTACTTTGTTTTAATAGAGTGCCTTTAACGCCATTTTCTAGTTGGGTTGCAAAATCTTTTACATTAATTCCTAGCTTTTTTAATCGAACCAGCATTTTCCATACCTCATCTCTAAGTTTGTTATACGTTTGGGATGTTGTAATATCAATCAAATAATCTTTTAACGCGCCTACATTCGGATCTATGGCCATGCAGTTGTCGTTTAAAATAATTAATAGGTTAGAGTCCGCAACACCAGCATGATTTAGTGCTTCAAAAGCCATTCCAGCAGTCATAGACCCATCTCCAATAACCGCGATGTGCTGTTTAGTTTTATCCTTCTTGTAGTTTGAAGCAACCGCCATTCCTAAAGCTGCAGAAATGCTCGTTGATGAATGACCAACACCAAAGGTATCAAAAATACTTTCAGAACGTTTGGGAAAGCCAGAGATGCCTCCATATACCCTATTGGTATGGAAAACATCTTTTCTGCCAGTAAGTATTTTGTGGCCGTACGCTTGATGACCTACATCCCAAACCAATTGATCTTGAGGTGTATTAAAAACATAATGTAGCGCTACAGAAAGCTCTACTACTCCTAAACTTGCTGCAAAATGACCACCATAAACGCTTACATGGTCAATAATAAATTGTCTTAATTCATCACATACTTGAACCATTTGGTTCAGCTCCAATTTTTTGAGGTCTGTTGGGCTATTAATTTTTGCCAACAGTTCGCCAGGTTGTATTACCATGAGGATGAATTTTATGAATACACTTAACTTATTAAATCTATGCTTTAAAACCATGAAGATTTAATAAAGTTTTAATTTACGAAATAATCTGCAAAATTAATCAAATTTCGGTTTCAAAATTGGATAATGGTATTATGTTTTTATCAAATATTTTTTTTCTTAATTATTAGTTACTTTTGTCAAGTGTAATATCAACTAATGTTTGACATAAATGAATTGGTACCAGTAGGAATTTGCTCTAAAAGTTACTGATTAATGAATTATGAAATAAAACTTCCCCTATTTGAAGGGCCATTTGATTTGCTACTTTTTTTTATTGAAAGGGATGAACTCGACATCTATGACATCCCAATTTCTAAAATCACCTCAGATTTTTTGAATTACATGAAGCAGTTAGAAGCTACCAATATGGAGATAGCTAGTGAATTCATAGTAGTGGCAGCTACCCTCATGAACATAAAAGGTAAGATGTTACTACCAAGACAACAAATTGACGATGACGGAAAAGAAATTGATCCAAGGGAAGAGTTGGTGAAACATTTACTAGAGTACAAAAAATTTAAATCGGTAATTGAAGATTTTACTTATCTCGAAACAGAGCGACTTTCTAAGGAAAAACGTGGTAATGTGTTAATAGAGTTAAAGCAGATTTCAGAAACCTCTAACTTAGAAACTGAACTTCAAGATATTGATTTGTTCAAACTGTTGAAAGTGTATGAAAAGGTAATGAACAAGTTTGAAATAGAAAAGAAAAAACCAATTCACACAGTCGTTCAATATCCGTATACTATTGAAGATCAAAAAAGGTACTTGATGAGTAAATTACTTCATTTAGCAAGAGTGTCATTTGAAGAAATTATACAGGATCAACCTGAAAAAATTGCTGTGGTTTATAATTTTTTGTCAATTTTAGAATTACTACAATTAAATCTTATAACCATACATGTAGGACTTGGCTATAACAATTTTTGGATAGAAAAATTTGATTCAAATGTAGTTTCACTAGAAGAAACTATGAATTAATTACTTAAAATAATTGATTAAGTCACATATTGAACTTATTATTTCAATAAATTGAATTATTCTTGAAAATGGAGTTAAATGTTAACCATCCTCTTTTCTTGAAAAGAAACAACCGCCGCTAAACTTGCTTGAGTCACATTTATTAAATCAGGAAAAGGAATAGGCGGTTCACCTCCTTCATTTATGAATTTAAGATAAGAAGCAAATTGATTTAGATGCCCTTTATCTTGTGTACTGCTCATTTTGGTAAATCCCTTAAATCCATAAGCTTCCATTTTTCTGAAGTTATCCATGATAATGGTGCGTCCTTGAGAATAAACTTCTATTCTTTCTTTGGAATATGATTTATTTCCATTTGCAAAATAATTTATTACGCCAAGATCTCCTCTTTCGGATTTAAGGATTAACGATACATTGTCACTATTAGCGGCAGTATGTATTCCTTGGCTTTGTGCTATTACTTCTTGGATTTTATAACCAGTAAAATAAACAAATAAATCTAGAAAATGGCACGCTTCTCCTATAATTCTTCCACCGCCAATTTGCATGTTTTGAGTCCAATGGTTGGTTGGAATAGCCCCTGCATTAAAATTCATAATAATGTTTAAAGGTTCAGCTGTGCCTTGTAGCAACTGCTTTATTTTGACCGACATGGGAGCAAAACGTCGATTAAAGCCCACAGTAATTGATAGCTTTTGACGTTGATATACCTGTAAAATTGTATTTAACTCCAATTGATTGATAGCAAGAGGCTTTTCTATAAAAACATGTTTACCAGCCTCAAGTGCCATTATTGCCATATTTGCGTGCATATTATGTTGTGTAGTAATTATTACAGCTTTTATGCTAGCGTCTTTAAGTGTCTCTTCATAGCTGGTGGAACTTGTAGCAACCCCATACTTTTTTGCTAAAAAAGTTCCAGACACCCCGCCACTACTAACAATAACCTTGAGGTTTGCCTTTAGTTTGTGTAACACTGGCATCATTGTCATTTTGGTAAAATTTCCAGCTCCAATTATTGCTAGGCCATTTCCGTCGGGTAAGGCACCAAAAGAATTCAGGTTGATGGCTGGGCTTGTATTTGTTTCAATGGGATATTCTAATAATGAGGCTATTGAGCTGCCTTGACCTAAACTACCATAAATTTTTTGGAAATCAGCTAGCTGCACTTGCTCGGTGATGAGTGGTTTTACATCTAGACGCTTTTTTTCTATTGCATTGAGTATTGCTTCAAAATTTCGCTTTTCGGTCCATCTAACAAATGAAATGGGATAATCTAGACCTCGCTTTTCATATTCCTCGTCATACCGTCCAGGACCATAAGAGCAAGATACTTGAAATGTAAGTTCCTTTTCAAAAAAATCCGAACGATTAATATCTAAGCCAATTACACCCACTAGCACAATTCGCCCTCTTTTGCGACTCATTTTAGCGGCTTGGCTTATTAATTCGTTACTTTTGGTGGACGCGGTGATAATAATTGCATCTGCACCTACATTTTTGGTGAGCTCAAGCGTGGTTTTTATAGGGTCTATTCCATTTGACAAGTTAAAGGCCGCAATACCTTTGTTTGAAGCCAATTCCACTTTTTGTTGGTCAAAGTCATACCCTATTACATTGCACCCATTTGCTTTTAATAATTCTGCCGTAATAAGTCCAATTAATCCAAGTCCAGAAACCACCACTGTTTCGCCTAGCGTAGGCTCCACTAAACGAATACCTTGTAAACCAATAGATCCAATTACTGTAAATGCAGCCTCTTCATAAGACACACCATCAGGTATAAGTGCAACTAGATTTTTGGGTATGCATACTACCTCAGCATGTGGCCCATTACTAACTACACGGTCACCAATTTTGAAATCTACCACATCTTCACCCACAGCTATTACTTCTCCAGCATTGCAATATCCCAACGGTAAGGGCTCTTCCAATTTTCTAAAAACAGCTTCTAAAGTTGGTATCAATCCATCTGATTTAATTTTATCAAGAACCTGAATGACCTTTTCTGGCTGCTGACGAGCTTTGGCTATCAAATTAGATTTGCCAAACTCAACTAACATTTTTTCCGTTCCTAGCGAAACCAACGACCGATGTGTTTTTATAAGAATATGCCCTTTTTTTACCAAAGGAGCAGGTATTTCTTCAAGGATTGTTTCGCCAGTTTTTAAATTTTGTATAAGTTGTTTCATGTTTTAAACCATCTTTGCTTGTAAATTTCCACTTTACTTTCATTGCAAAAATAGAAAGATATTAGGGAATACAACCATTAAAGCCTTTAAACAGGGTAAATATTCGTTTTTGAAATCTTTAAATTATTCTACTTAAAAACAAAAATTATTTTGTTTTCAGAAGTTAATTTTTGAACAATGAAATAGCTATTCAGCCATTCTGTATCTAATAAGTTTATTTTGAAACTTAAAAGTGTAGATTTACAATAATATATAATACTCTAATTATTGCTATTTTGGTACAAGATCTAGTTATTAACCAATGGAATAAAAATTATTCAGCTTATCCATTTAATATGCAGATATTGAATGATTTAATAAAAAGATATAACGAAGGCGGAAGATATTATCACACTTTAGATCATATTTTAACCTTACTTCTTTTGATTGATGAACATAAGGAATTATTGAAAAACGCAAATTTGCTTAAAATTGCGGCCTTTTTTCATGATGCCATTTATGACCCTAATAAAACGGACAATGAAAAAAGGAGTGCGCAGTTGGCTAGGGAAAAACTCACAATGATGGAGTTTGAAGAAAATAAAATAAAAATGGTGGAATCACTGATTATTTCAACACAAAATCATGTACTTGATCAAGAAGTTGATTCTTTTGAAGGAAATTTTTTTCTGGATTGTGATTTAGCGATTTTCTCAGCTAATCAAGAAAAATACAAGGAATATAATCAACAAATAAGAAAGGAGTATTCAATGTATCCTGACTTTTTATATAACAAAGGCCGTGTAAAAGTTTTAAAACATTTTCTTCAACTTGATAGAATTTACAAAACCGACTTGTTTTATATAAAACGGGAACAACTTGCAAGGCAAAATATCAATAGGGAACTCCAGCTTCTAATGCGTTAATTATTTTTTTGCATATGTTGATTTAGCCATATATCCAAAATTTGATTAAAATTGGAATAATTGAACCAAAGTTTAATTTGGCCTTTTTGTAAAAATTGAAGTGGATTAAAAACCCACAAAAAAGAACAATTTTGATTAAAATAAGATAGATATTTGCATAGGAATTCAATTGCATATGATTTACGTAAGTAGAAAAGAACATTTTAACGCGGCACATAAACTTTATAATCCAATTTGGAGTGAAGAAAAAAATATTGAGATGTTTGGTCCATGCGCTAATGCGAATTGGCATGGACATAATTTTGAGTTAATAGTGACAGTAAAAGGTACTCCAAACCCTGAAACTGGTTTTGTAATTGACCTAAAAAAACTCAGTTTACTTATAAGAAAAGAGATAATAGAAAAAGTGGATCATAAAAATCTAAATTTAGATGTAGACTTTATGTTTGGTAAAATGGCCAGCACTGAAAACATCGCTATGGAGTTTTGGAAGATTCTAGCCCCAGCAATCAAAACTATAGCGCCTGATGCTCAATTACATTGTATAAAATTGTATGAAACTCCACGTAATTTTGTAGAATATTTAGGAGAATGAAATACTACCTAATAGCTGGAGAACGTTCTGGAGACTTGCACGCTTCAAATTTAATAAAATCACTCCGAGGAATAGATTCGTCGGCAGAATTTAGGTTTTTGGGGGGTGAGCAAATGCAAGCTGCTAACCAAGGGCTTGGCTTGTACCGTCATTATCAAGAAATTTCGTACATGTTAATTACTGAGGTTTTAAAAAATCTGAAAACAATTTTTAAAAACCTAGATGAGTGCCTAATTGATATTAATAATTACCAACCAGATGTAATAATTTTGGTGGATTTTTCAGGGTTTAATATGCGTATTGCTGCTAAAGCTAAGAAAAATGGCTTTAAGGTATTTTATTATATTTCTCCAAAACTATGGGCATGGAATCAAAATAGGGCTTACAAAGTAAAAAAATTTGTAGATCGCATGTTTGTAATTATGCCTTTTGAAAAAGCTTTTTACAAAAAATTTAATTATGAGGTGGACTACGTTGGCAATCCTATTCTTGACGCCATTAGTAGCTATGTTCCAAATGTAGAATTTAAAGTGAAACATGGTCTCGATGAAAGGCCAATCATCGCTATTTTACCTGGGAGCAGAAAACAAGAAATTACCAATATGTTATCGCAAATGATGACCCTTCCTTCGCAATATGTTCATTATCAGTTTGTAATAGCAGCGGTTTCTAATTTAAGCGATGATTTTTACAAAATTTATCGTGATAAAGGGGCCAAAATTGTAGTTGATGAAACTTATGACTTATTGGCCAACGCTTATGCAGCTTTAGTTACTTCTGGCACAGCTACTTTAGAAACAGCATTGTTTAATGTACCTCAAGTGGTTTGTTATAAAACTAATTGGGTTGCTTATCAACTAATAAAACGACTTATAAAAGTAAGGTTTATTTCATTAGTAAATTTAATAGCTGAGGATAAAATAGTGACTGAGCTTATTCAACATAACTTTAATTCTGTACAATTAATGAGTGAATTTGAATTAATAACCAACAATAGTGATGCACGTAATCAAGTATTGGCTGGATATAAAAAACTACAACTTGCCATGGGAGAGCCAGGAGCCTCTAGGCGCACTGCAAGTTTAATGTGGCAATACTTAAACTAATGAAAATAAATGGCATAATATTTGAACAACAATACATAATAAAAACAAAACTCCATGAAACTAATTCTTACACTTGTGTTGATTACAGGATTTAATTTACTTGTATTTGCACAAAATAATCCGCCAATAGATGAAACTACCAAAAAAATATCTTTTACAGAAGTTGTAAATGTAGACAAAGGCGAAAAGTCTAAAATGAGTACAAAAGCCAAGCAATGGGCAGAAAGCAAAGGTTATGTGATAAAATCGATAACTTTAGAATCAATGAACGCTACGGGTAAATTAAATGTGTCTTACCCAAGTGTCGTAAAAGGTAAGATGGAGAATGGCCAAGTGAAATTTGATATTATTATTCAGTTTAAAGACGGAAAATACAAATATAATTTTACCAATTTTATACATGAGGGACTTAAAGGAAAAAGTAACGGTGGTGCATTAGAACTAGTTGAGGCTGAATGTGGGCGAGCACAAATTGCCAATGGAAGTTGGAATAAAATCAAATCAGATACTTTTGTAGAATTGGAAAAAATAATACCTGAACTTAAAGGAAACTTAACCGAAATTAAGGCTGCAGAAAATAAGGATAATTGGTAAGTTAAGTCGGTATAATTCAATGGGTGTTTAAACACCCGTTGTATTTGGAGTTTAATTTAATTTAACACTTTCCAGAAATAACATGTTCATGGCGTTGGGTTCCAATCCTTGAACATTGTTTTGAGCTAGTCGGATAAGTTCATCATAAAACAGCACAATTATTGGCGCCTCTTCCATCATCAATTGATCCATTTTTGAATAGTTTTCCATTCTTAAATCTTGATCGTTTTGGGTTTGAGCTTCTTCATATAAATTATCAAAAGTGCTATTTTTATAATGAGTCTTATTAGGTCCTTTTGGCGCAAAGTTATTACCATAAAATAAGGCTAGATAATTTTCGGGATCTAAATAATCCCCAATCCAAGAAGCACGAAAAAATTTTATTTCTCCTTTATCTGCCATACTTCGGTGGGTAGCAGCTTGATTTACCTCTATTTTAACTTCTATTCCTAGTTTGCCCCATGATTTTTGTAAATATTCTGCTATTTGCCTGTACGGCGGGGTAGTGTAAAAAGTAAGATGTAACTTCTTTTTTGCAAATCCCGCTTGTTTTAATAGCTCTGTAGATTTTTGAGGATTATAATAATATCCCTTTATTTTATGTTTGAATAAGATGGGATAAGGTACAATACCAGCTGTACCAGGAATGCCCAATCCATTTCGTAAATAAGTAATTAACTCGTCCCGATCGATGGCATAATTAAGCGCTTGACGGATTCTTTTATCAAGTATAGGGTGATTTTTATCTATATATTTGCTGGTATCTAGTTGAAAACCAATATATTCTGTATTCATATATAATAATTTTTGTACCTTAAATTTATCAGCAAATTCTTTTTTTATAATCCCATCATGGTCAATAATCATATCTCGTGAACTTTCATTAATGCCAGATAAAAAATCAAACTTTTTTTGATTAAAATTTATAAAGGCCATATTCTCATCTGTTATAAAAGAGATTTGAACACCGTCTAGATAGGGTAACTTTACTCCTACATTGTCTGTTTTCCAATAATTTAAGTTTTTTAATAGTACTAGTGTCGAACCTTCATTCCAAATTTTAAAATAAAACGGGCCGGTACCAACAGGATGTGTTCTAAAATCTTTGCCATATTTTTCAACAGCTTCCTTGGGTACTACAAAGCCATATGGCATGGTAAGCAACTTTAGAAATGGAGAAAAAGGTTGTTGCAATGTAATTTGTAAGGTATAATCACCAATGGCTTTAAAGGCATCATCAGCGATTGCGCCCAAGGAGTTAGTTTTTACCTTACCATTAAAAATCCAAGAACCCCTGCTTTCCGTTTTGGGATCTACAATACGTTTAAAACTATAAACAAAATCGTACGCGGTAACCTCCCGTCCCTTCCCGTTTTCAAAAACTTCATTATCATGAAAGAAAACACCTTTTTTTAGTTTGAATGTATATACACGACCATCCCTAGAAATGGTCCAAGATTCTGCAAGTGATGGTCTAATAGCAAGTTGATTATCCACCTCCACCAAACCATTAAATATTTGATTTACAGCCCACATATTAGGAGGTGTGTTAGCAAAAGCAGGATCTAAAGAGCCAATACCTTGAGTTTCATTATATCTAAAAATCTTGTAGTTGGCGTTGCTTTTTTTCGTTTTACATGAAAAAACAGTAACTGAAATAATTGACAACCATAAGATGACCTTTTGCATTATTTTTATTATTGTATTAGTTAAACTCATATCTTTGCGAGTGCAAGTTGAAAACAAAAGAATTTAAATACAAATCATTGTTTTTTAGCAAGGTCAAAGTGTTCAAGTTGTTAAATAAATTTGTACACCGATATCCACAATTAATGCGATATGATTATTATATTGGTGTATATTTAGAAACTTTTAACTAATCCAAAACGATATTTTTAAATAAAAAGATGGGTAAGATTATTGCAATTGCCAACCAAAAAGGGGGAGTAGGAAAAACAACCTCGGCCATAAACTTGGCAGCTAGCCTTGCGGCATTAGAATATAAAACCTTATTAATTGATGCTGATTCACAATCAAATGCTACTTCAGGTATTGGTATTGATCCAGAAAAGGCTAATAGGGGAGTATATGATTGTATGATTAATGGTGAATTGGTAAAAGACTTGGCCATAAAAACTTCTATTGATTATCTTGACTTGTTACCCTCTAACATCGACTTGGTGGGTGCGGAGTTAGAATTACAGGCAATGGAAAATAGGGAGCAAAGAATGAAAACAGCGCTTAACGATGTAAAGGATGATTATGACTTTATACTTATCGATTGTTCTCCATCTTTAGGTGTAATTACTACCAATGCATTAACTGCTGCTGACTCGGTTATTATTCCTATTCAGTGTGAATATTTTGCTCTAGAAGGACTTGGTAAATTGTTAAATACTATAAAGATTATTCAAAAAAGACTTAATCCTGAGTTACAAATAGAAGGTATGCTTCTTACTATGTATGATTTAAGGGTGAGGTTGGCAAATCAAGTAGTTGAAGAAGTAAAATCTCACTTTCCTAAGATGGTATTTGAAACAATCATTCCAAGAAATATCAAATTAAGTGAATCACCAAGTTTTGGAATGCCAGTGTTGTCTTATGATGCTGAAAGCAAAGGAGCTATAAGTTATCTCAATTTAGCAAAGGAGATAATTCATAAAAATGGATTAAGTATACCCAAAGTATAATATAAAATGGCGTGAATGCGCTTACGTGTTGTAAAACACCAAAATATGAACGATAAACAGAATAATAAACCCAAAAAGGTATTAGGAAGAGGGTTAGCCGCTTTACTTGAAGATGCAGATGATAACACTAGTGCAAACATTGTGCAACAAGTATTAGAAGTAGCAAATTTTAGCGAAATTGACATTGATTCGATTGAAGTTAATACCTTTCAGCCTAGGACTGATTTTGATGAACAGGCCTTAAAAGAGCTTTCGGAGTCAATAAAGGTACAGGGTATTATTCAACCAATTACAGTAAGAAAGCTAGCTGATAATAGATTTCAAATCATATCAGGTGAGCGAAGATTTAGGGCCTCTCGACTAGCTGGTCTTACCCACATTCCTGCATACATTCGTACTGCTGATGATCAGCAAATGCTAGAAATGGCATTAATAGAAAATATTCAAAGACAAGACCTTAATTCTATTGAGGTGGCTTTGAGTTATCAGCGACTGTTATCAGAATGTAATCTTAAACAAGAAGAACTTGGCGAGCGTGTAGGTAAAGACCGCACCACCGTAAATAATTATCTCAGGTTATTAAAACTTCCTCCTGATATTCAAATCGGTATTCGAGATGGTAAAATTAGTATGGGACATGCCAAAACCCTTATTAATGTTGATAATATTGACACTCAACTTGCTATTTTTAAACGAATTATTGAAGAAGAGTTATCAGTTAGAAAGGCAGAAGAGTTGGTAAGAATGTTGAACCAAGACAAAAAGTCTTCTACAAAAAAGATACCTTCTATCAGCTATGAAATTGAAAGGGTGCAATCAAAATTATCTTCACATTTTGGTACCAAAATTTCAATTAAAAGCGATGATAATAATAAAGGTGAAATAAAAATACCATTTTTATCCGCAGAAGACCTAAATCGCATTTTGGAGATTTTAAATTTATAGAATGCGTTTGATTGTCATCATTTCAATAGTTTTATCAAGCTATTTATGTAAAGCTCAAAAGGTGGATGCTATCTCCAAAGTAGAAATAGCGGATTCAGTTGTTGTAAAAAACAAAAAGCGTAATCCTAATAGAGCTGCTTTATTGTCTGCAATATGCCCTGGATTAGGCCAAGCTTATAATAGAAGTTATTGGAAAATGCCTATTGTATACGCAGCTGTTGGGGGTTCAATATATGGCATAATTATTAATCAGAAGAATTTTAATGAGATTAGTGCTGTTTATAAAAGGAGAATCAATAAAGATTCTACTGGCAATCTTATGCCAGAACTTGGTTCTAACGATGCTGTTTTGTACCAATTAAATTACTATAGAAGATGGAGGGATTTGTCCTATATATTGGTTACAGCTTCCTATTTATTAAATATCATAGAAGCACATGTAGATGCTCACCTAAAAGACTTTGATGTAAGCGATAATCTTTCTATGAAAATTAAACCCAGTATCTTTCAGGCGCAGGGCTTAGTTATTCCTGGATTTTCCCTATCGTTTCGTGTTAAGGAAAAGCGTAAATTTCAAAAAATTAGTAGTTTAGAATAGTCATTTGTAAATTGTAGTACATGAAAATTGCATTGATAGGTTATGGTAAAATGGGTAAAGCCATTGAACAAATAGCCATTAAACGAGGGCACAATATTTCTTTTGTAATTGATAGAGATAATATTGATCAATTAGTCCAAATAAATGATACCAATACCGATGTAGCCATAGAGTTTACTCAACCTGAATCTGCATTTCACAACATAAGTACACTCATTAATAACAAGGTTGCAGTGGTAAGTGGCTCAACTGGTTGGCTTGATAGAAAATTAGAAATTGAGCAAATGACCACAAATAAAGGTGGGGCATTTTTTTATGCTTCTAACTATAGTGTTGGGGTTAACATATTCTTTTATGTTAATAAGGTGTTAGCAAAAATCATGAATGCATTTCCCAATTATCACGTTGGAATGGAAGAAATACATCATACAGAAAAAAAAGATGCACCAAGTGGCACAGCCATTACCCTTGCTGAAGGAATAATAGAAAATAATAGTGCTATCAATACTTGGGTGAATGAACCCACTACGGAAAGTGGCAAAGTGGGAATAGTGTCTAGGCGAATCGAGCAAGTGCCTGGTACACACATAGTAACATATAGTTCTGGTATTGATACTTTAGAGATCAGTCACACTGCCCATAGTAGAGAAGGTTTTGCACTTGGTGCAGTGATTGCGGCGGAATGGCTTAAAGGGAAACGAGGAAATTATGGAATGGAGGATTTGCTAAAATTCTAAAAACACAAACTTTAACTTACAATCAAAATGATCTTAGAATATTTAATTCTGTTTTTTTTATCAATACCACTTACATTGCTTAACGCGCCAGGATTGTCTAAACTTTTTATAAAAGCAGGACAACCAGCTTGGTATGCCTATGTGCCTGTGTGGAACCAAATTACCATATTAAAAATTACTGGTAAAGGGCCATTAAACGTAATTTTGGATTTTGTTCCTGTAATCAATATTTTTTCCTATATCACTGAGCTTTTGGATTTTATCAAATGTTTTGGTAAAGATAAGTTACTAGATCAGTTGTTAGGTATTTTTGCAAGTCCAGTATACTTATTTTTAATAGGTTCAAAAGGAGATGATAATGTAAAATACCTAGGATTTTTAAAGGATATCCCTAAAAAAGGTCCAGAAAAATCTAAAAATAGAGAGTGGATTGATGCATTGAGTTTTGCCATAATAGCCGCCACTTTAATACGTTGGGCCTTTATCGAAGCATATACAATTCCTACTTCATCTATGGAAAAATCATTACTAGTGGGTGATTTTTTATTCGTTAGTAAAATACATTATGGTCCACGCACTCCTATTACACCACTTCAACTACCTTTAACTCATCAAAAAATTTGGTTTACGGAGCTACCTTCTTACCTTGATTGGATAAAGCTACCAAGTACAAGGCTACCAGGTATAAGTAAGATTAAAAAGGGAGATGCAGTTGTTTTTAATTGGCCCGGTGATAGCTCTTATTACCCAATTGACCTCAAAACAAATTACATCAAAAGATGTGTTGGTGCTGCAGGTGATAAGTTTGAGGTAAGAGACAGACAAGTATTTATTAATGATCTGGCCGCCGAAAATCCTGTAAAACTACAATACTCTTATTATGTAAAAACGGATGATCGGGTGAGTGACAAAAATCTTATAAAACAAAATTTAAATCTTGGTGATGTAATGGTAAATGATGGAGGTTATATCGTCCAGGCTACTCCCGAAATTGCCTCAAACCTCAAACAACTACCTTATGTTAAGGAGGTAAGACTTTTGTCGGATGGAGAGGCAGATTCACGCATTTTCCCAAGTTCAGCTCGTTTCAAGTGGAATGTGGATAATTTTGGGCCACTCACCATCCCTGCTGAAGGTATGACTATTAAGTTAGATCCGAATAATGTAGCGCTTTATGGATCTACCATAAAAAAATATGAGTTGTACAATAGAGAGGTTAAAATCGAAAATGATGTTTTTTATCTTGAAGGAAAACCACTCAAAGAGTATACCTTCAATATGAACTACTATATTATGATGGGTGATAATAGACATAATTCACTTGACTCAAGATTCTGGGGCTTTGTGCCAGAAAATCACATTGTAGGGAAAGCACTATTAATTTGGTTTTCATTTGATTCTCAGGCCGACTTTTTACATAAAATCAGGTGGAATAGAATATTTAGATTCGTAGAATAACTAGGTTATATGTATAATTTTAACTCAAGGTAAAGATTAATAACTCTTCTGCCTTGAGTTTTTTATTTTAACAGAATGAAAAAAATACTAATAATTCAAACTGCATTTATCGGAGATGCTATTTTGGCCACAGCCCTTTTAGAAAAGCTTCATCGATGTATTCCTTCAGCAAAATTGGATTTATTAGTAAGACAAGGAAATGAAAGTTTGTTTTCAAATCATCCTTATTTACATCAACTATTAGTATGGAATAAAAGGAAAGACAAGATTAAAAATTTGGCTAAAACAGTTTTGTTAATAAAACAAAATAAGTACGATTTAGTAATAAATTTACAACGTTTTTTTTCTTCAGGATTGTTTACAGTATTATCTGGTGCCGATATCACTATCGGTTTTGACAAAAATCCCTTGTCTTGGCTATTTACAAAATCAGTAAAACATGAAATTGGAACTCAAAAACATGAGATCGAACGCAATCAAGATTTGATAGCACATTTGTGTGATACATTTATAGATAAACCAAAATTATATCCAACATTACAAGATTATCAGTCAGTTGCTGTTTATCAACAAATGCCATATTATTGTATAGCACCTAATTCTGTATGGTACACAAAACAATTTCCAGCGCCAAAATGGATAGAATTGATAAATAAAATGTCAATTGAAAATAATATTTTTTTGTTAGGTGCTCCAGGTGATTTTGAGGCTTGTGATTACATTAAAAACAATGCAATACATAAAAATGTAATCAACTTAGCTGGTAAACTCTCATTTTTACAGTCAGCCGCGTTAATGCATGGTGCAGCAATGAACTTTGTAAATGACTCAGCACCTATGCATATTGGTTCGGCCATGAATGCACCAGTAACAGCAATATTCTGCTCCACTGTTCCAAATTTTGGGTTTGGACCATTGTCTGACAATTCAAAAAATGTTGAAACAAAAGAAATTCTTTCTTGCAGACCATGTGGCTTACACGGATTTAAAAATTGCCCCAAAGAACATTTCAAATGCGCTTCTACAATTCAAATTGAGCAGTTTTTAATAGATTAATGCGAGATAAGGACTAATTTATAACTGAAAAAAAGTCACAAATAAAAATAAACTGATATAAATCACTTTGTTTATTTTTATATTTAGGCCTATCTTAGAGGCATGAACAGCTATAAATAGGTCATGAAACCCAATTTCAGATTTTTAATAATTTTTTTATTTTTTGTAGAATTGATGGTAGTTAGGGCTCAATCGTTTCAATGGGCATATAATTTATCACCAGCTAATATTAATGATGTAAAACATGATAAACAAGACGGTGGCGTTTTCGTGTTTGGGGATGTGTTTTACAAAACAAATTTTAATATTAATAATAAAGGGGTAGATTATTCGATAATCAAAGGAGATACTCCAGGGAACGGAAGTGTGGCCTATGTTGCTAAATATGATTCTTTAGGTTCGTTAAAATTTGCCATAACCTGTGGCGCTGGTGGTCGAGACGAAAATGCCACAGTGCTTGATGTTGAAAATCACCCTGGTAATAACTTTATTTTTGTCCTTTATCGTTTTTCCAGCAAATATTTGTCACAAGTTCAGTTGAACAACACAAATCTAAATGATCCTAATACGCTCATAACTTTGGGTTCGGATGTTGTGCCTTCTTCGAGTCAAAATGTTATTGTGTTATATACCAAGAATGGCGCCTATTTTTCCCATTACAAATTGGCTTCTTTAACTACCCGAATTTCCGATTTAGGTTTTAATGCCGCGGGGGATATGATTTTAACAGGAAGTTTTTCAGGAACTACCAATATTGGATTTGTTACACCTTACAATGTTACTTCTGTAGAATTAAGAGATGCATTTATAGCTAGATATACTTGGAACAGCGCCAATGTGTTAAGCTGTGTCACATTTGGTGGACCTGGTAATGACTTGCCAAATTGCATGACAATATCGCCATCTGGCACGATTGCAGTAGGAGGTACATTTAATGGCGCTACTATAAGTGCTAAGCTAAAGTCGAATACAAGTAGTATCTCAAATTCCTTCGCAGCACAATACAATACCACCAATACCTTTGTTGTAAGTTGGAGTGGTTCCAATAATTATCTTAACTACATAAATGGGTATGGTGCACAAGGAAATGATTTGATAAATGATCTAAAATTTGATGATCTAGAAAATTGTTATGCTGTTGGCACAATTTCAGGTACTAGTCCTAATTTTAACCTGAATGGATATAATACAATGCTGGTTGAAGGACAAGATGGTGCAATTATTTGCCTAAATAATAATGGGAGCGTAAAATGGTATAGTAAAATTGGCGGAGGAGGAAGCGACGATGCCCAATCTGTTGATTTTGATGGAAATGATATTCTAGTTTCTGGATATTATAAAGATACCTCTAGTACTATATTCCCCAGAGTATTAAATGATCTCAAAAATTCAAAACCAAAAACCAACGGTTATTTACTCAGGGCCGACCTTACAACAGGTACGTTTAAAGAGGCAAGTATATTCGGCGGAAATTATGATGATAACTTTTTCAAAATATCCTCTTTTGGTAAATCAGGCTTTTATTTTGCGCTAAAAGTCCAAAATAATTTTAACGGAACTCTTCAAGATTCTGTCGATGTGGATGCCTCTCCATTTACTGATAATATACTTAAATCGTTTAACTATTCGGTTAATTCGAAAAATTACAAGCCAGTTTTGGCAATAGGAAGATACCTGAGAATTGACTCAAATAGAATTTTTGTTAAAACTGGCATCGCCGCTAACCAACAAGCTTATAGTAGTAATGTAAATGCAAGTGTTGTTTCACCTAACTTTATGTCCAAAATTTATATAGAGTATGGGCTTGATTCACTTGGTGTTATGTCAAAAAAACTGATCCAGGAAAAGGCTATGAGTTTTGACACCATGCACGTAAACACTTTATTGCAAAATCTAAGTATTAACAAAATCTATTATTACAGAATTGTTTTAGAAAATGGTCTGGGTGTTTTTAAAGGTAAATTCAAATCTTTTACGACCAAACTATCACCACCAGAGGTACTTAAAGTAGTTGATTTTACAGATAATAAATCAGCTGTACTTACTGCTACATTAAATCCTAACGGAACAACCACCACTGTTAAATTGTATTATGGCCTTACCAAAGGTTTAGAAGATGCTACCAGTTTAAACCTTTCTACCTTGGTGGGTGAAATTATTGATTTACAAACAACTTTGAATAACCTATTGCCAAGCAGAAAATACTATTATCAATACCAATTAACTAATAATCAAGGAACAAGAACCTATTTAGATTCATTTGTTGTAAAGCTGTTGCCCCCAAAAATATCGGCTTTAAATTATATTTATCCAAGGGAAATTAGCCTTAATGCAGCATTTAATCCTAATGGCCAAGATGGCGACAATAAAGTTGAGCTTCAGTATGGTTTGTCAAAATCGTATTCAAATTCCATAAGATTATCAACGCCAGTTGATAGTGGATACAATTTTACACCGATAGATAAAATAGTTATTAAAAAGTTAAAAACCAACACATTATATTATCTTCGAATAAAGGTGAGCAATGAACTTGGGGTTGTTTATAGCCGCGATACGGCAGTTTACACGCTTTCTGATATACTATTTGAAAATATGCGGTTTAATACCGTTGGAACTTTTAAATTAAGTGCAAATACATCAGCTATACCTAATAAATTACCAACCACCTACAAACTCTTACTAAGAGATAAATCTAATAACAAAGTAGAAGAGAAGGTTATTAAACCGTCAATTTACCAGTATAGTATTGATTTCTCGACTATTCTAAATAAGTTAAAGGGTAATAATAATTATCAAATACAATTTAAAGCGACAAATCCTTCTGGCACCTATTATTCCAAAAACTATTCATTCAAGACCTTGAATTCAATTTTTATGAATCGAGATCAGAAATTGTTTGCAACTCAACTGACTTACCTCTCAAACACTTCCACAAAAGTTAAAAATAATATATATACTACAAATGGAATATTTTTTGGCGGTGAAGTTACGATCGATGGAGACCCAAATCCTGTACAGGTACCCTATCCAAATCGTAATTTGTCTGGTACGGACGGTTTTGGAGTAAATGATGTATCTGGCAAGGGTGATTTTAAAATGTATGATGGAGGCGTTGAACTGAGGTATTTTCCCAACGACGGAATGTTAGGAAGTTATGAAATAAAAAATTATGCCAGAAGTAAGAATAGACTTCGATTAGCAGGCTTGCAGCTTGATTATAGAAAGATGCGTGTTGAAAACGATGGTCTATCCTTAGAAGCCAGCGTAGTTTTGCCTGGTATTATTAGTAATAGATTTACCAAAGACAATATTTCAATGCGTTTATGGGGCTATTCTATCCGTAAAACTGGTATAGACGTATCTGGAGACATCTCTTTGTCAGATGTAAGAATTCTTAATATCCTTGACATTAAAAGAATCGCCTTTACTTTTGATACTAAAAAAGATTGGTACACAGGATTTGGGGACTTAAAAACACCACTTTTTGATGCCACAATATATGGCGAAATGCTTCGAGGAAAATTAAATGCTGTAAATTTTAGCGTTTCACCTTTGTATCCTATTCTTGTTGGAACGACTGGTATAGCAATAACACGTTTTGGTGGGGGCTTAGCTGGTTTGGTTAGTAAGCCAGTTTCTATTAACGTAAATGGCGATTTAGGATTTGTTTGGGACAAAGCCTTTAGCGCTGTTAAATTGAACAATTTGTTTGCAACTTATACTGTCGGCACTTCTTTGGAAGGTGGAGGTCAACTTGCTGTCTTTGGTATTAATTTGGCCAGAGGAGGATTTATGTTTACAAACACAGCATTTAATTGTACTGGCTACGCAAGTTTTTTAGATATAGTTAAATGTGACGCTAATTTGGGAATATCTTTTGGCGATCGTTTTTACATGTCAGGTAGTTCGGTAGCTGAAGTAAGTATTCCAGATCTGGGTAGTGGATTTCCTGCGGATTTAGTTGATGGTATTATTCCTGATCCACTGTTCAGCCAAACAGTAAATTTTAGCAACGACGAAGCGTCAAGTAGTTATAATGTTAGCTTGGCAGTGGTATCGGCGGGTATCACTTATGGCTTAAAGTTTAATGGATTTCCATCGCCATTTATAAGACCACACTTCAGTTTACATTTTCCAAGAATTTGGCCATTTAGGCTAGATTCAACCATTGCGCCGAATCCTACAAATCCATTTGAAGGAAGAAGTATAGAAATAACCGATGCTGTCACTGAATTTAAATTAGAAAAATCGTCGCGTTTAATGGTGATTAGAGTAAAAACGCAAGGCCAAATTCCAGATTTTGATTTGGAGTGTCCTAACGGACAAATCTTGAGTAAAGATAATTTGCAAGGATATCGTGCTTTTTATAAAGTAAACTTTAAACAGTCAAAAACCTTTTATTGTATTGAAAATCCTGAACTTGGAAACTATAAAATCATTCTACGCAAGCAAGGAAGTGCAAAATATCACTTTGACATTTATCTTGAACCAGAATTTGCAACCTTGAAAATAAATAAGGTTACTAAAGACAATGATATGGCTGTTGTTGAAACCATCGGCAAAGCTGGAGATAATCCGGCTAAATATACGTTATTCTATGACCGTGATACCACTTTCGCAGATGGAGCCGTGATAGGAGAAGGTAAAATATTGTCTTCAACTAATCTTATGAAATGGAACATTAGCCAGATACCACAAGGAGAATATTTCATTTATGCATTCATTACAGACACCTTTGGAATAAGAAAGGTAATGTTCAAAAATCCTATCGTAGTTACACACAAAAACTATCCAACAGCACCATTTAATCCCGTTTTTGCACCAGCGGACAGCGGTATTAAAGCAAGTTGGCAATACAATGGTTACAAGCCAGTTGATTTTATGATTGAAATAAGTGAAACATCCACCTTCACAAAATACAAATCCTACTCCGTTGGAAGCGATACATCGTTTTTGTTTAAAGAACTAGTCCCAGGGGCAAGCTATTTTATGAGAATAGTAGCGATGGATTCAATGTATAAAACAAGTTTGCCTTCTAAAATAGTTAAGGTTGATTATGTGAGCCCAAATTTGAATAATGCTCCATATTTTACGTCCCAACCCGTGATTCCAGCGAGAGTTGGGCAAGCATATTATTACCGATTTTTTGGGAAAGATTATGACAACGACGCCTTAACCTATTCGTTAAAAGAAGCACCAAATTGGTTAAAAATCGATAGCTCAGGCTCTCTAACGGGCATCCCTGACTCAACTGGCCTAGCATATGTAGAACTAGAAGCAAGCGACGGGCAATTAAAAACGCTCCAAAAATTTTATATAGAAGTTTCTTCTGCTTTTCGATTATCTACTGAAAACAGCAATTTAAATAACGTAGAACCTTTAGTGATTATTCCCAATCCTGCCAAAGATTATGTACAGCTAGACATGCAAAATAATGTTTCTGGTTGGTTTGATCTTACCATAACTGATGCTTTTGGAAAAAGGTTGGCAACGGATAAAGTAGAAGTGAGCAATGGAAAAACCGTGAAAGTGGTGTCTGTTAATTGGCTTCGACATGGTGCTTACATTATAGAACTTAGTCAAAGCTCTTGGAATAAAAAAGCAAAACTAATTAAACAATAACAGTTTAGTACCTGAAATACCAAATCACTCCGATTCTTTTGTGCATTTTGGCAAAATAAGCTACTTTTATGGCTGATAAAGATGGATTTAAACCAAAACCATCTTTATCAGCCATTCTCTATATGAATCAAAGTTCAAAAATATATGTCGCAGGTCACAACGGCATGGTAGGATCGGCCATCGTTCGCTTGTTACGCAAAGAAGGTTATAACCAACTGATATTAAAATCATCGAAAGAGCTAGACTTGCGCAGTCAACAAGCAGTCGAGAACTTTTTTGCAGAATATAGCCCCGAATACGTATTTCTAGCCGCTGCCAAGGTAGGAGGCATTCATGCTAATAACATCTATCGCGCTGATTTTTTATATGACAATCTGATGATCCAAAGCAATGTTATTCATCAAAGCCATTTGCACAATGTAAAAAAGCTTTTGTTTTTAGGTTCTTCTTGTATTTATCCTAAATTTGCTCCCCAACCACTTAGTGAAGAAGATTTGCTCACCGGAGTACTCGAGCCAACCAATGAACCTTACGCCATAGCCAAAATTGCAGGTATTAAATTGTGTGAAAATTATAATAAACAACATGGGTGTAATTTTATCTCTGCTATGCCCACTAATTTATATGGACCAAACGACAATTACCATCTAGAAAATTCCCACGTAATTCCTGCTTTAATTGGCAAATTTCATAAAGCCAAGGTTCAAAATAGTGACTTTGTGGAGATTTGGGGTACTGGATTACCGCTACGTGAATTTCTCCATGTAGATGACTTGGCGAGTGCTTGTTTACTGATTATGAATAAATACGAAGAAATAGAATTTATTAATTTAGGTTCTGGGCAAGAAATATCTATTTTTGAGCTTGCTCTTTTAATCAAAAAAATCGTAGACTACTCAGGCGATCTTCGTTTTGATACAACCAAGCCAGATGGTACACCTCGAAAGCTGATGAATAATTCTAAATTGGCAAAAATGGGATGGCAACCTTCCATTCCATTAGAGGAAGGGTTACGTGAAGTTTATTATAGCTATGTTAAAAGCATAGAAAATAAAAATTAAATATGACAAAAATTGTAATTGACGCACATAATAAACCCTTTTTAGTTGATTTTAGGGAAATAGTCAGATATAAAGACCTGTTCTTTACCCTTGCCTTAAGAGATTTCAAGGTTAGATATGCTCAAACCTTTTTAGGGTTTGCATGGGCATTTTTGCAGCCATTTACCACATTGGTCGTATTGGTGATTGTTTTTAAAAATGCACTTAAAGTGGACACACAAAATGTCCCCTATCCTTTGTTTGCAATGGCTGGTATGACACTTTGGACTTATTTTGGCTATGTTCTTAATCAATCAGGAAGTTCAATTATCTCATCACAAGCCATGATAAGTAAAATTTACTTTCCTCGATTAATTATACCAATATCAAAAGCTATGGTCGGGATTATAGATTTTGGAATATCATTTTTTATGCTAATCTGTCTTTTTATTTATTATCAGACACCGTTACAGGGGCAAATGGTCTTTTTGCCATTATTTGTTTTTATCAACGTTATTTCTTCATTGGGTGCTGGAATTCTTTTCAGTTCTTTATCTGTTCGATTTAGGGATGTCCAATATATTATTCCGTTTATTGTGCAATTTGGCCTCTACATTACGCCAGTGGCCTATCCAGCCAGTTTTATTACTTCTGATTTTAAATTTTTATATTATTTAAATCCCTTAGCCGGCACGATTGATGCGTTTAGATGGTCACTTTTTGGGGGAGAGTTGTTTAGTAACTATTGTTATTTATCCTTTACTAGTGGTATACTACTTTTTATAGTGAGTATAATGGTTTTTAGGTCTATAGAAAATAAAATGGCCGATATAGTTTAGTACCTAGCCATAGTAAAAATTGGATATTAATGTTACCCAGTTAAGGTTTTTATTGGAGTTAATACTTGTTAAGTTTTTTGTAAGCTGCACTTGCCCAATTTTGTTAACTGCAATAGTTTATTTAATAATCACTTTTAGTTATCATTGAATTACTTTTAACTTGTATAGGTAATTTTTCAATCTAAAATACCCTAAATTGCAATTTATTTTAAATTTGGAGAATGGCTAAAATTGGTACGTTGATAATATTCTTGAAAAATATTGTTGGAATTATATTGTTCTTTTTTGTAATCCTAAAACCACTTTTTGCTCAAAATGCGCAAGATTCCATTCCTAAAAGGGAATTAATAATAGATTTAGAAATAAGACCACGGGCTGAAGTTAGAGAAAATTATAGGTTAGCTTCAACTGATATTTCAGAATCTGAATTTTATATAAGTCAGCGTAATAGATTGGGGATCAATTATAAAAGCAAGTTTTTTAATGTAGTAGGTAGTTTCCAAGAAATTCATTTGTGGAATAAAAACAATAAAATTTCTACAATTGGAAGTATCAATGCGTATGAATTGTATTTGGAACCCATTTTTTCGAAATACTTTTCAGTAAGAGTTGGTAGACAGGCGATTACCTTGGATAATGGTCGAATATTTTCTTCTGCGCCATGGGCTCAACAAGGGAGAACGCACGAAGGAATTCGATTTGTCGTTACTAAAAATAATTTAAACACCGATTTACTTTTAGCCACCACGCGTAATTTTTCAACTCCTTATGATCCAGCCTATTCACCAATGAATGGCATTAATTATAAATACCTTTTTGTGCACTTTTTGAAGTATAAATTTGCTAATGGTTTTGCAATTTCAACCATTAACGCATGTGATGTGTTCGAACAAACCAACAATACCAATGTTTTAATTTCTCGCCAAACCAACGGCGGAAGGCTAGATTTCGTAAATACTAGATGGCTATTTACACTGTCAGGATACTACCAATCAGGGCAAATTTCTAGTGGACAAAAGGTAAAATCGTTCTACTTTCAGCCTGAAATTACTCACAATCTCAACTCAACGAATATCCGTTTAGGCACTGAATTTTTAAGTGGGCAAAGTGCTAATTACACAGGAGATGTTACCCATGCTTTTGTGCCACTTTATGGTGTAGTATGGCGATTTAATGGAAATATGAACCTGTTCACAAAGTTCCCCAACGATGTAAATGGAAGAGGTTTAATCAATCCTTATTTGTTAGTATTGCAAAAAATAAGCAAGAAAATATCCTTGCGACTTGATGCCCATTTGTTTTATTCACAACACCAATTAAATGGTTTTGCTAATTCATTATCAAATAATTATTTAGGCTTAGAAACCGATTTTACGATAAATTATAAACCTAATAATAGATTCCATATCAATTTAAGTTACGATTTTTATTTTGCAGATAAAAGCATGGAGCAATTAAGAAAAGTAAGTAATGCCAATAAAATCCCAATGTGGGGCTATTTGATGATATCTTATAAGCCTAAAGAATGGAGGTGGAGGAGTTTTTAGCATTTTTTCGTATATTTCTATATACACAAAAAATGAAGTTCTGTGTATTTGAAGATACATAATATGATTATATTTCTATATTAGCCTGTACAAATTATGGGATCTTTGTTTCTAAAATCTGAATTACTTGTTCGTAAACATTACCAATTACAAAGAATAGGTATCTTCATGTTATATTTTCAGGGCTTAGTACAGTCTTATCTGAATTAATTTTTTCCATCGATTGCTTTAGGTTCTTTATTTTGTTAATTACAAAGGTTACAAAATATAGCATTACCAATTGCCATAATCCAAATCGACATAAATGGTCTAAGCCACCCCTTTTTCAATAAGAAGCATCAAAATGTGTATTACCTTTATGTGAACTTCTTGAATTCTATCAGCGAAGCCAAAGTAAGGTACTCTTATTTCTACATCACAAAATGGAGCAAGTTTCCCCCCATCTTTACCAGTTAGGCCGATTACAGTCATACCTTTGGCTTTGGCAGTTTTAGCCGCATTGATTACATTGGTTGAGTTACCGCTGGTCGTAATGCCTAGTAACACATCTCCTTTATTACCAAGCGCTTCTAAGTATCTTGAAAAAATAAAATCGTAACCGTAATCATTACCAACACAGGTGATATGGCTTGGATCGGAGATAGAAATTGCAGGAATCGCTTTTCTATCTTCACGATATTTTCCAGTTAGTTCTTCTGCAAAATGCATTGCATCGCAGCTTGAGCCACCATTGCCACAGGAGATAACCTTTCCTCCATTTTTAATAGCATTTATTATAGACAATGCCGCTTGTTCTATTTGAATGATATGGTTAGGATCATTTAAAAACTTGTTTATTACGTCAGCTGCGGTATTTAACTCGGCTAAAATTAATTCTTGATTTGACATTATGTTTAAAATATTAACTACAAATATTAAAAAATTTCTTCAAAATATTCTATTACATGAATTTTAAGCAAATTTTCTTGTTCAAGTAAATTAAAACTTGGTAATTCCTTTAAAAGCTTATAATGAGGCCAGCCTTCTTGATCCGTACCATCATATTGGTAATATCCTGATTTACTTAAAATTCGGCAAATTCCAACATGCATTAAATCCTGCTTTTGTTCCTTAGTAAAGTATTGAAATCCTTTGCCTAATTCTTGTACACCTATAATAAAAAGTATTCCGTTAAGGTCTGGTACCTTACCAAAGTTTTTTTGAATAAACTCTTGAACTGAGTGCCATCGTTTTTCTATATGGGGATCAGTCATTTAAAATTAATGCTAAGAGTTGGCAGAAAGTTTATGTACAGCTTCTTCTACCTTTAGCTTCATTTCTTCCTTAAAGCCTATTAAATTTTTGGCTATTTTCTCATCTGAGATAGCTATAATCTGTGCAGCAAGAATGCCAGCATTTTTACTTCCGTTTAAAGCCACCGTCGCCACAGGTACACCATTGGGCATTTGTAGGATGGAGAGTATAGAGTCCCATCCATCAAGCGAATTTGATGATTTTATTGGTACACCAATTACAGGTAAAGTCGTGAGTGATGCAACCATCCCAGGCAAGTGTGCTGCTCCACCAGCCCCAGCTATTATAACTTTAAAACCATTTGAAATTGCGCTTTTTGCAAAATCAAACATTCTCTCGGGAGTTCTATGAGCCGATATTACTGTGATAGCATAAGCCACTTGCAGGGCATCAAGTACTTTAGCAGCTTCAGACATAATTGGTAGATCCGAATCGCTACCCATAATAATGGCTACTTGTGCGCTTTTCATGCTATAACCTTTATGGTTGATTTTACCAGTTTTACTTTCTCTTTTAACTTCTCAACATCAGCATCTATAATGGTAATGTGACCCATTTTTCTAAATGGTTTGGTAAACTTTTTTCCATATAGGTGAATATAAACACCTTCAACAGCCAGTATCTTGTCTATTCCTAAATATTTTGCTATTCCACTGTAGGAATCTTCACCCAATATATTTACCATAGCAGATGGCATTTTGGTATTGGTTGAGCCCAAAGGTAGGTTAAGAATGGCCCTTAGATGTTGTTCAAATTGTGACGTATAGTTTGCCTTTATTGTATGATGGCCACTATTATGTGGTCTTGGAGCAATTTCGTTTACTAATACTTGACCATCTTTGGTTACAAACATTTCTACTGCCAAAAGTCCTATTATCCCAAGTTTTTCAACTAGCTTCACCGCAATTTCATTGGCCTGTTCTATTATTGAGGCACTTATTTCTGCGGGAGCAAATAGATATTCAACCAAATTTTGCTCCGGGTGAAAAACTAGTTCCACAGGCGGGAATACAGATATTTGACCATTTGTATTTCTTGCGCAAATAATTGAAATTTCCTTGTCAAAATCTATCAGCTTTTCAAGAAGGCTAGACGAATCAAAGGCTTTATCTATATCTTGGATAGATTTTATTTTTTGTACTCCTTTGCCATCATAACCAGATCTTCCTAGTTTTTGTACGCCAGGTAGTAAATGTGGATAATGTTTTATGTCCTCTTTAGTGGATATTAAAACAAAATCAGCGGTTGGAATTTGATTGTCTTTATAAAATTGTTTTTGTGTTCGTTTATCCTGAATTAATCGTATTACCGATGGCTGTGGATGGATAGTTTTACCCTCTGATTGAAGCTTTTCTAATGCATCTACATTGACATTTTCAACCTCAATAGTTATCATATCGAGCTCTTTGCCAAATTGATAAACATCGTCGAAACTGTTAGGATTGCCAACTACAAAAACCGAAGCAAATTCTTTACATGGGGAGGCACTATCACTATCAAGCACACTGGTGTGAATGTTAAAGTCGACACAAGACTGTATAAGCATACGGCCAAGCTGCCCACCACCAAGGATGCCGAGCCTGAAATCGTGGTAAAATTCTTTCATTTTTTTTAGGCTATTGGCTTAAAGGCTTTTAAATCTATCAAATTATGATTTGTTCAAAAACCAACCTCTAAATGACAAAAAAAGCTTTCCATCTATTGGAAAGCTTAATAAGTACCAGGAGCGGGACTTGAACCCGCACGTCCTAATCGGACACAAGATTTTAAGTCTTGCGTGTCTACCAATTCCACCATCCCGGCAATTTAATTCTTCATTAAAAAGAAGAACCATTAAATTAAAAAAAGTTTAGAATTCAGAAAGTTGAAATAAGCTATGTCTACTTCAGATCTAAACACTAAACTTCCTTAGATGAGCGAAAGACGAGACTCGAACTCGCGACCCCGACCTTGGCAAGGTCGTGCTCTACCAACTGAGCTACTTTCGCTTATTGTTTTGGGACTGCAAAGATAATAGGTCAATTTTTATTTGCAATGCTTTTTAGAAAAAATATGTATTTTTTTTGTAAAAAATTATTCATCATCCTCATCTTCTTCTAAATCAAGCATTTCTTCTACCAATAAGCCATCCTCATCATGATAAATTAATATTTCATATTCACCAAAATTCATAAGTACGGCGTCATTAAGGTAATGATGCTCTTGGCCTTTTCTTAACGCAACATATTCTAAATGATGAGATAAGGTAGGCTGCCATAGTATTTCATGAGACATGTCTAAACTTATAACGTTTATATTGTTGCCAAATTTTGATTTTACTGATCTTCTTTCCTCCTCAATATCTGGTTTTTCAATGCTAATTCCATTTTTGGTCTTGCCCGACAAAAACAAAACCGATCCATCAATAAATTGAAATTCAATATAATCCAAAGTTTGGTATGGGTTATTGGCTTGGGTGTTATTTACCCAATAATGATATTTGATTGTACTAAGAAGTTTGTTTTCTAGTGCATTAAGGGTGACGATTTCTTCGTCTGAAAAATGAGTCATAAAAAATAAATATATGGCTTACAACGAAAAGAATTTTAAATAGTTTCTACTAACTTTTTAAATTTGTATTTAATATTAGTTCATTTATGATTTTAGTTTATTCTGATAAAGTAACAAACAGGCTCAAATATGCGTTTGAATTGGTTTTTAACGACATTTTAAAGGTGGAATTAGAAATTACCTCAGATAGAAAATTATTTGAATATCATCATGGACCTAAGTTAACTTATACTTCGGTTCCACAAAAAGACAAAGATTCTATCGTATTTGGGGCCGCTGATATTCTTTTTGAAAATGAAATTAGGAAACAAACACTTGATTATGTAAACCATGATACTTATAAGGGATTTTTTCTAGTGAATCATGGTGTTTTAAACTTTGACCCGTTTGCAGCTTCATTTTACTTGGTTACTAGGTATGAGGAATATTTGCCAAGTGTTAAGGATAGACACAAAAGGTTTAAAGCTGAAAGTAGCTTGGCTTTTCAGCGTAATTTTTTACAAACACCTTTGGTAAATAAATATGCCAACGAGGTTAAGAAAATTGTATTAGAGCAATATCCTTCGTATGAATTTCCTGTTCAAAAGTATTCGTTTATTCCTACTTTTGACATTGACCAAGCTTACGCTTATTTAAATAAAGGATTTCTGCGTCAATTTTTAACAACAGTTGGATGTTTGTTCAAATTTAGGTTTAAGAGTTTTTTATTTAGATTAAAAGTTTATTCAGGATTGATTAGGGATCCGTTTGATACTTATGAAAAGCAATTTGAAATTCAGCATCATTATAAGCTTAAGCCAATTTATTTTTTTCTAGTTGGTAATTATTTTTTAAATGACAATGGCTTGTCTTATCGAAATAAAAAATATGCTCAATTAATAAGAAAAATTGCAGAAAACGCTCAAATTGGGGTACATCCTTCATATGCAGCTAATTTTGGATTTAAAAAAATAGATATGGAGAAAAAACGTATTGAAGGAATCACCAAAACTTCGATTTCTATTTCAAGGAATCATTACCTAAGATTAAGTTTTCCTCAAACGTACCGTTCTTTAATAAAGGCAGGAATAACATCAGATTACACGATGGGATATTCTTCCCAAATTGGTTTTAGGGCAAGTATTTGTACCCCATTTTACTTTTATGACTTAGAACAAGAAGAAAAAACCAATTTAAAAGTACATTCTTTTGCCGCTATGGATTCTACATTCAAATATTATTTAAAGGTAAGATCCACGGAAGTTGTTTATCAATTAAAACCAATGATAGATGAGGTTAAATCATTGGGAGGAGAATTTTGTGTTCTTTTTCATAATGAATCTTTGGGTGGGCATAAAGTGTGGAAAAATTGGGGAGATGTTTATGAACAAGTTGTAAAATTGGCCTTGAGGTAGTTTCTATTAGAATTTACTGAACTATTTGGGTAGTTTATATAGGATTTAAAATTACAATTAAACTGGCTTTGAGGTCGTTAGAATGGAAGAATTTTTAAAAGTAATACCAGTATTTTTGATAAGTATGGCCAAGTTTTTATTTGGCCCTCCCTTAGGATTGACTTTGAAGTTGGGATTTTGGCCAACTTTTTTTACCTGCTTGGCTGGAATGATGACTACCGTTGTGTCGTTATCTTTTTTGGGTAGTCTTTTAAAATCTTTTTTGGGTCGATTTAAAAAAAAATCATCCAAGGTTTTTACGCCCTCTAGTAGAAGAATCGTAACAATTTGGTCTAAATTTGGCTTATTAGGTATTGCTTTTTTAACTCCTCCCTTGTTGACTCCTATTGGTGGTACGTTAATAGCCATTGGTTTTGGTGAACCACCTTTAAAGGTTATTGTTTATATGTTCATTAGCGGGTTAGTGTGGGGGTTATTGGCATGTTACGTTGTTTTTCAACTAAAAAACTTATTGAATTTATTTTAAATGATTAGTCAATTCGGCATAATAGTATTATTCGGGGTGGTGGCGATTTTATTTTTAATCTTCATGTTTTTTATTTCATCCTTGATAAGGAAACAAAAACCGAATATTGAAAAATTAAGTACCTATGAGTGTGGCGAAGAAGCAATAGGAGCTATAGGTTTTGGAACTTTTAATATGCGTTATTACATTTTAGCTATAATATTTCTGCTTTTTGATGTTGAAATATTATTATTGTTCCCGTGGGCGGAGGTATTTATGAACAAGGACCTTAACCCAAGCTGGACGGTCTGGGCATTAGTAGAACTAACTATTTTTGTTATCGTGCTTGCCATAGGGTTGGCATATGCTTGGGCTAAAGGACATTTAGATTGGAATAACCATCTGGTAGTTAAACAACCCCATGATATTCCACTTGCATATAAAACTTTTAACAAAGAACGTTGATAAAATAATCATTGAAATAGTGTCTCAATTATAAGAACTATGAAGTTAAGCATCAAACCAACTTTGCCTCGTCTGTTAGTTTATCTAGTTTTTTTGCTATTACCAACTTTACTAGTGATGTTACCGGTATTTGCAAAATTATCTGGTAGTTTTATTTTTTTGCAAAAGGATGTTTTGGTTGATACCCTCATTATTGCATCCTCTTTGTTTATTTCATTTAGTTTGTATTTTTATAGATTAAGATTTTGGGTAAGTTTCTTGCCACTTGTCTTTGGCTTATTTACTATTTATAAAGGTGTTGAAAATTACTATCCAGGAGAGTTTGATTCCTTCTTTGCTACCATTAGGATAGGGTATATTTTAATATTGATATTGCTTTCTTGGTTAATCGGCTATGGATTAGCGGCTTATCGTTTTTTTCCTCAAATCTTGTCTGTTGTTTTTATAGCAGGTGGGATCATCAATTTATCTGGAACTAAGGACATAAACACAAACGAAATCGTGTGGATGTTTTTCCCAATTGTTCTTTATGCGTTCTATTGCATATTCATAAAAGAAACATTGGAAAATGTTCAAACTGTCACCAGAAAGCAATTTTTGGATCTCTCCATCAGATTTGTAATATTCATTTCATTGGTTTTTGCATTGTATTGGTTAGCTGTTGGATTAGTTTCAAAACAACTTAAAGCCATAGATCAAGAAATTACACAGACAAAAAGTAATGGAACGAATAAAGAGGATGAAGAGAGTTTACTAAGAAGAAATGGGAATAATGAACTAGAAATGAACGAGTACAGTGAATTGAAATCTAAGGCCAAACAGCAGCCTGAGGATGTTATGTTCGTCACTTATTTAGATAATTTTTTCCCTGGAACAGTAGAAGCTGGAGATCCACTTCCTAACCCCCTGTACTATGTAATGTATCATTTTTCAAAATATGATGAAGTAAAAGAAAAATTCTCTAGAGATCCAGAAGCACCTTATGACGACGAGTTTAATCCAGATCCCACTAAAATACCATTGTTTATATCATTAACTGATAGTTCTATTTTAAAATTTTCCAATGGTTACAAATTAAGAAAAGTAGTTGAAAGTGAGGTATATAGTGTAAAATTACCACCAAATGGCTTCACAGCTCCTGGTACCGCATTTGCTTGTCAGCCGATTACGGTAGATCCTGATTTTAAGGAAAAATATTTATTTGCCTATAAAGCTAAATCATATGTGTCTGAATTAAACAGTGCCTATTTTGTTTACAATGCTGGCGACAACGAACAAATAAAGGCTTTTCAATCAATCAGAAATACAATCTTAAGGCAGGTTAAAGACTATGAATCGGTAGATTGTTCATTTACGGATTACTATACCAGTATGCCCAAGGGTCCGTTGTATGATTCAATTAAATATTTGGCTCAGCAAATCACCAAAAATGCTAAAACACCAATAGACAAAGTTTTAAAAATTAAAGATTATTTCTTCTCAAAAGATGCAAATGGCAAGCCTCTTTTTAAATATACACTCACTCCTGGTAAACCAACTGATCCCAATATACCTTCTTCTTCTATGTTAAGATACTTTTTATTTTATAATAAAAAGGGTTATTGTACTTACTATGCTGGCGCTACCGTATTCATGCTCAGGAGCTTAGGTATTCCTGCTAGAATGACGGCAGGTTTTCTTACAGAAGATAGAAGTAGCAAAAACAAAGGATGGTACTGGTTTTATGGCAAGCAAGCCCATGCTTGGACACAAGTTTATTTTCCAGGTTTAGGATGGTTAGATTTTGACACAACTGTGGGAGAAGAAGAAGTACCTGGAAGACAGGCTCCTATGGCAGATGGAACGCCACCAATGTTTCCTCCTAAGCCATGGTTTGCAGGTTCAGGTCAGGTTGTTAGTATAGATACTGCTCTCAAAGTGGTAGAAATTGTAATGAACAAAACCATGTTTAAAAACAAAGATTATACATGGAAAGTTAAAGCCAATATTAAATTTGATGTAAAAAAGGCAAAATTTAAAAGAGAAAAACTTGCTAAAACTTTTAGTGATTTGGTCGTTGGTGATCTAATAACTGGTGTTTCTTACAATGAAAATTTAAGAAAATACCTTGCTCCTCAGCAAAATGAATCCTGTAAAACATTTGTGGATAGACTTCCATCACCTTTGTCGATTGATGAAGTATTTATTCAAAATAAGCCAGAAACCCCCAAACCTAAGAAAAAGGAAGAAAAAACTAAGCTTGATATAAATTGGGCCAAATACATCTCAATTTTACTTATTACTTTGTCAATCATAGCAGTTTTAACTATTGTTTTGGCACCATTTGCATTATTTCTTTATTATTACTTAAGGGCTAAATGGACCAAAAACCAAAATAGACGCATATATTTCATTTATAGATATTCCTTATATTTATTTAATCAAATGGGTGCGCCAAGAGGTAAAAACACTCCTTTAGCTTATGCACAAAACATAGTAGATCCCCGATTTAATATCAATTTTGGTGACTTTATGGTTACCTACTTGAAATTAAAGTATGGAAATTATGTTCTTCAAGAAGATGACTTAATAAATATACAAAAATATTTTAATGCTTTGACTACTAATGTATTGGCCCAAGTAAATTTAAAAAATAAAATAAAAGCATTCTTTAACATCGCGAATACACAACGATTTTTTGTAATGCCTCCAGATGAAGACGATATGAAACTTTAGTTTAGGATAACATTGGTAAGGTAAAAAGAGAACAATCAAATCTTTATTTAAAAAACCTTGTTTTAAACATTTGAATAAACTATTAATTTATCATTTGTGATTCAAATACGATTGGCGTAGTTTTACGTCCCCATTATTATAAAATACAGCATGTTACAATTAAGTGAACAAGAAATTAAAAGAAGAGAAAAAAGGGAAGAATTGACCAAAATGGGTATTAATCCTTATCCTTCGGAGATATTTGAGGTAAATGTAAGTACCTCTGAAATACACAAAAATTATGGCAACAATAAAATAGAATATAAGAATGTTTCAATAGCAGGTCGCATCATGAACTTCAGAATCATGGGAAGTGCGTCATTTGCTGAATTGCAAGATGAAACTGGTCGTATACAAATTTATGTACGTAGGGACGACCTTTGTCCAGATGAAAACAAAGATTTCTACAATGTCTTCTTTAAAAAGATGTTAGATATCGGAGATATCATTGGTGTTAAGGGTTTTGTATTTACCACTCAAACTGGTGAAATTTCAATTCATACAACTGAGTTGAAACTGCTAACTAAATCCTTAAAACCACTGCCTATTGTGAAAAGGGAAGTTGACGAAGCTGGTAATGAGGTGGTTCATGATGCGGTGAGCGACAATGAATTTAAATATCGTCAAAGATATGCCGATTTAGTAGTAAATCCAGAAACTAGGGAAGTATTTAAAAAGAGAACTCAGCTAGTTAATACCATGCGGGAGTATCTAAATGAACGAGGATATTTGGAGGTAGAAACACCAATATTGCAGCCAATTTATGGTGGAGCAGCCGCCCGACCATTTAAAACACATCACAATACGCTTGACATGCCTTTGTACTTACGTATTGCCAATGAGCTTTATCTCAAACGATTGATAGTAGGTGGTTTTGATGGTGTGTATGAGTTTTCAAAGGATTTTAGAAACGAAGGTATGTCTCGTTTTCACAACCCTGAATTTACTCAAATTGAGTTATACGTCGCCTATAAAGATTATTATTGGATGATGGATTTGGTAGAAGAGCTTATAGAGAAAATTGCTATCAAACTGCATGGTAAAACTGAAATTCAAGTAGGGGAAAATCTTATAAATTTTCAACGACCTTGGAAACGCTATACCATGTTTGAGGCTATTAAGGAATATACAGGAATTGATATTTCTGAAATGGACGAAAGCCAACTAAGAAAAGCTGCCTTGGAAATGGGGGTTAGTCTGGAGCAGAGCATGGCAAAAGGTAAAATTATTGATGAAATGTTTGGCGCTAAGTGTGAGCCTTTTATGATTCAGCCTACATTTATAACAGATTATCCCGTAGAAATGTCTCCTTTGGCCAAAAAACACCGTACCAAGGAGGGATTGGTTGAACGTTTTGAGGCTATTTGTAATGGAAAAGAAATTTGCAATTCTTTTTCAGAATTAAATGATCCAATTGACCAACGTCAAAGATTTGAGGGTCAATTAGAACTTGGCAAAAGAGGGGATGACGAGGCCATGATTCTTGATGAGGACTTTCTCCGTGCTTTAGAATACGGAATGCCACCCACAGCTGGCCTCGGTATTGGTATAGATCGACTTACCATGGTTATGACTAATTCTTCATCAATTCAAGACGTTTTGTTTTTTCCACAAATGCGTCCCGAAAAGAAAATAGCTTTTGACCAATCGGCATTTATCGAACGTGGAATTCCTGCAGAATATGTGCCTTTACTCCAAAAAAGTGGTATAAACACTGTGGATCAGCTGGCAAGCGCCAATCCGAATAAGTTGTTTAACGATATTTGTGGACTTCGCAAAAAGCTTAAGCTAGAAATAGCTGCACCTACAGCAGATCAAGTTAAGGCATGGGTTGGTTAAATATAATGGGCTTGTGAGGTATATCACAAGCCCTACTTTAAATTAATTTAACCCTTTCTGTTCATAAATTTAAGCGATACTACTTCTTTCTCGGTGAGGTAGCGCCAATGCCCTCTTGGAAGGTCTTTTTTGGTTAGATGGGCATACATCACTCGATCTAGGCGTTCTACTTGGTAGCCTAAATATTCAAATATCCTTCTCACAATTCTATTTCTCCCAATGTGTAATTCTATCCCTACAGTTTGTCTATCAGGAGAAATAATTGCAAGTTCATCAACCTTAGCATTCCCATCTTCTAAATATACTCCTTTTAAAATACGATCATAATCATCCTCGCTTAGTGGTTTATCCAATACTACTTCGTATATTTTTCTTACCTTATTTGAAGGATGTGCCAATTTTTCAGCTAATTCACCGTCATTTGTCAAAATTAATAAACCAGTTGTGTTTCTGTCTAACCTACCTACAGGATATAAACGTTCTTTAGCGGCACTAGCTACTAGATCCATTACTGTGCGGCGTTCATCAGGATCGTTTGTGGTGGTTATAAAGTCTTTTGGTTTATTTAATAAAACGTATACTAGTTTCTCTCTTTTTAGCGTGCGATTGCCATATTTGACTACATCAGTGGGTTGAACAATATATCCCATTTCAGTGACTGGTGCACCGTTTACTTTTATTTCTCCAGCTAGGATAAGCAAATCAGCATCTCTACGAGAGCAAACTCCACTGTTTGCAATAAACCTGTTAAGCCTAATTCCATCTTTCTTTTCAACATGACTTCTTGTTGCTTTTTTGGGCGTTTTTAACTCGTCATAAGAAGGAGTTTCGATTTTGTCATCGTGGGTTTCGCTTTTTTTCTCAAATTTTTTCTTAATAAACTCCTTTTTCTCTTTTTGTTTTTCTGCTAAAGTTTTTCTTACATATTTTTCTCCCTCTCCAAAAGAACGCACACGTTTATCAACACCTTTTTTATCTAATCCTTTTGTACGAACTCCTTTTACGGTACTATCAAACTTTTTATTTACATCACGATCATTCTTTTTATTGGCACCAGCTCCAGTTTCATCAAAACTAAATTCCGTTCTTTTTTCTCTTACTTTTGTATTTCCAAAAGGTTTTTTTCTATCATTTTTATCAATGGTTGATCCTTCTGGTGTAAATTTTTTAAATCCACCTTTTGAAGGTTTTTTACCGAATGAATTGTTCCCTTCAGTAGTTTTTCTTTTAAATCCTCCCTTATCTTCACCAAACGACTTTTTCTTTTCAAAGCCTTTAGTACTATTTGAAGTTTTACTTGTGGTTTTGCGGCCGCGTCTTCCACCTCCCGTTTTGTTGTCTCTAAACATAGTATGCAGTATCCCTACTGTATTAACAATTATTAAATATTTTTAAATACAAATGTAACTAATAAAAATTAAAGGAATGTAATTATGTAGTTAAGTACCAATAAACACATGTTTAACTGATCATTAAACAGACAATTTGGCATTCTAAACTTTGTAGAAATTAATTTTATTAAGTTCAAAATTCGCATTAGAGATAGTCAAATTGTACATTTGCAACATGAAAATTGACTTTGTAATAAGTTCGCTGCTTATAGTATATTTATTTTGTTTTACGAGCTGTAAGGAAAAGGAATATGTTCCTAAAATGAGGGGATATCACCAAATTGAATTGCCTGAACATCAGTATAAAAAGCTTAAATCTAATCACCCATATGAGTTTGACTGTTCGGTGCATGCCACTATTGAAGACGATACTTCAGGTTTATACGAACCACATTGGATTAATATAAATTACAAAGATTTTGGTGCTACTATACAATTGACTTATAAAGACCTCAATAACAATAAATTGCGCTATGCTGAAATGGTTGACGATGCTATTAAATTGGCAAATAAACATCAGGTGAAGGCATATTCGATAGAGGAGATGCAAGTAAAAAGTCCAGAAGGTAAAACCTTTTTTGTTTATGAATTATCTGGTGATGTGCCAAGTCAATTTCAGTTTTATGCTACAGATACTTCCAAGCACTTTTTAAGGGGAGCTTTATATTTTAACACCGCCACCAGGAACGACTCCTTGGCTCCAGTAATAGAATACATCAAAATCGACGTAATTCAAGCACTTAATACATTAAAATGGAAGTAGCGAATTGCTAAAATATGCGAATAGATATAATTTCTTGTGTTCCAGCGTTGTTTGACAGTCCCTTTGGACATTCAATATTAAAGCGAGCTATTCAAAAAGGTTTGGTAGAAATTCATGTGCATGATTTAAGGGATTTTTCTAATCATAAGCAGAAATCTATTGATGACTATAGTTTTGGGGGCGGTGCTGGGATGGTCATGGCAATTGAACCCATCGCAAATTGTATAAGACATTTGCAAACATCAATTAATTATGATGCAATAATTTACATGACCCCAGATGGTGCTACTTTAAATCAATCCATGGCCAATTCCCTTTCATTATTTCAAAATATAATCGTGTTATGTGGTCATTATAAAGGGGTTGATGAAAGGGTAAGACAGAAATTTATTACGCATGAAATTAGTATTGGCGATTATGTTTTATCAGGAGGTGAACTGGCAGCAGCAGTTTTATGCGATTCTTTAATTAGACTCATTCCTGGGGTTCTTTCCGATGAGACCTCCGCACTTACCGATTCTTTTCAAGATAATTTACTTGCGCCACCAGTATACACTAGACCTTCTATTTGGGAGGAGATGGAAGTACCCGCTGTTTTATTATCAGGGCATGAATTAAATATAGAACAATGGCGTTTGGAACAATCTATCGAACGCACAAAGGTAAGACGACCAGATATTTACAATAAATGGAAAGAATCGTCAGAATAAACAGTATAAAAAGTCTTTCTAGTTCTTAAGACAATATTTGCAGAAATAAGTTTATTCTACTATTTCAAATTCAACTCGTCTATTGAGTTTTCTTGTTTCTTCTGCCGAATTATTGGCTATGGGTCTTGTGCCTCCGTATCCTTTAAAAGTAATTCGAGTGCCATCAATCCCCTTAAGCACAAGGTAATCTTTTACGTTTTTTACACGTTCCTCAGAAAGTGCTAGATTAAGATATGGATCTCCTTGGTTATCTGTATGGCCTTCTAGCCTAATCTTTACATTTTGGTTTTCTTTAAGCCAAATAGTTAGTTTATCTAGTTCAGTTTTAGTATTTTCTCTAAGCAAAGCATTTCCTTGCTCAAATGTTACTTTGGACAGTGTAATTCTTAAACCTATTTTTATTGAATCTTTAATTTGTTTATCCTTGGGAGTAGATTTTTTATATAATGAATAGACCCCAGGAGCAATTGAATCTCCTAAAGCAATTTCGTTAAACTTGGTAGATTTTCTTCCTTTTACAAACTTTAGGGTATTATCTACTATTAAACCACCGTTGGGAAGAATCATAACTGTATTTTTTAAGGGTGGTTTATAGCCCTTGGGCATAGTTCTAGTATAGAAAAACTCAATATCGTCTAGGGCTAAGTCGTTGCCATAGATATCATAGTTTACATTTTGAATCCAAATTTTTATTTTACCCTTTAAGGTGTCAGAGTACCAAGTTCGATTGATTTTGACCCAATCAAATAGATGATAAATATCGGTTTCTGGCTCACCAAGGGAAGTTTTATTAACGTACATTTGAATTTTACAAGGCCTTGAATTTGCCTGGGCTAGGTCTAACCCATTAATAATAAATCCCTTATTAGAGTTTACATGTTCAAATAGATTGCAAAAATAAGCCGAAAAATTGTATTCCGAGTTGGGTACTACCTCTACTGTAGTGCACCAAATTTTTTGATCAGCGTAGCCATCGGCATTAACAAGTAGAAATTTACCTTGACCAGATGTATGGTCTCCATTTTTTGGATTTTTACAGTCAGAATTAACTTGATATGCTTTAGAGGTAACGGTAATTTCTCCAGATGCTAGTTTGTCATTTTTGTAGATATAGTCACTTGTGAAATGTGAGAACCCATCTTCAAAATCACCATTTCGAACTAAATTAACATATTCTTTTACTTGAGCGCTAGACTCAGTTAAAACAATGAGGAAAATTAACGCAATACTTTTATACAATTTTACACAAAAAGGAATAACGAATTAAATAGTTTGTTTATTGTAACCTCTTTGGTTATTTCTTTAATCCGATTTCTTCAAGGCGTTGTTTTAAAAAATCCTTAGCTAGTATATCCTCATATTTTTTAGGATTTTCATCTGAAACGCAAGACGGCAAACAAGCCAAACTTGTTTCACCCTTAGGGTGCATAAAAAATGGAATCGAATAACGAGGTAGCCCCATTTTTTCTTTTGACGGATTTACAACTCGGTGTATGGTAGAACTGAGCTTATCGTTTGTTAGTCTAGCAAGCATATCACTTACATTTACTACGATTTGGTCAGGAAGTGCGGTCACACCAATCCACTTACCATCTTTGCGCAAAATTTCCAAACCTTCTGCACTTGCACCCATAAGCAGGGTTATAAAGTTAATGTCTCCATGGGCACCTGCTCTAACAGCTCCTTCTGGTACTTGGTCTGGATTAAGTATAGGAAAATAATGTATTGGACGAAGTATGCTGTCACCACCTCTTACTTTATCGTCAAAATAATGTTCATCTAATTGTAAGTGCAAGGCTATAGCTTGAAGTAATTTTATACCAGTCTCTTCAAGAATTTTAAAGGCTTCAACCGTGATTTTTTTAAATTCAGGTAATTCTTCGGGCCAAATATTGCCGCCAAATTCTGAGTCGCTTATTTCTTGCCCTATATGATAAAATTCTTTTAAATCGCCCACATTGCTTCCTTTGGCGTGCTCCTTTCCTTTTCCAGTATAGCCCCTTTGCCCAAAAAGTCCTTCTATCTCGTACTTTGATTTTACTTCACTAGGCAGTTCAAAAAAATTAATTATTTCTTGGTATAACTTATTGGAAAGGGAATCGCTAAGGCCGTGGTTTTTAACTGCCACAAACCCTATTTCTTCTAATGCACGACCTAGTTCGCTTACAAATTCAAATTTATTTTGGGCGGTGCCTTGTGTAAATTTAGCCAAATCTACCGATGGGATTTCATTAAAAAGTGTCATAGGGAATAGTAATAATTTAATAAACGTGTCTTTTTTTTAATTCTTTCTCATTATGCTTATTTATTTTTTTATCATGGTGATATTGAGCACTATTCGATGCGGTTTTACATGCACTAAAAGTTAGCAAACAAGATAGAAGAAATATACACTTATTTTTCATTGTGTCATATTTAAATGAAATGTAGATAAAACTTACGAGTTTACAAAAAATTAAATAAAAAAGCGGCAACTAGGCCGCTTCTATACATGAACACAGAATTTATAATTTTACAAGGCTTATCTCCTTTTAGTTCCCCTACTAGGGCCATGGGGTGCAAGAATATGATGTGCATTAGGTATGCGGTATACTATGCCAATCATTAGTGAAAATGTCCTATTTGATGCCTTTGGCTTATCACTTCCATCTGTACCATTATAACTGGTTCCTTTTTTTTCAGCATCTCCCAATCCTAAGTCTGTTTTAAATATTGAACTAAGATAAAGATTATCTACCAACATAAATTCACCACCTACACCTACGGTAGCCTCAACATTGAAAGTTTTAAAATACTTGTTTTCAGAAGGTGGTAAATCATAATAAACAATTTTTCCAGTCTCGTCCTTTTGTATAACTTCCACAGCACCAGAACTTTTTAATAAAAAATTGAGTTGTGGTCCTGCGAAACCAAATATATTTACTTTTCCACCTACTGGATAAGAAAATCGCAAGGCTATAGGCAATTTAAGGTAATCTAGTCTTTTGCGACCTTCATAAAAGCCATTTGCATCTGATGGATCATACACTGTTTTAAACTTCTGGCTGTGTCTATTATAAATTAACCCTGAAAGTAATGCTATGTTGTTGGTGAAGTTGTAAGCAGTTAACAACCCACCGCCTGCTGTGTAAGTTGGTAGATTTGTCGATTCCGCACCAGTGGTTATACTAGTTTTTTGTCCTGTAAAGTAACCCCCAACTTCAAACTGGGCAAAAGTAGAAGTCACAAAACCAATACCTAAAACCAAAGTAAATAAATATTTCATAAGAAGTTTGTTTTTTATTTTTTGTCCATCGATTAATAAAAATGAATTACAAATATAATTAATTTTAGAAAAAATTACACAATAATTACAACTTTTTATTTTTAATAACGTACAAGGATTTTATATTTTTTATAACTCGCTCTAAATCAGTAGGAGTGAGGTTCGAGCCTGATGGTAGACAAAGTCCTTGCTCAAAAAGTTTTGTACTTAAATTGTCACCATAATATGGAAAGTTTTCAAAAATTGGTTGCAAATGCATTGGTTTCCAAAGTGGTCTTGATTCAATATTCTCTTTTTCAAGTCCAATTCTTATCTCTTCAGCAGTAATATTGGCTTTTTTAGGGTCAACTAATATACAAGTGAGCCATCGATTGGAAAATGTATTTCGAAATTCTGATAAAAATGTAATCCCATCCATGGTAGATAACTCGTTTTTGTACAAGTCATAATTTGCACGACGTTGTTTAATTCTGTCGCTAAGTACTTCCATTTGACCTCGCCCTATTCCAGCAAGGACATTACTCATTCTATAGTTAAAGCCAATTTGTGAATGTTGGTAATGAGGTGCTGGATCTCGGGCTTGGGTGGCCAAAAATCGAGCTTTTTTAATAAGTTCTTCGTTGTCAGATACAAGTGCACCACCGCCAGAGGTAGTAATAATTTTGTTGCCATTAAATGAATATACACCTAATTTTCCGAAGGTACCAGTCATTTTGCCGTCATATGTAGCCCCTAGTGACTCTGCTGCATCTTCAATAACTGGTATGTCATACTTAACAGCTATTTCCATTATTTCCCTAATTTTTGCAGGTTGGCCATACAAGTGAACCAAAATAATGGCCTTTGGCTTTTTACCTAATTTAATCCTTGAAGTAATGGCCAGCTCCAACGCATCAGGAGACATGTTCCAAGTATCAGGCTCACTATCAACAAAAACTGGTATTGCTCCTTGATATAAAATGGGATTGGCTGAGGCGGAGAATGTAAATGTTGAACAAATAACCTCATCTTCACTTTGTACTCCCAAAAGTATGAGTGCCAGATGTATTGCTGCTGTACCTGAACTTAAAGCAGCAGCTTGTTTGGTACCAGTATACGTACAAATGTCTTTTTCGAAATTATCAACATGTGGCCCCAATGGAGCTATCCAATTGGTTTTAAACGCCTCTTCGATATATTTAAGCTCGTTAGTCCCCATGTGAGGAGAGGAAAGCCAGATTTTTTCATTCATAATCAAAATATTGCAACTTTAAGGTTACTTCACAAAGTTATTGAGGTTTTTTATTAATTCACTTTAAGTTTTTCATAAACTTTTCAATTTATTTATAACCAGATTATTATGCATATTGTCTGATTGTCTAATTCTAAAAATGAACTATTTTTGTTATCTAATTTTGTAGAATGGCGCAAAATAATTCAAAAGAGGATATAAGAATTAGAGGGAAAATGTATCACTTTCGATGGAAACTGGTTCTCTCGGCCATTTTGACTTTACTGTTTGTGTTGCTAACAAAAGTTATTCCTTATGTTTTGATAATCAAAACGGTCATTTATAATAAACAGGACATAACGATCAAGGCGCAAGTTCTCATACGAGCTCTAAGTTGGCCGGTCTATCACATGTTTTCAGAGAATTTTGTTCAGAGCGTCTATTTTATTTTTATAATTTTTTTATACTATTTATTGTTAATTATTATAGTAACAAGTACCCATAATTTTCTTTGGACTAATAAACTCTATAGATGGATATTGCCTTCGTTATGCATTCCTATTGTAATTTTATGGTTCAATCCAAATCTACTAGTTGCTTTTGACAACAACGAACCAAGCAAAAGCATTGGTACATCGAGTAAAGGATCGTTAATTAATGGGAAGAGATTACCTTTTATGGGAAGTAATTATCAATACTTTAATTTTATGAGTTATTTAAAGGGTAATTGTTTCGTTCATCATAAAGTGAAGCAAACTTTGATTGATACCTACAAAATTTGTGAAAAAACTTGCCCAAATATATTGTTTATTGTTGGTGAAGGATCAAAAGGTAAAGGTGGGCCTTATGTTTTTAACCATCGTACCCATCAAAATGGAACCAGTCTGGATTTGCTTTTAGTTTTTAAAAGGGAGGACAAACAATATGATCCTTTAAGTTTGTTCAATGCATATGGCTATGGATTAGAGACTGATAATGAAGGTATTATCAATAAAAGTATTCCGATTAATATTTATCCAAAAAACACTCAAATAGATTTCGAAACAAACGCCAAATTTTTATTGGCTTTAGACGAGGCTTGTCGGAAAAATGGTATAAAAATTAGAATTGTTATTTTAAAGGTTGAGCTTAAACCACTTTTGTTTGCTTCAGCTTCAGGCAAAAAGTTGTTATTAAGAAATATTTATTTCGCAAATTCTCTTTCGGATTTGGTCAATCGTGCTCATGATGATCATTTTCACGTAGATTTTGACATCTAATTAAAACAATAATTAAGCGTATAAATATCACTAGGTTTGCTTGTTATCTTGAAAACTGACAATGGCAATATATGTTTCTGCCATCTTAAGTATATAACTAAATGATTTACAAATAATTTAGTTAAATTTTTAACATCCTACGAAATACCAATTTATACCAAATATAAACTTATCAATTTCTTTTTAGTTACTTTGGTCATAGTTCAGCTTTCAATCTTTTAAGGTTTAATAATGCAAAATTATTTTGTGACAGCCATTGGCACCAATTCAGGTAAAACATTAGTTTCAAGTATTTTGGTTGACGCACTACAGGCAGATTACTGGAAGCCGATTCAAAGTGGTACTGAAGATATAGATGCTGTTACAATAGAAGAAAATTTAAATAATAATTTTTCTATTATACATCCCTCAAAATATTTGTTAAAATTGCCAGCCTCTCCTCATGCAGCAGCCAAGGCGGAGGGTCTAACTATTGAATTGTCTGATTTTGAATTGCCAGAAACTACCAACAACTTAGTAATTGAAGGAGCGGGTGGTGTGTTAGTTCCAATTAATGACAAAGGGGATGTTGTGATTGATTTAGCACTTAGATTTAATTGCGAGGTAATTTTGGTCGCTGATTTGTATCTTGGTAGTATTAATCATACGTTGCTTACCTGTAACGAGTTGGGTAGAAGAAATATTCCAATCAAAGGAATTATTTTTAACGGTGAGCCTAACACTGCATCAGAAGAAATAATATTAAAGTTAACGGGATTGAAATGTCTGCTAAGAATCAATAAAATGAATAAAATCGATACTTTTGAGATAAAAAAATATGCCATCAAATTGATGGAAAATTTTTACTAACCATTCTTTTTTATCCAAAAGTTATAAATGAACTACAAGAGCAAAGATTTTGAACATGTTTGGCATCCTTATGATACTTTAAAACTTCCTGAACAAATTTTAATAAAGTCAGCTGAAGGGATATTTTTAAAAACTGATGATGGTAGAGAAATTATTGATGCTATTTCGTCATGGTGGGTTAATTTGCATGGTCATGGTAATCCTACTATAGCCGATGCAATAGCAGCACAAGCTCGAAGTTTAGAACACGTGATTTTTGCAGGCTTCACCCATGAGCCCGCGATCAATCTCGCAGATCAAATTTTAGAAGAATTAAAATGTGGACATACAAAAGCTTTTTTTTCAGACAATGGCAGCACAGCCGTAGAAGTGGCATTGAAAATGGCGCTACAGTTTTGGTTTAACAAAGGTAAAAATAGAACCAAAATTATAGCCATTGAAGGTGCCTATCATGGAGATACATTTGGCGCTATGTCGGTAGGAGGAAGAACTAAATTCAACCAGCCCTTTGAGCAATTTTTATTTGATGTGGCGTATATTCCTTTACCAGACCAGGAAAATTTTGATGAAGTTGTTAGTAATTTTACCAATTTAGTAGCAAGTAACGATATTGCGGCCTTTATCTATGAGCCTTTGGTGCAAGGTGCCTCTGGTATGCGAATGTATGCTCCTCAGCACTTGGATATTTTAATTTCTTTAGCGCACAAAAATGACGTTTTGTGTATAGCAGACGAGGTAATGACTGGTTTTTATAGAACTGGTAAGTTTGTTGCATCGCAGTATTGTGACAACAAGCCTGATATTATTTGTTTATCCAAAGGAATAACCGGTGGTTTCATGCCTCTAGGTTTAACAACTTGTTTGCCAAATATTTATGATGCCTTCGTTAGCGATGATCCTTATAAGGTATTTTTTCATGGGCACTCTTATACAGGAAATCCCCTTGCTTGCGCTGCAGCCTTGGCAAGTTTATCGCTTTTGAGGTTACCAGATTGTTTGGTAAATATTCAAATGATTGCAAATGAACATGATAAATTTGCCAAAGTCATTCAGGCAAAATTTCCGAATCACAAGATTCGCCACATTGGGACTATTTTAGCCATTGAGATCATCACAAATACTCCAACAAGTTATTTTAATGAACTCAAAGAAAAACTTTATTTTAACTTTCTAAAGAAAAATATACTTTTAAGACCTCTGGGTAATGTGCTCTACATTTTGCCAATGTATTGTATTACCGAACAGCAACTAAGGATAATCTATAAAGTTATAATCGAAGAGTTAGATGGCGGATAAACGATCAGAACAAATTATTACAAGTCTCTCGTAGAATAAAAGAGCCGCTAGTTACCTTTTAAAACTCAACCCTCAACACCAAAATTCCTTAAATTGGCCTATATAGTTTCTTTCTATATCCTACGGTGTAGGTTTCTACTTCCTTTCTACTAGGTATATACTTGGTCTCTATTCGGCCTATAATTGAGAATGGATCATTGAGAATTGTAAATTGATATTTGATAATTGAAAATAATTCAACCTTCAGGGGATTTTTTTTTCAGTGGGCAAATGGATTGCACTCTGAGCGCTTATGTTTGCAAAATAAATCCAATCCTTGAGGGGAAAGGATTGCGAAAACGTAAGAATCAAGATATAAACCAATGAAATACAAGGACTTTCCTAAATTACTCCGCTCCCCATTGCTTAATTACGGCTTGAGTGGCAAGTTTGGC
>JAIYAU010000012.1 GCA_027488865.1 Cytophagaceae bacterium
ATAGGTACACGTGGTACGCTTTCAGATAATAGTAATACTGGTTCAGATATATTTACAGGGTTAGTAACTGTCGCAAGCACTTGGGCTACAACTTCAGTTACAAGCACTTCAAATTTAATATTTCAAGGTGGTATAAATTCTACAGGTACTTTTAATGCAGGTGCTGCCCAATTTAATAACAATAATCAATCAATAACAGGTAACACATTAGGTTTTACTACGATTTTAGTTTCTGGTGCTATTACCACAAGTAATTCTGCTACTATTAATATTACCACTAGTTTAAATGGCGATAATGTACTTTCTAGTTGGGCTCAAGCAGGTGCGGGTGTTCTAAATTATAGTGGTGTAAATGCACCAATGCTTACAGGAGTATTTTCTGCTTCGGCAGGCACAAATACAGTTAATTACAACTTGGCTGGAAATCAAACAATAAAAGGAACAACTTATCAAAATTTAACAGTTTCAGGAAGTGGGTCTAAAACACCAGATGGTAATATCACCGTTTCTGCTGCTCTTAGTGTTTCAGCTGGTACTTTAGACCTTGGGGCTACCCTTACAAGTCTAAATGTTACTGGTAACACAGCTGTAGCTGGCATATTATTATTTAATTCGTCTGCAAAAACTGTTACCTTAAATGGAAACCTTTCTGGTGCAGGTACTATTAATTTTAGCGGGGCAAACGGACACACACTCAATTTAGGAGGTGCCACCAACACGATTACTACCCTTACAAATGGCATAGGTAATACAATTAATTACTCTAGAGTGGGTAACCAAACAATTTTGTCCAATACGCATGGCAATGTTGGATTTACTGGTACTGGAGTTAAAAGTATAAACAACATTGGTACAACATTTTCAGCAGATTATGTTATCCCCAGTGGGGTAACTTTGTCATTAAATAATGGTTCCACAGCTTATACTTTTGTTTCTGGTGGCAATATAACCATAGCAAATGGTGGAACATTGGATGTGGTATCTATTACTACCAATGCTGCAAGTTTGGTAATGAATTCTGGTCTTACTATTACCAATAATGGTACATTCCGCTTAATAGGTACTACAACCAATCCTGCGGTACTTACCAGAAATACAGGCACTTACGGTTTTATTCAAAATGATCCTGCAGCTGTTTTTCATGCGCGTAATTACCAAGTTAGTTTTGTAAATGCATCTGGTATAGTTATTTCCAACGGATCAATTGATGCTACAAATAATTTAAGCAACGGTACGTTCTCTTCTGGAGCTTCAGGAGGAACGTATTTGAATTTAACAGGGTTAAGTTTCTCGGATTTTACCGCGACAAATGTGGTGTTTAACGCAGGACCTGCTTCAAATATCACCAGAACTTCTGGAACTGGTACTATTACAATTGGAACTGGTGGTGGATTGTTATACGGTGAGCAATATGATGTTGATAATTCAAATCCAGGATCACTCATACTTTTCAGTAATGCAGGAAATACGTTTTATTCTCAGGCGACAGGCAATTTCTCTACCTTGGCCAACTGGAATACTAACCCATTAGGAGGTGGTAGTTCACCTACCGCAACCAACCTTACAGATTCTTCATCAGTATTTATTATTCAAAATACCCACAATATCACCCTTGAAACAAATGTGAATGCAAAAGCCATTCAAGTAGGTTCGGGTACAAGTGGTAGTTTGATTATTGGAAATTCCACAACAGCCAGAACCCTAGGTATAAGTGACAGCTTAATTGTTAACACTGGAGGTAATATTTCTATTGGGGCTTTTAATGCTACTCATGCAATCAACTTTATTGGAAATTATCTTCAAAACAATGGTATCATAAACTTAAGAAATAGTGCAACTCAAAATGCAAATACCGTTTTTGTAAGTGGCGCAAATGTGAATTTGTTAAGTTCAGGAACCACCACTTTTAATAGTCTGACGATTAATGCTGGTGCAACAGTGAATTCATCAAGCACTTTTAACGTGGCAGGTAACTGGTCACAGGCAGGGACTTTTACTGGAAACAATACAGTTAATTTTAATGCAAGTGCAGCTCAAACTATCTCAACAGCCGCAACATTTTATAATCTAACTCTTTCTGGAGCAGGTGGGGTTACCGCAACAACTGGGGCATTGACTGTCGCAAACGATTTAAATACTGCAACTGGTACTGCTTTAACTGTAAGTGGCAACAACCTCAATGTTACAGGCGTCGCTAGTATTACTGGTACTTTGACTGACAATAATAACGTAGGAACTTCTAGCTTTGGTGGTCAGGTTAACATTAATTTAGGAGGGACTTTAAATACTTCTGCCATTACCACTTCTGCGAATTTAATTTTTAGTGGTGGACTTGCTAATAACGGTAGTGTCAATCTTAATGCAGCCTCATTTAATGCCACCCAAAACCTATCAGGGGCAAATGCGATTACATTTGCGGGTAATGTGCTTATATCTGGCGCAATAACCTTAACAAATAGCAATACAAACATTGTTACTATTACAGGTACATTAGATGGAAATAATGCAGCGTCAACATGGTTAAACGGAAATGGTTCAACCCTAAACTATAATAATGCAGCTCAGCCATTTGCAACTTTAGGAGTTTTAAATGCCGCTACAGTATCCAACACAGTAAATTACAATTTGGATAATACCCAAGCTATAAGAGGAACAGTTTATTATAACTTGGCATTAGGAAATGCCAGTGCTGCCCGTACCAAAACAGCACAAGGGAATATCACCGTAAATAATGATTTAACAGTTTCTGCAAACAACACCCTTAATTTAGGAACCGTAGGTACAGCCTTCACAATCACAGGAACATCCACTATCACAGGATCTTTAGATTTTAGCAATACAGTAACTAAAACAGTTTCTTTAAATGGTAATGTTGCAGCGACAGGTTCTATTATTTTAAATGGCCTTGCAGGTCACATTATTAATTTTGGAGGATCAAACAATAGCGTTACCACATTTACGACCTTAGCAGGAAACACCATCAATTATAATAGAACAGGAGCACAACAAATTTTTGCAAGTGCCAACTATAGAACATTAAACGTAACAGGTTCAGGCGTTAAATCATTGCAAGGAACGAGCAGTCTTTCAGGAGTATTAACCGTAGGAGCTGGAGCAGAGTTAAACTTAAATAGCAATGGATTAACCTCTACCAATACCTCGATAGTAAACAATGGAACATTAAGAATTAATCAAAATGCAACCTTAACAGTAGCTACAGGAACAACAATTACCAACAACGATAATTTGATATTAGTAGGAACTGCAGGAAACTTAGCAACCATTACCAGTGCAGGTACCTATCAAGTAAGCCAATCATCAGGAATTTTATCAGCCAATTTTTATAACCTTACTAACGGTAATATCACCGTATCAGGCGGTACAATAGATAATACCAATAACTTAAGTAATGGTAATTTTTCTAACTCATCTACTAACTTACCTCAGTTCATTGACTTAACAGGACTTAGCTTTGCTAATTTTACTGTTAACAATGTTACTTTCGGTGTTGGAAGTACCAATAATATTAGACGTTCTTCAGGAAGTGGAATTATAACGGTAAATGGTGGCGATGGTGTTCGTTGGGGATCTGCATTTGAGAACGACGGCGGTAATTTAATCAATTGGGATTTGTCAAATCTTACTTTTTATTCTCAAGGAACTGGTTCATTTGGTACATTAAGTAATTGGAACTCCAACCCAGTTGGGGGTGGAACAAACCCAACAGCTAGCCAACTTACAAATGGTGTTGCTAAATTTATAGTTCAAAATGCTAACGTAGTCACTATAAATCAAAACATAGATGTATTAACATTAAGTGTTAATAGTGGTACATTGACCATAGGAAATGATGCAACGGTAAGAACTGTTACTGTAAGAGATTCATTGGTTACCAAAGCTGCGGGAACGATTAATACAGGTAGTACAAATGCACTTCATAACTTGACCTTTACTGGCCTTGCTTCAACTATCCTTAATAATGGAGCAATTAACTTAAGAAATACAGCAGCACAAGCGACTAATGTAACCAATAACACCGATGTAAACATTTTAGGAAGCAATATTGTAAACTTCAATGATTTTACCATCCCAGCCACACGCACCTTGGTTACCACCGCTACGGCTATCAATTTACAAGGAAATGTTGTATTAACAGGTACTTGGAACGCAGGTGCGTTAACACATACAATTGCAGGTAGTTGGAGTCAGACAGGAACATTAAGTGGTTTAAATACGATTAATTTTAACGCAAGTGCAGCACAATCTATTCTAACAGCTTCCACTTTTAATAACGTAACAGTTTCAGGAACTGGTGGAGTTACAGCGACAACGGCTAATCTAAACATAAACGGAAATCTATCAATAAATGTAAGTGCAAGCTTGACGGTAGCTTCCAACAATTTGACCGTTACGGGTACATCAAACATCGCAGGAACACTATTAGATAATAACAATGCAGGTACAACCACCTTGACAGGATTGACCACTGTTTCTGGATTGTTAAATACCACAGCGATTAATACTGCCGCAAATTTGGTATTTGGAGGTGGACTTGCAGTAAACACCGCTACCAATCTAGGTGCTGCTACTTTTAACGCTAACCAAAGTATAACAGGCTCAAGTGCATTGAGTTTTGCCAACAATGTTCTTATATCTGGCGCATCTACAGTAACAAACAGCAATACAAACACCGTTACCATTACAGGCACATTAGATGGAAATAACGCTGCGTCAACTTGGTTAAACGGAAATGGTTCAACCTTAAACTATGGTAACGGAACCCAACCATTTGCAACATTGGGAGTTTTAAATGCCTCAACAGTTACTAATACAATAAATTATAGTGGAAATGTTGATCAAACAGTACGCGCAACCACTTATCATAATTTAGGAATTAATGGCACCTTAACTGCAGCAAGAATTAAGAGTTTAAACGGAGCAACTATTGTTAATGGGTCTTTATCAATAGTTGGTACAAGTGGCGTAAATACTTCTACCTTACAATTGGGGGCTAATAGTTTAACTACCAATGGTACTGTAGCTGTAGGTGCTAATGGAATACTAAATGACAATAGTGCCACAGGTACAAATATTTTAGTTGGTAATATTACTGTTGATTTGAATGGATCATGGATTAACTCCAATAATCCAACATATGAATTAAGAGGTGGATTTGCTAATAACGGTACTTTCACAAGTAGTGCGGGAACATATACATTTTCAACAAATGCTCAATCGCTATCAGGTGCAAATGCGATTACATTTGCGGGTAATGTGCTTATATCTGGCGCAGTAACCTTAACAAATAGCAATACAAACATTGTGACTATTACAGGTACATTAGATGGAAATAATGCAGCATCAACCTGGTTAAACGGAAATGGTTCAACCTTAAACTATAATAATGCAGCTCAGCCATTTGCAACTTTAGGGGTTTTAAATGCCGCAACAGTATCCAACACAGTAAATTACAATTTAGATAATACTCAAGCAGTAAGAGGAACAGTGTATCATAACTTGGCATTAGGAAATGCCACTGCTGCCCGTACCAAAACAGCCCAAGGGAATATCACGGTAAATAATGATTTAACAGTTTCTGCAAACAACACCCTTAATTTAGGAACAGTAGGCACAGCCTTCACAATCACAGGAACTTCCACTATTACAGGATCTTTAGATTTTAGCAATACAGTAATTAAAACAGTTTCTTTAAATGGTAATGTTGCAGCGACAGGTTCTATTATTTTAAATGGCCTTGCAGGTCACATTGTTAATTTTGGAGGAGCAAACAATAGCGTTACCACATTTACGACCTTAGCAGGAAACACCATCAACTATAACAGGACAGGAGCACAACAAATTTTCGCAAGTGCCAACTATAGAACATTAAACATAGCAGGTTCAGGCGTTAAATCATTACAAGGAACAAGCAGTGTTTCAGGAGTATTAACCGTAGGAGCCGGAGCAGAGTTAAACTTAAATAGCAATGGATTAACCTCTACCAATACATCGATAGTAAATAATGGAACACTAAGAATTAATCAAAATGCTACCTTAACAGTAGCTACAGGAACAACAATTAGCAACACCGATAATTTGATATTAGTAGGAACTTCAGGCAACTTAGCAACCATTACCAGTGCAGGTACCTATCAAGTAAGCCAATCATCAGGAATTTTATCAGCCAATTTTTATAACCTTACTAACGGTAATATCACCGTATCAGGTGGCACAATAGATAATACCAATAACTTAAGTAATGGTAATTTTTCTAACTCGTCCACTAACTTACCTCAGTTCATTGATCTTACAGGACTGAACTTTGCTAATTTTACTATAGCTAATACTAATTTCGGTAATGGCGCAACATTCAATATTTCAAGAACATCTGGTGTAGGTGTTGTTTCGTTGGACGGAGGTAATGGCGCTAAATGGGGTGAAGGGTTTGATAATGATAACGGCAATCCTGGTTCATTAATTGAGTGGATTAACTCAAGTTTAACTTTTTATTCCCAAGCAAATGGATTGTTTAGTTCATTAGCTAATTGGAATACCTCTCCTTCAGGTATTGGTAGTAACCCAGTTGCGGGAGACTTAACAAGTGGTGCGGCAATTTTTGTTGTTCAAAATGCACATGTAATTACACTTGATCAAAATGCTGATGTACTTGAGTTAAATATTAATAATGGATCTTTTGTAATAGGTAACAACGCAACGGCAAGAACTTTATCAATCCAACAAAGGCTAAGGTTGCTTACGGGGTCATCATTAAGTGTTGGTGGATTTACAGCAACACATACGCTTAATATTAATGGTAACATTATCAATGATGGTAATATTAATTTGTATAACAACTCTGGGCAGTTAGTTAATACTGTTCTTGCCTCTGTTAACGGTGTCAGTTCAGGAACTGGAACCTTTAATTTTGGTGGGTTTGCTGTTTCGGCTACTAGATTATTTACCACTCAAACTTCAGTAAATATTCTTGGTAATGTTTCTTTAAGTGGTACATGGGATGCAGGAGCATTAACGCATAATGTAGAAGGAAACTGGTCGGTAACTGGAGGAACTTTACAAGGCACTAATACCATAAGATTCAGAAACCCTATTACGCAAAGTATAGCCACGACTGCTGTTTTCAATAATATTACATTTGATGGAAATGGCACGACAGGAATAAATGGTACCACTACAATTAATGGTAATGTTATTATTGATAACGCTTCATCTGTAAATGCTGGTAACTTCTTGGTAACCATTAAGGGTAACTTTACCATCTTAAGTGGTACATATGGTCAAGGTTCAAATGCAACTTTATTTGATGCCATTGTGCCTCAAACTATTACCGCAGTAGGGGCTACTTTTAATGATGTTACTTTTGACAATTCTATAAAAACCATTACAGGCGGCCTCACTACCAATGGGACTTTATACGTTACTAACGATGGAACAATTAATGGATCAGGAAATCACACTTTGTTTGGTGATTTAAGGATGGAGGGTACTTGTAATTTTTCTGGCCAAATCACATTTACAAAAACCACCACAGCCTTAAATAGTTTCATTTATGACAACCTAGATCAAAATTTAACATTAGGTACAGCAAATATCTTAATTGACTGTCCAGTAGGATCATATATTCGAGTTACTAATACTGCATCTACAGTTGGTCAAACTTTAAATGTAGGAGGTAACCTTACAATTACTCAAGGGGAACTTTTAATTGAAAACGGTTCAATTGTTAATGGAACATCTGGTAAGTCATTTATAATGAATGGAACTTCCGGTCAACAAACAGTAAGAATGAGAGGAACAAATAACTTCCCTAATTCTTTTGGAACTTATTCCTTAAATTCATTTTCAAGAGCTCTTTATCAAGCCAATATTGATCAATCAATAAGGGGAGGTATTACTTATGGCGGACTCTTGCAATTGGCTAGATTATCAGGTACGGGTGGTACAAAAACGGCCATCGGTTCACTAGACATGAATGGTAACCTTCAGTTAGATGATTGGACTTTTACATTTGATATGGGTGCCTTTAGCCATACGTTAGCAGGAGATTTGGTGAATACGGTAAATAATGCTGTTGTAGGTACTGGTACACTTACTTTGGATAATGATAATTTAAACCAAACAATTCAGGCTGGTGCATCATATAATTTGAATAATCTTTCAATTGTTCAAAATTCGCCAACAGTAACTAGAACAAAAACTATTAGTAGTCCTATTACTTTAACAGGTAATTTCTCAGCTACAAATCCTGGAGGTTCAGCTGTAGAATTATTGGTTGTGACTATTGGGGCAAATGCAATTTCAGGATCTGGAGTTAATAACTCTTTTGTTTTAGGTTCGAATGTTAGATTAAATACATCATTAAGTACAGGAGCTTCTTCTTTTAGAAGTATGATGCAACAATTTGAATCCGTGAATCTGGATGTAAACAGTACAGTGAGGTATAATAGAAATGGTAACCAAGACATGGCCGATGTGGTTTACGGAAATATTGAATTGGATCAGGATGGGAATAAAATAGCTTTTTCAAATTTAGATATTAACGGAAGCTTTTTAAGAACTAATAATACGCCAATTTTTGTAGATGGTGGCTTTAGTCATACTATTGCTGGAGATTGGGGATTAAATGCCGCGTATTATCCCGCACCAACAGCTGGAGCCACTATTACCTTAGATGGGATTAACCAAAATATTGTTGGTAGTAATTTCCCTAATTTGGTTATAGCTAATGCAGGTACCAAAACCATCACAAGTAATACCACAAATATTTATGGTGATTTAACTATTAATAACGGGGTAACTTATAATGCTGATATTTACAATATTAATCTAAGAGGGAATTGGAATAATTCAGGTACGGGAGGTTTTGTGAATACCTCAAACGGGACTGTTGTTTTTAATGGCAACTCAAGTTCAGTTCAGAATATTTCATCTAATGTTAACAATGTTTTCAACAACATTACGATAAACAGGGCAGGTTCAGCAAATCAAACCGTAGCCGCTAATAATAATTTAAATATCGATGGCTCCGTGCTCGTAACCAATGCTGGGTCTAATTTTGACTTTTCAAATAGAATTTTAAATGTAGCTAATAACTGGACAGTTGATACTGTTGCTTTTGTTAATGCTTCGGGTAGTACCGTTAATTTTGATGGTTCAATTGATCAAGACATAATGAATGGAATAGATTCATTGAATAATGTCGTGTTTACTAATTCAGGGGTTAAAAGATTAGTTTATGCTAGCAATAATTACGCTAAAGCTAGAATATTCCATGTTAACGGAGATTTTGATAATCAAGGAAGTACGGTTGATGCAAATAGTTATGGCGTAGATATTACTGTTGGTGGTAACTGGAACGTAATTGGAAGTTTTGAAGCGGGGAATAGATATGTAAGCTTCAGAGGTGGAAATCAAACTATTGGAACCACTAGTTTTTATAACGTATTCATTGCTGGAACAAATACTAAAACGTTGGCTGGTAATATATCTACCGCTGGCAATATTACTATTACTAGCACATTAGATGTTTCACCTTCAAATTACGGTATATCGGTTGGTATCAATTGGAACAATAATAGCACTGGTTATTTCGAACCGAGGTTAGGAACTGTAACTTTTGACGGTGCTAATGGAGGTGCAATTTTTACAGGTGGTGTAACCACCGGTAAAAAGTTTTATAATTTAACAGTTAATAAATCTGCTACCGAAAGTTTAGAGGGCAATTTGAAGGTGGATAATAATTTAACTATTAATACAGGAACCTTGAGAACATTTAATGGTACTACTCCTTATAATGTTACTGTTTCTGGTGATTTTATTAACTCAGGTGTTTTTGCACAAAATAATAATGCCAGCTCATTAACTTTAGATGCCTCTACTGGCACTAAAACATTTAATCCAGGAACTTCGGTTTCAAATGATTTTAGAGATTTAATTATTAATGCCGATGCTGCAGCCTCTTATAACCTAAGTAACAACTTAATTTTAACCAATTCACGTACCTTAGTTATAAATAGTGGTACCTTAAAGTTAAACGGAAAGGTGCTTTCTTTAGATGGCGGACTTGCAGGTAATAAAATTACACTCAATGGAGGTACTTTAGATGTAGATGCCGGATCAATTGTGTATTTGGGAAATTCGAATGTGATATTTAACAACGGCGGAACTTTGAAGGTGGTAGGTACTACCTCAAGCTTGGCAACTATATCAAGATCAAACGTTGCTACCACTGGGTATGTAATTAATCAATTATCAGGAACGATTAATGTTAGTAATGCCAAATTTGATTATTTGAATTTCAATACTTCTGGTACCGGCATTTCAATTTCGCCTTCTTCATCTTTAATTGGTAATTTTAATGGATGTTCATTTAATAATGGATTTACTAATAGTATTTCTTATATAGATTTTGGATTAAGAAATGGTTTTGGGGCAGATACTGCTTATAACGTTGTATTTAATTCAGGACCTGTTAGTAATGTAAGAAGTACTCAAGCGGCACCAACTACTAACTTTACTTTTAAGGACTGTACAGGTGGTTTGGCAGGTGAATTATATGACAATGATAACATTCCTAACAATGCTACAAATACTGGTGCAATTCGTTGGTTTAGTTCTGTTATTGCTTGGGATGCTGGTTCTTTGGTTGATAATACTGATTGGAATATTCCAGACAACTGGTCTAATAACTTAGTTCCTACATCAACGGATAAAATTACGTTAGATCATTCTATTGTTACAGGTCCGTATAATGTGAATGTTAAAACGGCTACAGCAAATGTGAGTCAATTAATTATTTCCAATACTGGTGGAGTACCTTTAGGTGCAATAAGTTTAAACCTGCAAAATGGATTTGGCCTAAATATTACTAATGATTTGAATAACTTAATTGGTAATACTATTGCTGTATCAACAAACGAATCGATTAGTATTGGTGGTAACTGGTTGAACTCTGGTACGTTTAATTCAGGACTTGGAACAGTTACTTTTAACGCTGCTGGAGGATCCAAATCCATTAGTGCTGGTGGTTCCGCTTTTAATAACTTTATTATCAACGCTTCAGGTGCTGGTTATACTTTAACTCAAGCATTGAATATTAACGGAAACTTTACGTTGACCAATGGTACGTTGGATGTTACAGGTGGTGACTTCCCAATTGTTTGTAATGGCGATTGGACGGTTTCTAGTCCAGCTGTTTTTAATCCAAGAAATGGCTTGGTTACATTTTCTAAAAGTGGAACATCTACTCAAAATATTACTAACGGCCCATTCTTTAATTTAGCTACATCTAATGCATCAGGATTAGCAAGTAAAGTTTTAAGTCAGCCAATTGTAGTTGCGGGTACCCTAACTATAGGGGCAAATACAGAAATTAATGCAGGTACCAATCAGGTTTCTGTAGCTGGCAATTGGGTTAATAATGGAACTGTTAGTTCATTTGTTCAATCAGGAACCTCTTCTGTAATATTTAATGGTACAGCTGGCACACAGTTAATTAATAGTGGGACTTCAGCTACCACCTTTAATAATATCGTCTTTTCTAATGCAGCTAACAAAACATTTTCTCAAAATTCATTAATAAATGGAAATGCTATAGCAAGTTCTGGTTCTGGAACTATTGACTTAGGGACTCTCTCCTTGTCTGGTGTAGGTGTATCTAATCAGTTCACTATTGCTGGTGCTACTACATTAATAATTCGAGGTATAAATAATTTTCCAATCGGTTTTGAAATTATAAATTTATCCACCACCAGCACTGTAAGATACCAATCTGACAATAATCAAATAGTCTTTCCAACGACTTATGGTAATTTAGATCTAAGAAGAAATACCACACTAACCACCAACAAACAACTTGGAGGTAATATAGTTGTTGCTGGAGGTTTAAATATCAATGATATTACCACTATTTTAAGAACCGATTCTTTAAATGCTAATATTACTTTAGCTGGAAATTTGGCATTTCCAACAGGTGGTCAACAGATTGTGTGGGGCACTGGTAGTTCTACTCTTACACATAACGGTGGTAATTGGAATATTGACGCCGATATTACAGGATTTAATAATTTGGTTCTCAGTAATTCGGGAAGTAAATCTATGTTTAGTAATTTAGTTTTAACCGGTGATGTTACAATCAATAGTGGATTGTCCTTGATAATGAATAACTTTACTATGACAGGTCTTAATTCCAAGACATTTGTGGCTAATGGTGACATTTATTGTTCAATACCAGCATCTACTGGGGTTGCATTTCCAACTGGTTTTGGTTCTTATAGTTTGAGTCCAACAAGGTCAGTTTTCTTTAATAGTGCTAATGGAATAAATCAAACCTTGTATTCAAAGCCTCAATATGGTACTATAATCTTTAATTCTACTAAGGTGGTTAGCTCAGATGGCTTAAACGATTTAATTGTAAAAGGCGCTTTTAACACCCAGTTATCAACTTATGCTGATGGTGGCAAAAATATAGTTGTTTCTGGTCCTTTCAATTTAACGAATTATATTCCTTCAAGCTGTACAATTTCACTTACTTTGGATGGTGGTAACCAATCCCTAATCGACAACCTTGGAGATAATACATTGAACATTGGAACACTTATTTTGTCTGGATCTGGTACTAAATTCTTAGGAGATGGAAACGATGCGATTGAAATTCGTGGTAATTTTATTAATAACTCTGGTGTTACTTGTACATCAGGAAGAAATATTACATTTGGAGGCCAATCATGGACAAATAATGGAGTATTTACTCATACAGCAAATACACTCACCTTTGACAGATCAGTTTGTTCTGGTGCTAGTGGAACTCAAATAGTTCGGCCTGGGACAGCTGCAAACCATGATTTCTTTGATATAGCTTTTATTAGCAGCGATTCTGTCAAATTTGTAACCAATGGAGGAGATTTTAACGGAAATAATTTTATAGTAAATTCTGGTGCGATTGTGGATATGGGTAACTTAACACACACTATTGCTGCTACTGCATTGGCTAATACAGGAACATGGATTACTGATAACTCAAATTTAACTTTTGACAGAAATGGCGGACAAACAATTCCTGGCTTTATGGCAAGAGATGTCATTTTTGCTACTAGCGGAACTAAAACTCTAGCTGGATCCATTTCAGTAAATTCCTTGACTATTAACCCAAGTGTTACACTTTCTGCTGGTGCTTCAACAAATCCTATTTATGTAAAAGGGAATTGGTTAAACAATGGATCCTTTACTGCGGCAAATAACCATGTTTATTTTAATGGTTCGAATTCTGCGGTTTCAATTACTAGTGGTAGTTCTAATTTCTATAAAGTGTCATTAATACCTACCAGTGCAACTACATATTCACTTTTGTCTGCAACTACAAGATTTGCAGGTGATACGGTAATAATTGGTTCAAATGCCACTTTAAATGTTTCTAGCCAAACTTTAGCATTAAGTAGTAATTTGGGAGTTATATCAGGAAAATTAGTTTCGGTAAATGGAACAATCAATGTTACGTCAAATGGTATTTTACGTGTCAATAACCAAAATACACAAACTGTAATTAATGTTGGTAGTGGTGGAGTTATTAAATTTGTTGGTACAACTGGTAATAATGCTACCCTTACTACTGATGTACCTACTAACGGGTCTTTCGAAACTCAACTGAATATTTTAACAGGAGGTACAATTCATGCCAGAAATTATTTAATTGAATATTTATCTGATTATGGTTTGGATATTCAGCCTGGTGCTTTCGTAAATTCTACAAATAATTTCTCTGATGGGACATGGTCAAACATGAGAGTTGGTGGTACTGCTCAAAGATTTTATCTAAGATACAATACTGATAATGTTGGCGGAATCATTTCTAACGTGACGTTTAACTTTTCAGGAGCACCCGTTATTAATAGGCATTTTAATGTTAGAAGAGATAATGTGGCTTTAGGACTTTCACAAACTGTTACTTTTAATGATCCTTTGGCAGGTAGTTTGGGTTCATTCCAATATGAATATGATGATGCCACTTATACTTTGGCTGATTATGCTACGGGGAATTTAAGATGGCCCGTGCCATCACTTGTAACTTGGATAGGCGGTATTAGTACTGATTGGGCTGACGCCAATAACTGGAGTCCAGTTACTGTTCCCACCATATTAAGTGATGTTCAAATACCAGCTGGTGCACCTAATAATCCAATTATTCAAAATGCTGATGCTTTTACCAAAAATTTAACGATTTCGAATGGAACGTTAGCATTCAATAATGGTTATGATTTGGATGTTAATGGTAATTTGGTTATTGGTACATTAACAAATGCTGGTAGTTTAATCGTTCCAGGTGTATCTAACGGAGATACTATAGAAGTGGGTGGAAGTTTTACCAGAGGTACAAATGGAATTTTTGCACCTGGTAGTTCAACTGTAATTTTTAATTCTAATGCAGGAACAGCTACTATTACTCCTCAGTCATCTCAATTCAATAATGTAGTGTTTGATAATGCAAATACTTCGTTTGTTCTATCAGGTGGCTCGTTTAATATTAATGGTAATTTTATTATTAAAGCGGGAACTGTAAGCAACAATACTCCTAATTATACCATGAATATTTCTGGAAATTTGGATGCAAGTACTGGTAGGTTCCAAACTACCACTGCTGGTACGGTTGTTTTGAATGGCGCAAATCAAACTGTTGATGATTTTAATTTTAACAATTTAACTGTAAGTGGTACAGGTATTAAGTCAACTGTTGATTCGATTATTGTTGCAGGGGTACTTAATGTTAGTTCAAACCTTACTGCTACTAACAACAGTATTATTGATCTTAATGGAAATGTTACTATTAACTCAGGAGCCACATTTAATGATGGTGGAGGTACACATATGTTTGCAGGTGCTACTTGGTCAGGTACGGGAAATTATCAAGGTAATGGAACAATAATTTTTGATCGAAATAATGCGAATCAAGCAATTAACGCATCTAAGTTTAATAATTTAACATTGGCTGGGGTTGCGAATAACCTAGTTACAATTCAAGGTAATATTACACTCACAGGAAATATGACCGTAAAAAATACAATTAATACCCTTATTATTTCTGATCCTTTTACAGTTGTCTCTCTTTCAGATACTGGGGCATTTACCTTAGAAGCAGGTGAATTTATGTATATAAGAGGTCAAAACAATTTTCCAGCTAATTTTGCTTCTTATGACTTGAGGCCAACATCTCGCGTTTATTACGATGGTGTAATTAATCAAAGTGTTTATGGTGGTGTTATTTATCCTGAACTATATTTTGGAAACGCCACCACAAAGACATTAGCTGGAAATATAGTAGTTGATGGTTCCATAAATTTTAATGCAGCTACTTTTGACGTTAGTTCAAATGATCATAATGTTGAAATATATGGTGTTTGGAACAATACTTCAAGTGGCACATTTGTACCTAGGAGTGGATATGTCATTTTTAAAGGTGCAGTTGCCAATCAAATTATAAATGTATCAAGTACAGCAACAAATCCTTTTTACGGTTTAACAATTGATAAAACCACAGGTCAGGTATATGTTAATAAAGCCACAACTGTTTTACAAGATTTTACTGTTGAAAGTGGTATATTTAATGCAAACGGTTACGGTATTACCATAGGGGGAGATTTGGAAAATAACGGTGGAACAATTTCTACCAATGGTACTTATATAATGAATAACTCCAATGGAGGGGCAAACCTATTAAGCGGTGGTTCTACACTCTTAAATTTAACAATTAATACTACTAATAATTCTCCTATTGTGGCTATGGATAACTTAAGTTTATTAGGTGATTTTCAGCTGCTTAATGGTAAATTTAATGGCAACAGTAAGATTATTACTCATGGTGATAATGGGGGCACAGACGCATTTAATATAAATGGTTATTTTAGGTTAGGTGCTGGTGGTACCTTGGGGTTATCAGGTTCTTCAGTGGTAAATGTAGGTACGACTGGTACAGCTGAAATTTCAGGTTCAAGCCTTACTTCGACCACTGTTACCAATAATTCATTTGGTGGAAGGTATTCGTTTTTAGTAAATGGAACAATAAAGGCTCATTACGCTTTGTTTCAGTTTATGGATGCTAATGGAATAAACATTTCTAGTACGGGACTAATAGATTTGGATAGTAATTTTAGTTATTGCTCATTTACCAACGGAGCTGGTTCCGGTGTATTTTTAAGAATTAATAATTCTCAAAAGTTAACCAATGCTAATAGAATTAATGATGCAAGTTTCCCATTAAATCCTGGAGGTGCTGCTTTTAACGTTGCAAAATCGGTTACTGCAGATACTATAGAGTTTTATAATTCAACAGGTGCTTTTGCCGGTGAGTCATTTGACAATGACCCTAATAACTTAATAATTTGGACTGGTCCTGTTACATTAACTTGGAATGGCTCGGTGGACTCTGATTGGTTCAAGATTAATAACTGGACAGCAAGTTCTGGCATAAGTAAGGTACCCACGTTATTAGAAAATGTGATTATTCCAAGTGGACCATCGAATCAACCAATAATTACTGATAATGCTTTGTCTCCTGCCAAGGCTAAAAATTTAACTACTAATTCTGGCACATTCTTAACCTTAAATAGTGCTAGTGTAGGTACTGATTTAGAGGTTGATGGAGATGTTTTAATTAGCGGGTTTTTATCAACAAATTCAAATAATGACGAAATACTATTCGGTGGTAATTGGATAAAACAAACTGCTGGTACTGTGGTACTTTCTGCTGGTACGGTAACTTCAGACGCTACAACTCCAAAATCGGTTAACAACGGCAATGGTCAATTTCATAACTTTGTTTCAAATGCTACTACAACTTTAACTTTGGGTGCAAATACTGTTGTTAATGGTGATTTAACTATTAATACTGGAACATTTAGTCAAAGTGCTAGTGATTTAACAATTAGAGGTAGTTTTGTTAATAATGGTAGTTTCTTAGCTAATAATCGAAAAGTTACATTGGCCGGAACAACTGGTTCATATAACTTGTCTTTATCAGGTGCCGTTTTATATGACTTAGATATTAACAGCACAGGTGCTGCAACTTATAATACCCTGAGTGACTTTAGTGTAACACGAAATTTGTTTATTATTGGCGGTAGTTCTAATTTGAATTTAAATTCAAGAGTGTTAACTATTGGAAATTCTGGTTTCGTTTCGGTTAATGGACAATTAAACCTTAACGCTAATTCTTCTATTAAAATGGGAGCATCGTCTTCTATGACTATTAATTCAGGTGGTAATCTTAGTCTTGTGGGAAACAATAGAACTAATGCCCCTGTTATTACTAACAATGGTTCTGGTACTTATGGTATTGTAGTAAATAATGGAGGTAATATTTCGGCTAAATTCTATGAAATAAACAATATTAATTCAAGTGGTTTAGTAATTAGGGCAGGTGCTACCATTAATTCTGTGAATAATTTGTCTTTTGGCGAATTTAATAATGGTGCTTCGGGAGGTACTTACTTAAATATTGAAACCACATTAGGTGGAGGAAGTGGTATTACTATTGATAGCGTAATATTTAATAGTGGAGCATTATTTAATGTTACTAGAACAACTGGTTCGGGTGTATTGACAATGAATAATTCAGCCGGTATTATAGGTTACTACATCAATGAAAAAGATGATTTATTTCCATCTGTTTCTCCATCAACAGGTTTAGTACTGTGGACACCACAAATTAAGGTTTGGCTAGGTGGTACTGCTAGTTTTGAAACAGATTGGCACACTTCTTCTAACTGGGGTCCTGCAGGTGTTCCAATTTCTACTGATGTTATATTAATCCCAGTATCAACTTATTACCCTATAATTGCCAGTGCAAATGCGGAGGCTTATACTTTTAATGTTTCTAGTGGCGCATCTGTACAATTAATTAATAATAGAAATCTGACACTTGGGTATGATTTTAGTAACAGTGGTACATTCACCGTACAAAATGGTTCTAATTCTACCATTACGGTAGGCAATTTATTTACTAATAATGGCACGTTTATAAGCGGCAATGCTTCGACTGTTGTTTTAACAGCTGCTATTGGAAATAAACCAATTTTACCAAGTACTAGCTCTTTTAACAATTTAACCATAAATGGCACAGCTAATCATCAGATTACAACTCAAAATTTGGTAATAACTGGTAATTTGGCCATTCAATCAGGTACATTGACTGTAACTTCAAGTTCAAGAACCATTTCTGTTTCTGGAAATTGGTCCAGAACTGGAGGGTCTTTTGTTAATGGCGGCGGCACAGTAACCTTTAATAAGGTGGGTGGTAACCAAACAATTTCTGGTATAGGTAGTGAGGTATTTGCACTATTAAATTTCAACAATAGTGGTACTAAAATTTTGGGTAGTAATATTACTGCCACTACTTTAAATATTAATAGTACTGGTAAATTGGATGGAGGTAGCTACACAATTAACGTAATTGGTAATTGGAGTAATCAAGGTACATTTATCGCAGGAACTAGTACTGTTAACTTTAGTAGCACCTCGAATACTCAAACGATTAATAATTTGGGAACACTTAATAAAGATTTTTATAATCTAACAAAATCTAATACAGGTACGTTGCAATTATTAGTCGATGTAAGGATTAAACCTAATGGTACACTTACTTTATCTAACGGTATATTTAATTTAAATAATAAATCACTATATCTATCTTCGTCTGTATTAGGTACAGCTCGTTTAGCAGCTGTAAGTGGTGGTTCGTTTAGTAATGCAAGTAACTTTACGGTAGAAAGATATATCCCTGCTAAACGTGCTACAAGGTATATGTCCTCTCCTGTACTAAATGCTACAGTACAACAATGGCGCGATAGTACAAAAATATTTGGTCCAGTGGCTGGGGGATTTGATTCCCCTAACAGTTCCACAAGTACCCTAAGAGTTTATGCTGAATCTAATAGTACAAGCCAAAACTTTAACTTTAAATCAGTACCTAGTGTAAGTACTGTTTTAGATCATAGAGTAGGATACTCTTTGTTTGTTACAGGGAAACGCTCAACAGTTGCACCTGCTTCACAGGCTGTAACTTTAAGAGTAAAGGGTGTACCTGCCATTGGTAATATGACATTCGGTGTGACATATCGTGGAACTGGTTACGGGTGGAACCTTGTGGGTAATCCTTATGCCTCTCAAATTGATTGGAATTCGCCTGCATGGACTAAAACTAACCTAGATAATGTTGTTTACATTTGGGATCCGCAGTTAACTGGTCCCGGCGGATATTACACTTACAATGGAAATACATTTGTTTCAAGCGACGGCAGGGCTAATCCATCTATTATAGCTTCATCACAAGGATTTTTTGTAAAGAGTACTGGTTCTAATCCTGTGTTAAGGTCTACAGAAAATGTTAAATCTGGTTTAACTCATACCGCTAATTTTAGAGGTTCTGAACCTGATAATTTAATTCGACTTAAATTTTCTAAAGATTCTATCAATGATTATACCGTAGTGCATACTTGGGACAGTGCTAGTTTAGGCTATGAAAGTAGAACTGACGCTGCTAAACTATTTAATTCAGGCGTCAATATTTCTAGTAAAGTTTCAGAAGTAGATATGTCCATAAATGCAGTTGGTAGCTTAAAAGATACATTCTCATTGCCTTTAAATATTACATCTTCGTATAAGGGAACTCATAAAATTACAGTTGTGAAATCAAGTTTGACATCAGATGTTGGTAAAATTTATTTGTTGGATAAATTATCTAATACATATTTGGAAGTTTCTGAGAATATGGAATATCTTTTTGATATTACTACAGATACAAAATCTTCAGGTGTAAATAGATTTAGTTTGACAAATGTAAATAGACAGAGCATTGTTACTGATTTGGTTGATGATGCTATACCCACATCCGTGGCTGTTTATCCCAATCCTTTAGTTAATCAATCTTTAAAGATTAAACTTATTAATTTGAAAGACAATAGCTTATCTATTACAATCACAGGTGTAGATGGGAAAGTATACACTACTAAATATTACAAAAATTTAAGTAGAATTGATTTAATAGAGCTAGATGAGTTTAAGTTGTTGGCATCTGGTACTTATATTATAAATTTAAGTAGTAATAACTTTAATAGTGAGTTTAAGGTGTTGAATTTAAAATAGATTGGTGCTATGGTTCTAAGTAGTTTATCGAATTTTATATTAGATTATTTAAAACCTGCTAATGATTTTGTTTGTTTAATAAAATTAGTCGTAATTATCTAGAGATATAGTTATTTAGAAAGTAGTATAGTTAAATTGGATTTATAGCTACTTATTTAATTTATTAATCGATAAACTAACTTTATTAGTACTCTTTATTCATTAGTTATTTTATAATACAAAAATGTGTTACTTTCTTAGGTAATTAATTTTTGTTTCTCGTATACTAAGTTCTTTGGTAAATGTTCTTTTTTATTGTCGAATTTTAGTAAAGCGGATTTTATAATTCATCGCAAAAACTAATTTTAATTGTATCTTTGTAAATATTTTAATGAAATGAGGTCATTAATCGGTGTTGTAGTTGTTTATTTATTTTTAATGGTTACCCCAGCTAGTGCTCAAGGTCCTATACCTTGTTCATGCGATCCTAGTTGGAGTTATCCTGATTATGATCCAGTTGTTAATCCCGTACCCTATGAGTCTTATGATGAATGTGTGGCAGATAATCCAGGTTGTCAAGATGTTCCTATTGATACAAAAGTGTGGCTACTTATGTTCTCTGGATTAGTATATGGTGGATACTTATTCATATATAAAAATTTGAATTTAAAAGAAGGATAGATTTTATTCTCTTTATGGTATTTTTTTTTAGCCTATAACTATTTTATCTTATTTTTGTATCTTAATTAATAATTGGATACATGTCTTGTTCTTCTTGTAGTACTAATGGTTGCGGGAGTAAAAAGGCTTCAGGTTGCAATAGTAATGGTGGTTGTGCTTCAGGTGGCTGCAATCGACTTAATGTTTTTGATTGGTTAGGTAATATGGGTATCCAACTACCCAACTCTACAACTGATTTAGTAGAGGTACGTTTTAAGGGTGGTCGTAAAGAATATCATAAAAATTTTTCAGGTTTAACACTTTATACAGGTGATCCAGTAGTGGTAGATGTGCCTAATGGACATCATTTGGGGTTTGTGTCGATTCAAGGTGAGTTGGTAAATTTACAAATTAAAAAACGTAATCTTGAAAAGGATTATGAGTTTCGTTCAATATATAGGCTTGCTAATGATAAGGATCTTGAAAAATATGAACAAACTAAATTAAGGGAATTACCTACACTATATAGGGCGCGTCAAATTATTATCGACCAAAAGTTGCAAATGAAATTGTCTGATGTGGAATATCAAGCGGATAATTCAAAAGCTACATTTTTTTATTCTGCCGAAGATCGGGTTGATTTTAGAGAGTTGATTAAAATATTGGCAGGTGAGTTTAAAATCAGAATTGAGATGAAACAAATTAGTCTACGTCAAGAAGCAAGTAGGCTGGGTGGGATAGGTGTTTGCGGTAGAGAACTTTGTTGTAGCACTTGGTTAACTGATTTTAAAAATGTGAATACTTCTGCAGCACGTTACCAAAATTTGTCCTTAAATCCAGCGAAGCTGTCAGGACAATGTGGTAGACTAAAGTGTTGTCTTAATTACGAGTTGGACACATACTTAGAGGCCTTAAAAGATATTCCAAATGTAGACATGCCATTGCTTACGGAAAAAGGAGCAGCAAAATTACAAAAAACCGACATATTTCGAAAAATAATGTGGTTTGGTTATCAAGAGGAAAGTGCTTGGATACCTCTGAGCGTATCAAAGGTGTCAGAAATTATAGAACTGAATAAAAAGGGCATTAAGCCAGTTGATTTAGTTGAAATTGATTCTATTGGTGTTAAATCTACACCAAGAGAATCAGATGATTTTAAACTTGATGAGAACAAAATGGACGGAAAATTAAAAGAACGCCCATTTAATAAAAAGAAAAAAAAGAGAAATAAAAATAGAAATAGACCATCAAGTGATAAGAATATTTAGGTTCAATATCTTTAGTGTCATAATAATTATGATGTCCTGTCTAATCACTGGTTGTGATAAAGCTCGGGTATACGAGAAGAATATCGATTTGGCTAATAATAAATGGCCTTTGGACTCTATTCAAGTATATAATTTTGAGATTGGCAATACCTTGGATAAATATAATATTTTTATAAATATTAGAAATGGGTATGCCTATAAATACAGTAATTTGTATATTAAGTATTTTATCCTTGACTCGACAAACACCATTATTAATAGTAATAAGGCCGAGTTATTTTTGATGGATGTTAAGACAGGTAGACCCTTAGGTGATGGAATTGGTGATATTTATGAACATCAATTCCAACTACTTGGTCCATTTGTCTTTCCAAAACAAGGTAAGTACAAGATAAAACTGAAACAATATATGCGTGACGAGGTTTTAGATGAACTTTATTCTGTTGGTGTTAGGGTAGAAAAAGATCAAACTATTAATTAGATATGAAATGGAAATTAGGATACTTCTTATTTTTTATTTCTTTTAATGTTTGTTTTGCACAAGAAGAAATCATAGATAAGACTTCAGTGCTGGAACGGGATAGCAGCTTGGAAATTATAAGTCTTTACAAGAAGGATGAGAAATTTGAGGCAAAAAAGAAAAAGCCTAAGAAGAATGAATTTTTTGGATTTAAAACTAAACGAGCTTTTACCCGTAGTGGCGCAGGAAACCGGTCAGTGACAGAATTATTTTATGTTTTAAAAGCAAATCAAGATCCCAGTCCTTTTGTACCCGAAATTTTTTGGTTCGACATTAGAAAAAGAAAATTAATGTCTGGAAAATTGCAAGAAAAGGATAAGCCTTTTGCCAAAATAGTGCATGGGCCATATAAAAAATATTTGGGTAAAGAATTGATTGAAGAAGGATTTTTTTATATTGGAACTAAGCATTCTCGTTGGGAAAAGTATGAGCGTAATGGTGTGCTAATAGAGAAGTTGAAATACTATAAAGGTTATCCCAAAGAATCGGAAATAGTATATGCAGATCCAAACCAAACCAAAGTAGTTGAGGTTAAGCCAATAATAAATGGTGAATATGAGGGTAAATATTTAAAGTTTTATCCTAGTGGCTTGATTGAAAGGGAGGGTGTTTATAAATACGGTTCTAAAGTGGGTATTTGGACAGATTATTATGATGTTAAAGGTCAAAAGAAAAAGGAATTAAAATATCCTGATGATCCTTATGATGATTCAGAACCTATTTTGTTTAGAGAATGGGATAAAAAAGGTAAAGTTATTTATGATGCTGTAAAATCTACAGTTAAGAAAGATTTACAAAATAGGTAATTGCAAAATAGAAATCTAAAATTATACGATTTAGGATTAGTTGACTATACTGATGCTTGGGAATTTCAAAATGTAATTTTTGAAGAGATTCTTTCCATTAAAGCTAATAATAGAATTGCAACTGATGGAAACATCCAGGATACTTTTAATGTATTAGTTTTTTGTGAACATAATCATGTTTATACTTTAGGGAAAAGCGGAAAACCAAATCATTTATTAGCATCAGATGATTTATTAAATCAATGGGATGCTACTTTTGTTCAAACCAACCGTGGGGGAGACATTACCTATCATGGTCCAGGTCAATTAGTTGTTTATCCGATTTTGGATTTGGATAATTTTTTTACTGATATTCACAAATACATGCGGTTGCTAGAAGAAGTGGTTATAAATGTGTGTGCTGATTTTGGTGTGAAATCTGGAAGAATTGCAGGACTTACAGGTGTATGGGTAGATTGTGAATCTGATAATCCGCGTAAAGTGTGTGCAATGGGTGTAAAAACTAGCCGATGGGTAACTATGCATGGGTTAGCCTTAAATGTTTCAGTTAATTTAGATTATTTTCAACATATTGTACCTTGTGGTATTAGTGATAAGGCCGTTACCTCACTTGAAAATGAAATAAAAAAACCTGTAAATTTAAAATTGGTAAAAGATTCAATATTGAAGCATTTTGTTTTACAGTTTCAAATTGATTTAGTAGATATGTAATTTAGAAAAATACGTTTAGGGTATGCGTAAGGATATTTTGTTCCCTCAAGTGAAGGGCGTGTCAATAGCGGTTGTTCAAAAAGTGAATGAGGTAAATGTGGCAGAGTGGTTTGTTTATTTGATTAATAAAAATAATTATTTACTTGAAAACGTGATTGTTGTATCCAAGGGGTACGGGTATGAAAATGATGAAAAGCGGTTAACATCTACGCTTAGACATGGGCTTGGAGATGTTGCCGAGAATTCAACTGTTTTAATAGAACCAATTGATCCTTCTGTATTTCATCTTAATAATCAGTATTGGGTAAGTTACTATGTTGGTGGGCTTGTTTATGATAAGAAATTTATTTTTGTACCGGAAACTATTGTAGAACAAAATCTTACTTTGATACCACAACTTCACTTATATGGGGTACTTCATGACTAAAACATTGAATTTGGTTTTCTAATAACTTTATAATTAGTTGATTTATGTCCGATGCCATAGAGAATTATAAAAAGCTTAAGCATATTCTATTTCTAGATATTGAAACAGTATCTGAAAAACAGGATTATGATTTAATGGATGATCGATTAAAACCGTTTTGGGATAAAAAGGCAAGTAGTATATATGCTAATCTTGGTAAAACTACTAAAGAGTTATATTTTGAAAAGTCGGCCATTTATGCTGAATTTGGTAAGATAGTTGTAATAGGTCTGGGTATGTTTTTTTTACAAGATAACAACCTGCGATTAAGGGTTAAATCTATTTACAATAATGATGAAAGGGAACTTTTAAAGAATTTTATACATATTATAAACACCAGCGTTTACCAAAATCAACTGGTTTTGTGTGCGCATAATGGTAAAGAATTTGATTTTCCTTATTTAAGTAGAAGAATGTTGATTAATGGTTTAGTATTGCCTTCAATTCTTGATTTGAGTAATAAAAAACCTTGGGAAATCAATCACTTAGATACCATGGAAATGTGGAAATTTGGTGATAAAAAAAGTTATACTTCGTTAGACTTATTGGCAACCTTATTTAATATTCCAACAAGTAAAGATTTAATGGATGGTAGTATGGTTAATAATTCATACCATAATCTTAATAAATTAGAAGAAATTGCTGATTATTGCAAGAAGGACGTGATTACGCTTGCTCAGCTCTACCTGGCCTTAAATTCGATGGAACAAGTTGATAAAAATTACGTAGAGATAGTGTAGTATTTTTATTTCATTATGTTGTTGGTTTCCAAATTAATTCAATAATCATAATATCTCAATAAGTTTCGAAAAAATCCGAGGATGGCGAATTTGACAGACATAGATACCATTTTAGAAGTAAAAAACCTTAAAACCTATTTTACAACAGAAACAGGAGTAATGAAAGCTGTGGATGATGTAAGTTTTAAGTTGAAAAGAGGTGAGACCTTAGGAATAGTTGGTGAATCTGGTTCTGGTAAATCTGTTACTTCACTGTCTATTATGCGGTTGATTTCTTCTCCTCCTGGCAAAATTGAAGGTGGTGAAATATTATTTAATTCACCAAATTTTGGTGTAATTGATCTAGTGCAAATACCAGAAGCGGACATGCAAGTAGTTAGAGGAAACGACATTGCCATGATATTTCAAGAGCCCATGACTTCTCTTAACCCTGTGTATACTTGTGGTAACCAAGTAATGGAGGCAATTATTTTGCATCAAAAGGTTAGTAAAGAAGAGGCCAAACGAAAAACTATAGATTTATTTATTAAAGTGCTCTTGCCGCGACCTGAGGCAATTTTTGATTCGTATCCTCACCAAATTTCAGGTGGTCAAAAACAAAGAGTAATGATTGCGATGGCTCTTTCCTGTAATCCATCAGTTTTAATTGCTGATGAGCCAACTACAGCGCTGGACGTAACTGTTCAATCCACGATAATTGAAATGTTGAGAAAACTTCGTGATGAAGACGATATGTCAATTATTTTTATTACACATGATTTGGGTGTAATTGCTGAAATTGCTGATAGGGTAATGGTAATGTATCAAGGCAAGGTGGTGGAAGAAGGCCCAATTTATGATTTATTTGATAATCCTAAACATCCATATACAAAGGGCTTACTTGCTTGTAGGCCTAGATTGGATTTTAAGCTAAAACGTCTGCCAGTAGTATCTGATTTTATGGATACTAATAAACAGGGCGTGGTTACAGAAAAGAAAAAGGAAGATAGAAAATATAATTCTTTGGGCGAAGCTATCATAATGAACTATGTAAGTGATGAAGAAATAGCAATTCACAATGAAAAACTTCATCAAAAGGCTCCTAATTTGGTAGTTAAAAATCTTAAAACTTATTTTCCGATTAAAAAAGGTATTTTTGGTAAAATTGTTGATTATGTAAAAGCGGTTGATGACGTAAGTTTTGAAGTTTATCCTGGAGAAACAATCGGGTTGGTAGGGGAGTCTGGTTGCGGAAAAACTACGTTAGGACGTACAATACTTAGATTGGTTGAGCCCACAAGTGGGGAAATAGAATTTGAAGGAAGAAATATTAACGGTCTTAAGGCTGACGAGCTCAGGATGTTGAGGAAGGACATGCAAATCATTTTTCAGGATCCATATTCCTCATTAAATCCCCGAATTACAATAGGTGAAGCCATAATTGAACCGATGCGAATTCACGGAATTTATGATTCTGATTTTGCACGAAAGAGACATGCTGTAGAGTTGTTAGAAACTGTCAATCTTACAAAAAATCATTACCAAAGGTATCCATTTGAGTTTTCAGGAGGGCAGCGCCAAAGAATTTGTATAGCTCGAGCTTTGGCACTCAAACCACGTTTTATTATCTGTGATGAGTCAGTTTCTGCTCTTGATGTATCTGTACAAGCTCAGGTACTAAACTTACTTAATAAGCTAAAGGAGGATTTTGGATTTACCTATATTTTTATCTCTCATGATTTATCTGTAGTTAAATTCATGTCTGATAGAATTATAGTAATGAACAAAGGTATAATTGAGGAAATTGGTTATGCCCAAGATATATACCTTAATCCCAAAAAGGAATACACCAAGCAACTAATTGAGGCTATTCCTAAAGGGGACCTTGAAGATATACATAAAGCCCAGTTAAAACGCCTTCAAGCCAGAGAGTTAAAGAATTTGGCTTGATCAGTTAACATTAATTTAATTTATTTTTAAAAATATTTATATTTTTTATGAATTTAATTGATTGATTTATAGTGATATATAAACTATTTATTCAATCAATACTTGCGATAAAATCGTTGTTTTAAGCATTTTACGAATCTTTTCTTCGTCCAAACCGTAAATATCACTATAATTGTCCGAATAAATTTGATGAGAAAATGGTGACAAGAAAAATTTTGATCTCTATTGTTGTACTATTAACATCGCTAACACTTGTTGCCCAAGATGAAGAGGCAGTAAAGTTAGCTGATGAGATGTACGCTTTTGGAGATCGAAAAGATGCGTTGGAGGTTTATTTGCAGGCGGTTAACATGAACAGAAATAACAAACGAGCCAATCTTATGGCAGGAAGATGTTATTTAGAAACAGTTAATAAAGAACGATCAGTCACTTTTTTATTAAAAGCCTATGAACTAGATGAAAATATTCAGGAAGATATCTTATTGTTAATTGGAAAGGGTTATCATTTAGGAAATCAATTTGATCTTGCCGCTGAGTATTACGAAAAATATAAAAACCTATTGGTAAGTGACAAAATCAAGGATCCCAAAAATCCAAAAGAACTTGCAATAAAAAAAATTGAGAAAAAAATTGAAGAATGTCAAGTAGGTAAAGAGTTGGTAGCTAAACCTGTAAATTATGAACTTCATAATATAGGGGAAGTAATAAATACCGATTATAAAGAATTTGCACCTTTTATTACTCCTGATGAATCGGTAATGTATTTCACTTCACGTCGCCAAGGGAGTACTGGTAGTAAGAAAGATCGTGATAATGAGTTTTTCGAGGATATTTATGTAACTACCAAAGTGGGTGGAGAATGGGCAAGACCCAAAAACCTTGGTGTACCTATCAATACTGAGTTTCACGAAGGTTGTATTGGTCTTTCGGCTGATGGGAATGAGTTGTTTATTTTTAAAGAAGATAACGGAGGCGATATTTTTATTAGTAAAAAGGATGAAAAAGGTAATTGGTCTAAGCCAGAGTCTATTGGCAATAAAATTAATTCTAGTGCTTATGAGCCCTCTGTTTGTATTTCGAAAGATAAAAAATTACTGTTTTTCTCAAGTAACAGACCTGGGAAAGGTGGATTAGATATTTATGTTAGCATAGCTGATAGCAAAGGTCGTTGGCAATCACCGCAAATTTTAGGTGACGAAATTAATACAATTTTTAATGAAGAAAGTCCTTATTATGATGAAGATTCTAGGACTCTTTACTTTAGTTCATCTGGGCTAAAGGGCATGGGAGGTTATGATATTTTTAAGTCAACTTACGATTCAGTAACAAATAAGTGGTCAAGCGCCATTAATTTAGGGTATCCAATAAACACTGCAGATGATGATATATACTATGTAGTATCTGCTGGTGGAGCACGAGGTTATTATTCTTCTATCAGGGATCATGGAGTCGGTGATTTTGATATTTATGTAGTAGATATTCCGTTGATAAAAGAAAAGGTCGATACTACAATTTTAGCCACCGCTACCAAAACTGACGCTTTTAAAGTAACTAAAAAGGCAAATAATATTGGGGAAAAGGATACCAAAGATTTATTGTTATCTTCTAACAAGTCAGGCACAATAGAAAATACTAAAAAAACGGCCAATATTACTGCACCTAAAGAGGTAATACCTACACATTTTGGAGGTTTAATTGTGGATTTTAAAGGCACACCGACGCTTTCAGCAAAAGTGCAGTTATTAGATTCTAAAGGCAAAGTAGTTTCAGTTTATAACACCTCCGAGGACGGACTTTTTAATTTTGAAATACCAGATATAGGAAGTAATAAAGTTTATACCATTGCTGTATCTACAGTTGGATATATGTATACAACTAAAAAATTGTTTGTGAAAACAGGAGTTTTTGACTACAATTCAACCATTACTTTAAATAAATTGGAAGCTGGTTTTAAAACTGTTTTACGAAATATTTACTTTGATTTTAATTTGGCAAATATAAAACCACAATCCAATATTGAGCTTCAAAAAATTGTAAAGCTAATGAAGGACAACCCAAAGTTGAAAATTCAACTAAATGGACACACGGATAATATAGGTAAACCAGAGTATAATAAGAATTTGTCACAAATGAGGGTGGATGCAGTGGTGGAATATTTGGTTAGAAATGGTGTGGACAAAAATCGACTAGTTGCCAAAGGATATGGTGAAGAAAAGCCGATTGCCTCTAATGATGATGAACTAGAGGGGCGGGAGTTGAATAGACGTACAGAGTTTGAAGTAATAGAACATTAAATTGCTTAAAGTATTAATGTAAAAAATGGATGTCCTTTGGCATCCTTTTTTTTGACATTATTATTACACAAATTAAGTTGGCTGGTAACTTTAACCCAGAATCCACACTAGGGGTAAACCCTCGCAAAGTTTATTATTTTATCAATTGTTTATGGTAAATGACTCGAACAGTTGGTTGGTTTGTAACTTTATTTTTTTCATTGATTAATCTAGGTTTGTATTTTTATAATATTTTTCATGTTAAGTTGTTTATGACCATACCTTGTAACTAAGTATGTTAAAATCTGAAATTCGAAGAATTTATAAACAAAAAAGAAAATCGTATAGTGCAGAACAAATGGCCATTCACAGTAAAGCTATTTGTGAATTGTTTTTTGATACATTTATTATTAACTCCAATTCGATAAAGATAATTCACTCGTTTTTACCCATAAAACACGCCAATGAGCCTGACACTTTTTTAATTTTAAAGAAATTGTTTGACCAAGCTCCTTTCATCAAGATTTTAATACCATCCATGTTACCTTTAGGCCAAATGGAACATTATTATTACAATCACAACACGCCTTTGATTTTTAATAAAATGGGAATACCTGAAGCGAATGGTGGAATAAGGTGTTTCGAAGTTCCTGATTTAATATTGCTACCTCTTCTTGCCTTTGACTACCAAGGATATAGGGTTGGGTACGGACAGGGTTATTACGATCGTTACCTTGCCGAATTGCCACACAATGTAATCAAAGTGGGTTTGAGCTTGGAAAACCCTATTACAGCCATTTCAGATATTAATGAATTTGATATTCCAATGGATTATTGTATTACTCCGTCTAAAATATTTGAGTTTAATTTGTATTAAATTCAATTAATAATTTGAAATTGAAAAATTAAAATTGACATTTGGGGTTGTTCATAATTTATTATAATTCTCCTTTATCCATTGAAAACAATCCAAGACCTATTTTCCTTTGTTTCAGATCAACCTTTGATCTTTAGTTCGGGAGAATTTTTTGTACTATTTTTTATTTTTCTCTCAATATATGGCCTAATTTATAATCATGTGGTAGCTCGATTGAGCTACGTTCTGTTATTTAGTTGTTTGTTTTATTATAAATCAAGTGGCTGGTACCTATTGGTTTTATTAGGAACTATATTTACCGATTATTTTTTGTCCCTATTAATTTATAATGTAAAGAATCCAGTTCAAAAGAAGTTTTACCTAATATTGTCCCTAGCCATCAGCTTGGGGGTATTGTTTTATTTTAAATACACCAATTTTTTACTTTCGAATATTAGCCTAATTACTGGTAAATCTTACGATTGGATAAATATCATATTGCCTATAGGGATCTCCTTTTATACTTTTCAATCCATCAGTTATTTAGTAGATGTGTATAAAGGTGAGATTCGCCCAAGAAAAAACATGTTGGACTACTGTTTTTATATGACTTTTTTCCCTCATTTGGTGGCTGGACCAATCGTAAGGGCTAAGCTTTTTTTGCCACAAATAAGAGCCAAATTGCGAATAAGTAATTCAACTACGAATAAAGGACTATATTTTATAACCAAAGGGTTGATCAAAAAGGCTTTAATTGCTGATTACATAGCTGGCTACAATGACTTGGTTTTTCTTAATCCTGAAAATTACGCTGGTGTTGAAATTCTAATGGCTATTTATGGCTATGCTTTACAAATTTATTGTGATTTTTCAGG
>JAIYAU010000058.1 GCA_027488865.1 Cytophagaceae bacterium
AGACAAAAGTGCTGCGCTACTAAATTTACGGCCAGTCTCTCCGATCACGGCGGTATTGTTTATAAACCATTGATAAGCCACCTTAGTTGCCGTATCTGCGGCAGCATCAAGACTAAACGTGACGGTATCGCCTTGGCAAATACTAGCTTTGTCAGAGATAATTGACAAGGTTGGATTAGTGACTACATCCCAGAATCTTATCACAAGCGTGTCGGCTGTTTTGCCGCACAATGGACTAAAATTGGTTTTGGCATAAACAATAACGCTGTCATTTTGCAAATCTTGAGGACTTGGTTGGTAGCTTACGGACGTCGCAGATGTTGGTAATCCAAATATACCTGTACCACTACTGCTCCAATTCACAGGATACAAGGCCGAGGCCAAATTCAACGGCACAGATGTTATACCTTTACAAATAATAGTATCCGCACCCAAATCTAAATTTTCAGGCATATTAACAATAGTGCCTATTTGATTGGATTCTCCCGTAGAGTCATATAAACACTTGTCTTTATCTTTTACTATCAATCCAAGATAGACTGAATCGGTAGACAAAAGTGCTGCGCTACTAAATTTACGGCCAGTCTCTCCGGTCACGGCGGTATTGTTTATGTACCATTGATAAGCCACTATGGTTGCGGTATCTGCGGCAGCGTCAAGACTAAACGTGACGGTATCGCCTTGGCAAATACTAGGTTTGTCTGAGATAATTGACAAGGTTGGGTTAGTGACAATATCTTTGAGCTTTAAAGTAATCGTATCAGCAAATGCCAAACATTTTAATCCAGAAATTTTTGCATGATAACTACCTGCTAAGTTTGTAGTAAGCGAGGAATCACCAAATACACTATCTTTTAGTGCCACCCCATCTTTAAACCAAGTAAAGGCGTATTTACCAAGGCCAGTAATTTCAAATTTAATGGATTTATCGTTACAAATGGCCGTGTCCTGTTTAACCCCTATTGAAATCGGCGCTTTAGGACATGGTGTTAATTGCATTGCTTCTGAACTAAATCTAGAAGGACCATTTACAAGAACACCATGAGTACCACCACACACCGAATTATAAGCAGTATCTCCTTTAAACTCGTCAAAATGGAAAAGACCAACTAGTCGATTAACTGAGGTCGGTTCATTACCCACCAAAGGTTTCAACATATTGGCTTGCACTTCTGCAACTGTAATGGATGTATTCCAGATACGAAGCTCGTCAATAGACCCAGAACTGTACAGATTAGATCCAGCTATTACACCATTACCAATGGTAATTGGTTGATTAGGAGTGGATACAGAACCAGTATTTACATTTACAGGGCCAAGAATGGATTCGCCATCTATGGTCAAGAAAATGTTGTCTTTAGAACCTGCATACACAAATGCCAAATGACGCCAATTATCATCCAGATTAGTATTCCAAGTAGAGGAAGAACTACCAAAATCAACTACCACATCTCCTTGGTTGTTGACATACAACAATATTTTTTGATCGGTAGCATCTGTACCCATTTGTGCAATTACCAGTTGTTTCCCCGTTTCTCTTTTTATCCAAGCTTCAATCGTACGCGCTTGATTACCTACAAAAGACCCAGTTACTGTATCTATCGGAATGATTACATATTGCGTACTTGCTTCTTTGAAAGACAATGCATTTCCTGCTAAAGTCATTGGATTTACTACCTTCCATTTTGACTTTTCTCCACCCAAGGCTGATACCGAGACATTATAAGTCAAACTGTCCGTAAGCCCTGAAATGGTTATTTTATTCGTCAATGCCGTTTGGGTGGAAATTGTGCCCAATGTGTCAGTCGTATAGTACACCTGATATTGACTTACGCCTGCAATTGCAGTCCAACCGATATCAAAAGATTTAGACTTGGCTTGAATACAAATATCTGAAGGCACACTTGGACATTTCTTGATTTTAACTACCCTTGAGCTGTCATAACAAGCACTTTTATAATTGCGGAAATAATAAGAACCTGTATCAGAGACAATTAAGGTATTTGGCAATGATGGCGTTTGTTTAATCCAAATTCCGCCAATATTCTTAAACCAACGAATTGAATCAGCAGGTGTTTTTACAATTAAAGTATCTGTTTCTTTATCACACAACAGATACCTTCCTTTATAAGTTAAGGCAGTGTCTATCACTGGTACTATCAATATTACTGAATCTTTAATATCTATACAGCCTAATTTAACACTTACTATGTATTTGCCAGCGTTTGAAGCAGCTAATGCACTAAAGCCAACATCTTCTGTTGTTACACTGCTTTTGCCAGACCAGACATAACTTGCTCCTGTAATGCTGGATGCATTTATGGTGTAAGGTTTATTTATTGATTGGCAAGCTATTAATGTATCCGGAACTACACTTTCTGAAAGAATGGATATCTCTTCTTGTGTTAATGTTCTGTCATAAATTCTAATATCATCCATTGCACCTTTAAAGTAGCCCCGCTCATTAACAAACCAATAACCATAACCTAGGAACATGTTTTCATTGAGATCTAAGAAGTTTGTATTCATTCGATCAAATGAATACTTTAATTCCCCATCAATAAATAGACTCACCTTTCCGTTAGTGGCATCATATGAAACCACGACATGAAACCATTCATTGTACTCTATTGGCGAGCTGGCAAATAACAAGTTATTTCCACCGGCATCCCACAAAAAGAAAGTGATTACTTTTGAAGTCTCATTTATATGTAGGTTGTACTCAAAATTAAACTTACCAAATAAAACTGAACGTGTACCTTCTTCTGGTTTAACCCACAGGGCATAGGTGAATGATTGTGTACTAGGCCATGAAATATCCTGTTTAGTATCTATAAACCCATCTGTGCCATTAAATTGATAAGCTCCATTTGGTGTTCCTTTTCTATCAAATGTGGAAGTAACTCCCCCAGTAATTACACCATCAATATTGGTAATTAGGTCTTTGGAATCGCCATCAAATGGATAATAAGCTACTAGCCCATTATTCAAACTAGAACTTGGCAACACCACAATACTATCAGATACCGCACCTTTTTGACCAGCATTATCTATTGCGTACACCTTATATACTTGGGTAGTACAAGCTGGAAGAATAGTATAAGCAGAATTAGGTAAAATTGTACCGACAGAATCGTACGTAGCACCTGATTTTTTCAAAATAGTATAGGAGGCCACATCCGTTGCAATGTTTGGATCCCAAGTAATGGCAGAACCAGTGGTTGCAAGTCCTGTTGGTTTAAATGGATGTAATGCTTTGGAATTAACCGCAACGGCAGAACCTACTATCGATCCATTGTTTCCATTACAAGTGGCATCATAAGCAACGTTGCCAGAAGGCTCATCTAAGTGATAAAGCAAAACTAACCCAGCTTCACTACCAGTTAGTGGTACATCTTTATTTTGGTTTATCTCTACAGGACTCCTCTCTGTGTTCCAGATTCTAACTTCATCTATTTCACCATCAAACAAAAATCCAAATCCGCCGCCCACGTTAAGATAATTGTTGGTTGGATTTATCCTTACTGGATTATTACCAACAGGAATTGACTTTACTTCTTGGCCATCCAAATAGTGCTTATAAGTTCCACCTGCTTTGTACGTAATTGCTAGGTGATGCCATTGATTCAACTTATAAAACGTTTCTCCAGCAAATTGGTGAGGAGTACCATCACTTTCCCAAATCTCATTGTATATAGAGCCATCTGAATTGGTGCCCAACACAAAATAGAAATTAGAGGATGGAATTCGCACATCACTTAAAGAAACTATTTTCTGATTTGCTAACGTCCCTGTTTTAAACCAAGCCTCTACTGTAAGCTCATTGGTTATACCATTTTGTGCAAATTTATCATTGTATATATATTGTCCATTCAACCTAACCGCTTTTCCACTCTCAACAACTGGTACTACGGCTACTGCTTTTGACATTATACCTCCATCTGCAGAAACCCTAAAATAATAAGTGCTGTTGTTAGTTAATCCTGTGATGGTAATGTTTGGTGCTGCAATATCTATTGCTTGAGGTGTCGTACTGTTACTATCAATATCATAAACCACGGTATACTTTGTTACCCCCGAAATCGCTGGCCAGGTTAAAGTAACCGAACCATTTCCGGCAGTAGCACAAGGCTTTTGTGGTTGTAAACCAGTAGCTTGTACTGCAAAACGATAAATAGGGTTATTACAGTCATTACTTACAATTGATAGAGTATCCAACTGTAGCCCAATCGTGTCTCCTTTAAAGGTAACAATGAGATCAATAGAATCATTAGCTGCTACAGGGCCTGGAGGTGCAAAAGAGGCCGTAAAATGTTTGGAATTTGTTTGAATTATAGTGTTTACAACCAATGGAGCAGCTCCTTTATTGGTTATTTTGAATATTCTTGAAGCAGGACTATAAACGGCTCCAAAATCTGTAGAATCATTGCCATTAGCAACCAAATCATTGGCCAATACCACAGTCTGGTTACCTCTTAGTTCTAAACTTGGTAATGGCAATATTGGGCTTAACGAGTCTATTTTAACCGCCCCAGGGGCAATCCAGTTTGAACTATTGCCATTTAGGCTAAAACCAACCAATGTTCCATCAATTCCATTGACCACGGAATCTACAAGCGTTGTGATAGTACCATTGGCACCTCCAGCCATACCTTGATTAAATGAATATTGAGCTGTAAGTCCAGTTTTATCCCTCAATCTTTCTGCACCCATGTTATTTTGTAATTCTGCTTGGCACAGGGCACGGTTCCAGATGCGGAATTCATCAAGTTTACCATTGAATGGACCCCTCTTAAGACCACATCTATCTTCTATACCAATAAACCTGTTTGAACTTGCAGGAATAGTCACTCCTATTTTTCTTATTATGGTACTTTGCAATATTCCATTTACGTACATTTTAAAATCTAGTCCGTCATAAGTTACAGCTACGTGTGTCCAAGTGTTTAAGACTGGCGGCAGGTCTGAAGACAAATTTATTCCTGAACCTTGCACAGCTGAAAAATTGATTCTATCTGCTAATCCAATAAAATCTCCCGCACAGGTAAGTTCTGTACCGATATAAGTAGTCCAAGCAGCACACCCTCCATTACAGCCATTGTTATAAGTAAGAATTTGACTTCCTAAAACCCGGGGGTTAATCCACATCTCCACACTAAAGTTAGCCTCTAAATTCCAAGCTGGTGAACCATTTGGTATAATTATATTATCATCCACCCCATCAAAATCCAAGGCAGCGCCTTTTTGAACAAACGCTGGCATGAACTCAGCCCTTGCCGTTTGTGATGGTATACCTATGGTATCTGCTATGGTGTTGGCCAATGAAGCACCGCTCAAAGAGGTCCAAACTAAGCCTGTATTATCAGGTCTGGTACCCATAGAAGCCGAGGATTCATAAGGTCTGCCATTAATCTTAGTGTTAGTTGCATACTCGTAGGTGGCATTATAATTGGCAACATTTACAGGGAAAACACCAAAGTATTCTTTAGTTTGAAGGCTGTCAATACCTAAACCTTTTGCCAAAACATTTGGTGCTTCGTTTACTTTGTAGACTTGAACACCATTTTGTGCAGAAGATAGGTTAAAGCCTTTTACCGTAAATTTACTACCATCTGTAAGCGTAACAGAACTACCTGCATTGTAGATGGATGTAGAAACATCTCCTAGAGCCGCGCCAGAAGTAACCCATGTTGGAGAATTGATTAAATAAGCATTATTGATATTAATGGCTGAGTTTTCAGTTCCATAACCAATACCTTCATCAAATCTAAAGTTTAGCAACAAATTTGGCTCATTTCCTTTAAGCTTTTGACACATGTACTGTTGTATCTCAGCAGTGGTAAGTGCTTTGCTCCATATGGTCGGCTCATCCATTAATCCTTTATAAGGTACATTGCCCACAGAACTACTTCTACCGATTCTATTGGAGGTTCTTTTTACATTGGCTAAAGCACCAGTAAGTTCCGCAGATTCTACGCGAACCCCATTAACATAGATAGAAAACGCTGAATTAGCAGGATCATATACGGCAGCGTAATGATTCCAAGAACCATTCTTAATAGAAACAGGTGCTACTAATGTGGCATATCCATTAATATCATTTCCAAGTTGAAAAATAAGGTCATCGCTTAAACCATTTCTACCAAAAAAAACCAAATCACTTGATGGAAGATTACCCATATCGAAAAATCTAGCATAATCGCTCATAGTAGGATTTGCCCAAAGGCTCAATGTAAAGCCATTTGGAAAATTACCATCAAAAGCATCAAATTTAACATAGTCATCTACACCATCAAATTGTAAAGCTGTACCAGAACCAGGCTTTTTGAAAGTTGATACAATCAATTTTGAATATTCTCCAGAAGAGCCATATTGTGTTTGACCTTTAACACGGTAGAAATAAGTTCTATTCGGTGTAAGGTTATTATCTACAAACGTACTTGATAGTTGGCTTGTCACTACAGAATAATTAGTAGTATCACCTACCGAACGTTCTAAAATGTAGTTTGTTATAGACTCCGTACCACAATAGTTCCACTCTAAAGAAGCTTGGGTAATGGTGTGAGGAGCAGCAAGTTTTAGGTTATAAGATGCCTGTGCTGGAATTATGGTAGGAGCACCAGAATTAGGATTGTAATAGGCTTTATTGTCGGTTGTGGCACATAAACCGTTTAAAGCAATGTTTCCATTGAACGTGTTGGTACCCGTTGTAACTAAAGTAGCACCCGCGTGTACAAAAACCGCAGAACCTTTGCCTTCCCCATTATTGGCGTTGTTGCCCCCGACTCCCCCCGCTGCATAGTTATCTACAAAATTAACACCATCAATAGTTACATTTCCTTCATAAACAAACAAGGCACCACCTAAACCTGCTCCACCGCCTCCACCGTTAGAATTACTACCACCACAACTATTGCCGCCATTTCCACCAAACTGGCCACTTAGCCCAGGAACTGATGGGCAATTCGCATTACCATCTGTTCTAATACCATAACCGCCTCCACCAGCAAAAAGGCCACCATCACCTCCCTTTGTGTTACCACTCGAAATAGGATTACCTGCGCCTCCACCTCCAGAAAACAATCCTCCATTTTCACCCGGATTCCCAGGATCCACTGAGTTGCTACCGTTACCAGGTGTACCTGCAATAATTGAAAGACTACCTAATCCTCCATTACCGCCAGCCCCTCCGACCGTCCAAATGCTTGTGTTGCCTCCATTACCACCAATGGCTTTGTTCTTATTGAAATTGACATTTTTTAAATTTACGATACTAGATGTACCTATCACTGATAAACCACCACCTAAACCAGCTCCACCACCACCACCTGCTCCAGTTTGAATAGAATTTCCACCATCCCCACCTTTTGCCAAACCATCTGCTATGGTTAAATTACTGATATTCACTTTTGCATTATTTACTACCAATACTGAATATAAATTATTTCCACTTACAATGGCTCCGTTGCCTACAATAGCCATTGATTTGGTAATAGCTGGCAGTGAACTGGCCAAAGTAATTGTACCAGCCGTTGTAATGTTGATTACAGAAGAATCACAAGCCAAATTGGCATTAATGATGGCTTGACGAAGTGACCCTGCTCCCGCATCCGCTAAGGTGGTAACATTAATCGTATTAATACCTGCAACCAATGGTGCACATTTACTGCCAGAAACAATTGGACTACCAGCTACAAAATTGGAGGTAGCACTTAACAAATCAAATCCGTTGAGTGTGCCATCATTGGTCCCTACAGAATCTTTTAATACAGATAGACCAACGTTATTTGCCCCTGCTATCCCTTGATTAAAATCATATCGTGCTAATAAACCAGTTTGATTGCCTGGCTTCTCACAGTTTCTGTTGTTATCGATTTCTGACGCACAAAGTGCACGATTCCAAAAGCGGAATTCATCCATTTGGCCTTTAAATCTAGATAATGGATTAACTCCTACACAAACGCTGGTACCTATTTCAAAATTATAATTATTGTTTATATTGGCAATAGCTAAATCCGAGGTTTGAAAAATCCCATCTACATACATAGACACTATTCCACCACTTCTCGTAACAGCCAAATGATGCCAAACATTATTATTAATCGTTGCAGTAGTAGATATTTCTTTGGTATTATTACCTAAACCATCTTCAATCACTGCAAACCTTGCTGTCCCTCCTTCAATGGTCATTTGGATTAAGTTATCATTATTACATATACTTCTTTTAGATAACAGGTACATATCATTACTATTCGTTTTTATCTTCATTTCAATAGTAAAATCGCCGGTGCCGACGTTTCCTAATGTTTTGTTGATAATAACTACATCATCTACCCCATCAAAATCCAGAGCTGCACCCAAAGCATTTCCCTTAATTAAGAATTTAAACACTGGAATAGCACAATCATTAGAAGCAATTTTTAAAGTATCGGAAGCACTTCCAGTGGCAGGATTGAACCTTACCACCACTTTGGCTGAATCGTTTACAGCGATGCTGGTAGGGCTACTTAATAAACTAAATGAAGTGCCTAGGCTAAAACTGGTGTTTGTAATATTTAGTACAGAATTGCCTTTATTATAAATTTTAAATGAGGCATTTAATAAATTGCCAGATACTCCTATATCGGTAGAATCACTAAGTGCCGGTGAAAAGTCTGCATTGGCAATCACACTTCTATTGCCTCTTAACTGAATGACAGGTTGGGTAAATATTGGTGCCAATGAATCAGATTTTACGGCACCTGGGTATACCCAATTTGAAGTAGCTCCATTTAAGTTAAATCCAAATAAAGTTGCATCATTGGTACTAACAGAATCTTTCAACAAAACAGATCCTGAATTATCTACTCCGGCTACTCCTTGGTTAAAGCTGTAATGTGACAATAAGCCTGTGGCACTAGCAGGCAGTTTGGTGGCTCCAATATACCTTTGTATTTCAGCTTGGCATAAGGCTCTATTCCATACACGAACCTCATCCATTTGGCCTTTGAAAAATCCAACTTCTACACCGTTTGCATATCTGAAGCCTATTAATAAACCAAAATTTCTGGTAACATTGGCAACAGTTGTATTTATTACACTTTTCACCAAGTTGCCATCAATAATCAAATCTGTCTTTAAACCATCTCGGGAAATGGCGACATGATGCCAATTACCATCATTATAAGTAGTTGAAGTAATACCATTTTTATAACTTCCTCCATCAATTTCCAAAACAATAGTACCACTGTTTATTTGAACATTGAAAAAATTGCCATTACTAGCATCATACCTATTAGAAAAAATTACTTGATCTTTTGTATCAGAAGTTTTAAACCAAGCTTCTACCGTGAATGGATTTGTTCCAAAATCGACCAGATTTAAATTATTACTAATAATTTTATCGTTAACCCCATCAAAATCCAGAGCAGCACCCAAAGCACTACCTTTCACTAAAAACTTAAACACTGGAATAGCACAATCGTTGGAAGCAATTTTTAAGGTATCGGAAGCACTTCCTGTGGCAGGATTAAACCTTACTACCACTTTGGCTGAATCATTTGCAGCAATGTTGGCAGGGCTACTTAAGACCGCAAATGAAGTTCCGAGACTAAAGCTGGTGTTTGTAATATTTAGTACAGAATTGCCTTTATTATAAATAGTAAAGCTTCGTTTTATCAACCCGCCACTTAAACCAAAATCGGTAGAATCTAATATTGAAGGTGTAAAATCTCTATGAGAAATTATTGTTTTGTTTCCTCTTACTTGAATTAGTGGTTTTAAAATTACAGGAGCCAAAGAATCGGACTTTACAGCACCCGGAGCAATAAAGTTAGACGTGGTTCCTGACAAAGCAAGCCCGGAAATGGTACCATCATTAGTTCCTAAAGAGTCCTTTACTGCGGTAATTGTGGTATTGATACCATTGGCAATGCCTTGATTAAAACTGTACTGAGCCAAAAGGCCTACCTTACTAGAAGCAGGTAATTTAGTTGCACCTATATTATTCAATATTTCTGTTTGACATAATGCTCGATTCCAAATGCGAACTTCGTCCATACTTCCTTTAAAAATATTGGAAGCAGAGGTACAGTAGGTTTGAACATCGTTCGGGTAATTACCCAAAGAGACATCTTTAGTAGAAGTAGTGGGAGAAGGCGAACCTGTCCATGCCTGACTTATTTTTAAGACTCCATCAATATATAATCTACCTCCAGAATTATCAACTACCAAGGCAGCATGATGCCAAGCGCCATCGTTTGTAGTGCCGCCTGTAGTTTTAAAAGATAAGTAGTTGTTTACATCTGCATAATAAAAGCCTGCTATATCTCCGTTGACTCTAAATAAACTCCAGCCGTTGTTGTCATTAGAACCATATTTATTCACCAAACCATAGTAGCAGCCACCATTGTCATTCGGGGCTTTGAACCAAGTTTCTACTGTAAGCGGGAAAGCGTTTAATTCTGTTTTGTGAGGTATACTCACAACATCATTCACCCCATCAAAATCCAGAGCAGCTCCCAAAGCATTACCCTTAACTAAGAATTTAAACACTGGAATAGCACAATCGTTTGAAGCTATTTTTAAAGTATCAGTAGCACTACCTGTGGCAGGATTAAACCTTACCACCACTTTGGCAGAATCATTTGCAGCAATGCTAGCAGGGCTACTTAAGACCGCAAATGAAGTACCAAGGCTAAAGCTGGTGTTTGTAATATTTAGTATAGAATTGCCTTTATTATAAATAGTAAAGCTTCGTTTTATCAACCCACCACTTAAACCAAAATCGGTAGAATCTATAATAGTAGGTGTAAAATCCTTGTTAGCGATAAGTATTTTATTACCTCTTACCTGAATTATTGGTTGGCTTAAAATAGGAGCTAAAGAATCAGATTTAACTGCACCTGGAGCAATCCAGTTTGAAGTATTGCCAAACAAATTAAAGCCTGATACATTGCCATCATTTGTACCTACAGAATCCTTCAAGACAGTAAGACCAGCATTAATACTGCCAGCTATTCCTTGATTGAAGCTATAATGAGTTACCAACCCATTTTTATTTCTCAATCTAGTAGCGCCAATATTATTTTGTATTTCTACTTGGCAAATTGCACGATTCCAAATGCGTACCTCGTCTAATGAAGTCGGAACATTTTCTACGCCCAATCCTCCATAGATTTGGTGTACCTTTCCTAACACCCAAATATTACCTAAACCTGACCAAATTGTTGACCTTGGTCCATTGGTAGTTACCGCTTGTTCAACACCATTAACATAAATCGATATTGACCCATCGTTTCTATATAAATATGCCAAATGTGTCCATACATTAGGACTTACCGTTTGTAGAGTGGTATTAACTGTGTAAATATCGGCACAGGTAGCATCTACATACATAAGTGGCCTACCCGCAACGACACTAAAGCCTGTTTGATTTCCACCGCAACCATTTGTTCGAAAACTAGCAATTGAGGCATTGCCCGCCAAATCTGTTTTCACCCAAGCTTCAAAAGTGAAATTGTCCGTGCCACTAAAATTTAAGCCACTGCTTGGAGGTAAATTAACAACATCATTCACCCCATCAAAATCCAAGGCTGCGCCTGGCTGTACAAAAGCTGCCAAAAACTCTGCTCGTGCTGTTTGGCTTGGTATGCCCATGGTGTCAGCAAGAGGTTTGGCTAGTGTTGCACCACCTAGACTATTCCATATAGTAGCTGCATTATCTACCCTACTGGCCATGGAGGCACTACCTTCATAAGACCTTCCGTTAATTTTTGTATTGACATTATAATCATAAGTAGCTTTGTAGTTGGTAATATTCACTGGAAATACACCAAAATAACGACTGGTTTGAAGACTATCCATGCCAGCACCTCTTAATATAGAATTTGGAGCTTCATTTACTTTATAGACTTGAATACCTTGTTCAGCAGCTAAACTAAATCCTTTGGCTGTAAAGTTATCCCCATCTAAAAGAGTTACCGAAGATCCAGTATTATATAAGCTGGTAGAAACATCCCCAAGTGGTGCACCAGAGATTGCCCAAGTAGGCGAACCAACCAAAACTCCATCGGTTGTACTTCTTTTGGCTTTGTTTTCTGTGATAGCACCAGTGTTTTCGTCAAAACGATCATAATAAACTAGCCCAAGTTCATCACCTTTAAGTTTTTTACACATAATCGCCTGAATTTCAGCTTCTGTTAGTGCCCTATTCCAGATGGTGGCCTCATCAATGCCAGCTTGTAAGTAAGGATCTGGACCACTGCTTTTACCTATGTAACAATTATTTCTTAGCACATTAATCGGCATGGCAGAAATAACTGTAGAATTACGTAATATCCCGTTTCTATAAATTTTTACTGTCCTTGAAGGGTCTATAGTAAGGACAATTTGTTGCCACTCATTAAGCACCAAGGAATTAGCACCTGCTGGCATTTGACCACTTAACACTCCACCATTGTACATATAAAAGCCAACCGTCGGCGCACCTGCATTTCTAAACAGCATTATATTATCTTGTGATGCCCCATTTCCTAAGTCAAATAAACGAGCAAAAGTGGCATTATTAGTCGGTTTAATCCAAATCGACATAGTTAATCCATTTGTAAAATCAGCATAACCAGGTCCTAAGTCTACGTAATCATTTACCCCATCAAGTGTAATAGAATTCCCACTACCCGGAGGCAAAATGGTGGAAGTCATTTTTGTATTAGAAACAGGCGAATAACTAGTTCCGTCAAATGCACGAACACGGTAGTAGTAAATTGTATTAGCAGTTAAACCTGTGACCACGTCAAAAGTATCGGTAATTCCAGTTTTAGGATAACCAGTAGGTTGGGTTAAGAAGGTAGGGCTTGTGGAAACAGATAATTCGTAGGAGGTTGCACCTGGGTACTTTTTCCACATTCCTAGAAAACTTGATTTGGTAACATTTGTAGCGGCAGTTGCTACTGGTGGTAGTGCCGCAAAGAGCATTACGCTTAGCTTGGAATTTCCAGTAATAAAATCTGTTTTGCCATCCCCATTAAAATCACCTATGGCCATACTACTTGGGGCATTTACAACCCCAAAATTTAATGGCTTGGCGAAGTTACCGGGACCGTCACCCAACATAATGCCAGCTACATTTCCAGTGTAATTACCAAATCCAAGATCAAGCTTACCGTCTCCATTAAAGTCGCCATATTTGAGTGCATTTGGATAAATTTGACCTCCTACATACATACTATCAGCAGAAATAGGATTTGGGAAATTACCAGTTCCATCTCCTTTTAATTTTACAATGTTATTGGTATTGACGGCAGCGGTAATAATATCTTGGTCACCATCAGCATCAATATCAGCAGCAATGGTGGAAAATGGATCGCTTCCAAAAGGGAGAAGACTCTTAATGATAAGATTTGTAAATATAGACGTTCCATTTCCACTAAATAGCCTCACGGTACTAGTAACATTATTGGAGGAAGCCACATCTGGATAACCATCCCCATTAAAATCACCTACAGCCAAATTGATTGGGCTGGAAATAAGCGCATTGGTGCTAGCTGTACCTAAAGCTCCTGTACCATCTCCAAATAAAATACTAATATTATTACTACCCATTCCTTGGTTGGCAGTAACCACATCCCACAAACCATCTTTATTTATATCAGCAACCTTAACATCACGTGGCAAAATTGCCCCAACAGAATAGTTCCCTTTTAACGTAAAATTATTGGTACCATTCCAAAGCCAAATATCTATGCCATTATTTGTGGCTTCTCTTGCAATGGCCAAATCTTGAAAGCCATCTCCGTTAAAATCTGCTATCGCCAAAGATCTTGTTGTGTTACCAACGGTCACATAAGTTGGACCAACAAATGTACCATCTCCATTCCCTATATAAAATCCTACCCTGTTATTGGCCCCATCGGCATAAGCAAAATCAGTTTTACCATCATTGTTAAAATCGGCAGTTTCTATTTGGTATGCCTGTAAACCAGTCCCAATATCCGTTCTGTTATAATTTGGGGTCAATGTTGGCGTATTTGTCACCGTAAAAACCCTTGTTCCTGTACCTAAAATGCTTTCATTTGAGCTTACTTGTAAGCCATTGGCATTGTTTCGTACTATAATTGGTGCTAGGGAAGAAGCGCCTTGAGGTACATTTACAGTAATACTAGTGCCTGCTGGATTCGCAGTGCCTACTACTTTTACGGCACCAAAATAAACATCATTAGGGCCAGAAGGGTTAAAGTTTAATCCATTTATGGTAATTGGAGTTCCTACAATACCACTAGTTGGAGTAAATGAGGTAATGATGGGAGGCACTTGAACTACTTTCGCTGCTGAAAGCTCCGAAGAATTTCCTAATGCATCAGTAACCGCTGCAACGATGGTATTGCCAGCAACAATTTTGCTCAAAGGAGTTAAATTAAAATCAATATAACTAAGTGCTGACGTACCGATATAGTTAACCGTACCCAGATAGTTTTTAGAATTACCAGTTGCATCAGATTGGTATAAATCAATAGTAAGTGGATAAGCCGCATTTGATGTTCTCGTCCTCACTCTTACTTTACCACTTAGGTCACCATTAGGCATTCCTAATATGGTTGTAAACTCAGGACTATTTTGCAAATTATTAGGTCCTGCATCATTGTCCTCTGACCCTGCGATAACGTCATTTGCCGTTGTGGCATTGGGATTAAGATCAATGGTCATTACTGCATGTCCATAACTTCTATTGCCTCTAAAACTATTGTTTATAGCTCCTGGATAAACGTATAAGGCCCTTACGCCAGCTGTTGTGATATTTGCTTCGCGAGTAGAAATGCCGCCAAATAGAGTATTGTTACCACCAATAAGTGCGGAAGAAAAGGTATTGCCCAAAACTGTAGCACTATCTTTTTGAGTACCAAAATAATTATTATAAACTCTGGTACCATTCCCATTGATGAACATTCCTTCTTCATTACCGGAAATGAGATTTCTGCTAGACAATGAAGTATCTCCAATCTGGTTATTATTAGATCCTGCATCAATGGTTATTCCTCTTACGTTAGAATTAATACCAGGCACTGTTGTGGCAAGCGTGTTAGTACCTACAAAACAACCAAGGACCTTATGCTGTCCTGTTCCACCAAGTTTTATATTAGAAATAGAACCCGCAGATGTATAAAACGCCAATCCTTTAATAATAGACCCCGCTGATGCGATGGTAATCACATCCCCTCCTGATCTTGTAAGATTTACCCGAAGCTCTGCATTTGTACCCTTTGAGATGGTATTAGTACTACTACCATATGCCGAATAGCCATCAATTATAACTGGGTTGATTGCTGTAATGGTTGGATTTGCGCCTCCATTAATTGTAGAAACTGCAGTAAGATTAGCCTGTTGAATACTAAAATCTATATAATCAGTATCAGCATCGGTGTTGGCATCATTAACAGCTTGGCGAAGGGAACCTAAGCCAGCAGTTCCTACGTCTGTATTGTCGGTTACTCGTAGTGCTCTTAAAGGGGTATGAACAAAAGTAGCGGAATTGCCATTTCCCGAAATATCAGTGGCTACATTTCCGTTAAGTTCTTCAAAATTCCAATACCCAACTGCTCCGTTGGGCAGAGTAGAACCCATATCTAACTGTATCTGAGCTGATGTCCGAGCAGTATTAAAAATTCTCACTTCATCTAGCTGCCCCGGAAAACCATTGGTTTCTCCAAATCCATTGCCAATTACTAAGCTACCTGTTGGAGGAACTGGACTTGAATTTTGAGGCCAACTTGGCACATAAGGGGTTATTACACCATTTATGTATAAATCCCAATTGCCATTTTTAACAATGGCTATATGTGTCCATTTATTTAATTCAATCGGTGCTGTAAAATTTACACCCCCAAGACCTGCAATAAAAATCGAAGCATTCCCTGTAGGGTCAATGTAAATACCATAACCATTTGCCGAACTATTTCCATTGTAAGCTACAAATGCTAATCCCGTTGGTAATTTGGCCAATTTAACCCAAGCTTCAAGGGTAACATTATCTATAGCGTTAGAAACTGCTGTTGCAGTTACTAAATTACTTCCAGCAGTAGGATTTCCTTCTAAATAAATACCGCGGTTGCCTAATGGTTGGGTAGGTAAAACTAAAGGAATAATAGCCCGCGCTGCACTAAACTCAGAAGTATTCTTTGAAGCATCCATAGCAATGGCGGTAATACTATCGCCTAAGTTAAACGTGCCTGGCAAAGACCAAGTAGTACCTGTTGAAAATACCCTTCCTAGAAATGTTTTTCCTTGTGCTTTTGTATTGGCAGGATAAGGGATAGTATTGGCGAATACCTCCAAGGAGTCACCTGCTGTGCAAGTACCCGATACTAAGGAAGGTGTAGCAGAGGTGACAATTGGCTTACTTTTGTTAGCATTAGCGCCAGAGGTGAGTGAAATTCCTCCGTTGTTGTCATAAATTGAATTTCGTACAATACGATTTCCATTGGTACTGGATCCATCCAATAAAATAGCTAGTGTGGTACTATTTGCAAATATATTTGCATCAGATGCATTAATCCCTCCAAAAGTATTATTTGATGAGCCACTAAGCACTTGCACTTCGCGCAGATTGCCCAATGCTGTAACACCATCTGGTTGTAAGCCAATCAAATTTCCAATTATCTTATTGTTGTTACTATTGGTAGTAAATCTGATAGGAATAATCCCTCCCGAGATTACATTTCCTTGAATTAAACCATTAGAGGCAGTCTCAAACCAAATTCCTCTTCCGCCATTTGGTCCATTAGCAGCTATACCATTTAATAAAGCAGAAGTACCATTTGGATTGGTGCCTATATAGTTATTAACCACTGAATTGTTGGTGCCACTTACTACTACCCCATTAAATTGCGCATTGGATATCACATTACGAGAAGCAGGTGTACTTCCTCCAACCAAAATTTGACTCGAATTTATATTGATATTGTTATAATTGGATGCAGGTGTGCCTGAAGCAGCTATTCCAAACCAACATCCTTGAACTGTAATATTTGATGAAGCAGTATTAATACCTAACGCATGCTCCCCAGCAACTCCAGACTTATTTATTAGAGATAGCCCTTGTACGATTGAGTTACTTATACCCTTAAGTTCGAGACCGGTGTTCAATCCTAAACCTGCGAAATCAAGTTGAATGCGAAGGTTAGCATTATTTCCAACGTTCAGTGTGTTACTTGATGATCCAAAGGCAGAATATCCATCGATGAATACAGGGTTGATGACGGAAAGAATGGCACTATTAATGTTGATATTTTGCACACCACCAATACCTGCTACTGTTTGCTGAATACTAAAATCAATATAATCTTGATCCGCATCAGTATTGGCATCATTGATAGCTTGTCGGAGTGAACCAAGACCAGCAGTACCCAAATCCGTATTATCGGTGACGCGCAGTGCTCTAAGTATCCCATTGGATAAGGTGGCATCAAAGCCTATAGGTTGGCTTGTTGTAGTTAAACCATTACTTTCTTCAAAGTTCCAATACGCCACTGCCCCATTTGGCAGAGTAGAACCCATATCTAACTGTATTTGGGCTGAGTTTCTGGCAGCACTAAAAATTCGTATTTCATCTAGTTGCCCTGAGAAATGCCCTCCGCCCCAGCCTCCAGCTGCTGTACCGAAAGTCCAAGGAGATGAAGAGACTGTAGCGGATAATTGTGAATTAATGACTCCCGTAAGAGTCACAGTTTGTTCGACACCATTCACAAAGATTTGTTTTACTCCTCCGTTGCTTACAAAAGCTAAATGAGTCCATTTGTTTGGTTCGATTAACGAGGGTGGTGTTTGGCCATATTCCCAGCCTAATGAGGCAGCATTATCTGTGGCAAAATTTATGGACCCATCATTTATAATGGTAAACACAAACTTAACTTGTCCAAATCCACCAGCCTGTTTGGTTGCAATATTATAATAACCATTCAGATCCTTAACTTTAACCCACGTTTCTACTGTGAAATTGCTATTTCCTGCAAAATCCAAAGCAGCTGAGGTTGGCATATTTAAGACATCATCCACCCCATCAAAATAAATACCCCTATTGCCTACTGGTTGTGTAGGTAAAACTAAAGGAATAATTGGTTGAGCTGCGCTAAACTCAGAAGTGTTTCTGGCGGCATCTACCGCTGTAGCTGTAACACTATCGCCTAAGGTGAATGTTCCACTTAATGACCAAGTAGTGCCTGAAGCAAAAACCTTACCCAAAAATGTTTTTCCTTGAGCCTTGGTATTGGTAGCATAAGGTGCGGCATTAGAATATATGACAATAGAATCTCCCGCCGTACAAGTACCAGAGATGGTAGAAATACTGGCACTGGTAATAACCGGTTTGGCTTTGTTGTTATTGGCGCTGGTGAGTAATGAAATCCCTTTAATTGCATTATCAAAAATACTATTTCTATAAATGAAATTACTTAGTGAGGAAGCATCTTTGATAACAATACCTCCTGCTTGGTTTGATCGGATGGTATTTCCAAAGATGCGACTATTTACCGCAGGACCATCTATTTGTATACCTGCACCTACGTTATTAGCGATGATATTTGGAAATGTTCCGTTTTTATTGCCTATTTGGTTAGCATCTACTGAGCCACCATTTGGCGTTAGCCAAATGCCTTGATCGCCATTGGGAACTGATAATAGGCCGTTGCTGCTTGTACCAATATAGTTATTAACGACAGTATTGTTGTCACCGTCCATCAAGTGAAGTCCATAACCTAAATTACCTGAAATTACGTTTCTAAAACCAGCCATTCCAAACCCAATGTTGTTAAAATCAGAGGATTTTACAGTAACCCCAACTCCGTTTGGCATGGCAGCAGCTCCAGTCCTGTCTACCCCTACAAAATTTCTGATAAGTGCTGTTCTTGTTGCATTTGATAAAAGAATACCATCTTGAACATTACCCGATATTATATTAATGTCTTTGGCACTACCACCACCTATGTATATTCCATTAGAAAGAAGCGATGAAACTACCACACCAACGGTGTTTCCTTGAGCCAAACCGCCATCAGCAGTTCCAATAAAACAACCTTCAACTGTAACTGTATCTATGGTATTGGTTATATTTATACCCTTATCAAAATTGATAAAAGAGATTGCATTAATGGTTACTTTTCCCCTTGTACCACTTGGATGGGTAACAGTTAAGCCATCAAAAGATTTATTTATACCATTTAAAATGATCTGTGGTATGGTGGCAACAGAATTAGAATCGGTATTGTCAATGTAACCCGGTTGTGATCTACCGTCGATAAAAAGGCCCTCTGTTATGGCTGGCAAAGAATAATCGAGGAAAACGATTTTATTACCAGGAAATTGTAAATCAAACGTGATAGTATCTTTGCCTGGTTTTGTATTGGCATAGTTAATAGCACGGCGTAGGTCTCCACATTGTCCGCCACTAAGAGGGTAATCATCTGTATCAGTTGTGACTATGAGGGGATTACAAGTCGGGCAGACCACCGCCGAATCAACATGGAACAGCGGCCCTACTTGACCCGAATTATCCACTGCTACTACTCCAAACCATAAGGTATCGCAAGTACTGTAGCCTCCTAATCCAAAAGAGGTTGCTAATGGGTTGGTTACCACAGCTACGGGACTAACTGCGGTATTAATAACGGCAGATTGACTCTGGTAAATACGGAACTCTTTTATATCTGTAGCAATATTGGTAGTCCAGTTCAGGTAAACCGAGTCTCCATCTAAAGAGCCTCTTGCCATGAGTGTATCGGTATAGGGATACAAGGCTTTGGAAGTTATGCTATTGTGACTTCCTACCCAAGTAAGGTTATTGGCTAATTTTGAATTATTAAAAGCCACTGAGCCACTGGGTTCATCCAAGTGGTACAACACTAGCAGACCCGGTTCGTTGCCAACCGCTGGTTTATCTTTGGCCGCATTTATTTGTGCAGCAGTACGCTCTACGTTCCATATCCGCACCTCATCTAGTTCACCTGAAAATACCCAGCCAAAACCATTGCCTAGTTGTAATACATTTGTAACATTCAAGACTCCAGTAGGCGCTACCATACTTTCCACCATCTGCCCATCTAAGTAAATCTGAATTAACCCTCCTGACCTAAAGGTTAAGGCAGTATGATGCCACTCGTTACTTTTAAAGCGAGTGGCATTCCCAAATCCCTTTTGTTCGACGATGCTACCATTATTCACAAAAACCTCATGGTAAAGTGTTGTATTTATAGAACCTAACACGAAAGAAAAATCGGTTGGAAGGCTTCCTCCTCCTAGTCTTGACAGGGAAACAAATTTTTGGTTATTAATGGAAGAAGTTTTAAACCAAGCTTCTACCGTTAACTGGTCTGTGATTGCCGAAAGGTCAGCACCCTGATTTTCTAAGTATGAAGTTGCACTGCCAGTAAATACGCCAGCTCGGCCACTCTCCAAGGTCGGTACTACCACCATGCTGTCGCTAAATGGAGTATAAGTAGTACCGTCGAAAGCAACTACTTTAAATACATAAGGTTGGTCATTTAACGCCAAGGCTGGGATCGTATAAGTAGTATCGACAGTAGTTAAGGCGGTAAAAATTCCTGGCCCTAATTGTTTAAAAAATAAATCGTAAGATACAGCTCCTGGCATGGGATTCCAATGGGTGAGAATGGAGTAATTCTGACCAGAAGGATTTTTTACCGCGTAGGCACGGAAGTTTTGTGGACCTGATGGTGTAACAACCTTGGCTGCTGAAAACTCAGAAGTATTATTCAACACATTTGTAGCGGTAGTTGTAATTCTATCCCCTACTGTAAATGCGCCGGCAAAACTCCAAGAAGAACCTGTGGTAGTAGCTGTGCCTAAGAATATTCGACCTTGGTTTGTGAGGCCTGATTGTGGAGAATCTTTGTAAACTTCAACAACATCGGCATTACCACATGTACCAGATATTAACACAGAGGATGCGGAAGTAATGTCTGGAGGCGTTATTGCGCTATTACTGCTATTTGAAAGTAAAATACCACTAGAAATATTTCCGAAAATAAAATTATTAGAAAATCTATTATTTACTGAGCCAGTGCTTGTTACTGCAATCCCATAACCGTTAAATGCTATGATATTTGCCCCGGATGCAAGCCCATTTCCAATGTTATTGTTTTGACCAGACGAAAAAGGATTGATTAATACACCTTCTCCAAGATTTCCCAAAGGAGAAGTACCATTTGCTTGCACACCAATATAATTGCCTAAAATGGTATTGTTTGATGAGGTTGAACCGTCTATCCGAATACCCGTCAAAGCTCCGCTGATGATATTGCGCTGGGCTGGGCTTGCTCCCCCAATGATGTTGTTTGAACTACCCTGTATCACCAAAGCAGTACTACTGGCTGAAGGATAGGAGGCTGTTCCTGCTGCGTTTACTCCTATATAATTACCCTCTATCACATGTCCTGCTACTCCTGAAAGCCACAATGCTCCTAATCCGCTTGACACACTTTGTGCAATTGACAAGCCTCTAACGGTAGTTGGCAATACACTGTTTAATTGTAAAGTATTATTCGCAACTGGTGCATCCAGCTGTATAACAATATTAGCTGGTACGGCGGCAGTGGCTACAGATGCACCAAACGCGCTATACCCGTCTATTACAGCCTCCTCAGTTACGTTACTGGGAGAACCAATAAATGATTGTATGGTCCATACACCTGCCGAGTAATTTGGATCACTAGTGGGAATACTGAAATCAATATAATTTTTTCCAGCTAAAGTATTTGCTTGATTTATGACACCTCTAAAACTTTCTAGCCCACTCTCATTGGTATTTGTGACACGAAGGGCATGTAAAGGATCAGAAGAATTTAATCCAATTGTATTTCCCAAATAACCGTCACCACCAACAATTCCTGAATTTATCAGTGTTTGCCCAACACCTTCATCCATTTCAAAATATGCTTCTGCACCTATAGGCCCTTGTGTTAGCATATCAGAGGCAATATCAGCATCGCCTCTTGTAAGATAAAATACTCGTAATTGATCTACCAGCATTTTAGCAGGTACATTTCTACCGAAATCAATATTTCCTAAAATTAAGGGGTTGGGAGAATTGACTGCCCCGGATAAACCTGTCTTTGTAAAAATCAAAGAGCCATCTTTAAATACTTTTAATATGCCCTGATCGTCATAAGTTAATGCCAAATGCACCCATTTGTTCATTTCAATAACACCAGGTACATCGTCATACAATTGCCTTCCAATTTCTGGGCCAAAACTAACTCTTAATGTAGAATAATTGTTAATTTCTAGAGATACTCCATTAGACCCTAAACTAGGTAAGTTACTGATGATATAGGAGTTATTATTATTCAACATAGGCTTCAGCCAAAACTCAATGGTGAGATTATCAGTTGAAGGTATTGTTCCAAAAGTGGCTATATCATCTACCCCATCAAAATATAAGCCTTGGTTACCTGCTGGTTGGGTAGTAGGTATAACTACTGCATTAACTACTGGTTTGGCAGCTGAAAACGATGAGCTGTTGTTTGATAAGGAAGTCGCGATGGCAGTTACATTATCTCCTAAGTTAAAAGTACCTGTAAACGTCCAGTTACCAGAACCATCCGTCAGTGTAGTACCTACAAAATTTGTACCTTGCTCAGGAATGCAACCACTGCCATCTAGATAGATATCCACAACATCCCCTATCGCAGCAGTTCCAGTTATTGATGTGGTGGTTGCTGTAAGTATGATAGGCGGGGCTTGATTATCGTTAGCCGCTCCAGTAAGTTTGATACCTGCATTAACATTACAATAAATTTTATTACCCCTAATTTGATTCTGTACACCTGTGGGCTCTACATAAACCCCATCAAAATAACCATAAGCAATGATATTGGGTTCTCCTGCACCTATACCTCCTACAAGATTCCGATTTGATTCTAACGAAATTCCGTTGTTATTAGGTACCGAGATTGTGTTGTCGGTGCCTACTCCAATTCTGTTATTGTAAAACGTGTTATTGTCACTTGATAAACCTTTAACCATTATTGCATAATCTAACCCAGCGAAATAGTTATTAGAAACTAAGGAATTGGCTGCGTTAATATATATACCTACCGCATCAAAGGTGGTTAAAGAACTAGATAATCCATCATTATTGAGACCTATGAAATTATTGACCACCCTATTATTATTGGCAGTCAATAAAATGCCATTGCTAGCGTTCGCATAAATCAGATTTCGATCAGCATTTAAGTTTGTTCCAATTGAATTGTTTATACCATAAATGGAAATACCATTGCCCAAAGCATTAACAACAGTTCCATCTGCCTTAGCATTAATTTTACATCCTTTTATAAAATTGCCAGAAGAGGCTATATCAAAACAGGTTGCACTAAACCCATAGATAGCAAGCCCTCTAAAAATAGCTCTCCCATTGATACCTACATCAATGCCATTATCCACACCAAGAAGCCCGGATATTTCAATAGTATGTGTACTGTTATCAGTGGTAGTGGCGGTGTTGGGCTTACTACCAAATTGGGAATAGCCATCTATAAATAAAGAATCTTCCGTAATAACTACTTTATTTTCTAAAGTAATGGTGGCCACTCCTGAAACATAATTAGGATCCGTGGCTGGAATACTGAAATCAATATAGCTTTTGGTAAGATCAGAATTTGATAGTTTGATTGCATTTCTAAAACTACCAGTTGGAGGATTTGCAGCTAATGCGTCTTCAAGCGTATTTGTTACGCGATAGGCACGTTTAGGGTCTGTAGGTTCGTCGGAATTATCAGAACCAAGTTTACCATGAAAAGAGTTGGTAGAGGCATCCAGTATATTTTGTCCGCTAGGTTCATCAAAATGGTACAAGGCAATAGTATTAACATCTGAGTTAAAAAAATTGGCGGGTGTAAAATTACTAATGTATCGAGAATTATCAGAAAGACGGAGTTCATCTATTTGACCTCTAAAATATTCACCTAAGGAGGATGCGCCTATTTTAGCTATCCCTGAATTAGGAGAGGCACCACCTGAACCAGTGACAATAGGACCAATTATAATACCGTCAATAAAAAAGTAACAATCCCCAAATTGTCTTACTCCTGCCACATGATGCCAAGCATTGTTCAACAAGCTGGTTCGGGCAAAACTTTGTGAAACATAAATAGTTCCATTGCGCCAAAATCGGAATTGCGCTGTATTATTGTCTACACCAAAGATTCCAAACTTAATGCCATTAATACCGTCTTCTTTTGAATAAATACATTGAAATTCATTTGCTCGAAGGCTGTCCATCTTTATCCAAGCCTCTGCAGTAATAGTACCAGTAGGCAAATGCAATTGACCAGATCCAGATAATTCTACCTTATCATTTACACCATCAAAATATAAACCTTGGTTACCAGCAGGTTGGGCATAAACAACCGTGGCCACCAGTGAAAAGAAAAGGATTGTAAATAGTTTTTTCATAGGAAAATCGTCTATGGCTAGTATTTTATATGTATGTTATTCCAAGAAAACCTCTTGAAATTAATATTAATAGTGTTAATAAGAATCAAACTAATATCGGAAATACAGCTGGAAAATGGTGTAAAGCCACCTAACCAAATTGTACGAAGTTTTATAAAAGTTATATGTAGTGACTTAATAAAAGCACTAAAACTTTGAAATAACAAAATCAAGACAAAAAGAGGATGTCTCATAGCTAATTAGAAGTAAATAAGAAAATTGTAAAGTACATTTCTCTTACTTACAAAGATATATACTAAAATTGAGAAAATTGTCACCAAGCATAATAAAGTTTGTTCAATAAGAGGAAGTTAGTTGTGAAAAGAGAATGGTTCGTCTGAATCACAGATTTACATAGATGTCACGGATTAGATGTGCATGGTGAATGGTTGTCTGAACTATGATTTTTTTGATTTAGGTGATTGACAGGATGGATAATGGGATAATTGATAATTGATAATTGTCAATTATCAACTTTCAATTATCAATTATCAATTATTCCTTAACTTACTCTACCACTACCTTATGCACTTTGCTGCTGTAGGGGTTGGATACTTTTACGAAGTATACACCTTTCTCCAAGTTGCTTAGGTCGATGCTGCCGTTGCTGGTGCCTGACTGTTGTAACTGGCCTGTCGCAGTGTGTATCTCGATGTTTGCTGTGCCTTGCAGGCCTTGGATGTAGATGGTCTTGGTAGCTGGATTGGGATATAGTGATAAGCTTCCTGTCTCTAAATCCTGAACTCCTGTTACTGCTTCGCTCTCTTCTACTCTTAAGCTACTTACTTCTCCGTTTACCACAGCTACAAAGCTATTGAAATCGTCTTTGGTGATAGCCGTTCCGCTGTTCTTGGCCAAGTAGATGTAGGCAATTGGTTCTTTGGTTTCTACAAGGTCCTTTAATACGTACGTAGTGGCCATCAAACGCTGTGCGGATGGCACATTGTTGCTCATGCTGGCCATTTTATGACTGATCGGCTGTGCGATATCGTAACCTGTTACGTTGAACTTGCTTCTGTCATAGTCCCAAGCGAAGTCGATACCTGCACTTGGTCCGTTGCTCTCGTAAGAAACTGGGATGGCCACGTATTGGTCGTTTGCTGAAATGTCTTTCAAAGACAATACCAACACATTAGAAGGTTTTTCTGTACGCAAGGTAGTTCCGTTGGTGGCAAGCCATGAGCTGTTTACATCTCCTAGAAGGATGGCATGGTAAGTTTGATCCACTGTAGTAGTTCCACAGGTGCTCAAGTCTGCTGATACAGGAAGGTAAGCAGGCACTGCTGGAACTTTAAACCTAGTGGCTGTGGTAAATGGTGTGGTAGTCAACAAGGTTGCGTCAACAAACAACCAGTCTTTTGACTTGGCATAAGGTACTTTGGCACTTAGGATGCCGTTTGCATCTGCTTCGTAGTTCCAAGACTGTGGGAACTCGCAATTGTATTGGTTTAAGCCACGGGAAGAGATAAGTGCAGCATCACCAGAAGTTACTCTGCCATCTAGGTTCACATCTGCTGCCAATAATTGGAAGATGGTTGGGGCTGTCACGACGCCGTTGGCGATTTGTGCGGCGGTGGTTCTGTCTGCGGCATTGATGACTGTGGTAATGTTGGCACAGCTGGCAAAGGCTACACTGGCATCGCCCAAGACATCACGGCTGAGAGTGAGGGACTTCAAAGTGGCATCTGGTACGGTAAAAAGGCCATTGGCATCCAGTGAAGGGCTTGCCAATGCTGTTCCTGTGGCATCGGTCGTGCTATAAGGGGTGATGGTGGTTGGGTTTTGCCCAGTTACACCGCTAATCTTTTTGGTAGCTGTCTCTCTGTATTGTATTTGACCATTAAAAGCTCTAGTAAAGTTGAAGGCACCTGGCACTACTGGACAAACCACATTGGAAGTAAACAGCTTGCTCTCGATCAGGTCAGAGGTGCTGAAGCTAGAGAGGGCTTGGTTGGGAGCTACACCTGTGTTGATCCTGAAATTGACATTGATTACCACTCCATCACCACTGAAGAAAGTGTTTGCAGGAGCACCATTAAGGTACAAGCCAACGCCTACCTTACCAGGAGTACTGCTGTTGAGGTCGAAAGTAGCAAAGGTGGTAGCTACTGGGCCTACTGTTGCGGTGCCTGTTGGTGTTACCTTGGTGTCATCGTATAACAGGTCAAAATCAAGAGCGATGAGACCTGAAGCGATATTGCCTACTGTTTTTACTGGAACACTAAATGTGCCAGCTGGGGTACAAAGGACGGTTTGTGGATCTATTTTGTATTTAGAGGTCTCTACTGTGCCTGTGCCTGAGGTAGTGCCTGTTACTGTTAAAGTACCACAACGGATGATTTTTCCGTTGTTTATTAGGTTACCAGAAACTGCTAGTGTAGTGCCTGAGGCAATCGTTAGTGTTTGCCCTGCATTGATGGTGAGGTCTTTGGCAGTTAAGATACCGTTGTCTAAGGTGCTGTAGTTGCCGTTGATAATGGCATCGGTGGCAGCGTCTGGGGCTGAAGGTGACCAGGTGGTGCCGTTCCATGTGGAGGGGGTAGTATATAACAAAATGGTACCAAATATCCCTACTGCCCGGCCTAATGTACTGGAGGTAAAGTTAACGGAATATATTATTTGTGTTGTGCCCGAGTTTTGAACCGTCCAAGTCGCTCCACCATTGCTTGTTGTCAAGATGATTCCACCCCCCCCTACTGCCCAGCCTTGTGTAGCGGAGGTAAAGTATACAGAAAACAATAGCTCTGTTGTTCCAGCGCTCTGTGCTGTCCAAGTGATACCGCCATTGCTTGTAGTCAAAATAGTACCACTTAGTCCTACTGCCCAACCTTGGGTAGCGGAAGCAAAGTATGAATCGCGTAATGAGAGGGAGGTGCCGGAGGTTTGAGCCGTCCAAGTGATACCACCATTGCTCGTGGTCAAGATCGTACCTCCATCGCCAACAATCCAGCCTTGCAAAGCGGAGGTGAAGTAAACAGATCGCAATGCTCGTGTGGTACCAAAGATTTGGGCCGTCCAAGTGGTACCGCCGTTGTTCGTAGTTAAGATAGTACCACCAGTCCCAACTGCCCAACCTTGTCTATCGGAGGTAAAGTACACAGAATACAAAAGTTCTGTAGTACCAGACGTTTGGACTGACCAAGTTACGCCGCCGTTGCTTGTAGCCAAGATCGTACCACCTTCCCCTACCACCCAACCTTGTGTCGCGGAAGTAAAGTAAACGGAAGTTAATGTTCGTATCGAACCAACGGGTTGAGCGATCCAAGTGTTACCACCATCGGTCGTAGTAAATATCCCACCACCAGTTCCAATTTGCCCTACTGCCCAGCCTTGCGTAGCGGATGTAAAGAAAACTGACTGTAGTGCCTGTGCGGTATTTAATATTTGGGCTGACCACGTTGTACCGCCATTGTTCGTAGTCAAGATTGTACCACTTCCTCCTATTGCCCAGCCTTGCAAAGCGGAGGTAAAGTATACGGAATTTAAAATTTGAGTCGTACCCGAGGTCTGGGCAGTCCATGTGCCACCACTATTGCTTGTAGTCAGGATGGTACCATTACTCCCTACAGCCCAGCCTTGGGTAGTAGATGTAAAGTATATTGAATATAATGATTGCGTTGTACCAGAGGATTGAACTGTCCACGTTATACCACCATTATTGGTAGATAAGATTGTACCATTTTCACCTACTGACCAACCTTGTGTAGCGGAGGTAAAATAAACGGACCTTAATACTTGTGTAGTACTAGAAATCTGGGCGGTCCATGTATTACCTCCATCGTTTGTAGTCAAGATTGTACCACCAGCCCCTACTGCATAGCCTTGTGTAGAAGAGATAAAGAAAACGGATAATAACGACTGTGTTGTACCTGAAGTCTGGGGTGTCCATGTCGTTCCTCCGTTGCTCGTTGTTAAGATTGTACCACCGACCCCTACTACCCAACCTTGCGTTGCGGAGGTAAAATAAACGGAGCTTAATACTTGTATAGTACCAGAGATCTGGGAGGTCCACATATTTCCGCCACTGCTCGTGGTCAAGATTGTACCAGCATTCCCTACTATCCAGCCTTGCGTTGCAGAAGTAAAGTAAACGGAATTTAATGTTTCCGTTGTACCAGAGGTCCTAGCAGTCCACCTGGTTCCTCCATTGATTGTTGTCAAAATTGTACCGCCATCACCTACTGCCCAACCTTGGGTAACAGAGGTAAAAAAGGTACCCCTCATATCGCCAACAGCGCTAGAAGCACCAAATTCAACTGATTTCCATGTTTGGGAATAGGCTGCTATGCTCGTAATAAAGAGCAGGATTGCCCCCAGAATGGTGCTACTGAACTTTGAGAAGATTATCTTTTTCAATAGATTAGGAAGAAATGAGTTAATCGAAATAATTAGGTTTTAGCTTAAATGATTTCTACTGCTGATAGAACCTACCAAAATTAAAGAAAAGTAGGATAATATTGGTCATGGGAAAGGGATTATTTTTACAGAAATTGAAAAGAGAATGATGAATTGATAATGGAGAATTGAGAATGGAGAATTGAGAATGACGAATGATGAATTGATAATGGAGAATGGATAATTTTCAACTATCAATTGTTAATTTTCAATTATCAATTATCAACTATCAATTGTATAAATCCCCAAAAGCCATTATCTGACCATTGGGGATTTTACTTTAAACCTTATTCCTTAACTTACTCTACCACTACTTTGTGCACTTTGCTGCTGTAGGGGTTGGATACTTTCACGAAGTATACGCCTTTCTCCAAGTTGCTTAGGTCGATGCTGCCGTTGCTGGTACCTGACTGCTGTAACTGGCCTGTCGCAGTGTGTATCTCGATGTTTGCTGTGCCTTGCAAGCCTTGGATGTAGATGGTCTTAGAAGCTGGGTTAGGATATAGTGATAGGCTTCCTGTTTCTAAATCTTGAACTCCTGTTACTGCTTCGCTCTCTTCTACTCTTAAGCTACTTACCTCTCCGTTTACTACAGCTAATAAGCTATTGAAATCGTCTTTGGTGATAGCCGTTCCGCTGTTCTTGGCCAAGTAGATGTAGGCAATTGGTTCTTTGGTTTCTACGAGGTCTTTTAATACGTACGTAGTGGCCATCAATCGTTGTGCGGATGGTACATTGTTGCTCAAGCTGGCCATTTTATTACTGATCGGCTGTGCGATGTCGTAACCTGTTACGTTGAACTTGCTTCTGTCATAGTCCCAAGCGAAGTCGATACCTGCACTTGGTCCGTTGCTCTCATAAGAAACTGGGATGGCCACGTATTGGTCGTTTGCTGAAATGTCTTTTAAGGACAATACCAACACATTAGAAGGTTTTTCTGTACGCAAGGTGGCTCCGTTGGTAGCAAGCCATGAGCTGTTTACATCTCCCAACAAAACGGCATGGTAAGTTTGATCCACTGTAGTAGTTCCGCAGGTGCTCAAGTCTGCTGATACAGGAAGGTAAGCAGGAACTGCTGGAACTTTAAATCTAGTAGCCGTGGTAAATGGTGTGGTGGCCAACAATGTTGCGTCTACAAACAACCAGTCTTTTGACTTGGCATAAGGTACTTTGGCACTTAGGATGCCGTTTGCATCTGCTTCGTAGTTCCATGATTGTGGGAACTCGCAGTTGTATTGGTTTAAGCCACGGGAAGAGATAAGTGCAGCATCTCCAGATGTTACTCTGCCATCGAGGTTCACGTCTGCTGCCAACAATTGGAAGATGGTCGGAGCAGTCACGACGCCGTTGGCGATTTGTGCAGCGGTCGTTCTGTCTGCGGCATTTATCACTGTGGTGATGTTGGCACAACTGGCAAAGGCCACGCTGGCATCACCCAATACATCACGGCTGAAGGTGAGGGACTTCAAAGTAGCATCTGGAACGGTAAACAGGCCATTGGCATCTAGTGAAGGGCTTGTCAATGCTATTCCTGTCGCATCGGTCGTGCTATAAGGGGTAATGGTGGTTGGGTTTTGCCCAGTTACACCGCTGATCTTCTTTGTAGCTGTTTCTCTGTATTGTATTTGACCATTAAAGGCTCTGGTAAAGTTGAAGGCACCTGGCACTACAGGGCAAACGACATTGGAAGTAAACAGTTTACTCTCGATCAGGTCTGAGGTGCTGAAGCTAGAAAGGGCTTGGTTGGGTGCTACACCTGTGTTGATTCTGAAATTGACATTGATTACCACTCCATCACCGCTGAAGAAGGTGTTAGCTGGAGCACCATTAAGGTACAAGCCAATACCTACTTTGCCAGGCGTGCTGCTGTTAAGATCGAAAGTAGCAAAGGTGGTAGCTACTGGACCTACTGTGGCGGTGCCTGTTGGTGTTACCTTGGTGTCATCATACAATAGGTCAAAATCAAGAGCGATCAAGCCTGAGGAGATGTTGCCTACTGTTTTTACAGGAACGCTAAAGGTACCTGCTGGGGTACAAAGGACGGTTTGTGGATCTATTTTGTATTTAGAGGTCTCTACTGTGCCTGTGCCTGAGGTGGTGCCTGTTACTGTCAAAGTGCCACAACGGATGATTTTTCCGTTGTTTATCAAGTTGCCAGAGACAGCTAGTGTTGTGCCAGAAGCAATCGTTAGTGTTTGACCGGCATTGATGGTGAGGTCTTTGGCAGTAAAGATGCCGTTTTCTAGGGTACTATAATTGCCGTTGATGATTGCATTGGTAGTGGCATCTGGGGCTGAAGGGCTCCAGGTGGTGCCGTTCCAGGTGGAGGGGGGTGGCGGGGCGTCATACAACAAGATGGTGCCAATATCACCTACTGCCCAACTTCGAGTAGGAGATGTAGAGTAAACGGAATACAAGTTTCGGGTTGTGCCTGAATTTTGAACTGTCCAAGTGGTACCGCCATTGCTTGTAGTCAAGATCGTACCACTACCCCCTACTGCCCATCCTTGGGTAAAAGAGGTGAAGTAAACGGATAATAAAACTTGTGACGTAAGGGATGTTTGGGCCGTCCATGTGGTTCCTCCATTGCTTGTAGTCAAGATCGTACCACTATTACCTACTACCCAACCTTGCGTAGCAGAGATGAAGTAAACAGACCTTAGTATTTGTGTCGTTCCTGATGTTTGGGCTGTCCAAGTTGCACCTCCGTTGTTTGTAGATAAGATTGTACCACCAACACCCGCCGCCCAGCCTTGGGTGGCGGAAGTAAAATAAACGGAATTTAAATTATTTGTCGTGCCCGAGGTTTGGGCGGTCCAGGTAATACCGCCATTGCTTGTTGTCAAGATTGTACCTCCATCTCCGACCGCCCAGCCTTTTGTAGAGGAGGTAAGGTAAACTGAAGCTAATCTTTGAGTCGTACCAGAAATCTGAGTGTTCCATGTTACACCGCCATTGGTTGTTGTCAAAATAGTACCCCCATTCCCCACAACCCAACCTTGGGTAGCGGAAGTAAAATTAACAGAATTTAAGTGTTGCGTCGTGCCAGATATCTGGGGAGTCCACACAGTACCTCCATTGCTTGTTACCAAGATAGTGCCAGCACTCCCTACTACCCAACCTTGAGTAGCGGAGGTAAAATAAACCGATAATAAAAACTGTGATGAACCAAAGAGCTGGGCCGTCCATGTGGCACCAGCATTACTAGTAGTCAAAGTGATACCACCATCCCCAACTGCCCAGCCTTGTGTGGGGGAGGTAAAGTAAACGGAATATAGAATCTGTTTGGTGCCCGAGGTTTGGGAAGTCCAAGTGGCACCGCCATTGTTTGTGGTCAAAATGGTACCATCACCCCCTACTGCCCAGCCTTGTGAAGCACTAGTAAATTTAATGGAATATAATCCGAGTGTTGCAGCCGAGGTCTGGACTGACCAAGTGGCACCACCATTATTCGTAGTTAAGATTTCATTACCAAGTGATACCGCCCATCCTTGTGTAGCGGAGTTAAAGTATACGGAGCTTAGTTCTTGATACGTACCAGAAGTTTGGGCAGTCCAAGTAGTACCACTATTGCTAGTTGTTAAGATAGTTCCACCCTGTCCAACAGCCCATCCTTGCGTAGCAGAAGTAAAGTAAACAGAAGATAAGTTTTGTGTCGTACCCGAAGTTTGTGCTGTCCAAGTAGCACCACCATTGATAGTAGTCAAAATTGCACTAAACTTACCCAACATCCAGTCGCCATCCCCAACTACCCAGCCCTGTGTAGCAGAGGTAAAGTAAACGGAGGATAACGTTTGAGTCGTACCAGAGGCTTGAGCCGTCCACGTGATACCACCATTGCTCGTAGTCCTGATAATACCATTAACCCCAACTGCCCAGCCTTGCGTAGAAGAGGTAAAAAAAACGGAATTTAATGTTTGATTTGTACCAGAGGTTTGAGCTGTCCACGTGATACCACCATTGTTCGTAGTCCTGATAATACCATTAACCCCAACCGCCCAACCTTGCGAAGGTGAGATAAAAAAGGTTTCCCTCATGCTTTGATTATTATAATTGCCGCCTAATTCGAGGGGTGTTTTCCACGTTTGAGCATTGGCTCCCATGCTGGTAATGAAAAGCAAGGCCATCCCGAGAATAGCGCTGCTGAGTTTTGAGAAAATTGTCTTTTTCATTAGATTAAGAAGAAAAGAATTGATTGAAAGAATGAGTTTTTAGTTTAAGTGATTCCAATTGCTGATAAAATCTATCAAAACTAAAGAAATTAGGATAATCTTGGTAATGGAAAAGGGATTATTTTTGTAGAAATTGAAAAGTTATAATTGCGTGTTGGATAAGTGCAATATTTTTTGTCTGAACTATGATTTTTTTGATTTAGGTGATGGATTTGATGTTGATGACTAAGTGAAAAGGTGATTTGTAAATGTGAAATGAGAATCATGGTCATCAATCATGCGAATCATAGTTCAGACAATTTGAATACTCGGTCTGACCCTAGGGGGTACCGACTGGTACAAAAAACAAAATCCCCAAAGGCCATTTACTGACCTTGGGGATTTACGTTAAACTTTGAACCTTGACCTGTTAAGCCAATTCTTGTTCTCTGGTGGTTTTATTGCCAGGGCGATCTGTGGCTGTTACCTCAAGCTTGCTGCCAACTACATTGGTATTGGCCACTGTGGCCAAGAATACCCATTCTATGCCATTTTCTTCGGGCAAGGCAAGGCCGGTCTCTAACAAGGTGCCATCGGCGTTGAAGATACTTACTCTCACCGACATTACCTCAAAATCATCTACTGCTCGCACGGTGATAGCGTCCCCTACTTTGCCGCTGTAACCAACAGCATCAATATAGGAAACCACGGGCTTGCTGAGGTAGTCGCCCACAGCGGCTTGGTAAGCATTGTTACTGCCTTGTCGGTTACCCAGTTCTTGGTACTCAGCCCTCAGCACAATGTCCTTTAAGATACGCTTGCCATATAAAGTGGCTTCCTTAAACCGGACTTGAGCCTCTTGTTGTTTTAAGGTGAACCCTGCCCTTCTCTTTGGATTTACATAGAGAACGGTATTACCCCTTTGGCTACGAAATACCATGTCGTGACTTACTTTACCGCTAATCCCTCTTGTGAAATTGTTTTCTTTTACGATACCCATTGTTTTATGATTTTAGTTAATTGTGAAATTGTAAATTGTTAATTGTTAATAGTAAATTGCTAATAGTAAATTGTTAATTGGTGCGTCCCTGATTTGATTGCTTGTTCTCTTTTTCATTGTTGTGTTTCGTTGTTGTTGATGCAAAAGTATGGCAGCACAGTGCAACCAGTGTGCACTGTAAAAAAAAGTGAAAAATATTTTTTTGGTTGAAATGTGACCTGTAAAAATCCTTGTTATAATTCTTAAGTTTTTATTTTTTGGTCTTAACTACTACTGTTTCAAAATTCCTTGACATGGTCATAAGGCAATGATGGGTTGGGGATGGATCGGAAGCTTCTTTACATGTCCTTTGCCAACAACATGCTTAACCCAAGAATTTGAATCTTAAACCCTAAACCTTCCACTTTAAACGCTTAACTTTAAACCCTAAATCTTAAACTTTGAACTAAAAAATGTCTGCTGGCAAAAATCCTTACTTGAGGTACAACATTATCAACCAGTGCCTTACCAGTAAAACAAAACCCTATTGGACCGCTCAGGAACTGATGGACAAGATGGGTGAGTATGATATACAGATAGAACGGCGTAGTTTATTTAACGATTTTGAGGCCATGCGGCACGATGAGCGGTTGGGATACCATGCGCCGATCACCTTTTGCCGTAAACAACTGGGCTATTATTACAAAAATTCACACTATTCCATCAGTGCTATTCCTATCAACGACGAAGACTTGCGTTCTCTTCGCATGGCCACGAGGCTGCTAGAGCAACACAAGGCCTTGCCGCTATTTGTACAGTTCAAGGGAGTGATGGATAAGCTGGTGACTTTGGTAAACCACCTCCACCAACCCAACAAGAGCAAATACATCTCTTTTGAAACCGCGCCTTACTACAAAGGACTGGGACACTTAGAAACCCTAATGACCCATATTGAAGCGGAAGAAGCATTGGAGATCGGATACCAAAAGTTTACGGGGCCCAGTAGTGTGTACATCGTGCACCCCTATCTCTTAAAAGAGTTTAAAAAACGATGGTACTTGTTTGGCTGGCATGAAGGGCGAGGCATCGTAACGGCATTTGGGCTTGACCGCATCGAGTACATCAGAAAAGCAGCGGTGACTTATCGCAGCAATGAGTCCATCGATGTAGACACCTATTTTAAAAACACGCTTGGTGTGACCTACAGTGGCCAGGCTGTGGAAAAAGTGGTGTTAGCATTTAACAGCACAATTGCACCTTACATACGCACCCAACACTTACACGAGAGCCAAACAATCCTGTCAGACGACATAAATGGCCTAGTCATTTCACTTGAGCTGGCTGTGAACTACGAATTGACTTCGCTTGTGCTTGGCTATGGCAATGCCGTTACTGTATTGGCACCACCCTCTTTAATACAGGACATCAAGAAAATTGCTACTGAAATGGCGGGGAAGTATAGCTAATTGGGTTGACTGATTAAGAAATTTAAAGCATTGAAAGGTTATAAGGATTCGTAAAACTTGTAAATATGAAAATGACAACTATTGGAAATGTACAATTATAAGGTTCTCGAAGGACTCTCGGAAGATACTCGGAAGATGCTTGGAAGATGAAAATGAAGATAACTGTGGGAAATTATTGGAAAAGTACAATTTACATGGATATTTTGGTTGCGAATTTATGAATGAATAGTTGAATCAAAAAGCAAGTGAAGTAAAAATATCTTTTGAAATTTAAATTATTTAGGCACGATATAGAACGACCAACGAGCTGTATTTTCGAAATATAAAATTGGGGTATGAAAAAGCGTGCTGCTAGATCGAAAATGATTGTAACAACAACTAATTTGGGATTTCTATCAAAGTTAGAAAAATAGTTTTTGGTATGGCAACGTTTTCGCACATTTTTGCATCTTTGTATTGAATAACTAAGATCATGAAAATAAGAATAGCATTTTTAGTTTTGGTTCTATGTCAATCGGTATTTGCCAGCATAACAGGTCGAGCGTACTTAGAAGGACAAAGCAATCATCAAGGAATAATAGTAATATTTAAAGCCTTTTCTCCTATCGCAGTGAGTGATTCAGTAATCACCCAAGTAGATGGCAGCTTTTCAGCCAATATAAAACCAGGAGTATATCAAATTTCTTTCAAAAAGCCGGGTTATCAATCAATATTTTACAATAATAATGTTGGCGTTTTAATTGGATCGAACAATTTGACCTTAAATGACGCCAACTTGCCAAAAGGAGTTACAATTATTGTATCAGGCGATATTTTTGGCGTTTGGGAAAGCAATAATATATATCTAATTCAAGATACTGTTTTTATACCTGCAAACAAAACCTTGGTTATTTCACCAAATACGGTAATCAAGTTTGACACATTAGGAACTTTAATTGTATACGGCAACCTTATTTCAATGGGTAAATTGAACGAACCTATAATTTATACATCTTCTAAACAAAATGTTGGTCGTGATTATTGGAATTCGATTAAGTTTAGGAACGAAGTTAGGAATAGCAAATTTGAATATTCAATTTTTGAAAATTGTAAAAACTGTATAGATAGCTTAAATGGCGAAGGTTACCCTTATATTATTACAGAAAATAGTTCTTTTGTAAGAAACTGTGAGTTTAGAAAATTTACATCAGGAATAGGTTGTGGAAACAATATTTTAATTGAAAAGAATCTTTTTTATGATTTTACAGAAACTGCAATCAATTCAGGTCAATTTTTTAATCCTTATGATGGATTAATAAAATGTAACAAAATTTATAATGGTGGCAAAATAGCAATTGTACTTGGTAGATCTGTAACAGTTAAAGGCAATGAAATCGAAGGCAATTCATTTTCTAAAGTCGGTATTACTTACTTAGTAACATCTACCCATACTATAACAAATAATTTCATCTCTGGTTTTCAAGAAGGAATAAGCCCTGATGAAGGAAGAGATCCTTATGGGTTTATAAATGGACTTTTGACAGTCTCTAACAATAAAATTCAAAATTGTAAAAATGGCATAACTATTATTCCTGGTGCTTTTACCAAGATAGAGAACAATTTTTTAACAAACAACATGAAAGCTGCTTTATTTAAAAACATTAATAATTGCCAAACTTACTGTGGTGCTGACAAATTGACTATCTCTAACAACATATTAACCAAAAATACTTCTAACGACATAACCATAAATGAACAAATTGGGCTATTTGTGCCAATTACAAAAAATTCCGATGGCTATGATATTGATTCTTATAACAACCTTATCGAGTATCCTAATGATACCCATCCTAGCATAGGTTATATTAAAAACTGTACGTTTCTAAATGAGGTTACAACTAGTGAGAGAGATTCACAACTTGAAGATGAAAAAGTGAGCTTCTATCCCAATCCCGCCCATGATTTTTTAACAATAAAATCAACTGCTGAAATTGAAACGATCAGTATTTGGGACAACTATGGTAAAAAAATACTTATAACTATGATTCTGGATAAGATTGAAACGTTACACCTAAAGACTGGGATTTATCATGTCTCTTTAGACCTCAAAAACGGGAAGACAACCAGTTTTACTTTTGTAAAAACAGAATAATGCAATGAATGTTGGCTTAAAATGGACATGATGCAAGAATATTATGTTGCAAGCGATATTAAAATTTTAACACGTAATAATGTATTTAAATATGGAAATCAAATTAGTTATAAATAGATTTTTTTGGCTTTAAACAAACAGATCTATAAACTAGTAAATGGTGAAGTGGTAACTGAGAGAAGTGAGTTTTAATATCCTCAAAAAAACAAATCCCCAAGGCTAAACTTTAACCTTGAGGATTATTAAATGGTTCATCTATAAATTCGTAAATAGACAAAACCCTATAGCGATACAACTTAAATTAAGATTCCAAAGCCGCTACCCCAGGCAATATTTTACCCTCCATATATTCTAACAAAGCACCTCCACCTGTAGAAACATAAGAAACGTCATCGCCATAACCAAGGTTATTAATAGCTGATGCAGAGTCTCCGCCACCGATCAATGAAAAACCACCTTTTTTAGTAGCACTTACAACTGCTTTTGCTATGGCTTCTGTACCGACAGCAAAAGTCGGAAATTCAAATACACCCATCGGACCATTCCACAATACTGTTTTAGAATTCTCAACTATATCTGCAAAAACCTTGACACTATCAGGCCCTATATCTAAACCTTCCCAACCATCAGGAATCTCTCCACTTTTTACAACTTGCGTATTTGCATCATTTTTAAATCCGTCCGCAATTACGTTATCACTCGGGAAATAAAGCTTAACACCTTTTGCCTCAGCTTTTTTAAGTAGTTCTAACGCCAATTCCATTTTATCATCTTCATGAATAGATTTGCCTATTTTACCTCCTTGTGCTTTTACAAAAGTATAGGTCATTCCTCCTCCAATAATCAAATTATCAACTTTGTCCAACAACTTTTCAATAATTAAAATCTTATCCGATATTTTTGAACCTCCCATGATTGCTGTAAATGGTCTTTCGGCATGTTCTAATACCTTTTTGGCATTTACTAACTCAGCTTGCATTACATATCCACAAACCTTGTCTTTAAAAAACTTAGCAACTATGGTAGTAGACGCATGAGCCCTATGTGCAGTACCAAATGCATCATTTACATATACATCACCGTGTTTGGATAATTTTTCAGCAAATGCCTCGTCACCTTTTTCCTCTTCTTTATAAAATCTTAAATTTTCTAAAAGTAAAATTTCTCCAGGTTTTAAAGTCGAAGATAGTTTGTAAGATTCCTCTCCAATACAATCGTCAGCAAATTTTACAGTAACGCCAAACACCTCCGATAATCTTTTTACTAAGTGTTTTAAAGAAGACTTATCTTCAGGACCTGATTTTGGTCTACCTAAATGTGACATCAAAACTACAGAACCTCCATCTTTCAAAATCTTAGATATGGTTGGTACGGTAGCCTTTATTCTTGTTTCATCAGTAATTTCAAATTTGTCGTTTAAAGGCACATTAAAATCTACACGAATCAAAGCTCTTTTGCCTGCAAAATTGTAGTTGTCGATAGTAATCATAAAAGTTAAAATAGTTAAAATAATAAAAACATGTTCAATCTTAATTGCTTAGTGCAATCATTTAGGAGATTTTATCAAAATATCATTGATGATGTAATAATTTGTTTTATCCTGAGCAACAGGAGTTTTATAGTTCATCGTTTCTATAATTTCACCTTGAGATTTAATAATCATTTCATATTCTTTGTTGATTAATAAAACAACGTCGTAGGTATTTTCACCTGCACTTATGATATTTCTATCTTGAATATTTTTACTTTTTTTGTCAACAAAAGCTACTTCAATATCACTTATAGGCTTATTAGAACCAATTTCATTAACCTTTCCTCTTACCCTTACATTTTTACTGTTTTCTAGATTTATTACTTCATAAAGATCTTTTTCACCAAAACCACCTGGTCTGTACGACGCAAATACACCTTTGTCTATATTGGAAGAAGTAAAATAAAAATAAATATCATCTCCAGGGGTATTTAAAGGTACTCCTAAATTAACTGGTTCTTTCCATTCGTTTTTTATTGAATCAAATTCACTTTTAAAAATATCAAAACCACCTATAGTATTATGTCCATTTGAACTGAAATAAAGTGTTTTACCATCAGGAGTTACAAAAGGACACACCTCATCATCAGTTGTATTAACTTTACCATTTAATTTTTTAAATGCCTCCCACACCCCTCCTTTATTAGATTTTGACATGTACAAATCATGGGTACCATTATTATTCTCATCTGCAGAACTAATTATTATTGATTTACCATTATTTGTTAAAAAGGCATCAATTTCCTCTTGAGTACCATTATCTTTTCTGATTCTACTAGGAGTACCCACACTATTATTAGTAAAAGTGGAAACATAAATGCCTGATTTAGTAGTTTGCTTAAAAAATATCAACTTTGAATCTTTTTCTACCAGTTGAATGGGAGCCTTATCGCCTACGCCCATGGCAGTCACCTTTTGAGGTACACTCCATGCACCTAAAGAATCCTTATAAGTTACATATATATCTTCTGGTTGATCTGCACTTGTATTTCTACTCTTTTTGTTATCCATTCTAGCTGCTGCAAAAAGTAACATTTTACCATTTTGAGATAAGACTGGACTATGCTCACTCCCATCAGTATTAATAATATTACCTAAATTTTTAATCACTATATTGTGTGATTGCCTCATCAGCTCTCTACCTAATGCACACTCCTCAACCATTTTAGATATGGTTGATTGTATTTCTTCATTATTTTCATTTCTTGAACCATACGATCTGTAATGTCTCTCAGCGTCGTCAAATAAATAATTATTGTGTTCGGCCTGAGCTAGTTCAAACAATATATCTGGACTAATGGTGGATTTCTTTTTATATATGGCCTTAAGAAATTTTAAAGCCTTATCATGCCGATAATTGTAGAGATAACAAAGCGCCAACTTATACTTTATATCTATGTTGGTAGTATCAGCTAAATATAATTTTTCATAAATAGGGGTAGCTTCTTTAAAATCACCTGTTTCAAACAGTTGTTTAGCTTGATTAATAGTTTGAATTTGACAAAAACATGCGGTAATAGAAACCAAAAATAGAAAAACCAGCTTTTTCATAAAAAGGCTATACTTTGTTTTTTACTTATTTTAAAAACGTGGTAAATGGGTCATGAAATTAGGAAATATTTTGGAACTTTGCTATTCTCCAATAAAAAGTTTAAGATTTAATTAATTTTTAAAAATATCAAAGTTTAGCTATTCCTACGGCTAAAACCAAATAAAGATTTGCAAGATTGCTTTAAGTAAAACAATTCTTGGAACAACCACTGGATAAAATTAAAGAGCTCCAATTGGTTAGGATCTAAACAACAACAAACAAAATTAAAAATTATTTTATAACATTTGTTTTTTAATTGATTTTCTCTAAATTTGCAGTCCCAAAAATAAGAGTGCTTTAAACAAAAAACATAAATGCCTACTATACAGCAATTAGTAAAAAAAGGTAGAGAGAAATTAACCTTCAAATCAAAGTCTCCAGCGTTGGACTCTTGTCCACAAAGGAGAGGTGTTTGTACACGTGTTTACACTACTACACCTAAAAAACCAAATTCTGCCCTTAGAAAGGTAGCTAGGGTGAGACTTACCAACAGCAAAGAAGTAAACGCATATATTCCAGGCGAAGGACATAATTTACAAGAACACTCTATAGTGTTGATTCGTGGCGGAAGGGTAAAAGATCTACCTGGAGTACGTTATCACATTGTACGTGGTGCATTAGATACAGCAGGTGTGAACGGAAGAAAACAAAGTCGTTCTAAATACGGTGCAAAAAGACCTAAACCAGGCCAGCCAGCAGCACCAGCAGCTAAAGGTAAAGGTGGTAAAAAATAATTAGAAAAATAAAAGGTACATGAGAAAGTCAAAACCTAAAAAAAGATACGTTCTTCCAGATCCAAAGTTTAAGGATGTATTAGTGACAAAATTTGTTAATAGTTTAATGTATGATGGTAAAAAAAGTACCGCATACGACATATTTTATGGTGCTATTGAAATAGTAGAAAAGAAAACCAGTGAAAATGGTTTGGAAATATGGAAAAAAGGGCTTAGCAACGTAATGCCTGCTGTGGAAGTTAAAAGTCGCAGGGTAGGTGGTGCTAACTTTCAAGTACCAACAGAAGTAAGACCAGAAAGAAAACAAGCTCTAGGCATTAAGTGGTTAATTCAATACGCAAGAAACCGTGGTGAAAAAACCATGACTGAAAAATTGGCTAACGAAATACTAGCAGCATCCAAAGGTGAAGGAGCAGCAGTAAAGAAAAGAGACGATACACACAGGATGGCCGAAGCAAATAAAGCATTCTCGCACTTTAAATTCTAATTCAATATTTTTTTATGGCACGTGACCTCAAATATACAAGAAACATCGGTATTGCAGCACATATAGATGCTGGTAAAACGACCACCACTGAGCGTATATTATATTATGCTGGTGTAAGTCATAAAATTGGAGAGGTACATGACGGTGCAGCCACCATGGACTGGATGGCTCAAGAGCAAGAAAGAGGTATTACTATTACATCTGCTGCTACCACAGTAGGTTGGAAATACAAAAATGAGAACTACCACGTAAACATTATTGACACTCCTGGTCACGTTGATTTTACAGTGGAAGTAAACCGTTCATTACGTGTATTGGATGGTTTAGTATTTTTATTTAGTGCAGTTGATGGTGTTGAACCTCAATCAGAAACTAACTGGAGACTTGCTAACAATTATAATGTAGCTCGTGTAGGATTTGTTAATAAAATGGACCGCTCTGGTGCAGACTTCTTAAACGTGTGCAAGCAAGTTAAAGAAATGTTAGGTAGCCATGCAGTTCCTTTACAAATACCAATTGGTGCTGAAGATCAATTTAAAGGTGTTGTAGATTTAGTAAACTGGAGAGGAATCATCTGGAATGAACATGACAAGGGTATGACTTTTCAAGAAGTTCCAATACCTGAGGATGTAATGGAAGATGCTCTTAAATATAGAGAGTTATTGTTGGAGGCTGTAGCCGAGTACGATGACAAACTTATGGAGAAATTCTTCGAAGATCCTAACTCAATCACAGAAGAAGAAATGTTAACCGCTTTAAGAAAAGCAACAATCGATATGAAGATTGTACCTATGCTTTGCGGTTCTTCATTTAAAAATAAAGGTGTACAAACAATGTTAGATTATGTAATGGCGATTTTACCATCTCCATTAGATAAAAAGAGCATTATTGGTACAGACCCTGATACAGGTGCTGAAATAGAGAGAAAGCCATCAGAATCCGAACCATTCTGTGGATTAGCATTTAAGATTGCAACAGATCCATTTGTAGGTCGTTTGTGCTTTGTAAGAGCTTATTCTGGTGTTTTAGAATCAGGTTCATATGTATATAACGCTAGATCTAATTCAAAAGAAAGGATTTCGCGTATATTCCAAATGCATGCGAACAAACAAAATCAAATTGAACGTTTAGCAGCTGGTGATATTGGTGCAGTAGTTGGTTTCAAAGACATTAAAACTGGTGACACGCTGTGCGACGAAAAAAATAGAATAGTGCTTGAATCAATGGTATTCCCTGATCCAGTAATTGGATATGCAGTGGAGCCTAAGAAACAAGCTGACGTTGATAAATTTTCTACTGCAATTACTAAATTGATTGAAGAAGATCCAACATTAAAAGTTGAAACTGATCACGAGACTGGACAAACAGTATTGAGAGGTATGGGTGAGCTCCACCTTGAAATCATCATTGATCGTATGAAGCGTGAATTTGGTGTAGAAATAAATCAAGGCGCTCCTCAAGTAGCTTATAGAGAGAAGATTACCAAGAAATTTGAACATAGAGAAGTTTATAAAAAACAAACTGGTGGTCGTGGTAAATTTGCGGACATCGTGTTTGAAATGGGACCAAGAGAAGCAGAAGGAACTGGTCTTGAATTTGTAAATGAAATTGTAGGTGGTGTTATTCCTAGAGAATTTATCCAACCAGTTCAAAAAGGTTTTGAAGAGGCAATGAAGAATGGTGTATTGGCTGGTTATCCAGTTGAATCGCTTAGAGTTAGACTTTTCCACGGTTCGTATCACGATGTGGATTCTGACTCACTTTCTTTCGAACTTGCAGCAAGACAAGGTTATAAAGAAGCAGCAAGAAATGCGGGTCCAGTATTGTTGGAACCAATTATGAATGTTGAGGTAGTAACCCCTGAAGAATATACAGGTCCAATTACTGGTGACTTGAATAGAAGAAGAGGGTTAATGAAAGGGATGGATGCCAAAATCAACGGACAAGTGATTAAAGCTGATGTACCACTTTCGGAATTGTTTGGATATGTAACCGATTTGAGAACAATGTCTTCAGGAAGAGCAACTGCTTCTTTAACGTTCTCTCATTACGAGCAAGTTCCAAATAACTTAGCTGAATCAGTAGTAGCAAAAGTAAAAGGAGCCGTAAAGGCATAATATAAAAGGGAAAAATGAATCAAAAGATTAGAATTAAACTTAAGTCATACGATCACAACTTGGTAGATAAGTCTTCTGAGAAAATTGTAAGGGCTGTAAAAGCTACAGGTGCTATTGTTAACGGACCAATCCCGTTACCAACAGAGAAGGAGATTTACACTGTATTACGTTCTCCACATGTTAACAAAAAAGCACGTGAGCAGTTTCAACTTTGTACTTATAAAAGACTAGTGGATATATACTCTACATCAGCTAAGACTGTTGATGCGCTTATGAAACTAGAACTTCCAAGCGGAGTAGATGTTGAAATTAAAGTTTGATTAAAAATTTTTAGGTTAAATTATCTTAAAAGGCTTCCAATTTTTGGTAGCCTTTTTTGTTTATTTCTGTAGAAAGTAACTAAATCCCTTCATTTCTTATTAACCTGTTCTTTATATTAAAAGAAACAACGACACCATTAAATAAAATAATTAATATTTCGAGTGTTGCATTTATTTATTTAAATCTATTATTTATTTTCACAAAAAAAATAGTATGGCCTCTCTTGAAATTGAAAATCGTATCAATTCTCTAATAAATCAAATCAATTATCACAATCATTTGTATTATCAAGAAAGTAGGATAGAAATTTCTGATTATGAATTTGATAAACTACTTGAAGAGTTAATTAAGTTAGAGACACAATATCCTCAATTAAAGAAAAATGACTCACCAAGTCAACGAGTAGGTGGTACTGTATTAAAAGAATTTGCTTCGGTTGAACATAAAAGGCCAATGTTATCTTTAGCAAATACTTATTCAGAGCAAGAAATTCAAGATTTTGATAACAGGGTCAAGAAAAATATATCTACACCGTACGAATACATTTGTGAGCAAAAGTTTGACGGTGTGGCCATTAGCATAATATATGAAAATGGTGCTTTAGTTAAAGCTGTTACAAGAGGCGATGGAACCAAAGGAGATGATGTAACAAATAATGTTAAAACAATACGCACAATCCCACTAGCTGTTCATGGTAAAGACGTACCTCAAAACTTTGAAGTAAGAGGAGAAATATTTTTACCGTTAACAAGTTTTGAAAAAATAAATGATGAATTAAATAAACTTGGTAAACAGACCTTAGCCAATCCAAGGAATGCTGCATCTGGCACAATCAAAATGCAAGATTCAAGCGTGGTAGCCAGCAGAAAGCTAGATTGTTATATCTACACATTACTAGGAGATGATTTGCCAGTATTTAGTCATGAAGAGGCATTAATAAAGCTTAAAGAATGGAATTTTAATGTATCACCAACATACAAAAAGTGTACTACGCTAGATCAAGTATTTGATTATATTACCTTTTGGGATAAACAACGGTACACATTGCCACTCAATACCGACGGGGTAGTAATTAAAATAAATAGTTTTGCCCTACAGGAGGATCTAGGAATGACCGTGAAAGTACCAAAATGGGCAATAGCATATAAGTATAAACCAGAAAACGCTTCAACCAAATTATTAGGCATAACATATCAAGTGGGAAGGACAGGTGCAATTACTCCTGTTGCAGAACTAGACGAGGTAAGTTTGTCAGGAACAAAAGTACGAAGGGCATCACTTCATAATGCAGATGAGATTGCTAGGCTAGGTTTATGCATTGATGACTATGTTTTTGTAGAGAAAGGTGGGGAAATAATTCCAAAAGTAACTGGGGTCGATTTATCGAAACGAAAGTCTGATGCTCATCCTGTTCAATATATTTCTAATTGTCCTGCTTGTGATGCGGCCTTGGTGCGACAGCAAAATGAAGCCAATCACTACTGCATTAATGAGAAGGGATGTCCACCGCAAATAATTGGCAAACTTGAACATTTTGTATCAAGAGATGCAATGAATATTGACAGTATTGGAAGTAAAACAGTGGAAAACCTTTATCATGCGGGTTATGTAAAAAGTATAATTGACTTGTATTCATTGACTTATAAACAATTAAGTACCATTGATGGATTTAAGGATAAAACTATTAATAATATTTTGGATGCATTAGAAAAATCTAAGCAGGTTCCTTTCAAAAAGGTTTTATATGCGTTAGGTATAAGGTACGTGGGTGAAACCGTTTCTGAAAAACTTGTTGCACATTTTAATAATATTGATAATTTGATGCAAGCTTCTCAGGATGAACTTGTTTCTGTGCCTGAAATAGGTGAAAAAATAGCCATTAGTTTGGTTGAATTTTTTAAAAATGAGGAAACAAAAAATTTAATAATACAACTTAAACAAATAGGGCTACAACTAATAAATAATGAAATTGCACCTGTCGCAGAAAGTGATAAACTAAAGGAAAAAACATTTGTAATATCAGGCGTATTTAGGACGGTAGAACGAGATGAGTTAAAAGATAAAATAATAGCAAACGGTGGCAAAGTACTATCTAGTGTTTCAAGCAAGCTGGATTATTTAGTAGCCGGAGAAAATATGGGTCCTGCAAAATTAGAAAAAGCCCAGCAACTAGGCATTCAAATTATTTCAGAAGATGAGATTTTAGCAATGTTGGTTTAGTACATTACAATACACATAATTTATATTCTACATGGCTTTGTGCATTATGTAGCCGTAAAATATAAATTCCTTGTTGAAGCGGTACAGAAATTTGATAGTCTCTATTTTCGAAAAAATTGATATTGTTGAAGTTTATTACCTCCTTACCAAAAGAATCGTAAATGGTAAAATTAGCTGATTGTGAAGTTATTAAATCGTATTTAAGTTTAATTTCTAAAATTTGATTGGTAATGGGATTTGTGACTAACAAATTGCTTAGAAATTTTTCTGCCAATTGTTGAGGATTTTGAAAACGTGGGATTCCATAACCAACCTGATTATTTGGAGAAGATGAATTGGTGGCTGTACTTTTCAAAAACTCAATTAGTCCAATATTTGTAAGTTTAGGATTAGCCTGCCATACACCAGCCGCTAGCCCACACAATAGGGGTGATGCAAATGAAGTTCCATTTCTGTATTCCACCTCTCCCGTAAATGCATTAATAACAGCTACTGAAGAGCCCATTGCCGACAAATCTGGTTTAATACGACCATCGGCAGAAGGACCAAATGAACTAAAAGAAGATTTATTTCCTTCGGCAGATACTGCTCCTACTGCAATAATTGATTCAGCATCAGCGGGTGCTTTAATGTATTTCCAACTTTTAGCACCTTCATTGCCTGCACTATTACATACCAATATCCCTACTTCTGAGGCAATCTTTGCAGCTCGTGAACATATGGTAGTTTTACCATCCATATCTGCATAAGAGTGATTTAATGATGTCACATCAAAATCAGTATAACCAAGTGAGCTGTTAATTATATCAACTCCAATACTATCAGAAAATTCTGCGGCTTGAACCCAAAAAAACTCTTCGGTAGGCAATTCATATTCCGCTACTTCTGTTTTTAGTAATACGTAACTTGCGCTAGGTGCTGTTCCAATTATATTATTGGGGAGGTTAGCGGCTAAACAAGACAATACGTTGGTACCGTGTGTTCCGTTGGTATATACATCCTTGGTCCTATTTTGAAAATTATAAGTTGCTACAATTCTATTTTGTTGATTAATCGAGTCAAATGCTGAAAGCTTATTAACATTGTAAAAACCTTCATCAAATACAGCTATCATCATCCCTTGGCCTTTATAACCTGCTGAATGCATTAGATCTACCCCTAGCATAGAAACTTGAGTATGAGCTTGTCCATAGATTCCAGATCTTCTTACACTTGATGGCAGCGTTTTTAAAGCTGATTCTTTAAAAACCCTTGCTTCACTACTGGCTCTGTTCAGCTCTGTTGAAGATTTAATAAAACCAAAATTGTATTGATTTATTTGATCCAAATTACCTTGCACTAAAAGCGCATTTAACCACTTTGAAGAACCCACTACCTTTAATCCTCTTGTATTTAACGTGTCTATATATTGCCTACTTACCGGCAAATCTCTCTCAGAAATGCCTATGTTTTGCTTATCCCTTCTTAAAATTGCACGAGTAGATAAAAAGTTTTGAGGCTCAGAAATTACAAAATCATTGTTTGACTTATCTTTTAAATAAACAATGGACAGTTTTTGTGCAAAAGAAAAGTTTATAAAAAAAAAAAAAAAAAAAAAAAAACTACTCTTTACCATAAGAAGCAACTTGCATGGACCTATAAACTCCGGTTAAAATCTTTCTAGTACTTGATGATTGGTCATATTCGTACTTTTCAATAAATAATTTTATGAGACCTATCTCCGCTGCATAGATTTCATAAACATCATTATAAACAGTTACTCCTTTAGTATCGTTTTCAAAAACGACTTTTACCGTTTTGTCATAGTTTATGTTATTGATTAAATATGATTTAAATACATTTTTATATTGGTGATTAAATTCATTGTTGGAATTGTATTTGTTCACATTCCATCGCTCATTCTCTTTTATTGGAAATTTTAATTTCACCCTCTTAACATTGCTTTGTGTTAATACGAGTTCATTGATATTCTCTAGTTGCACATTCCAGACAGAATCAATTACCCAAGGCTCAGATGATAAGTTTCGTTTATAAATATCAAGTTTAAAGGCTTTTTGGTTATTTAAGGTATTGAAAGTATCAGCAATAAGATATTTTAATTGATATTTACTTGGTGCAGGTGGTTTGCTAAATTGATAAATGGTATCGGTAACGTCATAAATTACGTACTTCCCTACCTGTAACGGATAATATTCATAGTTATAATTGAGACGAGGTATTATGTTGTTATTAGTTGAACAACTACTAAACCAAAATACCGAAACAACGATAGTTACTATTAGGTAATTAATGTTAAACAAGAATTTGATGTTAAAATGCCTCTCCATTACCTCAATAAATAAGTATTTTTGGCATAAGGTAACCTATTGTCTAAAACTAGATTCGATCCAACCACCCCCTATTACATCATTTCCCTCATAAAAAACCGCAGCTTGCCCTGGGGCAATGGCACTTACACCTTCATGAAATATAACTTTTATTTTATTCTCCAATTGTTCTATTTCTGCAGGAGTTCCAGGATCTTTGTAACGCACTTTAGTAACAGTCTGCATCTTGGTTTGTAGCTTATCGTATTTTACCATATTCAGCTTACCAACCATCATGCCGTCCCTGTCAAGATCTTCTAGCTTGCCTAAAATTACACGATTGGTATCCTTTTGAATTTCAGTAACAAAAATTGGATAACCTAAGGCAATTTCTAGTCCTTTTCTTTGACCTATAGTATAAAATGGATACCCGCGATGTTTGCCCACTATTGTACCATCTTCCATTACAAACTCTCCCCCTGCAACTTGTTCTTCTAGCCCAGGTACTCGTCTTTTTAAGAACCCTCGATAGTCATTATCGGGTACAAAACAGATTTCATAAGACTCTGATTTTTTTAATAATTCTGTAAATCCTCTTACACGAGCCATTTCCCTTATTTCTGATTTATGCAAACCACCTAAAGGCAATAAAGTTCGGCTCAAACTTTGCTGAGACACCCCCCATAATACATAAGATTGGTCTTTTGTTTGGTCTACCCCTTTTGATATTACAAACCTACCATTCTCCTCACGAACCTTAGCGTAGTGACCAGTGGCAATTTTTTCACAACCCAATTTATCAGCCCTACGCAACAAAGAATCCCATTTAATATGTGTATTGCATAAAACACAAGGATTTGGTGTTCTGCCTTCAAGATACTCATTGGTAAAATGATTAATAACATAATCACCAAATTCTTCCCTTATATCGACTATGTAATGTGGAAAACCTAAAGAAACGGCTATATCTCGAGCGTCGTTAATAGAGTCAAGGCTACAACATCCAGTTTCCTTTTTGTTTCCCCCTGAAGAAGCATAATCCCACGTTTTCATGGTCATACCAATCACTTCATAGCCTTCTTCATGAAGCATGACCGCGGCCACCGAACTATCGATACCTCCACTCATTGCAACCAAAATCCTACCGTGTTTACTCATATTATCGTTAATTTTTAAGGTTACGGCGCATCACCATTTTATGATTAAACCTTTAAAAAGAATCAATTTTAACCTAAATTAACTAATTGATTGATTCCCTTACCTTTTTTGTATACTCTCGTAGGGCTTCCCCAATTTGTTTTCCTTTTTGTACCTCTTGAATCACCCAAACGGCAGCAATTATATGTGTTAGCTGCTCGCCTTCATCATCACCTTCTATAGCAATTTGCAAAGAATTACCATCCATTAAAGACTCCTCTGCCAGATTTAGTTGTTCGATGGTATAGCTTTCAGCTAATTTTTTAATAATGGGTAGTTTCATAAAATCAATTATCGGATTTTAATTTATTTAATAACTCCACCACTGCCTCTTCTTTACTTGTGGTATAGGCTTCTATGAAATTCCCATTTTTATAAATTGCAAAACAAGGTAAATTATGTACATTACCCGTTTTTCTTGCTTCAGGACTCTCTTCTGCATTCACTTCCAAAAACGTGATAGCTTCATACCCTTCTGTAGTAGACAATCTTTTATATTTAGGAGCAAATAATCTACAGCTCCCACACCAATCGGCATAGTATTTCACAATTACTTGGTTATGTTCACCAATCAATTCTTTAAAATTAATATCATCTGCTTTAATGACTGCCATATTGAAATTATTATTGTAATTGAACGCAAAAGTAAAACATTAACTATTATTATTCGCACTTTGTTCCATTTAATCACTTTTGGTTTGTTATTTAAAAATGAATAATTTTGCTTCTCCTCAATCTTTTTTAGATTAAATTAAAGAATATCCTTATGAGTCTTTCGTTCCCAGTTAAAATAAATCAAATTACAAATTTAAGTGATGCCCGCTATTGTGCGGGAATGGGGGTTGAAATGGCCGGTTTCCCGATAATTACGGCCAGTAGTGAGGAACTAAATGCCATCAAAGCAATCACCGGTTGGATTTCAGGTGTAAAAATTGTAGGAGAATTTACAAAAGACTATTTTGATAAAGCTGAAATGCTTGTTGCGGAACTTGGTTTAGAATTAATCGAGATCAATCATTATGAAGATTTAATAATACCAGCATCCTTACAAACAATTTCTATAATTAAAATTGAGTCAAATGATCCAAACTTAGAAAATTTAATAAAAATTATTGAAAGCTACCCTAGCGCCCCATTTTATCACTTAATAAATGAATCACTTAACAAAAATGATTGGATAAAAATATGTGGAATCTATCCAATTATTTATGGAAATCAACTTACCAACAAGGATTTAGGAGGAATAATACAAGAACTGAAGCCAAAGGCAATATCCCTTAATGGAGGTGAAGAAATAGCACCAGGTTTAAAAGACTTTGAACAATTGGCTTCTGTATTAGAATTTCTAGAGCTGTAATATTTTTAAACTAACGTAGTTTTACTCACATTTCTAAATACGTACGAATTATAAATATGCCTACGGGCAAATCGAGCTAAATTGGCTGAATTTACGAGGTTGTTATAAATGTTTTTCGGCACGCCAAAATATTCATAAGCACTACCATCTTGAAAAGTGATTTTTAAAATGGAATTTTTATAATGCAAATCATCTATTCCGCTATTGGTAGTGGTAGCTAAGTAGATTTCTTCATTATTGGCATGAGTTTCAGGAGATATACTTACCAAAAAATGATAAGCTTCTATTATTTCTTTACTTTTTAGTTCTGCAAATTCTTTTTGAGTGTTATCTTCAATAAACTTGTCAGGATGCCACTCCTTCATCAAGTTGCGATAAAGTGTCTTTAAGGTAGAAAGATCAACATCCGCTTCGATGTTAAACAATTTACGATACTCAGTGATACGTTTCATAACTTAAATTAACGGGTTCTTTTTAAAACTGGGAAAAAACAAAAATTTATGTTTTTTTCAACCACAAAAGTAATAAATTGAACTTTGGTAAAAAATTAATTAGATGAATATAAAATTAGTGTTGGCCACTTTTTAAAATGGCTTAATCTATGTACCGTTTTAAGATATCTCCATATGCATCAATTCGTCTATCTCTCAAAAAAGGCCAGTGAGTTCTATAATAATCTATTTCTGTTAAGTCACATTCCACCACTTTTATTTCCTCTTGATCACTTGAAGTTTTAGCCTTTAATCGACCAAATGGCCCATATACAAAGCTATTACCCCAAAACTCAAGTTGATTTTTTTCAATCCCTACCCTATTCACTGCACACACAAATACTCCATTTGCTATACTATGACCTCGTTGTATTGTTTCCCAAGCTTCTTGCTGACTTTTTCTAACAGACAAATCCTTTTCATCTGTAGCCCAACCAATTGCCGTTGGGTAGAATAAAATTTCAGCCCCCATCAAAGCAGTTATTCTTGCAGCTTCCGGATACCATTGATCCCAACAAATTAAAGTACCTATGGTTGCATATTTTGTCTTAAAAACCTTAAAACCAAGGTCACCTGGTGTAAAGTAAAATTTTTCATAAAATGCAGGATCATCAGGAATGTGCATTTTTCTATACGAACCCAGCAACGTGCCATCTGCATCTATAACTGCAATGGTGTTATGATAAAGCCCATGTGTTCGTTTCTCAAATAGTGGTAAAATTAAAACCACCTGCTTTTCTTTTGCTATGATAGAAAACACCTCTGTAGATGGACCTGGAATAGATTCACCAGTCAAAAAATTATCATAAGATTCCACATCACAAAAGTAGTCTGTTCTGTACATTTCCTGTAAACAGATGATTTGTGCACCTTGATCTGCAACTTCTCTTACTTTTTGTGCTGTTTTTTCTACCATAGACTGTATATCCCCAGTATAAGCAAGCTGCACTATGCCTATTTTTACATTTCTATTCATGAGCGAAAGTTTGACACAAATATATACTATTGTATTAATTGATGGATAGTCCAATTGAAAGTTTGCGACTTACACTTCCTACACAAACTCTTTCAAGGGTTGCCAACTAGTAATTAATTAATTGATAATAATTGAATTGTATAAAAATGGTAAATAACTTATGCCAATGTAAAGCAATTGTTTTCAATATTATGTTTTTGTTAAGTTTGATATAATTTAATCTCTTTTACTTTACTTATAAGCTAAACCTGTGTTTTTTTGTAAAATGTTTTAATGAGTTGTCCTTACTACAATTTTTATTCGAAGACTATTTCTTTACTTAATCTCTTTTTAAAATGAAAAAAATTTTCCTTTTCGCTGCATGTTTCTTTAGTTTAATGCAGTTTTCAACTCAAGCACAAAATGCGGATCAAAAATGGGGCGCGGGCTTCAATGCTGGTCTTCGAGATTATAAAGGCGATCTTGGTAATGGTTTTTTTAAGTTTGCACAAAATGATATTACTGTAGGAGGCTGGGCTTATCGTTATTTAAATTCATCAATTGATCTAGGTCTTAATCTTAACTATGGCGGGTTGAGATTCAGAAATACTAGCCAGACAGATGAGGTAAAAATAGACACAATTAAAGTGTCGTTGCAAGACAAGTCGTTTAGAGGGTCAATGTTTGACTTCTCAGTTATAGGTAAGTATAAATTTAACAATGGGTATTTGTTGAAAGAAAATTCCATTTTAGCTCCATATTTATTTACTGGATTTGGCCTGGTTAGAACTTCTAATATCGAATCGAGTTTTAAAGACAATAAATCATTTACAACCGCACAAAAGCTAGACAATGTTACCGCACTAAATATACCATTAGGAATCGGCGCAAGACTTGTTTTAGAAGAGAATGTGTCTTTGGTAGGTCAAATTAGCCACAATTTTACATTTACAGATAATTTTGATGGTCTTGATTTGAAAACGAATGATCGTTTTTTACAATATAATCTTGGTTTTGTAGTAAACTTTGGCAAACCAAAAGATACTGATAAAGATGGTGTTGCCGACAAAATCGATAAATGTTTGGATACTAGAGCTGGTGTAAAAGTAACCAAAGAAGGATGCGACTTAGATACTGACGGAGATGGTGTAGCTGATTTTGATGATGCTTGCCCGGAAGTAACAGGAAAAATAAAAGGCTGTCCTGATATGGACAATGATGGCATTGCTGACAAGGATGATAAGTGTCCGGAACAAAACGGGATTGAGGCTTTTGGTGGTTGTCCTGATAGTGATAGTGATGGTATTCAAGATAGTGAAGACAAGTGTCCAAAACTTGCAGGTGTTGCTCAATTTGGAGGTTGCCCTGACACAGATGGTGATGGCATAATTGACCCTAACGATGCTTGCCCACAGGTGTCTGGTATCTTAAATGGTTGTCCGGATACAGACGGAGATGGAATTGCTGATAAAGATGACAAATGTCCTAAAGTAGCTGGTATAAGCGCAAACAAGGGTTGCCCTGAAATCAAACAAGAAGTACTTGCAAAAGTATTAAAATCTGCGAAAGGAGTATTTTTTGAAACTGGAAGTGACAAGCTTAAAAATGAATCATTTAAAAACTTAAATGAGTTAGCTATTATTCTAATGGAGGACGAAGCAGTAAATGTGGAAATTCAAGGCCACACAGATAACAAAGGAGATGTGACCAAAAATAAAGAATTATCACAAAAAAGAGCTGATGCCGTTAAAAACTTCCTCTTAGTAAAAGGAATAGATGCTGCAAGATTGAAAGCTGTTGGTTATGGGTCTGAGTTACCAATTGCCGACAATGCCACCGAAAAAGGTCGCTCAACCAACCGAAGAGTGGAATTTAAGTTAAGTTTCTAAAAATAAAAATTGTTGGTTTATAAATTTTTGCATCCAAAAAAAGCTGGAAGTCATCTTCCAGCTTTTTTTATTTGACCGCTCATAATTGTTTATATATCCTAAATAATTATTACTTTAGGCAACAAATTCATAATTAAAAAAATTACACTTCTTAAAATCCAATTTATTCGATGATTATAGCCATTGAAGCTCAAAGATTATTTAGACCTAAAAAACATGGAATGGATATCGTGGCGTTAGAACTAATAAAAAATCTGCAAACAATAGATGACAAAAATGAATACCATCTGTTTGTAAAAGAAGATGTAGACAATAAAATTTTGACCCTCCGAAGTAACTTTATTTTACATAAATTACCTTCAAGCCCATATCCTTGGTGGGAACAAATAACCTTACCAAGAGCTGTTGCCAAGATAAAAGCGGATGTATTACATTGCACTGGCAATACAGCTCCCATTTTTTCACCTTGCCCAGTAATAATTACACTACACGATATTATCTATTTAGAAAACAATCCTTTAGCTAAAGGTTCTATTTATCAACGTTTTGGTAACCTATATAGAAAATTTATCGTGCCAATCGTAGTAAAGTCAGCCAAAAAAATAGTAACCGTTTCTAATTTTGAAATAGGCACCATTTTAAAGAGGTTGCCTTTGTTAAGACCAAAACTTGAAGTGGTATACAATGGTGTGGGAACGCATTTTTTTAACAACAAAGATGTAGAATACTTACAAGATGTAAAAAACAGATATAATTTACCCGCCAATTTTATACTGTTTTTAGGAAATACCGCCCCAAAAAAAAATTTAGATAATGTAGTTTTAGCGTTTTCACAAGCATTGGAAAATAAGTTAATTGACATAGACTTGGTTATTGTAGATTTTAGTGAAGACCATTTAAAAAGCGTATTACAAAGATTACAACTTCCATTTACGTTGTTGAACAAAATAAAACTACCAGGATATGTCAAAAACAGCGATTTACCAGCTTTTTATGGATTGGCTAATTTGTTTTTGTATCCATCGCTTCGAGAGAGTTTTGGAATACCCATACTTGAGGCTATGGCTTGTGCAACACCTGTGATAACCTCAAATACCTCTTCTATGCCAGAGGTAGCAGGTGAAGCTGCAATTTTTGTAGATCCTTATGACTACAACGATATTGCCAACAAAATAAGCTTGGTTTTAAACGATCAAGATTTACAGAAAACTCTTTCAGAAAAAGGACTTTTACGAGCAAAGGATTTTACTTGGAGAAAAACCGCAGAAGAAATGCTCGCACTCTACAAATCATTTCTACAAAATTAATTAGAAATAAAAATTACCCTTCAAAGTATTAGTTATAATATTTGAAGGGTTTAAATTCATTATTTAGTTTTTAACTTATCAGCAAATACTTTTTTTACCTTATCTATTTTAGGTTTAATGACGTAACTGCAATAAGATTGATTGCTATTTTGATTAAAATAATTTTGATGATAATCTTCAGCAACATAAAATACCTCAGCCTTTGAAATTTCAGTCACTATTGGCCTAGACCATACTTGAGCTTCAGTTAGTTTTTTCTTGTAGTTTTCTGCAATCACCTTTTGTTTATCAGTATGATAGAAAATAGCAGAACGGTATTGCGTACCTTCGTCATTGCCTTGTCTATTTAACGTAGTAGGGTCGTGTGTTTGCCAAAAGACCTCAAGTAACTCTTCAAACGTAACTTTGGCGGGATCATAGGTGAGTTGGCACACCTCAGCATGACCTGTAAGACCACTACACACTTCGCGATAAGTAGGATTTTTTATTTTACCACCCATATACCCACTTTTGACCAACTCAACACCTTTGATTTGCTGAAATACAGCTTCAACACACCAAAAACAGCCTGCACCAAATGTGATGATCTCCAAATTGCTTGTATCAGTTTTTGATACATCTTCAGGTTTTGTAATTTCTGAATTTATCATAATATTATTATTTTCTTCTTTATTCACTTTACCACAAGCCAATAGAGACAAAAGGCTTGCTATTATAATTGTCAATTTTCTTATCATGATTCTGAAACAGTTTTAATTGTGAAATTGTTCTGCAAACTTAAATACTTTAAAAAACTGGTTCTGTCATACTGCTGACCAAATCAATAAATTATTTTGTATCTATGTTAATCGTTGGAATGTAAACTAATTCATTTCGATTAAAGATTACGACATATTTTTTTCTGTTTTCGTTATTATGTGATACAATAACCATTACCCCTTAAAGAATATTAAAATATCCAATTAAAGGTTATTAGTTTTTTTAACTTTGTCAAAATTTTTGAATGAACACTAACCCAATTGGCATATTCGATTCAGGTATAGGCGGGCTTACTGTAGCGAAGGCCATCAAATACACCTTACCACACGAGCAACTAATATATTTCGGAGATACTGCCCATTTACCTTATGGAGATAAGTCCACCGCTGCCATTCAAGCATATGCTGTAAAAATTTGTAATTTATTATTAGAAAAAAATTGTAAATTAATAGTAATAGCTTGTAATTCAGCTAGTGCAGCTGCATATGAGTTAGTAAAAGAGTATGTTGCTAGTAAGGCAAAAGTTATTAATGTAATTGATCCCGCAGTTGACTACATAACCCAAAACTTTAAGAATAAACAGGTTGGGCTAATAGGTACAAAACAAACCGTAAACTCGAATATTTATCTAGAAAAAATAGAAAAGAATAAGGTGGGTATAGCTTTACACGCATTAGCCACGCCACTTTTAGCCCCGATGATCGAAGAAGGATTTTATGATGAATCTGTAAGTAAGAGTATTTTAAATCAGTATTTATCTAATCCAATTCTTTCAAAAATAAATGCGCTCATACTTGGATGCACACATTATCCGCTAATAAAGGCACAAGTAATTGAATATTATAACAACGAAATTGATATTATCGACTCATCTGAACATGTAGCAGAGGCGGTTAAAAAGTATTTAATAAACAACAATCTACTTACAAAGAAACGTGAAAATGTTGATAAATTCTTTGTATCTGATTATACACGTTCATTTGAAGCCTCTACAAAGATTTTCTTTGGGGAAGAGGTGCATATTGAACATTACCCATTATGGCAATAAATTTTTATACTTTTACCAATAATATAAAAATAGAATCTTATTAATAAATTATAATTATTTTTTGAACTTTGTGATAGTTAATCAGTCCAAATAGATGGAACGTAAACATTCAAATGATAGTGTGAGCCTAGGAGGCTTGTTGGTAACTTTGGGAATTATATACGGAGATATTGGAACATCTCCTCTTTATGTACTTAAGGCCATAATGGGTACAAAGTTAGTAACCACCGATTTAGTTTATGGGGGTATCTCAGCCATTTTTTGGACCCTTACATTGCAAACAACATTAAAGTATGTTATACTAACCTTAAGAGCAGACAATAACGGTGAGGGAGGAATATTTTCATTATTCGCATTAGTACGGCGAAAAATTAAATGGCTTACTATCCCAGCAATTATAGGAGGAAGTGCATTATTAGCAGATGGCATTATAACACCCCCTATTTCTGTAGCCTCTGCTGTAGAAGGACTTCTAATACAATACCCTCAATTAGAAACCTTACCAATCATTATCACCATAATAACGTTGATATTTTTGTTTCAACGATTTGGCACATCGGTGGTTGGTAAATCATTTGGCCCAATCATGTTTATTTGGTTTTCCATGTTGGCAGTATTGGGTGTAAGTCAGCTGGTAAAAGCACCTCAAATTTTATACGCCCTAAATCCATATTATGCTTATAGCTTGATAGTAAACACACCTGGCGGATTTTGGTTATTGGGTGCTGTTTTCTTATGTACGACAGGCGCAGAAGCACTCTATTCAGATTTAGGACATTGTGGCAGAAAGAACATTAGGATATCTTGGGTTTTTGTAAAAATATGTCTCATTCTTAACTACCTTGGTCAAGGAGCATTTTTAATTTCTTACGAAGGCAAACAACTTAACGAAAATCCATTTTTTGGTATAATGCCTGAGTGGTTTTTGATCTATGGTATTGGTATAGCTACAATGGCAGCTATTATTGCCAGCCAAGCTCTTATATCTGGGTCATTCACCCTTATAAGTGAAGCAATTAGGTTAAATTTTTGGCCAAAATTAAAGCTAAACTATCCCACAAATCAAAAAGGACAATTGTATGTGCCAGCGATCAATACCCTGTTATGGCTAGGATGCATTGGAATTGTATTGGGTTTTAGAGAATCTCAAAAAATGGAAGCAGCTTATGGTTTGTCAATAACTATTACTATGCTCATGACTTCTTTACTCATGGCCAACTATTTGTTAGCTAAACGAACCAATTTAGTCTTAGTGGCCATATTTGTAGTAGTTTATTTTACCATAGAACTATCATTTTTGGCAGCCAATCTATTAAAATTTCATGAAGGAGGGTTTGTTACGCTAATAATTGGTTCGGTATTGGTGTTAGTAATGATTATTTGGCACAAAGCTACCAATATAAAGAACCGTCTTACCGAATATGAACGTATGGATAAGTATATGGAAGCAATGAAGGAATTAAGCAACGATATGACCATTCCAAAATATGCTACTAATTTGGTTTTTATGACTAGCTCCAATTCAAAAGAAAAAATAGAAACTAAAATTATCTATTCTTTATTTCAAAGACAACCCAAACGAGCTGACATTTATTGGTTTGTTCATGTAGACACAACAGATGAGCCTTATACTATGGAGTTTAAGGTAGACGTAATGGCAGAAGATGATGTGGTGTGGGTCAAATTCAGGTTAGGTTTTAGGGTTGAACAGCGAATTAATTTATATTTTAGGAAAGTAGTGGAGGAAATGGTGAAAAATAAAGAAGTTGATATCACTAGCCGCTACGATTCTTTAAGCAAACAAAATGTAACTGGTGATTTTAGGTTTGTAGTGCTGGAAAAATACCTTTCCTCTGAAAATGACCTCCCAATTTTGGAACAATTGAACATGGACATTTATTTTTTCTTAAAACAATTTACAATTACTGAAAAACGTTGGTTTGGCCTAGATACTAGCCTTGTAACTGTAGAAAAAGTACCACTAATCATTAGACCAGTTGGAAGATTTCATCTTAAACGAATATATGAGTAGCAAATGAATTATTGGCTAGTAAAATCAGAACCTTTTAAATATTCTTGGGATAAATTTGTAGCTGATGGAAGCACGTTTTGGGATGGAGTAAGGAACTACCAAGCACGTAACAACCTCAGAGATATGAAATTAGGAGATTTAGTGCTTTTTTACCATAGTAACGAAGGTAAAGAAATAGTTGGGATTGCGGAGGTAATTCAAGAATCGTATCAAGATCCCACTACGGAAGATACTAATTGGCTAGTGGTAAATTTAAAACCTAAAAAAAAATTAAATAGTCCTGTGACCTTAGAAATGATAAAAATGGATGTAACTCTCCAAAATATTGGCCTAGTGAAACAAGGGAGGCTTTCTGTAATGCCAATAAAATCCGAAGAATTTGACAGAATATTACTATTAGCTAACGAATAATAAAATCAAGCAAGCTTCATGCCATTAGTAGATTGTTGTATCATAATGATAATAGTGGTGCAAGAACCTATAATATTTGGATATGGTAATTTTTAAACGAAAACCACCATATCCAAAATAACTTAGCTAATCCATTTGAATTTTTGCCAAAGACTGCGCCTCAATAAATATCTTTTTTATTTCTGGGTGCATTTCTCTTATCTTTCTCTCTATTGTTTCTATGGCATGAGCAACGTCATTTGAAGATATATCATCTTTAAAATTAATCTCCATTGCCAATATAATTTCTTCAGGACCTAGGTGCATGGTAAGCGGATTCTTTACATTTTGCACTACAACTTCCTGTTTAGTTATAGAAACAATGTCTGCAATCATATCATCATTAGCGCTTTCTCCAATAAGTAAAGCTTTACTTTCATAAGCCAAAAGCACTGAGGTAGCAGTAAGCACAACACCAATAAATATAGATGCAATACCATCAATGTAGTGATTATCAAACATATCGCCTAATAAAACACCAAAAAAAGCAATTACTAACCCTATCAAGGCAGCTGTATCTTCCATTAAGACCGCAAATACCGAAGGGTCCTTACTATTGTTAATTGCCACCATTATATTATTTGATTTTATTTCCTTCCTTACCTCATTATACGCAATTACCCAAGATATACCTTCAAAAACTAGTGCAAACCCTAACACAATATAGTTTACAAACGAATCTTTGATTTGTTCAGGATGCTCGATGTGCGTAATTCCTTCATATATGGCCATACCTCCACCAATTCCAAATAATGAAACAGCCACCAACAGCGACCAAAAATATAACTCTTTCCCATAACCAAAAGGATGCTTTTTATCAGGTAATCGTTGACTTCTTTTGTTCCCCAACAACAACAGAACAGAATTACCACAATCCACAACCGAATGTATCCCTTCAGATATCATAGCAGAACTACCTGTGAAATAAGCTGCTACAAATTTTGTGATTGCAATCGCCAAATTGGCACCTAAGGCTCCTAATATTGTGCGTGTTGAATTTCCTTTAGCCATAATAAAAATAAGGTTGTTTGATAAAAATTTTTGATAAGCAATTTGCACAATCTGATAATTTATTCAAAGCAACCTATTAAAAAAATCTTTATTTATTTAAATTAATTTGTTAGTGTAGTCAGTCCAGTATAGAAGCCTTTTTTGAAAAAATTGTTTAGCCTCCAAAATAATATTTGCGTAATTCGTAAGAACATAACGATACGAAGTACACTCTGTACCTGCGCTTATATTTTGAGCAATAAGAAAATCCAAAGCCGAGGCATTTCCAAAAATTTCTTTTAGGTCCTGCAATATCTTTTTATTGTTATTAAGTGTATTTTTATTTAAAGGCTTAATATATTTTTTATAAATTTTCATGGCTGTATCGTTTGCAGCCAGCCCCTTTTCCATGGCTAAATTGTCTTTTGCAGGATTGGAATAATCAAAAAAACTACCATCAAAAATATTTGTCAAAACATTACTTTCGTTATATTTACAATTAAAAAAATAATCCGAACTGGTTGTAAACTTCAAATAACTTAAGTTGCTATTACCAATCAATTGCAACCATTTTTTGAGCTCTAGCGGCTTTCTTATATCCAAAACCGGATCTATTACCAAAAGTCGCTTTTGTCCATTAGTTATAGACCCAATTACAGGTGCTGTGTGATAATTCCAATGAATTAAATGATCACCCGTGAGGTTGTTTTTATCTTTTACTTCAAGCGTTGTTAGATCACCCTCTTTTACTGTTATAGGGGCAAACAACCATGCTTTTGCGGGAATTATTTCAAAATTCTTCATTAAAACCAACGAAATAAGATGGCTTCGTTGTTGACACCCTCCCTGTTGATACCTAAAGTCTATGGAAGTTGACTTTACTATGTATCGAAATGCCTCAGAAATTACTGAATAATCGTAAAAATCTGATTGAAAATTATCAATATTTGAAAAATGATCGTTTGACATGCTTAAAGATAGGTATCAATAGTTTAAAATAACAATAATCTTATAATAATTGACCAAAATTATACTTAGTAATGGTAAAAAATATTACTAATATTAATAAATAAGGTAAAAATTAACCAATAAATTATCTACAAATAATCAATCAACAGATGCTTTTATGGCTTTGCGTTAAATGACAAAAATAACAAAACAACTAGTCCCTTAAATATTAGGAAAAAGTTAATAGAATTTTTTGAATAACATAAATTACAAAAACTCAAATAACAAATAAATAATGTAACTCACAAAAATTAAAATAACCAATCCCTATTTTAAAAATAGAACCTATCAAAAAACCTACACTCCACCCTTGTTAACTACGTTATTTGTAGAATATTAATAGATTATGTTGTAAAATAGACAAAAATACTTAAAAGTAATAACTAAATTTTTTGGAAATGTTTACGCTTTATGCGTCTACGCAGTAGGGGTGTTCCTTACCATCATGCCATCCAAAATTTAAAATAAGAATTTGTACTTCAATGAACCAAGTCTTATAGTTTAAGTTACAAATTGAAAATTATACGTTGGATTTATATAAATTTACCGAATGAACATCCGTATAGAACCGTCAACTAAGATTGATAACCAACAAGATCAAATTGTATTATTAGATGAAATACATCCTGTTGGTACTTACCTTTCGTCTCAAGAAGAAATTTCCTTGGTCGAAAAACAGGTCAAAAATGACAAAAAACAGATTCATTTAAGAAGAGGTTTAAACAATATCTATCTAATTTTTGAAAATAAAGATGAACCTGAAATTAACGAACTAAAAGAGTACTATCGAGTGAAAGGTTATCAAATCTATCAATCGATAAAAGAAGAGCACATTACTGATATTCAGATAATTGGAAACGATTTTATTAAAGATTTTATCGAAGGATTTGTTTTAAGTGCTTATAATTTTAATAAATACAAGTCAAATCCATCCAAAACTGCCTTAAGATCTATTAAGGTAATAGGTTTAAACAAAAAAGATATTAGAGAATTGCAACACCTCCTTGATGCGGTTTTTTTAACACGAGATCTTGTAAATGAACCTGTAATTTATCTTACCGCTGAACAGCTGGGTGCGGAGTTTAGTAAAATGGGTAATGAAGCTGGCTTTTCGGTAGAAGTTCTAAACAAAGCCAAAATAAAAAGTCTTAAAATGGGAGGATTACTGGCCATAAGTGAAGGTGCACCCAACCCTCCTACTTTTTCCATACTTACTTATAAACCTAAAAATGCCATCAACAAAAGACCTTACGTTTTGGTAGGCAAAGGGGTGGTTTTTGATACTGGTGGCCTTACACTTAAAGACACACCAAATAGTATGGATATTATGAAGTGTGACATGGCGGGAGGTGCTGCTGTAGCTGGTGCATTGTATTGTATCGCCAAAAACGAACTACCTGTATATATTGTTGGTCTTGTGCCTGCCACAGAAAACAGACCCGATGGTAATGCAGTTACTCCTGGCGATGTTATAACAATGTTTAACAAAAAAACCGTTGAGATCTTGAACACAGATGCCGAGGGAAGGGTGATATTAGCTGATGCACTTTCTTATGCTGAAAAACTCAACCCGGAACTGATCATTGATTTGGCGACGCTAACAGGTGCTGCAATAATGGTGCTTGGCAAGGAAGGATCGGTGTGCATGGGAACTGCTAAAAAAACTCATTTTGAGCAGCTTATAAATGCAGGCAATCAAACCCATGAACGTATTTTGCAACTACCACTTTGGAAAGAATATGACAAAGAAATTGAATCAAGTATAGCTGATTATAAAAATATTGGCAACGGTTCTTCGGCAGGAGCCATCACCGCAGGCGCATTTCTTAAACAATTTACCTTAAGTCCTTGGATTCATTTGGACATTGCCGGGCCAGCATTTTTAAAGGCTCCTGATAATTATAGGGGTGCACAAGGTACTGGTATAGGAGTTAGACTGCTTTATCAATTTTTTAAAAATATTTGTACTTCTATTTAATCCATAGAAACCTATAAAAAACATAACTTGAAACAATTAAATCAAACGAATTTGATTGTTTCAAGCTATTTAGTTTTAACCAATCCTAAGTAGGTGGAGGGCAAACTTAAATTTACCTAAATCAAATAAACCGGATTCTAAAAATCTATAATTGTCTTTTATCAAAACCATTCTATTCTTTTACATCCAATATTTTAAATTCTACACGTCTATTTTTAGCTCTTCCTTCATCTTTATTATTGTCGGCAATTGGCTTTGTTTCTCCATAACCCTTAGAAACCAAGTTACCCGCTACTATGCCCATTTTAATCATGTATTCAACAACGGATTTAGCCCTTTTTTGAGATAAGGTCATGTTATTCAAATCATTACCAATCCAGTCAGTATGTGCAGAAATCTCAACTTTGATATTTGGTGCATCCTTTAACACTGAAACCAGCTTATCAAGTTCTACAAAAGACTCAGGTTTTAAATCAGCCTTACCAAATTCAAAGTAAATGTTTTCTACCGTAAACTTAAGACCTTTCTCGATATGCTTTAAGAACCAATCTTTCTTCTTTTCTTCATAAACCTTTTGATCTGTTAAATCAATTTCGACCTCCTCAGTTAAAAACTCCTTAGATTTTACTTTAATGTCATATTTTGCTCCAGCGGGTAGTTTAACATCGTAAGGTTCATCTTTACCAAGTTTTTTGTTATAAATGATATCCCCTGTGCTTTTATTTGTTATAATTATTTCTGATTCCAAAGGAGAGTTGTCTTTTGAACTAAAGGTCTTGCCGTTTAATACTAATGCTGGTTCACGTTTTAACCTAAAATCCTGCTCCTTACTTACAAGACCACCAGTTTGATTAGTAAGGTCAAATGTATCAATTCTTGTTTGGTATCCAGGTGCCTCGATTATTGCAATAAACTTCTTTTTACCAATAAGTGTAGTTTGATAGTTACGTTCTGGTGTTACCTCATCTTTATCCACTTGTATATTGTCTTTAACAGATACAAACTTTACTGTTGCAGTTATGGCTTTTCCATCAAAATCATCAAATACTTTCCCAGATAGTGCCAGTTTTGGATCTATTTCTTTGATTCTTATTCTTATTACGTCGCTATGTTGGTCGTTCCCATGTCCAAAATGCCTAGATAAATAAACATAATCTGTTTCATCAGGGGCAGAGAAATAAAAGTCATCATCGTGGGTGTTAAACGGCGCACCAATATGTCTTGGTTTAGACCAACTCGTCCAACTGGAATCTAAACGATGGGTTTCATAAATGTCAAAACCTCCAAAACTTCCAGGATGCCCATTTGATGAAAAATAGATTGTTTTACCATCAGGTGCGATAAATGCAGTTGCTTCTGCTCCAGAAGTGTTAATAACCGCACCCATATTTTTAGGTTCGGAATATTCAAATTCACCAGTTTTAAAACTTACATATAAATCCTGTTTACCTAGTGTATTGTTTGGTTGAGTAATAGCCGAAATTAGCACTTTTTGATCTGCAGATAAATCAAACGAGCACACATCTTTATTTTTGTATCCTTTTATCTTTAATTTTTTTGGAAAACTCCAACTTCCGTCAGGCAATTTTGTACTTATAGAAACTCCATTTTTACTTAGCTTATTTTTAAGATAAATGTTGTGTAGTAAAAGAGTATTACCATCTTCAGATATCCAATGAACCGAGTTATCACCATAATTGTTAAGAGGTTGACCAAAATGATATGCTTTAGACCAAGTACTATCCGCTGTGTTATAATCTGACACCCAAATATCTCTGGTTCCTTTTAAATTTTCAGGGTGATTAATTTTAAAAAAATAAAGATGTTTACCATCAGGTGAAATTCTTGGTCCTGACGACACGTGACCTTCATTTACATACTCACCCAAGTTGTCGATTTTGTAATGAGTCGAATCGTCGTCAATATGAATTGTGTCCTTTGCGTATTTTTGACTTATGGGCGCTTTTGGAGTACTATTTTGTGCAAATAGTGTGTTAATAATTGATATCCACAACACCGTTAAACAATAAAATATCCTAATAAGATTCATACCCTAAGCTTTAATAATTTAATTCATACCCAACCAACCTATATTAAATCACTTGTAAATGATTATTGAATAGCGGTTTAACCACAAATCTATGAAATTATTACAACTGAGGCAAAAAATTGTAAATAAAAAATAAAAAATAGGATATTTTTTCTTTAACAAAATCTAAAATCACAAAACATTTTTCGATGTGAATGTGATTTTAGATTGTAGATACTAGTGGTAAGAAATATATTTTAGAAATTCTGATTTAGTTGATTCTTCTAGAAATTTCCCAGAATATTGAGCAGTAACTGTTTTGCTAGAATCGTCTTTTATTCCCCTACTTGAAACACATAGGTGAACTGCATCTATCACCACAGCAACATCCTCTGTTTTTAAAATTTCTTTAAGCGAATTTAAAATTTGCACTGTTAATCTTTCTTGAACTTGAGGTCTTTTAGCAAAGTGCTGCACTATTCTATTGATTTTTGAGAGACCGATTACTTTGCCACTTGAAATATAAGAAACATGGGCTTTTCCAATAATTGGAACAAAGTGATGTTCACAATTAGAGTAGAAAGTTATGTCCTTTTCCACAAGCATTTCGTTATATTGATATTTATTGTCAAATAACTTTATGTCTGGAAAGTTAGCAGGATTTAAGCCGCTAAAAATCTCCTCTACATACATTTTGGCCACTCGCTGCGGCGTGCCTTTAAGGCTATCATCAGTAAGATCCAAGCCCAAGGTTTTCATAATCTCCGCAAAATGTGTTTGGATTATTTGAATTTTCTCCTTATCAGTTAGATCAAAGGCATCTTGCCTTAAAGGGGTTTCAATGGACGTCAATATATGTTCATCCCCTATTTCGTCCGTAGTGTATTCGTTATGCGTGTGGGTATTCAACATAGTTCCGTTCAGTTTCATAAAGAAAAATTTTTAACTCGTAACCTACTTCAATCTTTTGTCTTAAAATATTCCAAATTACCATAGCTATATTTTCCGCTGTAGGATTTAGGTTTAAGAATTCTTCTGTATCCAGATTTAAATTTTTATGATCAAACCTATCTAGTACGTTAACTTTTATGATGTCACTCAATATTTTCATATCTATAACATAGCCAGTGTCTTGATCAATATCACCTGTAACCCGTACAATTAGTTCATAATTGTGTCCATGAAAATTTTGATTATTACATTTTCCAAAAACTTCCTTATTTTTTTCTTCTGTCCATAATGGGTTGTTAAGCCTATGTGCCGAATTAAAATGTTCTTTTCTATAAACAGTAGCCTTCATACATAATATTCAGTAAGTATAACAGTACAATTCATATTTTGTTTAATCAAAAAATAAAAATATTAAACAAAAATAAACATACTCTATTATAATTGTTTTTTATACTTGATAGTTCCCCTTTATTTTGGCCAATACTATAAAAAGGATAATAATTACCTTAAGCTTATATTAAAAATAACAATAGGCAAATTTCGATTTTGAAAATCAGAAATAAAAAAACCTTGTGAAGTCAATCACAAGGTTCAAATATAATTAAAATATCTTTAAAACTATGCAGCGATGCTATTTACAAAACGTGCAAGTTTAGATTTTTTGTGAGCTGCGTTGTTCTTATGTATTATGTTCTTCTTTGCTAATTTATCTACTAAAGAAGAAACCTCAATGAATAATTTTTCAGCTGCTTCTTTTTCTTTCGTAGCTTTTAATCTTTTGATAAAAGTACGAGTCGTTTTCAACTGATATCTGTTAAGCAATCTTTTTGCTTCATTAGATCTAATTCTTTTTAATGCTGACTTATGATTTGCCATTGTATATATGAATATCTTCTTTTACCTATCAAATTTTAGGATTGCAAAGGTACGTAATTAATTGTATTATACAAATTATTTTAACATTAAATTAATTATCTAATTACCGTTATACTTCCTCTTTTGCTATAAGGTCCCTTAAACTCCTCATGTATACCTTCGTAACTAACCATAAAAGGATATAAGCCAATGGGCACTGGTTCACCTTTGTATGTACCATCCCATGATTCATTTCTATCTTCTGTATAGAAAATAATCTCGCCCCATCTACTGAATATGGTAAACTTATAATTAACATCATGTTTACCTTTCACATACAATTTATCATCACCTAAATTTCCACTAATCACATTTCTACCTGGGGTAAATGCTGTAGGTACAAAAACTTTAGGAGGGCAACGATCTAAAATGCTTACACTGTCTGTAAAAGAACAATTGCTTTTATTTGTAATTGTTACCTTAAAATCACCACCTCCATTAACACTTATTCTTCTGGTAGTTTCCCCAGTAGACCAAATGTACTTCATACCTATAGAATCCGATGCAAGGCTTGATCCTTGTCCGGCATCAATGCGTATGGCTGTTAAAGTGTCACTACAATACCTTATAATAGGCTGCAAAAGATCTATAGGTAAGCTATTTATTTTTAAAGCTGCAGTATCGGTAGTAATACATTCATCTATGCTCACTGTTGCTACAAATAAACTGGTAGTTGTTGATGTAATGGTATCATTATCACTAAAATAAACTCCGTCTTTGAACCATGAATAAATTGGGTCATAATCTTTGAGCTTGTTGATATTACTTGGGGTAGCCACCAATACAAAACTACCTCCAACACAAGCTGAGTCATTGCCAAGTGTTAAAATTGGTTTCTCTATACCTATAACTCGGATGCTGTCGGTACTGGTACAACCAAGAGAATCAGTTCCTTTTACATAATATAAATTTGTATCTGCTATAACAGGAGCTAATGTAAATGGATTTCCAGTTGGGGACCCGGCAGTTTGCCAAACAAATATAGCCTTGCTAGTAATACTTCTAGAACTTATATCCAAACTATTATTTATACATGAAATTTTATCGTTGTGAACCAAAACAGGTGGTTCTGTAATGTTTGAAACAGTTGAATACTGGCAATTTCCTACTGTATAAGCAATTTTATAATTTCCAGGTTGTGAAATAATTATTGTTGAATCGTTTTGACCATTCATTGCCAAATTATTTCTATACCATTGATATTGCGCAGTTACTGTACCGTTTAGAATCAATGGTGCAATGGATAAATTTGGAACTAAACAGAAATGAGGTGGTAACACAAATTTTACAGAATCCACTTTATTCACCGTAATTGTATCTCGATCAATACAACCAAAATTATTAGTAACTGTTAGTTCATAATCTGTTGCATCTGTTATTGGAATCGTAGTTAAAACTGATGAATTACTTTGATCTATTCCAGTTAATGATTTCCAACTATAACTCGCTATATCATCAGAAACCTTTGCAACCAACTGGGCGGTACCATTAATACATACCGACTGATCCTCGCCTGAATTGGCAACGGGTAACTCGTTAATAGTAAGGGTGGTACTACTTACAGATGGACTACAAACTCCATTACCTGTAGTAGTATAAGTCAAGTTAATTACTTTAAGTACATTATCGTTAGAAGATGGGAAATACCTCGCATCAAATTGAGCAAAGTTTGTAGCAAATATTCCTGAACCTGAAGTTGACCATTCTCCACCAGTAGCATTAATAAAACTGCCATTTAATTGAACCCCATTAGCGTATGCACAAGATTGTGCTGGCCCTGCCTCAGCTTTAGGAATTTGTTGTAAAAGTGCTACTATAGTATCTCTTCTAGCGTTACAAGATCCATTTCCTGTTGTTTGCAATACCAAATTAACGCTTCCTAGACTTACATCACTTAATGACGGTTGATATTTAGCGTTTAGAGCTGTGCTGCTTGGTGTAAATGCGCCGGAACCATTGGTAGACCAAAATCCACCTGCGGCAATTGTTACACTTCCTCCTAAGTTAATTTGGCTTAAATTACCACATGAGGTTACATCTGCACCCGCATTAACTGTTGGTCTTGGGGTAAAATTTAAAATGAATTTATCCTTAACAGGTTTACAACTATTATTCGGGATGGTTTGAGCAAAGAAGTTGATTTGAACATTATTTTTATCACCAGTGGTAGGACTATATATAGCAGATGTATTATTGGGATTAAAATTACCTGTACCGGAACTTGTCCATGTAACTCCACCTGCTCCACCAAAAGAGGCTACTATTGGAATTTGTGTAGCATCTAGACAAATAGATCGATCTACTCCTGCATTAATCGTTGGCTGAGACAAAATGGTTAATTTGATATTTTTATCTTGAGCATTACAAGTACCATTATCTGTTGATGTTAGGGTAAGGCCCACAAATCCTGCAGATTTATCTTGACTTGAAGGCACGTACATAGCATTTAAGACATTAGCATTTGGTACAAAAAATCCAGTTCCGCCTGTACTCCATGTTCCACCACCAGCATTGTTAATGACTGCTCCGGTAATTTGAAATGTGGTATCTGCACAAAATGTATTATCGGTGATTCCAGCAACTGTGACGGTATCCGTAAACCGAACAACAACATCATCAAAAACTGCTTGACATATTCCGTTACCGGTAGAAGTAAGCCGTAATTTAACTGAATCTCCTAAGACATCTTGGGCACTCAAAGTGTACAATGCCTCTACCTTGGTAGGATCATCCAAAGTACCCGTACCAATAAATTTTGTCCAAATACCGCCAGCAGCATTCGCTATAAATCCTGCCAATTGGGCTTGCGTTTGATCTCGACAAAGTTCTTGGTCAAACCCAGCATTTACCAAGGCTATGGGTGCCGCTATTAACACAATAGTTTTATAATCAATTTGTGAATTACAAGCACCATTTCCCGTAGTATTAAGTGTAATAGTAACACCACCAGATAACTTATCTTGATTAGATGCTAAATAGTCAGTTGTAAAACTAACTGAATCTCCAAAAATACCCCTTCCTGGACTTCTCCAGACAGAAGCAGTGGACGCTGAACCGAAGATATCTATTGGATTTGGCGAAGCACATAATGTTGTATCCTTTCCAGCGTCAACTGTAGGTAAAGGATTAATTGTTACCAAAACTGTGTCAACCAAAGGTATACAAGAACCTACCCCGATTGTTTTAAAATACAAACTTACCGTTTGGTTAGTTCTATCTAAAGCAGTTGGTATATAAGTTGAATTCACTAAAAATTGATTTGGAGCAAAACTACCACCTGAAGATGAGATCCATTCACCACCGGCTGCATTTGTTATTTTACCTCTCAAATCTAATTCAGTATTACTTGCACATATTACGGTATCATTTCCCGCAGAAATGGAAGGCTTTTCAATAAATGTAATTTCTAATGTATCTGATAAACTGTTACATAATCCAACTCCTTGTGTAGTAGCAATAATTTTAACTTTTTTATTTACAAAATCATTGTTACCAAAAGAATAGGTTGGGTTATCAAGTATATCATTATCAAATACTCCATCACCTAAACTAGTCCATAATAAATTTTTTGCAATGGTATAACTAGACTGAAATTGAACTGATGGCAAATCAGTACATAAGGTTAAATTGGGACCAATATTAACCGTTGGACTTGGTGTAATATTTAAAATTACCACATCTTTTACCTCAGCACAAACGCCATTTCCGGTTGAAGTTAAAGTGAGTGTAGCCCTACCGTTCGTTTTTTGAAAATCCGAAGGTATAAAAGTAGGATTTAAGCTATTTGCATTAGGAAGAAATGTTCCTGTGCCAGAAGCAGTTGACCATTGAACTCCACTTGAAAGGCCATTACTTGATGCATATAAAGTTAAACCATTACCATTAGCACAAATACTGGTATCAATACCAGCATCTATTACAGGGCCATCAATAAAACTAAAAGTAACGGAATCTTGACTTTGGGCACAAGACCCTGTTTTTGTAGATAAAACTACTAGTTTTACAAAACCAGCGGATATTTCGCTTGCAGATGGAATATATGTGGCATTTAAAGCTTTATTATTGGGAGTAAATGTTCCAAGACCATTTATCCACTGACCACTAGGGCCTGAACCTTCAAGGCTAATAGGGAAGTCAGTTTTACAAATTGTTTTATTTGTACCAGCATCGATATTTGGAGAAGGCTGAAAGAATATTTGAAGAGCATCAGAATAAAAATCACAAAATCCATTATCTTGACTAATCAAAGTAAGGGTAACTACTCCATTTGCAATATCTTTGGGTGAAGGCTGATAAATTGCATTCAAATCAAAATCATTTGGTAAGAAGGTGCCAGAACCATTTGACGACCAAAATCCACCAGCAGCAACAGTGACAACACCATTTAATTGTATACTATCCGCTGTGGGACAAGTAGTAATATCGGGTCCAGCACTAACCGTAGGAATAGGCGTAAACGTTACATTTTTACTATCAGTAGCTTGTGGACATGGGCCATTACCCGTAGATGTGGCTTGAATGATCACATTACCAAACAGACTATCAGCGGCTGAAAAGTTGTAAACTGCGTTAATAGCTGTATCTGATGGTTGAAATGTACCAATTCCACTTGTTTCCCATTTAATTCCTTTTGCGTTAGTGACTGTACCACTAAGGAATACCACATTTTGGTCGGCACAGGTAATGAAATCCGCGCCTGCATCTACCTGCGGCAGATTTTTTAAGGTTATATTTAAACTATCAGTTTTAGATTTACATGTACCATTACCAGTGGTGGTAGCTTTTATTTTTACAACACCATTAGTTCGATCTAGAGCACTTGGTTGATAAGAAACAATGGTTGAGGTATTGTTTGGACTAAAAAGCCCCGATCCACTAGTTGACCAATTCACTCCAGAGGCTACCGTAAGATTGACCGATAATGAAATATTATTTGTATTTACACAAGATTCTATATCGTTTGGTAAATCGATTGTAGGTGCAGTAGTTATTTTTATATCGATAGTATCCGAAATTTCCGAACAAGAACCGTTATTAGTACTTTTCAAAACCAAATTAAAATTTCCTGTAGTTAGGTCATTTTCTGAAATAACATAGGTACTTGAAAGTGCGTTATCATTAGGGGTAAAAAAACCTCCTCCAGAAGTACTCCATTGGCCACCTCCTGCATTTAAAACCAATCCGCTTAATGGTATGACACCAGCATCAGCACAGATGAAAAGGTCAGACCCAGCATTCACTACTGGTTTTGGTGCAATGGTAGCAATTATTAAGTCATTAGCCGCTTTACAAATGCCATTACCTGTAGTATTAAGTCCAAAAACGACCTTACCCGCAGCCCTATCTGTTGGACTAATGAGGTAATATGGCGTTAAGGAAGTATTACTAGGTGCTAAAAGACCTGAACCTGTAAAATACCATGCAGCCCCTGTTGCATTGGCTTGTGATCCACTTAAGTAAATGGTATCCTTGTCAGCACAAATTGTTTGATCCGGCCCAGCATTGGTTGTAGGAGTTGGAACAATTGTTAGGGTAAATTGACTTATATCCGCATTGCAAGATCCATTACCTGTGGTAGTTAAAATTATATTAACCGAACCTGCCGTTCTATCCGCCTGAGAAGGAACATAGTTAGCATTTAAAGTAGTATTATTGGGAAAGAAATTTCCCCCTCCTGAACTAGTCCATTTACCTCCTGTGGCTACTCCAACGATACCGTTTATAGCAATACCAATACTATCAGCACAAATCGAAACATTTGATCCAGCCGATGCAGTAGGTTTTGGATCGATTTGAACTTGTAATGTGTCGATAACTGAATTACAAGTACCATTTCCAGTAGTTCTTAATGCTAATTTAACTTTACCATTGCTTATATCTAGGGCCGAAGGGCTGTAGGTGGTAGCCAATAAATTATTATTCGAAAAAGTACCTGTACCAGAAGTTGTCCATATCCCTCCCGAAGCTACTGTTACACTTCCTAATAAATTAATATTAGCCACATTCTCACATGTAATTTGGTCAAAGCCAGCATTAACTGTGGGTGCAGGTGTTAGGTTTATCAAAATTTGATCTGAAACAGCTTGACAAGTGCCATTTCCTTTTGTTGTTGCAGTTAAAGTCACAATTTCTGCCGCTTTCTCGTTTGCTGAGAAGGTGTACAAAGGCGCTGTAAGTGAAGTATCATTATATGTTCCATTATTTGAAGTTTTCCAAACAACGTTGCTTGCTACTGTAAACCTTGCTAGTAAAGAAATCGATGATCTGTCTGCGCAAATGGAAGTATCTTTACCAATATTTATCGTTGGTTTTGGCGTAATATTTAATACCATTTGATCTGTTGCTGGTAAACAAGCACCATTTCCCGTAGTCATGAGCGTCAAAGTAACAATTCCTGCATTTTTTTCAGACGTAGATAAAAAATAACTCGTTTTTAATGCGGCACTACTTGGAGAAAATGTTCCACTACCACTTGTTGACCAACTCACCCCTGTTGGGATAGAATTAATAATCCCAGATAAATTAACAGTATCTTTATCAGCACATATTGTTTTATCCGCTCCCGCATTCACCGTAGGCTCGGCCGTAAACGTAAATCTAACAAAATCAGTTAATGAAGGACATACGTTTGAAGCAATCGTCGACAATTGAAGATTAACAGACCCTAAAGCCAATTCTGCGGCTGATGGTATATATTTCGCATTCAAAGTTGAATTATTTGGTGAGAAGGTACCAGTTCCTCCTGACCATGTACCCCCACTAGTATTTACTACCGTTCCTAATAAATTAAGATTGACATTATTTCTACAAAAAGATTGATCTGGCCCTGCATTTACCGATACGACTGGAGCTATTGTAATTCTTACAGTATCCTTAACAGCAGAACAACCTGCATTACCGGTCGTAGATAATATCAATGTCGTGGAACCGTTTGAAATATCTGAACTTGAAGGTTGGTACGAACCAACCAATGCATTAGAATTTGGTATAAACGTGCCACTACCCAAAGTTGTCCAACTTCCACCAGTGGCATTAGTAACAGTGCCTGAAATATTAAAAGTACTAGAATTACCACAAACCGCTTGATCCGCACCAGCATTAGCAGTTGGTGCTGATTTTAAAGTAATTACAACTTGGTCAGAAACAGACGAACAAAACGCGATAGGATTTGTCGTAAGTGTCAATGTAACGCTTCCAGCGGTTATTTCTGCAGCACTTGGTGTATATTTAGCATTTTGAGTAGTGTTATTTGGTACAAAAGTTCCAAGTCCTCCTGACCAGGTAGCAGGTGAACCACTACCGGATAAATTTACCGGAAAATCATTTTGACAAACTATTTGATCTACTCCAGCATTTACTGTGGGAGAAGAAACAAAGAAAATCCGCATGACGTCACTTACTGCTTGGCATCTATTGTTACCAGTAGTAGATAAAGTTATAGTTACTGCGCCAGTGGTTCGATCGGCAGCTGAAGGTGTATATGTAGGACTTAGAGCAGAAGTATTAGAAAAAGTTCCAGTCCCGTTAGATGTCCATAAAACCCCACCAGCATTAGCAAAACTACCAGATAAACTAACAGTAGTAGCTGATGCACAAATAGTTTGATCAGGACCGGCATCAGCCGTAGGGGCAGGAGCTATATTAATAATAACTGAATCGCTTACTGGATTGCAATTATTATTACCTGATGAGGTAACATTTAACATAGCCTTACCTCTTGAGGATTCTAGGCTCGATGCTGTATAAGTAGGACTTTGATTTGTATTATTGGGACTAAAAGATCCAAGCCCCCCAGTCCAAATTACACTTGTACTTCCAACAACTGTACCACTTAATGTAGCTACTGGCACATCTGCACAAATGTTTAAATCAGTCCCAGCACTAATAGTTGGCGCTGGTGTCAAATTAATTCTAACCTGATCATTTACTGCATTACAATTACCATTTGAACTGGAAGTTAATGTTAAAACAACAAATCCAGCAGTTGAATCGGCTTTTGATGGAGCATAGGTGGCATTGAGTGACAAAGCGTTAGGCGTAAATGACCCAACTCCACCTGACCAACTACCCGCATTCGTGCTACTTACACCTGCTAGAGTGGTTAATGATTTATTTGCACATAAGGTTTGATCAACACCTGCGTTTACAGAAGGTGAATTGGTAAAAAGAATATTGGTTTTTGAGAATTTTGCCAAACAATTTCCATTATTGGCAGAAGTATATGTTAATTGAACTATACTTCCCGAGGTAATCTCTGCTGCACTCGGTGTATACGTTGGGGATGCTGTAATTGCATTTGGCGAAAATGACCCAGACCCACCCGACCACACACCAGAACCTGTGCTAGAGGAACCATTAACCGAAGCTATTGCATTGTTTTTACAAATTGAAACACTTGAAGATGATGTAACTATTGGAGAGGACGTAAATGTTATATTCATCTGATCATTAATCGGATTACAAGAAGTGCTTCTTCCTTGTAGAGTTAATGTGACTGTCCCTAGCGCAGTATCTGCAGCAGATGGCAAATAGATGGGTCTCAAGGTAAAACTTGAATCACCCCCTGGATTAAATTTACCTGTTCCATTAGTTGTCCACTTGTAGGTTTCAAAAGTTCCAGTAGCTGTACTCAAACTTAGCGTTCGATTGTTCGAACAAACTGAACCATCCACCCCAGCATTAACCGAAGGTGTATTAGCTACAACAACTAACACAGTATCCAAAGCCCTCGTGCAAGTTCCTATCCCTGTCGTCTCAAGAACGAGTATTGATAATCTAGCTGTAATTTCAGCAGCAGTTGGAGCGTAGGTGGTATTTAAGCTAGTATTGTTTGGAGAAAAAGTTCCAGCGCCCAGCCATCTTCCACCAGTTGCATTAGTAACACTACCTGATAATGAAACTGTAGGTCTATTAAAACAAATAGTTCTATCTGCGCCAGCATTGGCAGTTGGTCTGCCAGTAATATTAATTAAAACTGTGTCTCTAACAGCATTACAAGTTCCTAATCCTGCAGTAGTGGTAACAATAACTCTTGCAATGCCAGCAGCTATTTCAACAGCAGTAGGTGTATAGGTGGGGTTAGCATTAGTTACACTAGGTGTAAACATCCCCCCTCCCCCACTCCAAGTAGCAGCCGTGGCTACCGTCATGGTTCTGGACAAGCTAGCTGCTGGACTAGTAGCGCAAACCGTTCTATCAGCACCTGCAGATATAGTGGGTGCGGCTGTAAATCTAATACGCATTTGGTCCGATACTGCCCTACAAAGACCATTATTAGTTGTGGTTAATGTGAGTACAACATTGGTAGCTGCAATTTCAGCGGCCGTCGGGGAATAAGTAGCATTGAGAGTATTAACATTGGCTGTAAAAGTACCTGAACCTCCAGACCATACTGCAGAACCCGTAGAGGTAACACCAGCTAAAACCGTATTCGCATTATTACCACAAACTGTTCTGTCCGCTCCAGCATTTACTGTTGGAGTTTGAATGATAGAAATTCTCATTTGATCAACAGCAGCGGGACAAACACCATTACCAGTAGTAGTTGTTAATGTTAATGTAATGGGAGTTCCAGCTGTTAGTTCAGCAGAAGAAGGTGTATAAGTAGGTGTTAAAGAATTCCTATTTGGGGCAAATGAACCTGCTCCTCCTGACCATGTTGCAGCAGTAGCAACACTAATTGTTCCTCTAATTGCTAGAGCAGTGTTATTTCTACAAACAGAAGTATCTCTTCCAGCATTTGCTGATGGAACTGTGGTAAAAGAAAGCACCATAGAATCTTTGGAAGCTATACAAAGTCCATTACCTATTGACTCGAGTAAGATTTTGACACTTCCAGCGCTTAAATCGGCAGCAGAGGGCGTATACCTAGCATTTGTATCAGTGGTACTTGTAAATGTTCCTGTTCCGGTTGTAGACCACCTAATACTTGCGGCTCCTTTCATAAATCCATTTAGCTGATAAGGCGTACCATTACCACAATGGTTATCATTATTAGCACTTCCAAAACCTGATTTAAGTTTGTTCGCGTCAACATTTACTGAGTTATGTATGTAGGTAACAGGATTGCTAGTTGTAATATTTGCATACCACCAAGAGTTGATAGTTTCGGAACATGGAGGACAATTATTAGACCCACGACCAGTCCATCTATGACAACCTGTTGCTAAGGCACACCCTGTTAAATTCACTTTACCATCTACTGCTGTACCTGGGGTGATATTCGAATCATCCCAAAATATTTTAGGTTGAGTCACTGTACCCCTTGGTCTTACCAAAGTTACTAAAAGTCCATTTCTGTTATCTTCACAATCATATAATGGAAGGTGAGTTATTCCATTTAAAAAATCTACCTGAACAGGAAATTGTGTTCCATTCAAAACTGGAGCTCCTAAACCATTTAAACCGTCCCAAGGAACACAGTTTAGACCAGCAACTGCTGTGAAACTAATTTGCCTATCAATAGTGGCAATTTGATATCCTGGTACACCATTTAAATCCAGTGTTACTATGATGTTACCTGGTTTATCTACTGTGACATTTACACAAATATTACTACCACAACCAATAGGTTGTGGATCAGCAAGAAGTTTCCCATAGGTCCCTGTAGGATAACATAGTGAATCTGGATCATTTATAAAAATTTTATATTGTGGATAAACAAATCTATCAGGTCTTGATTTTCTATCAGCCACTGGATCACCAGTATCTAAACATCCAGTAGCATTACAAGAAACTGAAAAGGCATGCGGTTCAATGCCGTTTCCACTCCATTTCGTTACAATCCCGTCATCCGCATAAATAAAAAATTGACCACTAAAAACACTATTTGCATCAGTTAGCTGCCATGCCTTAGACCATAATCTTCCTTCAGCAACTATACCGTTTGTTCTTACAACTGTTACGTCAAAAAACCGTACAGAAATCTCATTAGCGGCATATGTAGTAGAATTACCGCGGTTAAATTCTATATAATAGTCTCCAGCAGTTGGAGCTACAAATCCTGTATCGTTATAACCAGTGGCACCCACAATTGACCTTGGTCCAGCTACAGCCTCATCATAAGTATTAATAAATGCTTCACCAGCTGCACTTGGCATGAGCATCGGCCCAAAAACAACAACTCCCGCCTGATTTTTAATTCTAAAAAATGTGTTTGATTGGTTTCCACGAAAACCAAATCTAACCCTTTCGCCAGGATTGCAAATTCTAATATTTAGTCTATAATCAACATCATTTGTACCATTGGGATAAGGAATTGCATTGGGAGTATACATCGCAAAAGGAATGTTTAGCCCTGTTCCGCTGTTTGCTCTATTTATAAGTAAATAATAAGTATCAGTGGTATTAGGTTGAATTTGTTTTGTTCCTTCAGCAAAAATGAGCTGTATGATATAAATAAAAAATATTACTAATAATCCAGTTTTGTTTATGTTGATATAATTTTTCATGTCCATCTCCAGTTTCCTCCCTTAGATATTTTACGAAGTATGTAAATAAAAGGATGAAAATATTTATAGTTTTAATACAAAAAAATATTAATATATTCTAATTATCGCTAACCAAAACGATAATTATAGCCTCCTTACCATCAATAGACAAATTGGTGACCATTCTAGTCTCAAAAAGATCAATTATCTCCATTTTAAATTTGATTGATTTTCCTTTACCAGTATTAACCGACCAAGAAAGTTGATGTTTTAAAGAATCAAAAAACCAAACATTATCTTTACCAGATACAATTGACGGGTTTTCCAAATTCATCTTCCCGTTACTAAAAAAAATATAGGAATCCAATAATCTATCACTTTCGATTAAAGGACCATCAGGATTGGGACTTATTCTCCAACGTTTCCCATTTTCATTATACAAATTCTGAATTTTAATGTCCTGCGCATTTGTAAAATTGACTATAAGTATAAGAACAACTGTGATAAATAATTTCATAGTTCAACAGAGTTTTATCTTATTATACGCTTTGAAATATATTTCGGTTATTCATACGTAATATTTAGCGCATTTTAGTAGTATAATAGGGCTGTTTTAAACAGCCCTATTTTAGATTAAAGTACTACATTCACAATTTTTTTTGGAACAATGATTATTTTCTTGGGAGGTTTGCCATCAAGCCATTTTTGTACTACATTATCTTCTAGTACTAGTTTCTCTATGTCAGTAACTGGCATGTCTGCGCCAAAAATCATTTTATGTCTTGTTTTTCCATTAATTGAAATAGGATATTCGAAGCTGTCTTCAATTAAATACTCACTATTAAAAATCGGAAATATTGCATAAGAAATTGATTGTGTATGACCAATGGCCTGCCACAATTCTTCACATATATGTGGTGCATATGGAGAAATTAATACCAACAAATCTTCCAATATTTCTTTTTTAGTACATTTTAACGCAGCCAACTCGTTTACACAAATCATAAAAGTACTTACATTGGTATTAAAAGAAAATCTTTCAATATCATCTTCTACCCTTTTGATTGTTTTATGAAGCACTTTTAATTCATCTTTTGAAGGTTGTTCATCAACTACCACCAAATTTGATTTCTCATCATAAAATAATCGCCAAAGTTTTCTTAAAAATCTTGCAACACCATCTATGCTATTCGTATTCCAAGGTTTAAATTGTTCCAAAGGACCAAGAAACATTTCGTATAATCTTAATGTATCAGCTCCATATTGATTAACGATGTCATCAGGATTTACCACATTATACTTTGATTTGGACATTTTTTCAATTAAAAAATCACAATGAATAATTTCATTTCCCGACTCATCAATTGAAAATTCGAATTTAGCATCATGCAAGTCAACTCTAGATTTTTTAATTGCATCTACGCTTATGTTATCCTTGCTATCTACCAAATTAACATCCACATAGATCCAAATAAAATCTTTGTCTAAGTGCAAATTGTTTTCTTTGGCATAGGCTAACAATTGATTTTTACAAATAATTACATTCGCGCTTTTTTCTTTGCAAATTAAGGTAGATCTACCCTGTATCATCCCTTGGTTGATCATTTTAGCAAAAGGCTCTGCTGTGGGTACCAGACCCCAATCATACAAAAATTTATTCCAAAATCTTGAATATAGTAAGTGACCAGTGGCGTGTTCAGATCCGCCAATGTAAAGATCCACATCTTTCCAATAAATTGCTTTTGTATCTGAAACAAATGTTTGGTCATTTGTAGAATCCATATATCTCAAAAAATACCAACTTGATCCTGCCCAACCAGGCATGGTGGACAGTTCATATGTATACTCGTTTTTATATTTCCAATTATTTGCTCTTCCTAAAGGCGGGTCACCTGATTCAGTAGGTTTATATTCATCAATTTCAGGGAGTAATAATGGCAATTCTGATTCTTCAAGTGCATAAGGAATACCATTCTTAAAAAATATAGGAATAGGCTCACCCCAATATCGTTGACGACTAAAAATAGCATCACGCATCCGATAATTTACCTTAGCTTTGCCCCAACCCATCTCTTCAGTCTTGATAATTGCCTTTTCAATAGCCTCTTTTACATGGAGTCCATTTAAAAAATCAGAATTAATCATAACTCCTGCCTTTGGATCAAAATCCTCTTTCGTAATATCGCAATGGTTACCTTGTTGCACATTTATAATTGGAAGATTAAAGTGTTTTGCAAATGCAAAATCTCTGGTGTCTGATGAAGGAACCGCCATCACAGCTCCAGTCCCATAGCCATACAAGACGTAATCGGCTATCCAAACAGGAATCTCTTTATTGTTAAAAGGGTTAATCGCATAAACACCAGTAAAGACACCAGAAATAGTTTTAACATCGCTCATTCTATCCCTTTCTGATCTATTTTTGGCCATATGTATATAATGACCCACACTCTCCCTATGCTCAGGTGTTGTAATAACCTCCACAATTGGATGCTCTGGTGCTAAGGATAAATACGTTACGCCATAAATCGTATCTATTCTAGTGGTAAACACTTTAATAATGTGCTCTGAGCCAACTAACCGAAATTCTAATTCAGTACCTATCGATTTACCAATCCAGTTTCGCTGCATTTCTTTTATAGGCTCGCTCCATTCTAAATCCTCAAGATCTTGAAGTAAGCGTTCTGCATAAGCTGAAATTCTTAAACACCATTGCTTCATTTCTTTACGCTCAACAGGATAACCACCCCGTTCAGAAACTCCATCTTTTACCTCCTCATTTGCCAACACAGTACCTAATGCAGGACACCAATTTACGGTAACCTCAGCCAAAAACGCCAAACGATACTCCAATAAAATGATGTATTTTTCATTATCAGTAAAGTTAGTCCAATCATTTGCCGAAAATATTAAAGAATAATCAGTAGCGGCTTTAACTTTTTCATTGCCTTCGGTATTAAAAGTTTCAATTAACGATTCAATAGATTGCGCCTTATTTAATGTTTTATTATACCAAGAATTAAAAAAAAAAAAAAAAATCCATTGTGTCCATTTATAATAGCTAGGACTTGATGTCCTTACTTCTCTGCTCCAGTCAAAAGAAAACCCCAAATTATCTAATTGTTCTCGATATCTGTTAATATTTTTATCAGTAGTAATAGCAGGATGTTGACCTGTCTGAATGGCATATTGCTCAGCTGGTAATCCAAAAGCATCATATCCCATGGGATGAAGCACATTATATCCCTTACTTCTTTTGAAACGCGCCATAATATCACTGGCAATGTATCCTAGTGGATGTCCTACATGTAAACCCGCACCTGAGGGATATGGGAACATGTCAAGTACATAATATTTTGGTTTGTCTAATTTTTCTGAAACTTTAAAAATCTGGTTATCAGACCAATACTTTTGCCACTTTTTTTCAATATCTAAAAACTGATACTCTGCCATTGTAAAATGTACTTTAAGATTGTAGATATAAACTACTATATCCAATTAATAAAATACAAAGTTATAAAGTTGTTGGTCGCAACAAATAATTAAAGTGTATAAAATAGGGTGCACGCAATACTAAAAATACGACTAAGAAAAAAAACAACGAATAAAATTAAGCAAGAAAAGCTTCGAAAATCTAACTTCAAATTATTCAATAGCTGATGTTCATTTACCGAAGACTTGGTTGATCGAAATAATTAGTAGTTGATTTTAATTTATAACTATATAAAACTATGATTAAGAAGAATAAAAAAAGGGGGTTATATGGATATAATATAACCCCCTTTTTTTATAATTTATAAACTATCTAATTATAGATATTTTGAATTGAGAATTAACAGAGTTAGAATAAATCTTCATAATATAAACCCCTGCAGCTAGACCTTTAACAGCATCAATTTTCCTTTTGATATGATTAGAACCTGACAGATTAGGGAATTCTTTGAAATACACAGACTTACCATTGACATCTGTTATTTCAACATTGAATGATTGATCTCTTAAATCTATTATATCCACATCCACAAAATCAATTATTGATGGATTAGGATAAATAGAAATTACAGGTGTATTTAATCTACTATCTATTGCATTGGTTACATTACTATTCCTTAAGTAATTTCTCAAAACAAACCTATCTTTGATTGTGACCGGTGAGTTAATTTCGATCCCTACTTTAGTATCTGAATCGATTTTAGAAACGGTATTTAATAATTTATCCTCCAAATAAATCACACCATTTAACGAATTAGATTTAACTGATAAAACGTGACTGCCTTTAAGTGAAGTGCTTAATACCAAAGGTATGGATAAAGTATCATCTATACTTCCTATACTATTGATAGATAAATTACTACCATCTTTTGAAACTGTAGATACGTTTATCTGTGTGTTAGAAAACTTAATTGCATCGTATTTTCCATCATAATTAATTGTAGCCTCATTATCTAAATAAACTACAGTTTCGTCAACAATAGTATCTTTTGCAAATGATAATCTTAGAAGGTTATCAGGTTCCGAAGTCCTAAAATTAGCTGTATGAGCTAATGAAACTTTTGCACTTTCTGTAATAGTCAATACTGGATTCACTGCATTTGCTTTCACAAAAAACCCTTGGAATGAAGCTATCACAGAAGGATTGGTTCGGCTAGGAACCCCCACATTATTTACAAAGGAATAATAACCGCCTGGACCAGTAATTTGAGGATCCCAAGTATAGAAAGCATTCTCTATATTTGTTTTTGTCCATCCACCAGAATTCCAATCAATTTGACTAGGGTATGGATTACCTACAAAATTCCATCCAGGATCAGGTGCATTAGTACTATAGGTAACTGGTAAATTAACTGTACCTATGTTAGGAGTACCAGTTACTTGTAAAGTAACTGGATTAGTTGTTAATGTGGTGTTATTGCGTTTGACAGACGTCAACAAATAATACCCAGCACCTCGTTGCATCTCAAAGCTTGGAGATGAAATCGAATTCCATTTTCTATCTTTAACATTTCCAGCTGCTTCATCATAAATTTTAAAGGTAGTTGCTGTAACATTTGGAGCATCAAAACCTTTAGATGTAGGACCATAAACCTTTACACTATCCATTAAATTCGCCACGGTTGACCCTTGAACTGGAGCAGAAATATATCTAGGCAAACGTTTTGCTGGTATGTATCGTTGCACACTCAAGTCACCTATGTACGATGAGGTATTAGGCACATTAGCTAACCTTGCTGTACCTGCTGCGTTAGAAATTAAACGAATGGATTTACCTAAGTTAGTAACTTTTGTGCCACTACCAATTGTAAATGTTCCATTGATATCAACATCCGCATTAAGCTCCGTCCCTTCTGGAGAACCGTTGGTAATACTTAGGTTATTGAAGGTCGACCTAGAAGATCCCGCAATTGCTTGAGAAAGAGATGCATTATTTAATGCTACTGTACTTAATGTGCCAGGATTGAAGATCCCACTGTTTGTCCAAACACCACTTACATTTAATGTATTTGCACCTGAAATAGAAAGTGCAGCTCCAGGATTGATATAAATGTCGCGCGCATTAGATGTATTGAAAATTGTTGGGTTATTAGGAGTACCACCATTAATTACAACATCTGTGGATATGGTAGGTATACCACCACACCAGTTGGCGGCTGTTTGCCAAGAATTACCCGAAGTACCTAACCACAATCCATTTGGATTTAATAATAATGGGGCATAGTTTGAAAATACAGCTGGAGCGCATGAACCTGTCACTCTCAACGCATATGAATAACCATTCATTGCCGTACTTACACTGGAAATATTTAATGTAGTAGTGGTAGTAGTTGAATAAATACCACTATTGGTTAATGAAGTATTGTTTGGAATATTCCCAAACCATTGATAGGTCAACCCAGCTCCTGATGCTACCGCTGTATAAGAAGCACTTGTACCACTACATCTACTTAAACTGGTAGGATGTGAGGTAATTGATGGTTTGGCTAAAACAGATAATATGGCCGCATTAGAATTAACAGCACATGCCGAAAGATTAACCACACATCTAAATTGATTTGACGAAAAAGAAAGTGGTGTGTTATTTATGGTGAGTGTGGCCGTAGTTGAACCTGAAAAAACAGCATCATCAGTTAAGTCTGTAAACGAACCTGAACCAATTTTACGTTGCCAACGATAGGTTAAAGGAGTTCCGGATGCTGAGACGCTAAAGGAGGAAGTAACTCCTTCACAACTATTTACTGCACTCGGTTGGGAAGTTATAACAGGTGACGGATCAATTAATAAGAATGCAGAATCACTTGTAACCTCAGGAGGGGTACAGTTACCAGATACAACTACCCTATATAAGTTACCGCTCATTAAATTTGTAGGAGCGCTTATTGTTAAGGTACTAGTTGTAAACCCAGGGTACTGAACAGCATTAGTAATGTTAGAATAAGTAGATCCTATTTTTTGTTGCCATTGATAAGATAAATTAGAACCTACCGCTGAAACAGATATAGTGGCATTAGCTCCTGCACAAGTGTTTGCATTTGCAGGTTGAGTTACAATGCTAGTTGGTGGATTTACGGTTATTTGAATCACGTTGCTGTTTGTATTGTTACAAGCACCTGAAGAAACCACTCTTCTATACCAGGTGGTAACATTTAAAGCTGGAGGTGTATAGCCAATGTTTGTACTTACACCTGATGCGGTGACAAAACCAGTATTATTGGCTGTAGTACTACTTTGCCAAACATAATTGTATGTGCCATTTCCTCCACTCGGTGTGCTACCCAATAAATCTACTGGGGTTGATCCCTGACATATAGTTTGTGCAGAACTTACTGAGTTGGTGCTTATAGTAGGTGTTAATGTTAAAGTAGCTCCATTGGAAGTAACGGACGGACTACATGTACCAGAAACAATAACTCTAAAGGAATAACCGCTGTAAGTAACAGGAGGCGCCAATATACTCAAAGTGTTGGTGGTAACGTTTCTGAAATTACTTCCCACATTTGCTAGGTTATTAAATCCACCTCCAAAATCGCCCTGCCATTGATAACTTAAACCCGTACCTGTTGCAACAGTAGAGAAAGTAATAGTTGGACCCGCAGCACAACTAGATACGCTAACAGGTTGTGTTGTAATATTAGGTAAAGTGTTGATTGTTAAAGTTGCGTTATTGGTGGTCGAGCTACACGTTGAAGCAAATATTATACATCTATATAAATTGCCGTTAAATGTAGCACCTGGAGACGTAATCGTTAAACTCGCTGTAGTTGCACCTGCATAAACACCTCCGTTAGTAATATTTACAAATGCAGCAGCTCCAATTTTTACTTGCCATTGATAAGAGGTTGCATTTGTACCCGCTGCAGTAAATGTAGCCGTTCCTGTTGGACAAATAGCAACATTGGTAGGTTGGGTAGTGATGTTAACACCAGTATTAATAGTTACTGTAACTGTATTACTTGAAGATGCCAAGGCAGAATTACATAAAGCGGTGCTGGCCAGTCTTTGGTAATATGTAGTTGTTGCAATTGATGTTGGACTATAGTTGATACCAGTAGCACCAGAAATATTCGAGAAATTAGTATTATCAGTTGAGATCAACCATTGGTACGTATATGAACCACCACCACCTGTTGGCGTTGAACCATTTAATGCTGCGGGAACGCCTGGGCATATAGTTTGATTCGCCGTTATTGTGTTATTTGTTACTGATGGATTAACTGTTAAGGTAGCTCCGGTAGTCGTTGATGAGCCACATGTAGAGTTAATTACGCAACGATATTGATAGGTGGTAATTGCCGTAGTTATACTTGACAAACTTAATGTTGCTGTTGTAAAATTACTGTAAATACCTGCGCTTGTTGTAATATCGGCCCAAGTTGACCCTGCATTAGTAGATACTTGCCATTGATACGTGAGTGGATTACCAGTAGCAGCTGCGGTAAAAGTGGTACTGCCATTATTACAAACAGAAACACTAGTAGGATTAGTTGTAATTGTAGGCCCGCCTATAGTTAATGTAGCAAAACTAGAATTAACAGTTGTAGGAAGACAACTTGCGCTAACCACACATCTGTATTTATAACTATTCATCCCAACCGTTACACCATTAACCGTCAAAGTAGTTGTGTTTGCACCGCTATAAGTGGCATTGTTGGTAATATTGGTAAACCCTGAAATATTATTATCTACTTGCCAAACATATGTAAGCCCATTTCCAACAGCAGTTATATTGAATATTGCGTTACCTCCAGTACAAACAGAATAATTGCTTGGTTGTAAAGTAATTGCAGTTGATTGACTAATCGTAACTAAAACAGTATTAGAAGAAAGTGAAGTAGAACAAGCAGAACTTGCATTTCTTCGATAATAAGTATTAACGGTTAATGCAGGGGTAGAATAACTTATACCCGTACCCGCTGTAACAATATTAGTAAAGGTAATATTATTAGTAGAAGACTGCCATTGATAGGTGTAAGGCGAGTTGCCTCCAGAGGCAGCAGTTATATTATTTATAGCAGTGGTTGTATTACTACAAATTGTCTGGTCGGAACCGATAGTGCCTGGATCAATTTGTGGATATACTGTAATTGTTACTAAATTAGAATTTAAAGGTGTATTATTACATCCGTCAGAGGCTACTCTTCTAAAGGACGTTGTGGTAGTTAATCCAGAAGGAAAGGTGTAAGTTGCGGATGTAGCTCCAGTAATATTTACAAACCCACCACCATTATCTTGTTGCCATTGGTAATAAACATAACAACCACTTGTGGCACTCGAAACATTGGTTAACACTGCTGGTGTACCGTTGAAACACACATTCTGGCTACTTCCAATAACACCCGCAGATGTCAGACCTGCTGGGGTAACAGGTATAAATGAAGCTTGGAGCTGACCTGGACCATTAAAATTAATATATCTAAGTTCAACTTCTGACGTGGCATTTAATACACCCGTCCAAACATTTAAACGAGCATCACAACAACCTAAAAATTGATATACTAAAACATTATTTATATACACATAAACATAGTCATCATGATATGGGATATCAATTTGATAAGTACCAGGGGTAAAATTGGTACGTTTCATACTAATTGAATAATTTGTTCCATTAGTTTGGCAACCAACATATCCCGGAGCGAAACTTGGCACACTAGCAGCTGCAAACTTGGATGTAGTTAAAAATGATAAATTTGATTCTGTATAATAACCTACATAATTTGTAAAGTTATTGCTACTATACACATAACAGTTCCATTCATTATTACCAAATACTGCGGTATTTCCTGGAACAGTATTATTAATTGTAATAAGTACAGGATCTGTATACACCGCAGCATTTCCGCAATTATCAGCTGCTTCTCTTCTGTAGTAAGTTTCAGCGCTAATTGGTATTGTTGCGGAATAATTTTCTGTGTTTGCACCAAAAATATCAGACCAAGTGTTGCCATCACTAGATTGTTGCCATTGATAAATTGGATAACAACCACCAGAAGCTGGAGTTAATGAGGTGATCCTTGGCAAATCTCCAATACAAAAACTACTTTGCGCACTACTTATAGTTCCCGCAACTAATGCACTTGGCGGAGTCGTACCCAAATAATTAAAGGCGGCTCTAATATAACCAGGGCCAGGATAATTTACATATCTAAATTCTAATGTTGAATTGCCATCAAGATATCCTGTCCAAACATTTGTATGTGCATCACAACAACCAATATGTTGATATACATTTACTCCATTTACAAATAAATAAACATCATCATCATGTTGCGGAATGTCAATTTGATAATATCCTACCTTCGCACCTGGAACACCTCTACGTTTTAAAGTAACTGAATAGTAGGTACCTACATTTTGACAACCATTATACGCAGTCCCTGTGGAGGTAATGCCTGCAGTGGATGGTGCACATGTGGTGCAATATCTTGATTGTGAATTAAAAGACAAAGTGGTGTCGGTAAAATACCCTATATATAAACCAAATGATTGATCATCATAAACGTTTATATTCCATTCATTATTACCAAAAAGAGAAGGATTGCCAGGAGGGGTATTATTTATTGTGAATTTAACTGTGTCACTAATTGTAGTATTTCCACATACATCGTTTGCCACCCTTCTAAACCAAGTGTCCACAAAGGCTGTTTGTGTTGGCGTATAGGTTAAAGTATTTGAACTAGCTAAATTTGTCCAAGTAGCACCTCCATCGGTTGAATTTTGCCAAACGAAATTGGATACATAACAACCACCAGAAGGAGAAGATATATTGGTAAGTGGAGGAGGAATATCCCCTCTACAAATAGTTGAACTTGATCCGATTTTACCACCTGTTAAAGCCGTAGGTATTACTTGCGTAAAAGTAAGACCAGATCTACCAGCACCACCGTAGTTTATCCAACGCCATTCAACCAGAGAACTTGCGTTTAATGGACCAGTCCATATATTCGTGGCAGGGTTACAACATCCTGCAGTAAATACTTGAACACCATTTATTAACAAAGTTCCAACATCATCTAAACTTGATACATCAATTTGATAAAAAGCTGTGCTAAACCCGGTACGCTTCATACTTGTAGAGTAGTTAGTTACTGGCACTACACATCCTTTATAATTTGATGCGAAATTAGGGCTTTGGGTATTGGTATATCTGTTTGTGGTTGCAAAAGTTAATAATGGTTCGGTGTAAAAACCACTGTATATTGAATAATTATTGTCTTTATAAGCATAAACATTCCAAACATTATTGCCAAAAACCACAGGATCACCATAAACCGTATTATCTATTGCAATTTTTACAGGGGTAGTAAATGCTATTCTGTTACATGCATCAGATACTGCGCGCCTATACCAGGTGGTAATATTAAGCGCAGATGGCACTGAATAAGAAGCAGCAGTTGCGCCAACGATATCAACCCAATTTGTACTGTCGCTAGATTGTTGCCATTGATAAGAAATCAAATTACAGTCTGAAGTATAGGCTGTAACACTATTCAATCCAATTAAGGGCTGCTCGTTAGAGCATACTGATTGATTTCCAGAAATAGAGCCAGGAAGCAATGCCGTTGGGGTAAAAGGAACAAAGGTAAAATCAATATCACCACTACCACCTGAATTAATTAAGCGTACCTCTAACTGAGATGTTGAGGTAAAACTACCAGTGTAAGCGATAGCTTGGGTTCCACTCGAATTTCTGGAGAATAAACTTACACCATTATTTAAAAGTGTAAAATTTTCATCATTCCTATTTATTGTGAATCTATAATCCCCAGCTGGCAAATTTGTTCTTAAGAATCTAATTGAATAAGGACTAGTATTGGCCAAACAACCTTCATACGACACATTTTGTGAGGGTCTAGCAGCCGCACTGTAATTATTAGGATCAGTATCTACACTTAAAGATGAAGTAGTTGGAAAATAACCTGCATAGTTTGAGGTAAAATTTACGTTATTAAAAACATATGCATTCCAAATACCATCTCCATAGGTAATTGGCAATCCAGCACTAGAAGTTGAAAATTTCACTTTAACAACATTACTAATTACTGAATTACAATAATCAGTATAAACCCTTCTATAAAAAGTTGTCGATGTAATGGTACCTGGGGCATAGGTATTAGCAGTTGCACCTGAAATATTCGTCCAGTTTAAACTATCTGTGGAAGATTGCCATTGATATGATATGGCTGGGACACTACAAGTTGCTGAGGAGGCGTTAGAGACACTAGTAAAAGCTGCAGGTGTTTGTCCTGAACAAACAGATTGTGAGCCGCTTATTACGCCAGGCAAAGCAACAGTAGGATTTGGAACAAGTGTGAAGTTCATTTGCATGTTTGAACCACCACTACCTTGAAACCATTGTATTTCTACTTGACTAGCAGTTGTTAATGCTCCTGTCCAAACGACACCTCTATTAGCACAACATCCATTAATCTGGTAAACATTAACTCCATTAATAAGAATAATAAAACCATCATCATGGCCTGGTACTGAAATTTGATATACCCCAGCAGGTATATTAGTTCTCTTCATACTCATACCAATGTTAATAGCTGGTACTAAACATCCCAAATATCCAGTAGTATTAGAAGGTCTTGATCCATCGGCCCATTTAGTTCTAGTATCAAATGACAAGTTAGATTCTGTATAATATCCATAATAAGCACCAAGGTTGTTAAATCCTGTACTGGCATAACAATAATTTATCCACTGACCGTTACCAAATACGGATGGTGTACCTGGCGGTATTGAATAGACCGAAATTTGTGTTGCGTTGCTAGTATTGGTACATCCACCAGTTGAACTCACAAGTCTTCTAAACCAGGTTGTTTGGGTTCTTGTGCCAACTGTATAAGTAGTTCCGTTGGTAGTACCACTTGCTGTTGTAAAACCAGCCGACGCACTGGTAGTACTACTTTCCCATAAATATGTGTATGTGCCAGAACCACCACTTACGGTTGTACCTGTAAGTGTACTTACAGGAGATTCCCCTGAACAAATTGATTGATCTGCAGAAATGGTATTATTGTTAATAGCTGTATTTATAAACAGTGCTGTTGAAACCGAACTTGAGCAAGAGGGAGAAACTGCTTGTACTGTCATGTTACCAGAAGTACTAGGTGTTGCAAAATTAACTGTAATTGAATTTGTATTGGCTCCAGAAGCAATAGTAGCACCAGTAGGTAAGGTCCAAATATAACCCGTGGCACCAGATATAGAATTAATTGAGTAAGCTACTCCAGAAGTAGTAGTACAAACGTTGGCTGTACCAGTAATTACACTTGGTGCTGCTAAAAATCTTTCTGCAATTTGTAAATCTCCTGCAGAGGTAATTCCATTAACAGTAGCACTAGAAGCTGTTTGTGATGCCAAAGTTGGATAAGACCATGAAGTACCATTGTATAAACCTACAATAAAATTGGAAGTATTGACACTAGCATCAACATCACCAGAAACAAAATTTAAGACAGCGTTGTAGGTTAAAGGAGAAATAGATGTATTTGTAATTGAATAATACCTATTAACAGACAGACCCGAAGATAAACACGCAGAGCCAATATTAGGATGGTCTGTTGAAAAAGTACTTAAGTTTAAACTTCCTGCAGAAGAAATTGTAGGAAATGTAATAGTAACTGGGGTATAGGCAGATGTACTACCTATATCAAATGTTCTGGAAACGTTACTACCGGTATTAAAGGATCTAGAAAGCCTTCCGTTAACCCAACCAGCAGTACCACTTGCAGATGTTGCCGCAGTGCCTGAATAAACTAACGAATTAGACCCAGTGGATATAATACCCTTTGAAAATACTAAGTTAGTTGTTACTGTAAGATTATTGGAACCTCCAAGAGTGTATGTTAATAAACTAGGATCAGCTATCTGACCTATTGTTAAGCTTGAAAATGATAGTGCATTACTACCTTGTAAAGTTTGAGCATTAGTATTGAGTGTATAAACACCAGTACCTGATGTAAATGTTCCATTATTGGTTATACCACCTCTTATTTGATATGCGGAATTTCCTGTGCTTGTCCATGAACCGTTATTGGTAATTAGCCCAACAAAAATATTAGTTCCTGCATTATTATTGTCATCCAGAAGACCATTTGCTGCTATTGTTGTGGTACCGTTATTGGTAAAAGCACCGTTGCCTAATTGCATTACTCCAAAAGCATTTACGTTTAAGCTTCCAGTAAGATTGATTGTTTGACTACTAACAAGAGAGTTGGTAAAAGTAGCTGATGTACCTGCAATTGTAAGATTATTTAGAACAGTCAAAGCTCCAGTAAGGGTACGATTTCTTGCTGCGGTTAAAGTACCTCCTAAGTTTAGGTTAAAATAGTTACCAGATTTAATAACGGTATTACCATCTACATTATAGTTTACAGTATTTGCATTAGCGGAAGCATTTATGGCACCAGTAGCCAATAGACTTGTAAATGTATTTAAATAAGTAAGTGTTGATCCTGAACCATTAATCCAAGTTGAGGATGCATTTCCTCCATTAATTGTTGTACCAGAAGTTGTACCGATAGTCACACTGGTGGTATTTGTTAAAGAAATAGAATTTGAAATGAATACTGTACAATTGAAGTTAAATCCGCTCGAACCACTTAATGTTTGGTTTGTTGAAAAGGTATGTTGTGCCGAACCTGAGTTAAAAGTTCCATTATTGGCAATACCTCCATTAAATGTATGAGCTGAGTTAGAGGTGTTATTCCAGGTTCCTCCAGTTGCCACAGTCACTAATCCATTAAAGGTATTTGTACCATTAAGATTTTGATCGTTTAATGTACCAAAAATAGTGATTTTACCAGCTGATGTAAAATTGGCAGTATTTAATGTAAGTATCCCTCCATTATCAATTACTATTGAATTTGGGTTATTAGTAAATACTAAGTCATGGGTAATATTGTGCAAATTACGAATAAGTACCCTTGGATTGGCACCACCACCAGCACTACCTGGTACTGCGGAAGCAGGAATCCATGTTGTACTGTCGGCGCTTGACTGCCATGTACTTGTTAAATTCCAACTACCCGAACCAACACTTCTAAAATAGGTTTGACCTAATAACGAAAATGTTGAGATAAATAGAACAAAGCCAAATAGAAAACCCTTACTTTGAATCGACATAATTTATTATTAAAATTTTGAGCTGGTTAAAACCTCTTAACAATCTTTTTGGAACTTTAAGAAAATTATTTAACTTCCAAATTTACGTAAAATTACAACTAACAGACAATTAAATTAAGTTTAGGGAAATTAGATGTTAAACCGCTATATGTTTCGCTTTATTGATTAAATCAATAGATTGAACTTATAAATACATATTTAGCTGTCTTAATACCAAAACCAAACTTTTAAAAAAATAGATTAATATACAAAATTTTGATATTAAAAATTGGAAATAAAATTAAATTGAAAGTCCGTTTTTTGTAATAAATAATTTTAAAAAGAAAATATTGTATTATTTGAACATTATAAACAAAAGAAGTATGGTTAGGAAGGCAACAACTTCGGATATTTCACAAATGGTAGGTTTACTTAACATATTATTTACCCAAGAACTGGAATTTACACCAGACCTTAAAGCACATACATTTGGTTTAGAAACAATTATAAACAATCCAAAAATTGGAATTATATTGGTATACGAGCTAGAAAACAAAATAGTGGGTATGGTAAATATATTATTTACAGTAAGCACTGCCTTGGGTAAAAAAGTGGCAATTTTAGAAGATATGATTGTGGATGATCAACTTAGAGGGACGGGCATTGGTAGTAAACTGATTAAAGAAGCCATTTTACTATCAAAAAGAAATAATGTGGCTAGAATAACGCTACTTACTGATAGCACCAATGAAAATGCTATAAAATTTTATAAAAAAACTGGCTTTGAAATCTCTCAAATGGTTCCTTTGAGAATGTTTCTAGAAGATTCTTTTTAATACAGTTTTAAATAATGCTGCGAAAATGTAATAAAATTATACTTTTAGAGTTTATAAAAGATAATTAAACCAAAAAAACTAAAATGAATCCATACCATATCCTTTGGGCTGACGACGAAATAGACCTTTTAAAACCTCATATTCTTTTTTTACAAACGAAAGGCTACGAAGTAACCCCTGTTTTTAACGGTATGGACGCAATAGAAAAATGCACAGATCCTAAGTTCGATCTATTGTTTTTGGACGAAAATATGCCTGGTATCACAGGCCTAGAAACGTTGGAAAAGGTAAAACAAATTAGACCAAATTTACCGATTGTGATGATCACCAAAAGTGATGAAGAAAGAATAATGGAACAGGCAATCGGTTCAAAAATAGCTGATTACCTACTTAAACCACTTAATCCAAATCAAATTCTCATATCTATAAAAAAAATTATGGATAACAAACGGTTGATTTCTGAAAAAACAACTAGTGGATATCAACAAGATTTTAGACAATTAAGTATGGCTTTTGGTGATAACTTGTCTCACGAGGAATGGGCAGATATCTATAAAAAGCTCATATTTTGGGAGTTAGAGATGGAGAACGGTGGCGACAAAAGCATGAAAGAAATTTTGGACAACCAAAAATCTGATGCTAACACATACTTCGCAAAGTTCATAACTAAAAACTACGAAGAATGGCTCAATAATCCAAACATTAGCAAACCTTTGTTTTCTCATCAATTAATGAAAAAAAAGGTGTTTCCCATACTTACTGGCGACCAATCAGTCTTTTTTATTTTAATTGACAATCTTAGGCTCGATCAATGGAAGATATTACAAACAACTTTTGAGGAATATTTCACCATTGAAGAGGAAAGTACCTATTATTCGATATTGCCTACTACAACTGCTTACGCTCGAAATTCCATTTTTGCTGGCATGTTACCCGCTGAAATCCAAAAGGCTTACCCTAATTTATGGGTAAATGACGATGACGAAGGAGGACAAAATTTGCATGAGGAAGAACTTTTACAAAAAAACATGCAGAAAAATAAAATTGAAGGAAAAATGACATACCATAAAATCACTCAATTATACCAAGGTAAGCAGTTGGCAGACAATATTAATAACCTATTTAGCAATAAGTTAAATGTAATTGTATACAATTTTGTGGATATGCTTTCACATGCACGAACAGATATGGCCATGATTCGCGAACTTGCTCCAAATGAATCTGCCTACAGATCAATAACAAAATCATGGTTTTTGCACTCTCCGCTTTTTGAAATCATAAAAAATATAACAAACAAAAAATCAAGACTCATTATAACCACAGATCATGGAACGGTCTTTTGCAAGAGACCTTATAAAATAGTAGGCGATAAAGAAACAACAAATGATAATTTGAGGTACAAACAAGGCAAAAACTTGAGTTTTGATGAAAAAAATGTTTACTTCACTAGAAAACCTGAAAGACTTTTTCTGCCCAAAAGAAATTTATCTACAACTTATGCTTTTACAATCGAAGACTATTTTTTCGCATACCCAAATAACTTTAATCACTATGTAAGTTATTATAAAGACACCTTCCAACATGGTGGAATCTCGATGGAAGAAATGATTATTCCTTTTATAAGTTTAAAATCAAAATAAATTAAAACCAGAATTTCATAGTTAGGTTTTGAAAATGTTTTATATTTTTACAGTCTTACTAATCAATCTATTGAGATGAAAAAGATTATACTCTACTTTTTTAAATGGGATCATATACTATGTACCTTATTTATTTTTGCAATGTTGGCATTATTCCAAGTTGTAGAAATACCCAAAACTGACTTGGTTGATCCAGTTGGTAAAACTTTTGAAGATTTTGATGCGACTGATGTTATTTTTTCTAAAATAAGAAAGTATAAAAGTAAAGATAAGGAGATAGTTATTAATGATGAAAAATCGGATACAAATATCGTAATTGTAAACTTCGGAGAAAGATCGAGAGGAGAAATCGCACAGATGTTGCAAATAGTAAATTCCTATAATCCTGCAGTAATAGGAGTCGATGCTTTTTTTAAAAAACCGAAATTCTCTGAGGATAGTATAGAAAATATATTTCTTAAAAGAGAAGACAGTTTACTATCAGCTGCATGCCAACAAATAGATAACTTGGTATTTGTAAGCAAGTTACTTTTTGATGATTCTACAACTACATTTCAAGGAATACAAAAATCACATCCCATGTTTAGCAACTATGTAGAAATGGGATATGCTAACCTAATAACTGCTGGTACTGAAAAAGAACAAAAAACGTGTAGAACATTTGACCCTCAGGAAATTATAAACGGCAAAAAGGAGGTGGCGTTTCCCGTAAAGCTAGCCTCTTACATAGACAAATTTGCGGCTAATCAATTTCTTGATAGACAGTATGAGGTCGAACGTATCAATTATTTGGGTAATATAACGGAGGAAGAAGGTGTTAAATTTACAGTTTTGGATCATGACCAAATTTTAAATCACGAGTTTGACTCCTCTATATTTAAAAACAAAATAGTGTTGTTTGGATTTACTGGAAGGTACTTGGGCGAAGTGACCTTGGAAGATATTTTTTACACACCAATGAACGAAAAGTATGTAGGTAAAGCATATCCTGACATGTATGGTATTGTGATTCATGCCAATATAATCCATATGATTTTAACAAAATCATATATTGATGTAATGCCTGAATGGATAGGTCTATTAATAGGGGTTATAGTTTGTTATATTTCGGTAGTTTTCTTGGGTTTGGTGTTTGAAAAATTTCCTCTTTTATATGGCACATTAGGTAAAATTGTTCAATTATTTATAACTTTTATACTTTTATTTATTACTATAAGAACCATGTATTATTATAGTTATAGGATTGACTTCGGCCCAGCTATTGTAACAGTACTTTTGGCAGGAGATTTGCTAGAGATTTATATGGAGGTAATAAAAAATGGTTTTATAAAAATAAGAAGATTAATTTTATTACGGAAAAATAAGTAAATTTGTAATTGTAAATCAAATAAAACGAAAGCTATGAGAAAGTCCCTACCAATCATTTTAACCACGCTAATGTTGTTTGTAACATTTATTACAAACGCCCAAGGAGAATTGTTTAAAGTAATGGCTACTAAAGGCATAATAGTGTTAAAAAAAGCTGCTAGTGCCGAATGGAAACCATTATTTACAGGAACAAGATTGCACAAAGAAGAACAAATAAAAGTTTCTGAGAAGGGATATTTAGGCCTAATCCACGCTCCTACGGGTAAAACACTTGAGGTAAAAACGCCAGGAACTTACAATATTTCAGATCTTGCCACAAAAGTAACTTCAAACAAGGTATCATTTTCTGAAAAATACTCCAAATATGTATATGCTGAACTTACATCAGCCGAGGCTGAAGATCCGAACGCAAATCATAAAAAAAATATGAAAGTAACAGGGTCAGTGGATAGAGGATTGTTAAATTCAGATTTTATTAGGGTTTTTGCTACTGGCAATTCAGACGTACTCAATAGCAACACTACCATTAGATGGATGAAAAATGCTGGGGCAGAAGGTTACGTAGTGGAAGTATTTAATATGGTGGATGAAGTAATTCAAAAAAATGAAACTGTAGACACCAGCATTACAATTGACTTGGCAAAAATAAACTATGGTGAGTTTGCTGATGACAAACGAGTAATTATTAAAGTATCTGCAAAAAATAATAAGAAGTTAATATCACATTCAAAAACCATTGTTTTTAACGAATCTAAAGAATTAGCTACAGAGCTTGCGAATCTTGAAGGTGAATTTTCAGAGGAATCATCTTTAGGTTATCTAATTAAAGCATCGTTCTATGAACAAAAAAATATGTTCTTAGAGGCTGCCAACTGCTACGAAAAAGCTATTATCCTTGAGCCAAACTCAGAAAAATACAAATCAATGTTTAGAAATTTCTTGGTTAAATACGAATTACCAGAATTTTATCCATATTACACTGTAGACTAAAAGAGTTTCAATTGAATAAAAAAAAGCCCGTTTAATTAAAGTGAACGGGCTTTTTATATGATTGTGTTGGCAAGCAATTCGTGTTTTTAAACCTAGCTTAATAAAAAAACTATTAACTTTGTAGCTTATATTCTATAATATGAGTAGTGTTTACGGTAAGTTATTTAAAATCAGTACTTTTGGCGAGTCACATGGACGAGGTGTGGGCGTAATCATAGATGGCTGCCCGGCTGGAATTGAAATAGACGAAGATTACATACAAATTGATTTAGATAGACGAAAACCAGGTCAATCTAAAATAACAACACAACGTGGTGAAGCTGATAGAATTGAAGTTTTATCAGGAGTATTTGAAGGAAGATCTACTGGCACACCCATAGCTATGATGGTTTGGAACGAAGACCAACGAAGCAAAGATTATTCACATATTGCTGACAAATACCGTCCTTCCCACGCAGATTATACGTATCAGGTAAAATACGGCCATAGAGATTATCGTGGTGGTGGCCGTAGTTCAGCTCGTGAAACACTTGCAAGAGTAGCTGCTGGAGCTGTAGCAAAAAAATATCTAGAAAAGTTTAATATTAATATTGTTGCTTATGTATCACAAGTAGGCAATTTAAAGTTAGAAAAAAATTATCAAGAACTCGACCTTTCAAATGCAGAAAACAATATCATTAGATGCCCAGATAATGAAATGGCAGATAAAATGATAACTCTTATAGATGAGGTGAGAAAAAATAGAGATACAATAGGTGGTGTAATTTCTTGTGTAATTAAAAACACCCCTGCTGGCTTAGGAGAACCCGTATTTGATAAACTTCATGCCGAACTTGGTAAGGCCATGTTAAGTATAAACGCTGTAAAAGGATTTGAATATGGATCTGGATTTGAAGGTATAGAAATGTTGGGTTCTCAACATAATGATTTATTTTATAACGAAAATGGTCAAATAAAAACCAAAACCAACCATTCTGGGGGTATTCAAGGCGGAATATCAAACGGCGAAGATATTTATTTTAGGGTGGCATTTAAGCCAGTTGCTACCATCATGCAAGACCAAGAAAGTGTTGATGTTGAGGGAAATGAAGCCGTAGTAACTGGTAAAGGGCGACACGATCCATGTGTAGTACCTCGCGCAGTTCCAATTGTAGAAGCAATGGCGGCCTTAGTTATAGCCGACATGCTTTTGAGAAATGGTAATAAATTCTAAATTCAATTAATAAAAAAATTTTAATGTACAAGTACTTACTCAAACCAATTTTCTTTTTATTTGACGCCGAAAAAGTACATTATTTTGTTTTTAGTTTGTTAAAAATTCTACTAAAACCTGCTTTTTTAAAAAAGTTAGCCTATTTTAGTTATGGAGTCACCTCCGAAAAATTACAAACTCAAGTTTGGGGACTTAATTTTAAAAATCCGGTTGGTGTTGCTGCTGGATTTGATAAAAATGCAGTTTTGATTGACGAACTAGCCTCTCTTGGTTTTGGATTTATTGAAATAGGAACATTAACCCCAAAACCACAAAGCGGCAATGACCAGCCTAGATTGTTCAGAATTCCAAAAGATAAAGGGTTAATAAACAGAATGGGTTTTAATAATGCCGGTGTCATAGAAGCAATTAAGCATCTAAAATCCCGCAAAAGCGATATAATTATTGGTGGAAATATTGGAAAAAATAAAACAACACCAAATGAACAGGCAATAGACGATTATGAATTTTGTTTTAATGCCTTACATGATTACGTTGACTATTTTGTGGTAAACGTAAGTTCACCAAATACGCCAGGATTAAGAGAATTACAAGAAAAAGAACCTTTAAGTAAGTTACTTTCTCACTTGGTAGAATGGAACAATACAAAAATAAAAACAAAGCCCATTCTTCTAAAAATAGCTCCTGATCTTACTAATGAACAACTTGACGATATTGTTGAAATTGTACAGTTGACGGGAATCCATGGAATAGTAGCTACCAACACCACAATTGAAAGAAATGGATTAAATAGTCCCAATAAATTATTGACAACTATTGGAAATGGAGGTGTTAGTGGCTTGCCTCTTAAAGATAGATCAACCGAAGTGATTAGATATATTAGCCAAAAATCTAATAAAACAATTCCAATAATTGGTGTTGGGGGAATTTTTACGGCTAAGGATGCCCAAGAAAAACTTGATGCTGGTGCAGTTCTTGTTCAAGTTTATACTGGTTTTGTATATGAAGGACCCGGTATTACTAAAAAGATTTGCCAAGGCTTATTAAATATTGATAACTAAATACAAATACTAGACAATATTTAAGCCCAACCACCCTATAGCTACAATTTAGCCACAATAATCATCCATTTTTCTTTTAAATACTCATAATTTTGCATCCAAAGAATAACATGTATGCAATCAACTACCTTCAAATCTATTTTAGTATTCTCATTCTGTTTAATTCAAATTATAATAAAAGCACAGCCAAACGCCGGAATTGGAACCTACTTTGACGGTATCGCCACCCCTTACGGAGGATGTGGAATTCCAGAAAATAGGCTTGAAAGTCCTTATTATGTAGCGTTGGATGTATATGATTCTCCGGGTGTAGGAACGATGTGGACCCGACCATTGCAAGGTGCTGATACGGCCTATATGGGTGAATTTGAGAATGGAAAAAACTGTGGTCGTTGGGTTAAGGTAACCATTTTAGAAAACTGCTTGGGCGGAATAAACGACGGAGCGCTGGGACTTCCTTTTTGTAGAAATGGAGGCACTTGGACTCCAGATGGCTATTATGGAGCTACAATGAACCTTTTAGTAACTGATGCCTGTGGAGATAATAATGCATGGTGCAGAGACAATAAATATCACCTAGATATACGACGAAGTGCTTTGGCGCGATTTAATAAAAATGACACCCTCACTACTAATCTCGTACCCATCAATTGGAATAACAGAAAAATTTCTTGGGAATATATAGAAGCCCCTAATTACCAAGGAGATGTAAATATATATTTTATACAAGCCGCACAACAATATTGGCCTGCAATAACAATTAATAACTTAAAAAATGGGATCCACGGCGTTCAACAAAAAATAAATGGTCAATGGGTAGACCTTACTATGAATAGCGATATGGGGCAGTCTTACATCATGAAAATCGTAAATGGAAATGGCCCATACACCATCCGTATCATTGATGCTTCTGATAATTTTGTTAATGGTGGCAGAGAATATACTTTTTCAAACAGCTGTAATCCAATACCTTGCAATCCAATCACCACACCTGTTAGCTATACCACGACTGACCCAAATCCATTGCCATTAACCTATATATCCGCGTCTTTGGAATTCATTAATAGCCAATCGGTCCTAAAATTTATAGTAAATGAAACAGAAAATGGTACATTTTATATTTTTGGGAATGACTATTACGGTGAAAGTTTGCTAATTAATGAAATTAAAAGTAACAAATCGGCGCAAAGATTTTACCAAATAAACGTGCCCTTTTTATTTGAATCTTATCAAGTGATTTTTAAAAATACCGAAGGAATCGAAGTTAAGAGCAACTTTATTCGTAATTACGGTAAGACCTTTAAAGGTCAGTTGGTACAAGTTGAGAATAGGTTGTTCAAAATAATGGGTCTTGAAGAATCTAGTTATTCTGTAGTTGTTAAAAACTCCATAGGGCAAATAGTGTCAACAAGCACAAATAATCCTTCGACCTTTCAATTAAACGATTTAGCCAATGGTATATATTTAGTACTCATAAAATCAGAAAATGAACACTTTATAGAAAAAATTTGGTTGCACTAGCATACCAAGCACTTTTCGAGTTCTCTGTAAATTTCCTCTTTCCAAAGAGCATATCCTTCGTCTGACAAATGGAGACCATCAGGTTTATAAAATTCTTGGATAATTTCACCCTTTGGATTGAGCATTTTATCATAAATATCAATAAAATGCAACGGCAATGAGCTTTCGTTGATGTAATTTTTTATTGTGTGATTAGTGTATTCTATACTTCCTTTAAGATGTTTACGAGAAGGACTTAGCTTAATAGAAATGAAATAGATGGGGATATCAATATTAAACTTTTGGATGGATGAAACCAACTGAAAATAAAATAACACAACCTCTTCAGGAGTACGACCGTCACCGAGATCGTTGTCTCCTGCATAAATAACTATTATATCTGGGTTTTGTCTTGGTACTACTCTATTAAAAAACCAAGCACAAGCAGCCAAAGTAGACCCCCCAAAACCCAAATTAACTGCTTGAAAATTTGAAAATTCTTGTTCTAAATTTTCCCAAAGTGTAAAAGTGGAACTTCCGTAAAAAACCACCTTTTTATTAGAGGTAACAGCTACCTCTTTTTTCTCCAACCACTCAATATCCTGATTATACCAATACAACCTTCAACCGTTTATTTAATGCAAAAATAATAAAAAGATATGGGCTTTTTAGCAGTTATTGGAAATTATGTAATATTTACAACATTTTAGGTACTGCGATTTAGTAAAAAGTAGTGATAAAGCACTATAAAATCAATTGTTGTGTTTTTAAATCCTGAACTTTATTAGCCTAATACTCGCGCTTTTATCGATTTCTAACACCTAAATATGTCATCCAGTCTTCATCTATTTGTTCAGAAAAATCCCTCAAAAACATAATAAAAGAAGGCTTAAATGGCTTTCTCGGAAGTGGCATATTTGCCTCATCAGGAAGTCGATCACCTTTTTTAGAATTGCAACTTTTACAAGCCGTAACTAGATTATCCCAAGTAGATTGGCCATTACGAGATTTTGGCAATACGTGATCTAGAGTCAAATCTTGATTAGAGCCACAATATTGACATTTATGACCATCACGTTTAAATATATTTTGTCTACTAAGCATTACGCCTTTATAGGGCATTTGGACGTATCCATGTAATCGTATAATAGATGGCATAGCAAAAGAAGAGGACACCGTTCTAAGTGTCCTCATTTTATCTTTTGAAATTAACTCTGCCTTATTTAAATAGACGAGTAAAAAAGCTCGCTGGGCACTACAAATGGTGAGTGCTCTAAAATCTTGATTTAAAACTAAAACCTTTCGTCCCATAGGTATTTTAATGTACTAAGATACGATTAATTCTTTTTAGCGTATGAGATAACCGATTATTTTTTTTACTCAAAATCCCTTGACCATTTAATACATCAATTCTTACTTCTCCATGTGCATGAATGATGTTGTAATCATCCAAAATTAAACCAACATGTGTAACCTTTTCAGCATCCCCAAAAAAGGCAATATCTCCTTTTTTTGAAGATTCAAAGCTAACTTCCAGCCCAATCTCTGCCTGTTGATAAGCATCTCTTTTTAACTTATAACCATTAATCTTAAAGATTTGTTGTATAAATCCTGAGCAATCTATGCCAAAGTGGGTTTTGCCACCCCATAAATAGGGCACACCAAGGTATGTTTTAGCGGTTTTGATTACCTCGTCAATAGAAACGCTTTCTTTTAAAGAATGATAACCGTCGTTGATTAAATATTCTTGACCATTTATCGATAAAATTTTAGATATCTCATTCAACTCTAAAAAACAGCCTGCTGGGATGTAGCTCCTTGTTTGACCTTCAACTAAAGCAACTTGGCTAGTTATGCAATTTGGTACAAATTTTAATAGTTTGTGATGCAATTTTACATCTAACCATCCAATGTAGTCATCAAAATCAATTTTTATCTTTACCCAATTGTTTTCTTGCGAAAGCACCTCATATGTATCCCCAAATAGCAGCTGGGTAACCATTTCACTTTTGTGAGAGGCCTCAGCCCTAATGGGAACAAGGTTATAGATTGTTATGCCGTGTTCGTTCAATTTAATTTTCTAAAAGGTAATTTCTTTAACATTATCACTTATAAACAATTTACCCTCGGTGCTTTGTTTAATTTCGTCTATAGAAACTTGGGGCGCATATTCTATCAACAAAAAGCCTCCTTCGGGCAATATTTCAAAAACACCCAAATCAGAAACAACCTTTTTTACGCAACGCTGACCAGTTAACGGTAAGGTGCAGTTTTTTAAAAACTTAGATTTACCATCTTGACTTTTGTGCTGCATTGCTACAATTATATTCTTGGCCGATGCAACCAAATCCATAGCACCACCCATTCCCTTTACCATTTTGCCAGGAATTTTCCAATTGGCAATATCACCATTTTCTGATACCTCCATAGCGCCCAAAATTGTTAAGTCAACATGTCCACCACGAATCATAGCAAAACTGTCGGCTGAACTAAACAATGAAGCTCCTGTAGCCATTGTAATGGTTTGTTTACCAGCATTAATTAGGTCCGGATCGATATGATCTATAGCAGGAAAAGGTCCAATTCCCAATAACCCATTTTCTGACTGCAATACTACATCAATATTTGCGGGAATAAAATTAGCCACAAGCGTAGGAATGCCAATACCAAGATTAACATAATCTCCATTTTTTATTTCACGAGAAATTACCTGTGCAATTTGATTTTTGTCAAGTGCCATAAGCAAACATAGGAATTAAGTACATTTATTTACGACATATATAGGTATTTGTTTATTGCTACCTACTTTTAAATTATATCATATTAAATATCAAATTGATTATCAATAATTTATTATTTATTTAGACTCGTGGTCATTAGGTTAATACATAAAAATATTGATATGACTAACTTTTATGAGAAAAGGTTTCAAGAAACATCTACATTAATTACCCAACAATCAATTATACTTTTCTAAGAAAATAACTATATTTGCACTAGTGAAAAAGTTAGAATTATTATAAATGGGTTATAAAATTCAATATCTTATTTTGTTGATAGGGTTATTAATTTCTGGAACTATTTTAGCCCAGCATAAAAATAAACATAAAAAACCGCAACACCATAACCCTACGCAACATCATGCACCAAACACTCCTAGTGCACATCATGCAGCCACTCACGACGATAGAGGCAAGGAAAAAGAAGGAGATCTTGAAGTAGCAAAAAGACTGAACATAAAATTGTTACCTGCATTTTTTAATAATGCAGTAGGAGTTGAGATAGAACTACCTCTTGGAGATAAAGTTTCAATAGGAGTTAATGCCCTTGCCAAACTTGGAAGAACTGATTTTAATAGTACCAACTTTAAAGTAAGGCCGTCTGACCATTGGAATGATGGATACAGAGCAGAACTAGCACTAAAATATTATTTTAAGAAAAAAGGACCATCAGGACTTTACGCTCAGGTGTTTGGAGGTATTAATAAAATGGTCTTTGAAGACGGCAATACTAGGCCTTATGCACTTATTTTAAGAAAAAAAACCACAGAGCAAGATCTTAGAACAATAAGCGAATTTAAAGATACACAAATGGCCTGCGGTGGAATAGGGTTTGGTTACCAAACTATATTAGTTCCTAAACATTTAATAGTAAATATTATGATTGGCACACAAATTAATTTTGATGCTGATAATAAGTTGTTTCTATCTGGTTACTTATCCCCGTCAATAGGTTATGTATTTTAAAAATATATTGCTATTTTTTATGTGCATCGTACTGTTTATAGTCACCTACAGTTGCACAAAAAAATGTGATGGGGAGGACCCAAAAATAGTGGGTAGATGGTCTGACAGTAATGTTCGTTATTATTTTTTTGAAAATAAAACTTATGGTCTTAAGTATTTGAGAATCAACTCCCCTACCGACACAATTACGACAACAGATAGTGCATTTGGAAATTATATAATAGATAAATGTAGAAGTAACATTACCTTTACTCAACTTGGAAGCAAACCAAGGAACGCAAATACAATTATTTTTAAAACTATTAATGCTGGTACTTGGGAATATTCCTTTCCAGGAGATTCAGTTTTAGCATATAAGTCATTGACTTCTATTGGTCAATATTTCAAAATTAATAATTAATAAAAACTAAAACACTTAAAATGAGAACTTTAAAAAATTTATTCATCGTGGCTTTAGCAGCCGGTTTTTTATTTGCTTGCAAAAGTTCAAAGACTTCTAAAAGTACTTATTCGTTTGGGACGCCATATCACAAATTTGAAACTGAAAATCCAACTGCCTCAACTAGTAATGTTGATTTGGAAATAACTGAAAAAGCGATAAGCATTCAAGAAATCAAAACACAGCCAATAAATCAGCAAGTGTCAACAATAAATAAGTCAGCCTTGAATAAAAAAGAACTTAAAATTGTTAAGAAAATTGAAAATAAAATTGAGAAGATTCAGAAAATCCGCGATGAACAAGGTTCTAAAGCAAGTTCTTTAACAAAAAATCTAAAATTAGGCATTCTATTAGCCTCTATTGGTTTGTTACTTTTAATTTTAGGAGGACTAGGGATATCAATATTATATGTATTTGGTGCAATTGCATTTATTGCAGGTGGAGTATTAATTTTATTAGAAGTTCTGGACATGTAAAAATCAGAGAATTAACCATAAAAAAGGCCTGTTTAGAACAGGCTTTTTTTATAATTAATATTGAATCGTAAGTAAATATGAATCTAATTAAATAAAATCAAGCTCCTGTAAAAACAGTTAATACTTCAACTATTCTTCCTCAAACTCCAACTCAGCGTCTTTTTCCCAAATTTCCATTTCGCAAGGTTTGCAATTAAATTTAAGTTTATATTCATTTTCACCGTGTTGAAGTGTAAGTGGCTCTGTGAGCTTTTCTCCCATTATATCTCTTTGGTATCGTGGACATTTACCTAGCTCATATTTAACACAATACTTAGTTACCATTACACGCGACTTGCCCGGATCCCACTGAAGTTCAAAGGCCTTTTCAATATCTTGCACCCCATGGCGTTTATAAAAAGATCTTGCCAACTTATTTGATACATTATAAGTAAAATCTAATTGAGTCACAGGATAAGGATGAGTGGTTTTTACCACCTGAATTTCCTTTCTTTGATATTCTTTTACCCTAGTGGTAACTAACTCATCTAACGCATCTCTTCTAATCTCATTTATTTTAGAAATCGATAAAAACCAATTAGCAGAAAAATGCACCTCTATGGAATCAACTATAAATGGTGTATTACCTGTTTTTACTAAATTCTTTTTTATTTCTGGGATAACACGCTCTCCTTTATTACTGAGTTCCTTACTCGTAAAATGCTGTTTAATAGCTTTATGGCCATCTTCATCAACAACCTCTAACTGAAAGCCTTCCATAGTTTCAGTAAAAAACATTGAAATTCCAATCTTGCGTACTGTACTGTCCTCTCTTTCAACTAATTTATTAAATGCAGCATCTGAATTTCTATAGATAAGCGTTCCTTCTTTGATGGGTTTTAAAACATTAGGAATAACCAGATTATTTAAAATTATGTTGATTTGAACACCATCTGCCTCTCCTAATTCATTAATAAAGTACAATCCATCGCCATTATTAAGTTGTTCAAAATTTTCAATTAAATATCCTTTCCCTCGGTTTTCAATTAGTTTACCTATAATCTGTCCTTGCGATTTGGGAGTTTCCCAAGAACCAATGCGTTCTTTGCGGTGATTAACAAAATAATCGGTATATCCTCTATTAAAACTACGTTCCATTTCTGGTTCAAAATTATAAAAAGTACGTCCTGACGAAGCTTTTTCATATTTTGAGTTATTTTCCAAAAAGGCATCTAGTTTTTTTCGAAGGAATGAAACGTTATTTTTAACATAAACAACATCCTTAAGACGTCCTTCTATCTTAAACGAGGTAACACCTGCTTCTATCAAATTGGGCAATTGATCACTCAAATCAAGGTCTTTAATAGACAATAAATGGCTATTAGCTATCAAAGTTTTTCCATTGCCATCAATCAAATTATAAGGTAAACGACAATTTTGGGCACACGAACCACGATTGGCGCTTCGCTCCCCACCTGCTATACTCATATAGCAATTACCACTAAATGAAACACATAGTGCCCCAGAAACAAAAAATTCTAACTCAACATCTGTAGCCTCGCTGATCTCGCGTATTTGGTCTAAATTTAACTCACGAGCCAATACCACACGTTTCATGCCCGCATCTGCCAAAAATTTAACATGTTTTGGATCACGGTTATTGGCTTGTGTGCTTGCGTGGATAACAATAGGAGGTAAATCCATTTCCATAATGGCCATATCCTGTATAATAAGTGCATCTACTCCAGCATTGTATAACTCAAAAATCAATTGTCGACAAGTTTCAAGCTCGTTGTCATACAAAATAGTATTTAACACGACAAACACTTGAGCTTTAAATAGATGTGCGTATTGTACAAGTTCAGCGATATCTTCCACTGAGTTAGTGGCGTTAGTACGAGCACCAAACTGTGGTGCTCCAATGTAAACAGCATCGGCACCAGCATTGATGGCAGCCATACCTTGATAAAGATTTTTGGCAGGAGCTAAAATTTCGACCTTCTTTTTCATAAACGTGACAAAGTTCTGCAATTAATAACTTAATTACAAGCAAGCCAATGTTTTAAACAACTTTAAAAGCAGTAGTAAAAATAATCAATATTCAGTGATTTAAAATAAGAACTCAGGGAAGTTGTTAAGATGAGCAACCTCCAAAAGTGTGAACCATGTGGCATAAACAACCCAACTAACAATAAACATATGAAGGCTTTATCTCTATTGGGATTCCGGGCTTATGACGCTTTATACATACAACAATTATTTAAAGTGTTGTATTAGAACCAAATAAAGAAATCTTATTTAATTGGGTTTTTATTAACTTTTGATTATCTTTCTTCAAACATTTTATGAAATTATTAAATGCATAAAAAAACAAATCTTTTCTTATTATTCATTATAGGCCTTATAGCATTTTTACATATCGAAATGTTGCATTTGCCAACAAGCTTACTTTTTGCTTCCAGAATAATAGTAATTGCTTCCTTAGTTTATTTTGCCATCTATAAAAAATCCCTAACCACTTGGATATTAGTAGCAATGGTAGTGGGTGCTTGGTTTGGATATGAGTTCCCTACATTAGCGGTTCATGCCAAGGTAATTAGTAAAATATTTTTAAGATTAATTAAATGTATCATTGCCCCTCTCCTATTTGGCACTTTAGTGGTAGGTATAGCTGGGCATGCCAGTTTAAAACAAGTGGGACGTATGGGAATTAAATCCCTGATATATTTTGAGCTGGTAACTACAATGGCCCTCGTAATTGGTTTATTAGCCATTAACCTAACTCAAGCTGGTAAAGGGATAAAATTACCAGCTCAAGTGGACATGACAGAGCTTCAAACGAAAAAACAAACACTGGAAGAAGTCTTAATACATGTGTTTCCTGAAAATCTAGCTAAATCTGTAGTAGAAGGTGAGGTTTTACAAATTGTAGTGTTCAGTATTATTTTTGGCATCTCCCTCGCCATGACAACCAACGCCTACAAGACTAACATGCTTAATTTTACTGAAAGTCTATCAGAGGTAATGTTCAAATTTACCAATATAGTCATGTATTTCGCCCCATTGGGTGTTGCAGCTGCCATGGCTTATACGGTCGGGCATATGGGTTTAGGGATTTTACTTAACCTGATTAGTTTACTAGCAACATTATATGGTGCGCTTCTAGTTTTTATTTTGTTGGTCCTTATTCCTATAGCGTTCGTTTGTAAAATTAATTTAATTAAATTCATTCAGTGCATTTCGGAGCCAGTGTATTTGGCTTTTGCAACCACCAGTTCAGAGTCTGCATTACCTAAGGCTTTATTGGCTATGGAAAAATTTGGAGTACCACGAAAAATAGCATCTTTTGTAATGCCTATGGGTTACAGCTTTAACCTTGATGGCACTACGCTTTATTTAGCCTTGGCCTCGGTATTTGTGGCTCAAGCAGCCAATATTACCTTGTCATGGCAAACACAGGTGATTATGGTTCTTACATTAATGCTCACTAGCAAAGGAGTGGCAGGCGTTCCAAGGGCTTCTTTAGTAATTCTTTTAGGTACAGCAGCGGCATTTGGACTGCCTGTAGAACCAATTTTTATTATATTAGGAATAGATGAACTCATGGATATGGCACGTACTTCAGTAAATGTTATTGGAAATTGTCTTGCAACTGTGGTAATTGCCAGATGGGAAGGTGAGCTAGGTGAACCACAATAGCTAAACTTATTATCCTAAGTGATAATTCAATGGCGGTATAATTTGTACTAAATTTTTAGTAAATACGATAGAAGAAGATTATAACTTAGTTAGAGTCAAATTTTTTATTTTGTCCAATCTTATATTGAAATCTTGCACATAGATAAGTAAATTAACTAAGGAATTCCAGTTAGTAAATTGTGTTATTCTGAGGAAAACTGGCAATAAAATAAATTCTGGTTATTACTATCAAATGGTGCAATGGCTGGTTTTGAATGTTGCATAAGTAAAACATAATTATTTAAGCTTATTTTATATTTTTTTGTACTATTATAAGAAACTATTCATTTCATAACACGTTATTAATCCTAGCCAAACCAATGGCGGTAGAATGCAATTTTTAATAATAATTTGTAAAATTTAAAACTAAGAAGCCATGTCAACAATTGTAAAAAAAGGTAAAGGAGGAGAGTTTTTGATCCAAGAAACTTTGTCAAGCGAAGTTTTTATACCTGAAGATTTTAATGAAGAGCAAAAGATGATGCGCGACATGGTACGCGATTTTATAACAACGGAGGTTTTACCCCATTTAGATAGAATAGATGCTCAGGAAGAAGGATTAGTACCAAAGCTACTTGAAAAAGCTGGAGAATTAGGGATTTTGGCTATTTCTATCCCTGAGGAGTTTGGTGGATTTGGCAAAGATTTTAACACAAGTTTACTTGTAACCGAAGAAGTTGGAGCTGGACATTCGTTTGCTGTAGCCATGGCTGCTCACACAGGTATAGGTACTTTACCAATTTTGTATTTTGGTAACCAAGCGCAAAAAGATAAATATATTCCAAAACTTGCTTCTGGAGAGTTAAAGGCAAGCTATTGCTTAACTGAGCCAGGCTCAGGCTCTGATGCGCTTGCAGCAAAAACTAAAGCAATACTTACAGAGGATGGCAACCATTATGTTATCAACGGGCAAAAGATGTGGATTACAAACGCTGGATTTGCAGATGTTTTTATCGTATTTGCCCAAGTAGATGGAGATAAGTTTACTGGATTTATAATCGATAGAGGCACTCCAGGTTTATCTTTTGGCAATGAAGAACATAAAATGGGTATCAAGGGCTCGTCTACAAGGCAGGTGTTTTTATCAGACGTGAAGGTTTCTAAGGATAACATTTTAGGAGAAATTGGCAAAGGTCACTTAATTGCATTTAATATCCTAAATATCGGACGTATTAAACTGGCTGGTGCAGCCTTAGGTGCTATGAAGAGAACTAGCACATTATCTGTCCAATATGCAAAAGAAAGAAACCAATTTAAGCAACCTATTGCAAATTTTGGTGCCATTCAACATAAACTTGCAGAACAGGCGATCAGAATATTTGCAACTGAATCTGCCATGTACAGAGCAGGTAATGAAATTAATCTAAAAGAGGAAGAACTTCTATCTGAGGGTAAAACTTTCGAACAAGCCTTAATGGGTGCTGCACAAGAGTATGCCGTAGAATGTGCTATATTAAAAGTGGCTGGTTCCGAAGCTCTTGATTATGTAGTAGATGAAGGAGTGCAAATATTTGGAGGGTACGGGTTTTCTGCTGATTATCCAATGGACAGGGCATACAGAGATTCACGGATTAATAGAATTTTTGAAGGTACGAACGAGATCAATAGAATGCTTACTATGGATATGTTATTAAAACGTGCCATGAAAGGAGAACTCAATCTGATGGGACCAGCTTTGGCGATTCAAAAAGAACTTATGTCGATTCCAGAATTTGGTGATGAACCAGAGGGTATTTTTGCTCAAGAAAAGAAGTTAATTTCAAACATTAAAAAAGCCATATTAATGACTGCGGGAGCTGCTGCACAAAAATTCATGATGGCTTTGTCTAATGAGCAAGAAATTTTAATGAACGTGGCAGACATGATAATAGATGTTTACATGTTAGAATCAACCTTATTAAGAACAGAAAAGTTAATAGGAATTAGAGGTGAGAACGCGTGTAGTGTATATGTAGATATTGTAAAAACACTTGCAAATGACACTGCCGATCGCGTAAATAAAGCAGGCAAGGATGCTGTTCTTTCAATGGCAGAAGGTGACGAGCAGAGAATGATGTTAATGGGTGTAAAACGCTTTTCCAAGTATGCAGGATATAATACAAAAGCTGCTAGAAGGCGAATAGCCATGTTTCTTATAGAAACCAATCAATATGCGTTTTAGTAAATAAAATTTTCAGAATCTTTGAAAGGCCACTCATTTTGTACATGGGTGGCCTTTTTATTTGATGAACGGGATAATAATTTTTAAATCAAAAATAAAAAACATAAGCCTAAATAAATATCTGTAACAAATAGGTCTTATTATGTAATAACAAAACTATTAATTGAGGTCACTTTTGTTTACTGAAATTAAAATCTTCACTAAACTTTGAGACATGAAATTTACGCCAATTATAACATTGATATTATTGTTTCCCTTAGTTGTTCATGCCCAAACAAACACAACTGAAGGAACTTTCTTTAAGCCATTTCCCAGAAACTACAATGTGAAACATGCAATAGAAGTAGAAAGTCTGGTTCCAATGTTCTTTTATGGTGGATATCACGTGGCTATTGGCTATTTCCCAAAAGCTTAACTGTAAATTCGAAATTATTTATGGTGAATTTTAAGGAATGGGTGTAACACAGTGTTTAAGCAAACCGGGGTTGTATGCCCTCGTCATTGTCACACTGACGAAATTCAAGCTTAAGATTGTAAAAGATGTCCTTAATTAATTTAAGATAGCTCGAAGTTGTAGCCTAACAAAAACAAGATGAATAAGCTTCCCATTTTATTAGTACTCATAATCAGCCTTCTTAGATACGAATCTGTTTTAGCACAAAAACAGAATTGGCCCTTAATATCATTGATCAACAAAGTTGAATATGTTAATAGCAGCTTTAATAACGACAATGCGGCTTGCGGTTTTTTACTAAAAGTTAATAATGACACCTTTGCTGTAACCGCGAAACATATTCTACTTGTTGCCAAAACAGATTCCATGAATTCTGTTTATTTTGGAAATAATTTAAAAAGTTGGATGATGTCTCCTAAAGACAAGCCCCATGAAATTGTTTTAATTGACAAATTAATAAACGAAGACAAAACAGATTCCCTTACCTGGACATATTTGGCTACAAAAAGATTTAATTATAACGATTGGCTTGTATTCTCAATAAAAGCCAATCGTTCAAAAGTAATTCCTTTAGAATTAAGAAGAACCAGCATCAAATACGGAGAACCCCTTTATGTAATTGGATGGACCTATGCAGATAAAGAAGGAATGCAAAGAGTTTATGAATACTCATATCTGGGATCGTATGGTACACATTTTAATATGAAATTGGTCAATGCTCCAATAGAAGGCAAAGGATTGAGTGGCTCTCCAGTAATCGATTCGGACGGACTACTCGTCGGAATAATATCTGATGGTTATTTTGACTCTGAAACTAGAATGAAGATTTCGTCACCATGTAGCACAATCTGTTTATTTGACATATTGGCAAAAATGAAATATAAAAAATAATTACGTTGCAGAACAACCAAGATTCCATTTTCCCCGCAAAACAAGAAATAACACCTTCTATAGCGGTGCAACAAAGCTATTTCATTTAAACCTAAACCCTTAACTAACAGCACTAAGCTCAGCTTTTTGGGTGCGGATTTTCCAAATAAACCCATCCAAGATGTAATGTGTTACTTGTGGCACGGCTAAAAGGGATACCAACAATACTTTTGGTACCTGTCCAATTTCAGTGCCCCAAAAGAATGTAAAACCAAAGTATTGTGGATAATCGTGCCACACAAATGAATCCCACAGGGTTTCTTCAAAGAAAGCGAACCCAATCAATACCAATATAAACAGCAACACTCCTCTATTAGTAAAAACTAGCAATTGAATCCTAGAAAATACGGAAGCGTTATTGCTCAGCTTTTTATGCCCATATACCCATACGAGCGCCATGTAAGGAACTCCGTGACTGACTACGTTTAAGAGAGTGAAGATGAGGTCTGAGTTGAAGTAAACAATGCCAAAATACCAAGACAAAGCAGTACCCAACAAAATCATGTTTTTTGGGACATTAAAAAACTTGGATTGGAAAAACTCCCTTATTTCAAAAAACAGGTAAATACCCCATATAACCAAATACAAAACACCAAGATAAGGGATCAGCCATCGCTGTTCTGTAATGAGAAAATCGTTTTCTACAAACCACGTGAAGTTCTTTGCACCCGTCAGGTGCCAAACTAACACGGGATAGAGGGTGGCGGCGTAAATGACGGTTGTGGAGGCAATACTTCTTAGTTTGTTAGTTGGTTCATTTCTACCATACAGTTGGAAAAAACCATATTGTTGCCTTATAAAATGAAATACGGCGAGGTAAGCCATCACCCTCCAAAATACCAGATCACCCATTGCACACAGGCCTATGCCAACTAGCCATACCGCCATTGGAATCCCATACAAAAGCAACTTGTGATTTTTTTGCATGGTAGGGTCTAGGTAAGTTCGGTAGATGGTGCTGTATACATGACTGACATCGATCATCATCACCAAAATTAGCCAGTGCATAGGGCTAAGGTCTGAATGAAGATTAAAATACCCTTGAAATACAAAAACCAACAGCAGGCATAAAAAAGGTGGCATCAAAATAAACGCCCAATCCAATCGACTCGAATGAATATAATTTTGTTTATGCATGATGATCAGTCTTTAATAGTTGCTTTGCTGCTTCTATGCCGCTATAAAACCCTTCTTCAAACACAGAAATGCCACTCAAATCGGTATGTGCAAAAAACAAAGAGTCATCTACGTTTTGTAAGGCTTGGCGGCGTTCCTCACCCCAGATAAACCCAACCTTTGGCTTGATCATGGCATGGCCCCACAAGCTTACGTCACATCGTATAACCCAAGACGGAAAGTGGCTATATACTTTTTGCATGTCAGCAAACATCATCTCAACCCAATCTTGATGGGTCATTTTAAGGGCCTTTTTCCTTGCTTCCTTGCCAGATTCTGGGGTCAGGTAATACCACGTAAAGTTAACCGTATCTTGATGCCTGTTCAGGTTTTGGTGGGTGCTTTTGATATAACCCAAAGATTGTGAGCCATAAATCACATTGTCCCACGCCAAGGGAAATCCGTTGCGTTCATTTATTTTTGAAGCGTCCAACTCGGCATTAGCCACCACCCAAGTAGAATACTCAAAGCTTTGTGTATTCCTTAGTTTCAACTTTTTGATGTTGGTCTTAATATGCCTTTGTATAAAAGTTGGGCAGCTAAAAATCACTTTGTCAGCAATAAATCGCTTTACTTGGTTATCGCGGTAATCGATGTAATCAATTTCATAACGCTTGTCTTTAGTTTGGTTAACTGCAAATACCATACTGCCACTTTGTATATGGGCTTTGCAAGTATTGATCAATTGCTCCACCAGCCAGCCATTCCCTTCTGGCCAAGTTAATACATGCTCCCCGTCTGCATTGCCAGCTTCCCCATGCCTTCCAGCAAAATAATGGATTCCCGCCCAAGCAGAGGTTTCCTCTAAACTGCTTCCATAGTCGTCTTTGCAGCAATACTTCACATACCAATGCAAATATGGGGAGTCTAATTGATGCTGAAGCAAAAATTCCTTCATAGATAATTTATCCAACTCTCGAAAGGAAGTATCCTTGGAACTAGCATCTATTGGCATATCAAAGGCATGCAGTCCATCGCTGCCGATGGCATTTTTATAAGCGTCCATGAGCGCAATGAACTTTTTAATCTGCTCTTTCTCTTGCGCTGGCACGCCAAAATTTGGTATCAAGCCCTCTTGCCAATGCCCATTTATGAAGAGCCTTTCGTCTGGGTCGTGGCAAAGATGTTGTTCATTATAGTGAGGAAGCCCTTTTTCGTCAAAATGTGTAATTAGCCCAACTTCATCAAGCAAGGAAATCAACTCTTTCATTCTAAGGGATGGAATAGGCAAATAATGTGCGCCTAATGGAAACCTACCCGTTTTGTTTTCGCCATACCTAGCATTGCCCCCTGCCTGATCTTCCAGGTCCAACAGCTTAAAATCATCATAATTGTTCTGAATCAGATGTCTTGCAGCACTCAGCCCGCTCACTCCCCCTCCTATGATTACCGTACCAATTTTTTCTCTTTGCTGAGGTTTAGCGAATAACATCTTGAAAAGGTTATGCCCTCTTTGGTGTGAGGCACCAAGCATATCACCTACCACTTTGGATTTTTCGGGAGGAGAATTATACTTGTCCCATAACCAATAGATGGGCAAAGAGGCCGACAATGCCAACAAACTATTGGTGATAAATCGACGTCTTGAGATGGCCATCCTTTGTTAATAATGATTCTTAAAATACCTTCCGACAATTATATTCAAACCAAAAACTCAATTTACCTTGCCCCATTCCTCTTCAAAATACCGAACAAGTGATTGGTTGTTGAGTTGATTGACCTCCGCTTTCCTGCGCGCCATATCTACTGGAAAATTGCACATGGCTTCGAAGGTGTCGTGGTTATAAAATTTTAAGGCAAAAGGCAGAGGTTGATGAGGTGGGAATTCGCCTTTACTCGCCATCATGTAGCCCCAGTCGCCAAAAGCTGGCACAAAGGTATGGTAAGGCAATGTTTTAAACCCAGCCTTTTGCAACGTAGCCTCCACACACCAATAGGACTTGGGAGCCACCAAAGGGGAAGTAGACTGGATTACCACAAGTCCTTGGTCGCCCAGACATTTGTATAACTGCTTGTAAAAAGTGAGACTATACAGTTTTCCAACTGAGAAATTAGAAGGATCTGGGAAGTCGATGATAAAAGCATTAAATTGCTTCTTACTTTCTAACAGCCAAATAAATGCGTCTTGGTTAATAATTTCAATTTTAGGATCACTCAGCGCATCTTTGTTAAGCGGAGTAAGCAAGGGGTGTGATTTAAACAATTGTGTTACCGCAGGATCCAAGTCTACCAAATACAATTTTTTTACCTCTTTGTATTTCAATACCTCCCGTGCAGCCAATCCATCTCCACCTCCTAAGATTACTATTGTATCCTTTTGTGCCAAAGAGGTCATCAAGGGGTGCACCAGCGACTCATGATACCTGTACTCATCTAAGGATGAAAACTGCAAATTATTATTCAGGAAAAGCCGCACATCGTTTTTGTGTTTGGTAAGCACTATGCGCTGATAAGGTGTTGATTTGGTAAAAATTACCTTATCATGGTATGAAAATTCCTCTGCAAAATCCTGAATCTTGGTGGCAAAGATAAATGCCACAACTAAAAAGGCAATCACTATAAACGCAACACCTTTGAGCCATTTAACTTTGTACCCAGGGTCCTTTAAACTAAAACACACCCACAAAGCGACAACAGCATTGAGTAAACCAAAAAAGAGAGAGGTGCGAATGAGGCCTATATGTGGCACAAAAAACAATGGGAAGATCAAAGAAGCCAACAATGCACCGATGTAATCAAAGGTAAAAACCTCAGATACCAACTCGCTGAAAGTAAACTTATCCTTCAACATGCGCATTAACAGCGGAATCTCCAGTCCTACCAATAAACCTGTGAGAAAAACCAGCACATATAATATTAGCCTGAAATAGAGGATTTGCTCGAAAAGTACAAAAAGTATGGTGGAAGAAAACCCGCCGAGTACTGCAATCATTAACTCGATCTGAACAAATCGCGCAAAAAGATCGGTATTAAAATACCTAGAGAGATAAGAACCTACTCCCATCGCAAAAAGATAGGTACCTATAATGGTGGAAAACTGTGTAACGGAGTCACCCAACACATAACTGGCCAATGTGCCTGCTACCAGCTCATAAATGAGCCCACAGGTAGCAATTACAAATACTGAAAACAGCAACAAGGCTGGTTTGGCCAAGCCTTGTTGCTGCTGCTCTAGACCACTATCCATGAATCGCCGACGCAATAATGATCGCTATCGCAAGCATAAATGCCGAAAGAATAATAGCCAAGGCCACGTTTTTGTTCTCTAAAATCTCCTTGTAGAGATTCTCTGGAGTTATTTTCTCAATGATCCAAAAAGATAAAACCAAAATGATTATTCCGATGAATGAATAAACGATCGATGCCCAGATGTACTTTAAACTTAGTAAATGTTCCATGATAATAAATGTTATGATTTTATTTATGTGAATGATCTTTTTTCTCAGGTGACCACTTGTCGGATTGAGAACCTAAAAACCTCAATCCAAACAAATTGGCCATTAAAAGCAATAAGAATAAAACTATGAGTACCACTAGGTACGTACGTTCTTTAATATTATTAGCTACCATATTTACTTCCTATCCAACGACTTTTTTCGAAATTTCCGCTTCTTATAGTTATATACATAGGATACAACAAAGCCAGAATCAATACTATTACATAATTGGATATTACTTTCGTATTTTCTTCTATAATGAAGTTATAATAGTATAACTTTTGATGTACTTCCCATGCGAGTCCATTTGAGAGCTCTGCATGAGGTGTGATACTTAATTTATAAGTACCATTAGGAACTAAAGATAGTATCTTATCCTCTGTATGTGTCCCTTCTGACCAATTTTCGCCACCTTCATATCCATGATAATATTCAATACCAATTTCGGTACTAAATTCGTCATCCGTATCTTGATTAATAAGGTTCACTTCTGTTTCTAACCAGGTATTTTCTGCCATTGGTGCGTCCAAAGTTAACCTCACAGCACTAAAGCCCAACGGGCCATTTACTTTAAAATCTTCTGATACATAAGACTTGAAAGTACCAGTGGCCACTGATACCGTATCGATGGGCAAGGTTTTTCGAAAGATTTCCTTGTTAGGAACTAGTGCAGCGTGCAATAAATATAGAAAAACCATAGAGACATAAAATACCACAAGATAGGTCCAAGCTGATTTTTCATTATTTTTATAAGGGTTTGGTTGATTGCTAATAACACCAGTGGCTCTTGGAAATGTTATTTTTATATTCCTAAATGCCTTCTGTACTTCTGAGGTTTTTAGATAAGTGGCTTGATACCACTCTGTTTTATCGGTATTCGTTTCTCTGATCAGGCTATAAGGTGGCGCAATATACTCAACAATATAATTATCTTTTTCGGGCATTAAGTCCCACATAAATTCACCGTCGGCACCAGCATAATAGGTATTGTATTTATTAAATAGTTGGTATTTAAGGCCTTCGTAATTTACCTCTTCACCTTTCTTTTGTGGGGCGCCTATTGGCTTTATTATGTTCCATTGGCCGTTTGACTCACTTAATGTCACATAACCATAAATATTGTTATACAGTACGTATTCATTCCAACCGTAAACAACACCAGTCTCCTTGGCCAAAAGCAGCCCAATCACTTTATATTCAATATCGTCAAATATTGCTATGGAGCCTTTTGGTATACACCCTCCAGCTTCACGTACAAAATCCCCTTTTATACTTAAACGGAAGTTGAATTCAGAAAAATAAGTTTTACAAGCACTACAAACAAAATATTGCGCTCTGTTGCCCGTGTAGCGGGGCATTTTGTGGTTACATTTAGGGCAGATGACTTCGCTTTGGGTAAAAATCATATATAGTTCAGCTAGTGCAAAGTAGTAATTATTTCGTTAAAAGATATATCAACACCTTTAAAAAATTTTTGATTACCTTGGTTGTCTTGATGAATGATCAATAAATCTGCACCGTTACTACATTCTATGGATTTAAAGCTGGAAAAATAAGTGTCAAAATCAGGAAGTTCACCTTCTAGGCTATAACCTAAGGCAGTGTGTATGGCATCTACAAAATAGGCTTTGTCATCAACGGTAATTTTATTCCCTAGGCCTAATTTTTTATTAAAAGTTTCTTTTTGTGAACCCATCAATACAAAGTAGTGCCCCAAGCTCTCACACAGCCAAAAATGTTGTTTATCAAGACAAACCGCCCATTTATTTAAATACCCCTCTGTATAGAAATAGCGAAGTTTACCAGTAACTATTCCCTTAGTTTTTTGTACTGTGATGGTTTTATGGATAAGGTCTAGGCTAAACTCGTTGGGCGGCGGGTAGCATTTAAACGTAACTTGTGTATTGCTAGATACTATATAACCACAATGATCACAGCATTTTACGAGTGTAAATTGGTACCTAAAAGTTAAAAAATTACCGCAATTGCCACATTTAACCATTTGACTTTGGCTATCTCTTTAATTCCGTTTTAGAATGACTTGAGCTCTCAAAATAAGCGAGGCAATCTTCAAATATACCTCTGGCTTTGCCGTCGTTTACTTGCTCATAATTAGACAAATAGACATCCAGTGTTAGATATCCATGTTCTGGCCACGTATGAATAGAGATGTGCGATTCTGTAAGGCAAACCATCCCAGTAAACCCGCTTTGCTCCCCAAAACTGTGATAGTGATCTGCTAGTTTGTGCAGGTCGTAATGTATTATCCTTTCATCTAAAAACAACCGAATGGAATGAACATCAATCAGTAAGTGTGTAGAAAGTGTATTGATCTCCCCAATAACATGTAGGCCTGGTTTGTATGGCATTAAGGTTAAATTTTAGCAAAAATATGTATTTCAACTAAAATTATATAAAAATTGAAAATAAATATGGAACAGGGGGGATTTTTAACAAATCGCTAAATCTTAAATACAGACATCTGAACCCTATCCTACGGTCATCTTCCAAGCATCCTACATGTATGCTCCCACAAATATATCCTTCCCAATAAAAAAGCTCAAGTGATTTTTGAGTAATTTTACATGTCAAGTATCCTCTTACCCTATGGCGTCTCAATTACGCCAAAGAGGTTTATACCCACTGCGAATTTTCTTCTTCACTACTCATCTCCCCTAGTTTAAATTTTTGGCTAAACACTGTGGCAAAACTAAACCCTGCCGATTGCCAAAACCAAACACTAGTGAACAAGAACCCTACTCCCACCAACAACAATCCTACTCATCTCATCCAATAACCGAGCGGAATGTTGTTGACGCCCGTTTAGCGCAATAAAACTGTAAAGCGAATTGTGGGCTAAACATCAACTGCGGAGTTAGCTTCTGTTCAATGCTTCAATTTTTTGATTTGGGTAATTTTTTAATATCATTTTCAAGTTCCTTTAAGCTTTCAGTTCTTTCATTAGCTTTTTGTACAATTTTATATTTTTCAAATTCCTCTCCTGATCTTTGCAATGCAATTTCGTGACTTATTTTTCCTGCATGGTCTAACAATTCCCTTCCGTTCAATTGCAGAATAGAATCTAATCGGTTAATCCAATCTGTCATATACATGGGAGTGCGTTGCTGTGCCATTGTTTCCGCAAAGGCTAAATATTGCTCCACCAATAATCCCAGAAGTTTTATTTCATCTTCATTCAGGTAGTTTTTAGCAATGCTCACATCCGACTTCTTAATGGAAACAGCGTTTTTCTTATCATATGATTGCATTCCCAACAATGGCAAACTGGCATCAACCCTGCGATACACCAACTCCGCAGCCGTTTGCTCACTGATAGCCCAAAGTAATTTATTTTGTACTACTTTAAAAAACTCAATGGTTTTTTCATCCTTGGGTTCATAATCTATGCTAGTTGTGTAGATGTCCTTGATTTTTTGATAGAAAAACCGTTCCGATAGCCTTATTTCCCGAATACGTTCTTGCAATTCGTTGAAATAGTTCATCGAATTTCCCGATTTGAAACGGTCGTCGTTTAGGGCAAAACCTTTGATAATGTATTCTTTGAGCCTTTGTGTAGCCCAAATACGGAACTGTTTGCCTTGAGGTGATTTTACTCTGTAGCCTACCGAAATTATTACGTCAAGATTGTAGGCATATACCTCAACTTCCTGTGTTTTTCCAGCCATAGCACCATGCTGAGTGGTTATTCGGAATTTCCGAACTACCACTTTCTCGTCCAATTCGCCTTCTGCAAATACATTTTTAATATGTTCGTTTATAGTCGATTTGGCTTTGCCAAATAAAGTTGCCATTTGGTCTTGGGTAAGCCAAACGGTTTCTTCCTCCAGCCGAACATCAATTTTAATACTGCCATCGGGGTTTTGGTATAGGATGATTTCGCTATTCATTTTCCAATTTAATATTTCTTCAATATAAAGCGGTTTGTTCAAGCCACTTTATCACTTACCCCGAATTCGGTATAATTGAAATTGGGATCGATTATTTTTTCCCAAACGCCAAAGTATACGCGGTCGGCTTAAAACCTAACCTGCTAATCATCATGATATTGTTTGTTTATTCTATGACATCAGTTAAGTTTGATTGTAACCTCTGTAATTTCGCAAATCAACCAAAAATTGCAGCTACCGCTCCAATATAAGAGATAAATGAAAACATTCAAAGACAAAAATCCTACTCATCTCATCCAATAACCGAGTGGAATGTTGTTGACGCCCGTTTAGCGCAATAAAACTGTAAAGCGAATTGTGGGCTAAACATCAACCGCGGAGTTAGAGGCCAGCTTTACAATTATTCGATGGTTTGTAACCATTTAAACGTAGATGGACATGTTCTTTCCATCCTTTTGTATACTTTTGTTGTAAATTCTTCTTTTTGTTTAATAGTTAAACTATTGATAAACGCAACTTCTTCTTTTGTCCTTTTCTGCTGAAGACATTTATCAAAATCAAAATAATCTCCACCAAAATTTTTTTCATAGGATATTATATTTCTTTCCCTTTCCTTAGCTTTATATCCTTTTTTATACAATTTGAAGCAAGAACAACTGTTTCTTGCTTCAGAATTAATATACCTTTCATAATCATTTAGAATTAACAAAAGGGTTACTGCACTAAAAACAAATAAAATCTTCATAGCAATAACTATTTGGTCTATTTATTAAGTATTTTGGGTAATGCGTATTTTCACAAACTCCTGACGAATATCTCTATTTCCTATGCACATGGCACAAAGACAAATTAATGTCCTGTATGCCACAGGCCACAAAGTACGTTAATATTCCTTATTCCCTAGTTTTCGTTGCGCTCGTTGATCTCGTCTACTTGTTTTTTTTGCTTGTTTTTCTCCTCCAAGGATGGATTATCATAAATCTCGTCGTTATGCTTGTAAATGCTTGCATGATAGAGTCTTTGTATAAAAATCCTTTCGAGGGTAAAAGGGGCAGCGTCATTTTGCGGATTAGCGATCACCACGTCATTTCCTATTCTATACACATCGTCTAGCTTGAAAATCGGGCCAGCAGTTTCTATACCACGAAGGTCACACTTACTCGAAAATACGATTTGTAAGGCGACTGGTTTGTATTCGCTGTGTTTGGTGGTACGATCATGATACAATTGCTCGTAAACATCGATGTAAAACGAAAAACAGCCCACCATGTATGGGTCTATAAAGTTGCAATACCCTCCTTGACAATCAGGAAATGATTGCCTTACAGCCTTCTCCGCTTTCTCGTCGGGTACAGAAACACCAAAGTGATTGAGAAAACTATTGAAGGTGACGGCTGTATCCATCGCCATAGGATAAAAAGCGTTTACCTTTTTTTCACAAAAAGACCTAATCAACAAGGGCGGGAGTGTTTTAAGCGGTTTATTGAATTTTTCACTTAAGTCAATCCTCCTTACGATGTAGGTGTCAGTTGCTTTAGTTTGAGCCAAGGCCCAACTAATATTTGCCAGAATAAATAATACGATCAGATTTTTCATTTTTGTTAGTTTGAAGGGGTTTATAACAATCCAAGTTTGAGAGACATCGCTTGTTGATCGGTAATTGGTGCTATTTCCTCCAATTCGAAGGTTATTTTCTTGTCTTTTAGGGAAGCGAAATCAAGCTTTTGGAGTTTTTCGTCGGGGTACTTCAATAGCTTACCGTTGTCGGATAAGGCAAAAATAACGATATCTTTTTGTGGCAACAGGTTGACAGACACCTCTCCTTTGTAATAAGTGACCAAGGAATTGATGGATCTATAGGCGACATAAACGGTACTAAAAGTGTTTTGAGGATCACTAGTCTTAAAATCTGCTATCAAAGGGATGGCACCCGCCTCCTCAAATATTCTATCACAATTGTACATGCCCATTTTGTCTACCTTGAGTGTTTTAAAAGTTTCCTTTCTCAGCGAATCAAGGTATCTCCACCTGGCCATTTCTTTAGGATCCATGTATCCATCTCCATCCATTTCAATATTGTTCATATTGTTGCCGTTGCCCTGATTGATACTTGGCACCGTGGAACTTCCCCATTTATCATTGTCTTTATTGCTGGCATTGATGGCAATGTCTACCAGAGGGGTGGGGTACTTTCTCCAGATCTTTGATGTTTTTTCATAAAACCAAGTGGTAAGTTTGGTGATGGCGTTCTTTGAAGCAAACAGCACATCTATCTTTTTGTTTTTGGCCAGTTTCAATTTAGCACCTGACTTGAGACAAATCGCCTCTATTTCAAACATCCCACCCGACTCAAGGTGCATTTTTTTATTTCCTTCTACATTGTCCAGATTAATATTTGCCGCCACAAAGTCCGTTACGGTGTGGAGCTCACGGTATTGGATTTCGACAGGGCCGTCGCAGCTCATCCCAGCTTCATACATAAAAGCATTTTCTGGTATGGTGATTTGTGAACCTGTTTTGTAAAGAAAGGTAAAACATTTGTTGTCGTATTTGTATTTTGTAAATTGTATGTCGGGAAGCTTTTGTGCAAAAGCCATAACGGAAATACAACATAGGGAGGCAAATAAGGTATTCCTCATTGTTCTGTAAGTTTAGTTTATGAAAATAGGTTTATTAATTTTGATCCAATTTAACACTTTTTAAATTTTAAGTGCTAGGATTTAAGTTTTAAATTAGGGATATAGTTTAATGTGGATTAAGCTTTAGAAATATTAAAGATGAATTGATGTTGGTAGTGTAGTTTTATGGCTGTTTCCGTGATGGGTGGAACGCAGAACGAATAATTAATGTCCAATATACTAAGGGTATGGAGGTATACACTATATACTGTGTTGTGGTGTCGTTTTTATTCTAATTATTGCTAAATCATCAGTCACCAAATGATTCCATTTGTCTTTTAAAACTCTAATTTTTCTATCCAAGAAATTGTCAAATTCTGCTCCTTCATTATCTATCAACAAAAATTCGATAATTTCACTTTCAGATTTCTGTTTGGACTTATTTTCAAGGTTTTTAAATGTAAAAATTCCGTCTGTACAGATTGATAAATCCTTAAAGTTAGAAATCGTTAGTTTTTGTTTTTGATTCTCAAACCAATTTTCGAAATCATCTACTAAATGATACCCGAGATAATCAGGCTTATCGTCTTGTTCATATTCGATTAATTCTCCGTCCCTACAAATTAATCCATCTCCAATGGTCAGAAATTCGGCTTTTAATTCTTTGGTTTCAATAATTCCAATTATTAAAGTGGATAGCAATTCATTTGTTTCTAGTCCTAAATGATTTTTGAGAAGTTTAATATCCTCTATTAGTAATTTAATGACCTCCTTAAGCTTATCATTTAATTGTATTGGGTTATCAGTTACAAATTCTTCGTAAAATTTCTTTTTAGCAATATTTCGCAAAACTTTACCGAAAAGAATTGAAGCAAAAACTGATTCTGTACCCATGGTACAGCCATCCATTACTGCAATCAATCTTTCATTTGTTCCAATTTGCTCATCAATTAAGAAGTCTTCACAATTATTTGTGTGAAATTCTCCAATATTTAGTGTCGTATATATTTTCATATGGTTTTATGCACTACAACACATGGTATTTACGGTTTTTCAGAAGTGACGAAGCCGCCACTATCCCCCGAAGTGAACTGAATAAAGGCGAGTGAACTAGCCCAAACCATGAAGCCCGAAAATGAGTAAATACTGTGTTAGGCGTAGTTTTTTTATTTTTTGTTTATTTCTTTAATCTCAAAGTAGCAGGCTTCACAGACTATTTTAATATTTGCAATTTCCATATTTTCGTCATTCCAACCATTATCTCTCAACCTTACTTCTTCGCATTTACTACACCAAGCAGAAATATCATCGTCAACGTATAAATCCATTCCAATTTCAGTTTCAAAAGATTCTTCAAAACCAACTTTGTCGATTTTGTTTAAGTGTTGGCATATAAATGCGCCTCTACTTTTACCATGTTTTTCACAATCAATGCGTTTTGCTGTTTTAGTTTTGTTCTCCGTTTTAAAATCTTCTACAAAGTCATTGTCTATTTCTTCAATTATTAAAAAATAGATCTCAAGATTGTCGTCATTTACAATTCTATAAGCACCAATTGCATCTATTAAATCATAAGTAATGGCAGTTAATTCCCAACCAATAAATTCGTCTGCTTCAAAATAACCGTTGGTCAGCTCCGAATAGTTTTCAGTTTCTCCAAATTTTCTAACAACTAAAGTTTGGAGTTTATTTTCATGAAGATTGTCTCTATTGTCCCAAGCCCATGACCAAGTTTTGCTTGATCTTGAATAACTGCCAATTGGAATATATTTAAAATTAAGCTCTGTAGATTTCTCAAGATTTTTAAAAGTTAATAAAGTCGTTTCTTCATCGTAATACCATTCTTCATAACTATCTAATTCATAATCTTCTACGAACTCCTTCTGAATCTCTTTAAATTCCTTACAAATCTTCGTAGCATAATTTGAATAATTACTCATGTCTCTTGTTTTATAAAATTACTCCTAACGATTGTATTTACGCAATTGCCTAATATTCGAAATATAAAAGTTAAACTCAACTATTCAAAAACCATAACCATGCAAATTCGGAACAAAATTCCCTTAACGTTTTAGGTTCGGTAATGAATAATAACATTGTCTGAACCTTTGATTTATCTGATTATTTTGATTGAATTGATTTCGCTTTGAATTTAGAATTGATTAACCGTTTATATTCCAAACTTTTGGCTCCAAAGTTAAGCAAAAGGCCCACCTCTAAGTTATAGGCCTCAAGATAATTTATGGCTTGTGCCAAGTGAACATCCTCCAATTTAACAAGCGCTTTTAGTTCTACCGAAATAAATTCTTCCACTAAAAAATCAACCCGTCTTGTTCCTATTTGTTCATTCTTGTAAAATATCGGCATATCAAATTCACGAGCAAATGATAAGCTATGTAATATCATTTCTTTTTCTAATGCTCTCTGATATATTACCTCCTGAAAGCCATTACCCAATATTTTATGTACTTCAAAAGCACAGCCCAAAATCTTACTCGTTATATCTGAGTATTTGTATTGCTCCTTAATCATAGTAAATCTATTAATCAGCCTTAATCAGAGGTTCGGACATCTTCAACGTAGCTACCAAAATAAAAAAGAAAATTAACTTTTCGTTTTGTACCAAAGACTGTGGAAACAGGTTTTTATTGTTTTAAGAATTCAAAAAACTCTTCATGGTGGGAAAAATTAATTATCAGAGTTTGTCGTTGTGTCATTTTTTATTCAGAAGAGTGTTATTTTGATTTACCAGTTTACAATGTCTTAATAATCTCCACCAATTTTTCTTTGGTAATGGGTTTAATGATATAATCCGAAACCGCGCTAATCGCTTTTGCCCTTGTAACATCATCGGGTGAAATGGATGAGGAGCAAATATAAATGGTAATTGTTTTTCCTGTTTTAGGTTTAATCTTTATGTATTCTTCCAAAAACTGCCATCCATCCATCACTGGCATACTAAGGTCGAGCAGAATAATTTCGGGAAGCAATTCGGGTTTGCTCATGTTCTGTTTCAAAAAATCAAGCATCTGCAATCCGTTTCTGAAAACTTTAATCAGGTCAACAAGATTTGTTTGCTCAATTGCTTTAGTAGTTAAGAAAACGAATGTTTCGTCATCATCAACTAATGCAAGTTTTACTGTTTTCATTTGTCTTGGTTTTTAAATTCAACATAAAATGTACTGCCTTTATCCACATCGCTTTCTACCCAAATTTTCCCTCCCATTGCATCCACCTGCGTTTTAGTCATAAACAAACCAAACCCATTCGCCTCGGGATGCTCGTGAAATACTTTGCGGATTTTAAAAAGTTTATGTTTGTGCAACTTCAAATCAATACCCAAACCATTATCTGCAACCGATAACACAACAGTGTCATTTCTTTTTTCTGTTTTAATTTTAATAATCGGTTTCCTGTCGGGCGATTTATATTTCAAGGCATTGCTCACTAAATTCGTAAAAATGCTATCCATATATTTTTGAGGAAAAAAGATAATAGCGGCGTCATCAAAATTTATTTCAAGCTTAGCTTCAAACAATGTTATCTGCGTTTCAAAACCTTTCAGAACATCGTTCAGGCAATCTTTCATAATTATTTTGTCAGATTTAATTTCCACATCCTGCCTCACCTGAACAGATTCTACCAATTCCGAAAACACCTCGTTCAAATGCGTCACCACAGGTTTTATTTTTCCAATCAATTCATTCCGTTCCACTTCATCCTCGCTTATTTCAATATAATCAACCAGCATGGCAATATTTACAAGCGGTGCCCGCAAATTATGCGAAACAATATTGCAGAAATCAGCCAACTGGATGTTTTGCGCTTCCAGCGCACTCGTTCTTTCAATTACCTTCTGCTCCAGTTCGACATTCAGTTTTTTGATTTGCTCCTCTGTATTTTTTCGTTCGGTAATATCACGTGCTATGGCATACAGCGTTCCTATAAGAGGGTCGGAAGTGCTGTTCCAGTCAAACCACAGATAGCTTCCGTCTTTTTTGCGGTATCGGTTTACAAAATTTATGGTGACGGCTCCGGTTTTTAGTTTTTCTATTTCCTGAAGCGTGGAAGCAATATCATCCGGATGAATGAAATTCAAAAATTGACTTTCGTGCAATTCTTTTTCTGAATATCCCAGCACCTTTTCCCAGTTAGGATTAACAATTTCGAAATATCCCTGAACATTTGCAATGCAGGTAAGGTCATTACTATTGTAAAAAAAGTGTTTGTATTGAATTAGCTGCTCTTCTGCTTTTATGATTTCATCGGTTTTCATGTTTATTTTTTATGTTAAGATGGCCACTTATGAATAAAAACAATTCTCAAAGTAATTTTTTGTCCCCAGTTTTAAGTTGCTACTGTCGTGTCAAGATATGTTAAAGTATCTACTGTGAACTGTCATTTTTAAGCATTGGCTGTAATGGTTATATTTACTTAATTGTGTAAATATCCGCCATATGCGCAATAGGCTTTTAATTTAACATTTAGATTTATTAAACAAGTTTAGTATTAATTTCTTACAATTCCAATTCATCCAAAGGAAAAACCATTTGGTCAATTCCTTTGGTGGTTTTGTGGGTGTAAATCTTTTGGTGGTTTTGCTGCTTTCTTGCTCTATTTGGCTTTGAATACATCTCAAATCAATGCAATTTAGCGTCAGATCTCAGTTTTAAATACCTATAATTTGCGGATTTTAGCCTTACTTTTTTATTTTATCATCGGTTGCGTTAATATTTCTATATGGAGGGATTTACGCAACTGGCCAAGAGATATAACATGTGCGAAGTAATATTGGAGCAAAGAGGAGTAGCGCCAGCAGAAAGCCATGTA
>JAIYAU010000062.1 GCA_027488865.1 Cytophagaceae bacterium
GGCCGTCCATAAGATAACATCCATCTTTTATAACAATACCTTTGTAAGAGGGAATGCCAAAGTTAATAAATGTATAAACGATGGCTATGATTAATAATAGAAAATATAATCTAGTTTTAGGATACTTTTTATTAATGAATAATCGAATAATATTGTACAGAAAAAACAGAATAGTAACTCCAATTAGCACATAAAATATTTGATAATAAAACTCATGATATAAAGCAATAAAATACTCTAAGTCGTTGTATTCATATCCTTTAAGTTGGTTTTTTTCTGCCAAGGTGCTCATTTTTTTAAGAACCTTAAGATCGGGAAAATGCAATTGATAGAGGTTTAGAAAGTAAAGAGCCTGTGTGTTATCTCCGAGCCCTTCTTTAATATATGCCATCTTTAATAACATGGCAGGAGAGAACTTGCCACCTATATTAAATACGCTATCATACTTGACATAGGCTTGAACATACTTTTGACTCTTAAAGAGGGTATCTGCATTATCTCTGAGTAAAAAGTAGTCCATTTTTTGCGCTGATAATGAGTATATTGTAAAAAATATAATAAAAATATAGAATAATTTTGAATATCCGCTTTGCATTTTAAATCTTAACCGTTACCTTTGCATCCGCAATTACGGAAAAGGATTTGTGATTGTCAAGAAAAATTAGGATTTCGTAGCTCAGTTGGTAGAGCAATACACTTTTAATGTATGGGTCCTGGGTTCGAGTCCCAGCGGGATCACTTGAGTAAAAGGCCAATAGTTTTGAAAACTATTGGCCTTTTGTTTTTTAAAATAGTACAATTTTTTCGTATTGCTGTTAATCACGTTTGTACCTATTATTCTCCCACTGTAGCAATTATAATCTTGATGGTACAAAATTTAATTCTGGGAGATTGACCGATCAAAGTTTACCTTTTCTTCTTAACTATAAGACCAGTTAAAAATCCTTTTAGATATATTTCTAATTACAGAATTTAACGTAGTTACAAGTTATAATTAAACTGATACAGAACAGAATATTATCAATTTGTTGTATCATTTGATTGTTTTTAATCAAAAATGTAATAGTTTCGTGTGTATTTAATTTATTAATGGTTTAGAGTTAATGAGATATTATAGGTTTTTATTACTAAAGCTATTTTGGTTGGCCGCCTGTACAATATTAGATGCTCAATCAATCGTGTGGGCATCAAAAGTTACATCATTTTCTTCTCAAAAGTCAATAAAAGTGAATGCGGCCAATCAAGTACTTGGAAAATATAATGCAATGCCTCAAGGAGGAGATTTGCCTACTGCTTGGCAGCCATTAAATAAAACAAACAACGAATTTATTGTAGTAGAATTTGAAAAACCGTTTCTCGCCAAACAGTTGGCCATAGTTCAAAATTACAATGCTGGTGCTATAGTAAAGGTGATCGTATACAATGAATCGCAGCAGGAACATGTTATTTATTTTGGACAAGTTTCTGATAGTGTACAAAAACCAAAAGCCATGTACGTGGCTATTGGCGAAAATATTGGCATTATTAAATCCGTAAAGGTGGTGCTAGATTTAAAAAGTTTTGGCAAATTTTCACAAATTGACGCTATTGCTTTAACCAATTCTATTGAACCTATTGCCTTTAAAATTAATCAACTGGCAGAACATGTTTTTCTAGATAAGCCAATAGATTTAGGCCAAAATATTAATAGCGGTGCGGATGAACTAAATCCAGTAATATCTTCAGATGGGAAATTACTGTATTTTGTAAGATACAATCACCCGGAAAATTTTGGTAAAGGCAAATTGGAAGATATTTGGCTTGCTGAAGCTGATGAGGTTGGACTTTTTAAAAAAGCCGTTCGACTTGAAGCACCTTTAAATAATGAATCAATTAATTCAGTTGCTTCTGTAACTCCTGACGGAAATAAATTATTACTATTTAATGTGTATTTGCCTCATGGTAAAATGAACAAAGGTGTTTCTATTTCGAAAAAATCAGTCTCAGGGTGGGATGTGCCCACGCCAGTATTGATACCAAACATGGATGACCTAGGAAGCGTTAATGAGTATAATTTAGCATCCAATGGAAAAATTCTTTTAATTACAATTAACAGAAAAGATGCATTAGGTGAACGTGACATTTATAAATGTACTTTAAAAGATGATGGCACTTGGACGTCACCAGTAAATCTTGGTACAAAGATCAATAGTGCTGGGGATGAAGCATCTCCGTTTTTGGCATCTGATAATGTTACCTTGTATTTTTCTTCCAATGGCTATCCAGGTTATGGGGATAATGATATTTATATTACTAAAAGATTGGATAGTACTTGGACCAATTGGTCGGAGCCTATTAATTTAAGTGATGACGTAAACACAGCCAATTTTGATGCATACTATACGGTATCGGCGGCAGGAGATTATGCTTATTATGTTTCAATATCACCCACCACAGGTAATGATATATTTAAAATAGCGTTACCAAAACTTATTAAACCTAAACCCGTGCTTTTGTTAAAAGGGAAAATTGTTAATGCTAATACACAGCAGCCAGTTGAGGCTGATATTGTATATCAAACATTACCAGATGGTAAAGAAGCAGGAGTGGCACATTCTAGCCCAGAAACGGGTGATTATCAAATTGCATTACCTTATGGTAAAAACTATGCATATTATGCAAAAGGTAATGGATTCATTTCGCAAGAGGGAAATGTAGACTTAAAAGATACTACAAAAATAATTAATCAAATGGAAAGCCAAATATCGGTTGTGCCAGTAGAAATTGGGCAACATGTTACTTTGAATAATTTGTTTTTTGATTTGGGTAAGTCAGAGATGAAGGAAGCCTCTTTTCCTGAACTTGATCGCGTAGTGAAATTTTTAAAGGAAAATTTAAGTATTGAAATAGAGGTGGGAGGCCACACCGATAACTTGGGTACACATGATGACAACGTAAAACTATCAGAAGCTCGCGCTAAATCTGTTGATATTTATTTTATTCAACACGGAATTGATCTTAAAAGAATTAAATATAAGGGCTACGGTGAAACACAACCCATCGTAAATAATGATACGGAAGAAAATAGACAAAAAAACAGAAGAGTGGAATTTACAATTTTAAAAAAATAAATTATGAAAAAAATATTTTTATTGTTCAGTTTAAGTTTTGGTATTCAAACACTATTTGGTCAAACTTTCGTAGATATTATTCCCGCCAAGGACAATACCATTTTTAGTGAATCCAATGCATTAAGTAATGGGTTAGGTTCTGATTTATTCGCTGGGACTATACGTAGTGGGGCGTTTAGAAGAATATTATTAAGTTTTTCATTAAATACCATACCCGTAAATGCGAAAATTGATAGCGTTGTTTTGATCCTAAGAAGTGATAAATCTCGTGCTAATGCCACGTTTACGATAAGAAGGCTAACATCAGACTGGGGAGAAGGAACTTCAAACTCAACCATTAGCGGAGGGGGACAAGGGGCTACTGCTACTGTTGGAGATGCCACTTGGGCAAATAACTTTTATAACACAACCACATGGTCAAGTGCAGGAGGTGATTTTGATAAAACAACCGTTTCAGCCACGTTTAATGCAATTTCAACTTCGGTTATAAACGCAAAAAGTACGCAGCTTACAAAGGATGTAATAGATTGGTATACAGGTGATAAAAGTAATTTTGGCTGGATAATTATTGGTAACGAGTCTGCTTCTGGCACAGCTCATAGATTTGATTCTAAACATGCCACTGAATTAACTTCGCAAAAACCTACTCTAAGGGTATTTTATTCAATACAGACTTCAATTGATGATAATATATCTGAAAAGGAAAAATTTTATCCTAATCCTGCCAACGACGTTTTAACGTTTGACAAACAAAAAGGGAAGGTGGTAATTATTAATTCATTTGGTCAAATAGTGATGCAAAGTGAAGCTACAGGGTCTATATCTTTAGAAGGGATTCCTCAAGGAATATATTTTGTGAAATTTGCTCAAGGTGATAATCAATTGCATAAGTTAATAATTGAATAAACAAAAAATCTTGACAAACAAATTAGGTGTACTTAAACACCTAATTTGTTTTTAACTATAAATATCATTCTTTCACTTGAATGTTCTAAATAAGGGTCTAGGTTATAATTTCCAAAACAGGTAATATATTCTAAGTCTGCTTTTACAAACATTGAAAGGAATATTTGAAAGGTTAAAGCACTTACTTTTTCTTGAAAGTGGAAATCTTTTTCTTGGGAGTTAAATTTTATATCCTTAATAATTTTTCCGTCAATAATTTTTCTTGATAATTCAAAGGAGATTCCCTCGATGTTTTTTGTTTCATTTGCGACAAGATTATTAATAACTTTAGTAGTATTCATAAAATCAATAACAAGGAGTCCGTCAGGATTCAACATGTTTTTTATACTTTTTAAGCAGTCAAGGTTTTCATTTTCCGTTTCAAAATAACCAAAACTTGTAAATAGATTAAAAACATAATCAAACTTGTGATTTTGTAAAGGAAATCGCATGTCGTGTACAAAAAAATGCAATGTGCTGCTTTCAAACTGTTTTGCAAACGCTATACTTTGAGGAGAAATGTCGATTCCTATTGTATTTAAACCTTTGGAATTTAGATAAATTGAATGGCGACCCTTGCCACAGGCTAGATCCAAAGCTGTTTTATTCGTTACTTCACCTAAATGTTCTAAAAGGTTATTGATAAAAAATTCTGCCTCTGCCACATTTCTGTTTTTATACAAAATATGGTAATAAGGGGAATCAAACCAAGTTTCGAACCATTTTTTAGATACCATGTTAGTATTTAATTAAATTGTACATTGTGTTGCAGGGGGTGTTTAAACTCTTTATATGATTGGTAAATACAAGGATTAATACTAAATTTGTTCAACATACATTTGATTTATTTGTCAGAAATGAAGTTTGACTTCAAAATTATACAATTTCTACTAATATTTGTTTTTTTAAATGTTTCATTACAGCTCAAGGCTCAAGAAAAACACAAAAAAACGAATGCAATTGATTTTGTAAATGTGGAAGGTTCAAAACAAATTTATAAAAGTCATAAAAAGCTTATTGAAGTTTTTAAACAAGATACTAAAGGGTTGATGTACGGCAATATATGTGTAGTGGAAGTAACCCATAAAATGGGATTTGAATATGTGGTAGAACATGATGGATCTGGAGCTTTGGGTAATTTTTTTCATAATAGAGTTTCTTACTTAAGAATAATGTTTAGAAACGGTTTGTTTTGGCGGCATAAGCTCAAGCTGCGTATAGAGGATTGTAAACAAGCTTCTGGAGATTTTATAGGGTGATGTTTGCTATGTTACAAATTGCTTTTTATTAAATGATTATTTATTTTTTGATATTTCATCTTTGCCAAATTAGATAAACTCTTGCAGCATACTAAAATTTTCTTAATTAGACACGGACAAACAGACTACAACTTGCAAGGAATTGTGCAAGGAAGTGGTGTAGATACTTCGATAAACGAAACAGGGCGAAAACAATCATTAGCTTTTTTTAATAAATATAAAGATGTTTCATTTGACAGAATTTATACCTCTGTACTTCAACGAAGTGCACAATCTGTTCAGCCATTTATAGATTTGGGAATAACTTGGGAAAAGCACGAGGGATTAAACGAAATAAGTTGGGGAAATAATGATGGCACAAAAATATCAGTAGCAGAACATGCCGTATATAATGATGTAATCAAGAGTTGGCAAGAGGGTGATCTTGAATTAAAAATGGCAGGTGGTGAGAGTCCTATGGATGTGTACAGAAGGCAAGTTCCTGTTTATGAATTGATTAAAAAAAGGGAAGATGATAAAATTATCCTAATATGTATGCACGGTCGCGCAATGCGAATTTTTTTGTGTTTACTGCTTAATGTTGATTTGATTCAAATGGAACGGTTTCTACATCATAATCTTTGTCTATACCAATTAGATTTGGTGGACGGCGTGTGTAGTCTAAAACTTGAAAATGATATTTCGCATTTGGAGAATAATTAGTCATTTTTTTAATTCTACCAATTACCTAAAATGAGTAATAATTGTAAAATCTTTGCTTCTTACAAACAACTGCTATCAGTTGTTGCTATTTAAAACAGATCCTACTTATTAAAACTACACCTTAAATAGTTAATATTGTTGCCAAGTTTTTTAAAAATGCGTTCATAGGTAGTTTCTATTCCAAAATGATATTGTTGATATTCAGAGTTATATAGATCATGTGTGAATATTAGTTCTTGGGGAGAACTACTTTTTACAACATCCAAGCCATAATCAAACAAGGCGCGGTTGTCTGTTTTAAAATTAAAAATACCACCAGGTTTTAATAGTTTTTTATAGGCCTCGATATATCTTACGTTGCAAAGCCTTCTTTTTTCATCTCTATCCCTTGGCCGAGGATCGGGAAAAGTAAGCCAAATTTCATCTAGTTCATTTTCGGCGAAATAGTTTTCTATAAAGTCTATTGGTGCGCGATAAAAGGCAACGTTTTGTAGGTTATTTTCTATTGCAACTGAACTGCCTTTCCATATTCTGGCACCTTTTATATCAATTCCGATAAAGTTTTTATCTGGATATTCTTTGGCTAGTCCTGTTGTATATTCTCCTCTTCCACAGGCAAGTTCAACTACGATGGGCTGGTTATTTTTAAAAAAGACCTCATTCCAGTGTTGTTTTACTGTTTCAAATATTTCCTTTCCTGGTTCTATTACATTATGCACCGCAGCATTATGTTCAAACCTTGCTAATTTTTGTCTTGCCAATTTTTATAACATTATTAAAATATAAATATATAAGCTATTTAAAATATTTCGATTAAAATTTAGTTTTCAACTTCAATTCTAACCTTTACCATATTTTAATCCAGCATACATTAATAGCTTTAAGTCTTTATGTTTCATGCCAAATTTTCTAGCAATGGGTTCATTGGTTATGCTTCCTTTGTAAGCATATACTCCTTTCATAAGCCAATCTTTGGCAAAAATCATACCTTCTACGCCGCCGTAGTTACCCATAGCCAATAAGGTTGGGGTGAAAATATTACTAAAGGCATTGGAGGCAGTTCTTGCAACGCGTGAAGCGATATTTGGCACACAATAATGAATCACATCATGTTTTTTAAACACTGGTTGGCTGTGTGTTGTAAGATGGGAAGTTTCAAAACAACCCCCTTGGTCGATACTTACATCTATTATTACCGAATTAGGTTGCATTTGTGCTACCATTTCTTCCGAAACTATACACAGGCTTTTTCCGTCTTCAGATCTTATCGCACCAATCACAAGATCGGCATCATGAACTGCTTTTTTAAGCGCTGCAGCATTTATGGTGGAGGTATAAAGTTGGAAATTAAGATTTTGTTTTAATCTTCTAAGCTTATACAATCGATTGTCGAAAATTTTCACTTCTGCGCCTAGTCCAAGGGCAGTACGTGCAGCGTATTCAGCCACGGTGCCTGCACCAATAATAACCACTTTAGTAGGTGGTACGCCAGTAATTCCTCCAAGAATAATTCCTTTTCCATGATTTACGCTGCTTAGGTATTCAGCGGCAATGAGCATAACCGTGCTCCCAGCAATTTCACTCATTGCCCTTACAACTGGTCGACTTCCTCCCTTGTCTTCTATAAATTCAAACGCAATAGCTGTGATTTTTTTCTTATTAAGAGCTTCGAGATAGGGTTGGCCCAGTTTGGCTACTTGCAAGGCAGACATGAGAGTTTTGCCATCTTTCATAGTTTTTAATTCGTCTAAAGTGGGCGGTTCCACTTTTAAAACAATATCTGCTTTAAATGCTTCTTCTGGCGAATATACTATCTTGGCACCAGCATCGCTATATTCTTTATCAGTATATTTGGCAGGTATACCTGCACCCGCTTCTAACCAAACTTCATTACCATTATTCACCAACACAGATACCGATTCGGGAGTAAGGGCAATTCTATTTTCAAGAATTTCTGATTCTTTTGGAATACCAATAAAGAGCGAACTGCTGCTGCTCTTAACTTGCAATAGCTTCTCTTGTGGATACAAGGCAGCTTCTTGAGCCAACGCCTCTAGTTCAGACTTCATTTTTTCAGCCATGTTGGGAGAGTTGTATTACTCTTTGGTTAGTTTTATACAAATTTATTTCAATTTTGGCATATTTAGGAGGGATTAATGAAGGAATTTTACTCGACCATTCAATAAAACAATAGTTTTGTGAATAAAAGTACTCTTCAACCCCAATATCAAGCGCTTCTTCCTCTTGTTTCAATCGAAAAAAGTCAAAGTGATAAATTATTTTGTTGTTTTTTGTAACATATTCATTAACAATAGAATAAGTTGGGCTACTTACATTGTCCATTACTGTTAATTGATTACATATTTCTTTAATAAGTGTAGTTTTACCGGCACCCATTTCTCCTTCAAAAAGCCAAATGGAATACTTTCTATTAAATTCTATAATGGATTGTGCCACTAAACGCAATTCTGAAATATGGGTACAAATTAATTCCATTTATAACAAAAAGGCATCGGAGTGTGCCGATGCCCATTACAAAAATGACTATTTTTTAGAAGATTACCAACTAATAAGGTTGGTATTGAGTAAAATTGGTTTCCTCTTTACCTGTTTTTATTGTATATAAAAGTTTATAACCATTTGATTGGCAGTCTTCTATACGTGTAGGTACGGTGAGGGTTATATCAAATCCAGCTGTTGCAAGCAAACTTCCCGAGAATAAAGGATTTGTTGGATTGGTTATTTCGTGTAAAAATTCCCCAGTTTTAAGTACATAAGGCCCTGTAAAATTGGTGCCACAGTTTTCATATTTAAATTCTTTGGTAATTTTTGTTGTAAAGTTGTTTCCTTCCTTGTTTACACCTACTTCAGAATAATTACTAGAATCACCATTAAAAACTAAAGAAACCTTGTCCCAAAGGGTTGAATTGTTATAATTCCAAGTTCTGCTTTTGGTGGTGTACCATTTACGAGTTACAGCAGCAGAGTCAGTATACACTACTGATAGATTACCTCTTATGGTGTGTGTAATTGTTTTTTTACTGGGAAGTTCAGCTATAAAACCACCAGTAGTGTTCGTAAGGATTTCGTAGCCATTGAATTTCAAAGTTTGTTTGCTCGCATTGAAGGTGATGGTATAATCTATAAAGGTAACTTTTAGTTGAGCGTCTTTTTCGCCCCAATTTGCTCCTTTAATAAGTTCTACTTCAATACTACCACTTTTAAATTTAGTACCACAAGGAGATTCTTTGCCATATTTGATTGAATATACACCATTCGTGGAATCTATTTTGATGACCCCACAAGGTAAGTCTTGGGCTTCTGTTCTTCCTGTACGCAGGCTTGATGTTTTTAATACCTTATCTACATCTTCTCTTGCATTATCAGATTCTGCTCGCACTGAGTTATCTGTGGCACCTTCTTCAGTAATTGGTAAGTTATCCTTATTTGGTGATTCATCTTTTTTAGTACAACTTTGAAAAACGGCAAAGCCTAATACACTTAAAAGTAGCAGGGTAGTAAGATTTTTTTTCATGTGTTATGTTTTAGCTAGTTAAAGTTAATGATAATATTAGTATAATCAAAAACTATACCAATATTATTATATTTTAATATTTCAAGGTTACTATGATATTATTCTTTGCAAATGCGAAGATGGAATGTAAAGTTTGAAAATAAAGATCTTTTTTGGATAATATAGCGTACTTGCCTAATTGCCAAACTTCTATTTTAAAATCACCGAAGGGGTCGGTATAAAAATTTTTAACTTCATTGGTAAGTTGGTTTTTTAAATAAAGTGGGTAATTTGGCATTTTTAAGCCAGTACTATCCACCAAACTGCCTGTTAAAAATTTGGTATCAACTTCTTCCATCTCTATAGTTATGTAGGTCATTCCATAGGTTCCTGCTTTTTTATGATGGGGTTCAAATTTGTACAAACCAATCAAAGAATCACGTTCTGCTAAAAAAAGATTGGTAGTGTCGTCATTAATTTGGCATCTAAATTCACCTTTTGCGTTTGCTAAGAGCGATTCGATAGTGTCGGCATGGAAATCGAGGATTTTAATATTACAATTTGCAAATATTTTTTTGCCCTTAGTAACCTTTCCTTTAATGTATGACTTATGAGATTTCTCTAGGAAAACAACCTCTCTTTGAAGCCCTTTAAGTAAATTATCCTCAAACTCCACGCGTTCTATTTTGTAGTCTTTTTTAATAAAATCTGCTCTGTATTTTTTATTTGGTTTAGCTTTAAATGAAATAACATGGCCACTGCCGTTGGTTACGATGATAGATTTATTGGTTTGCAAATCGGTGATTTTAACACGAATGTTTTTGATGTAGTTGCCTTTTAGCCTGTCTTTTACAGTAAATTCAATGGTAGATCCATAAAACTTGACGCCATAAATGTCATCATCTAAGTTACCATTTTTACGGTTACTACAGAAAAATCCCGACTTGCCATCGGGAGCAATGATAAGACCAAAATCATCTTTCGCACTATTTATTGGGTAGCCAACATTTTCTGGTATGGAATCATTGGATGTAAACCTTAGTATATCAAGCCCGCCCATCCCAGGATGACCATTGGAAGAAAAATAAAGTTCATTATCTTCATTTATAAACGGAAACATTTCATTGCCTGAGGTATTAATAGCAGTTAAATTTACGGGTGTCTTCCAAATGCCGTTTTCATATTTACTAGTATAAATGTCGGTACCACCTTTGCCACCTGGCATGTCAGAAACAAAATACAAAATACTAGCTTTTTTATTAAAAAAAGGATGACTAATGCTATATAAACCCGAGTTAAAAGTAAATTTATTTTTGGTGATCCATTTGTTTGTTAATCGATTTTTTTCAGCGTAAAATAAACCTAAATGTTGGGTGTTTTTTGGAGCTAAGGTATCTATATTATTTAATGAAAAATAAGCTTTATTGTCGTTTTCATAAAAATAAATTGGCCCTTCGTGCAAATAATGTTGTAGTACTTTAAATAGGGTAGGATTAGATAGACTGGTGTCTGAGATAAATTTACTATGGTACAAATTTAGAAAGGTGGAGCCATGATGACTGTTTTCATATTTGATGGGTGTGTATCTTTTACGTGAAGAAGCAAATACGATACCTCCTTGATAAAATGCCGGAAAAAGTTCAGGCTCGTTGGTGTTAATACTTAGGTTAAATAATTTATAGGCTGCTGAATCACTGTAAAATAGAGCATAGTCTTTAATGGCATATTTTTTATTTATTACTCTATCTTGGTGTAGGGTATCAGTATATAAATCGAACCATTTACTTGCTTCCAATAATTTACCATTACTGAGCAATAATTCTGCATAATGCAAATGATGATGCCCAGCTAGTGATGAATCTAGATTGGCAGTACGATACCACTCTTCAGCCTCTTTGGTATGATTCAGTTGTCTGTAAGCTTCTGCTAGCCTTAACACTGCGTGGTCATGATGTTTTTGTTTATTTAAAGCTTGTTTATATAATTGGATGGCTTGCTGATAGGCTCTTCTTTCAAAAAATATGTCAGCTCTTTTTATACCACTTTTCATTTGAAAAAATATGTTCTTATTTTGCGCATTTGCAAAAGTGCATGCAAAGCACAAAAGAACTAATATTATTTTGTTACGATGATGCATTAATAAAAATAACGTGGTGTAACAATCTTGTCTTTTTCAAACACAAAAAGGTAATGTAGAACCAACTCATGAGAATTGAAAAAAACATTACTCAGTCCCTTTATGCCCCAATCAAATGAATAACCGATTTTTAATTGGTTTGTAATGTTCAATTGGGTTAAGAATAAAACGGATTTAGAATTTCTATAAGACACCCCCAACCATAAGGCATCATGCCAAAGTACATTAAGGTTAATGTCGTAGTTAAGTCCAGAACTTTGGTTATAACCCAAAAGAAAATTGGGTTTTAACTTAAAATCAGGACGAAGATCTATCAGATAACCCCCATTAACAAAATAATGATTTTGTAGCTGTAGATTGTTTAGAATTTTTTTATTCATTAAGTACCTGCTGGTAATTTGCGGTACTGAGATACCTAAATAGTATGTAGGACTGGAAAAATAAATTCCGGTTCCAACTTGTGGCGAAATTGAAACTATTTGGTTATTCTCAAATTTGGGGTCGTTCAGCTGATATTGGGTAAGTGAGGAATAGTCAACTCTATCGTTATTAATACCCAGTTGCAATGCCAATGACAAATTTTTTTTATTGGAGAATCGTAATCTATAGGCATAAATACCACTCACATGGGTATGCTTAAAAACCGAAATCTCGTCTTTGCTAGCCATAAGGCCAAGCGATACTTTTTCACTATTAATTGGGGAATGTGCACCTAAGGTAAATGTTTGAGGAGCTCCCTCGTATCCAACCCATTGTCTACGGCCAACCATAGAAATACTTAAAGCCTCTAACGAACCGGCAAAAGCAGGATTAATAACCAAACCATTAAACATATACTGCGAATAGTTTGCAGGTTGTTGTCCCAATATTATTTTTGAAGATATTGTGAGTAATATTAGAAAAATAATTCTTTTTGTTATCATCTACCTCTTAAGCACTACATAGCCCAAAATGGGGCTTTTGTTACCTATTTTTACATTGTAAAAGTACGTTCCTTCCTCTAATTCTCTGTTAGAGCCGTTAGTTTTACCATCCCACACCTTATTTATACTATTATAGTTATTTTCTTCGTATATCAATTGTCCCTGTCTGTTAAAAATCAACACCTTGGCAGTAAAATTTTCGTTTAAACCTTCAATTACCCAAGTGTCATTTATTTGATCTCCATTTGGAGAAAAGGAGTTGAATATTTTTATGTTTTCAATTTTTATAGGCTCTGTAATGTTCTGGCCACATGGTCCATTGTCCGTAACAGCTCGTAAATAAGAATTTATTAATAAATAATCAAATTCAAATATAGGTGAGGATTGTAAATACTCAGTTTTATTTACAAACAAACTGTCTTTAGATAGTTCAAACTTAATTACCTTACCTGAATAATTGAATAGAGCCACTGTGCCACCATTATCAGAAAAGGTTTCAACTTTTAGTTCTCCTTTATTTCCAATTTTTTTAACGGTAATTTTTTGCGGAGAAGAGAATACAGAAGGACAAAATTCATTTTTGATTTCCACTTTATAATATTTGTTGTTTGTCAAATTATTAAAGGTGTAGTTTTCCTTTCCATCAGGTAACGGTTGGTAGTTTATATTATCATCACTTTGCAACCATTGTACAATTCCACCTTCTTTTGAAACGATTGAAATTGTACCGCTATTTGTATTTTCACAAACCAACGAATCGGTAGCTGTTAATTTACCTACCTTTGATAATGGTTTTATGGAAACTAGAAATGCTTTTTTTGTACTTTCACAATGTTTATTTAATGCTGTGGCAAAAAATTGATTGGTGGTTGATAAAAGAGGTGTATTAAATTCAGAGCCAGTCATAATTAAAGTTTTGGTGGAGTCGTACCAATTATAACTAATTCTTTGTAAGGGTTTTATTACAAACGAAGCTGGTCCACAATTGCTGGTGTCGCTTACCAATGGAATGGGTGGAGTAGAAGCAAAATTTACCTTAATGCGAGAAAATTTACTGGTACAATTATTTATTTTATTTTTGATATAAACGTTTGAGTCAGTATTAATAAAAATAGAATAACTGTTATTTTGAATAAAGCTTGTAGAGCTAGTGTCAGTAAACCATAAGGGTGGCTCCAAAGCATTTTTGGCTAGCAACGTTATGTTGCCTTCATTACAAATATTGGTATCATAAGCAAGTGGTGCATTCGGTATAGGTATTATATTGATATCAAAGCTTTTTTTATCACTTTGGCAAAACCTATTATATGCTGCTACTGCATAACGTTCATTTTTATTTAGAATAGGAGTTATATAGTTACTAGAGGTGCTTAATAACTGGTTTGAATCATTGTACCATCTAAGTTGGGTAGAATTGGATCTTGGCTTTAGTTCAAATGACGCTGACCCACATGAGGATGTATCGTTAATGATAGGGATTAAAGGAGTTGTATCAAAATTTAATTTGATTTTTGCCAAAGGACTTTCACAATTAGCTTGTTCTTTTGCTAAGTATATCGTAGTGTCTGAATATACCAGAAATTCAAATTTACTAGTATTTTTTTGCAACAATTGGGTTTTTGACGAATCAAGATACCAATTACATAATTCGGCGTTTTTATTATTAAGGGTTATGTTGCCTATATCACAACGAATTGTATCATAAGATATTGGCCTTAAAGGAATTGGTAAAATGTTCACATTTATCTTCTTTCGATTACTTTCGCAAAAAGGATTTTTGTTGGAAATATAAAAACTAAAGTTACTGTTGAGGGTAGTGTCTAACAAAGACTTTTTATTAAAGATTTGGTTGCTTAAAGAGTCCAAATACCAAATGCTGGATTCCTGGGGTACATTTGGATTATTATAATATACTCGCCCAGGTCCACATCTGGAGGTGTCTTTAATATTTGGTTGGGTTGGAATAGGATGTATTACTGCTGTAATTTTAGTGGGATTGCTGTAGCACCCTAATTTAGATCTAGCTTTTACAAAATACTTTGTGGTGGTTTTTAATGAAGGTAGGTAAAAGTTTGTGCCAATATTTATAGACTTTGTATCAATACTATCTTTGTACCACATAATTGAGTCTATTGAACTGGCAGTTAGGGTTATAGGTCCTTCACCACACCTTGCATTATCTGTTCCTTGAGGTAGATTAGGTATTGGTAGAATTGATATATTAACTCGCTTACGTGGAAAACCTTCACAACCATTTTTAAACCCAGTAACATAAAAACTTGTATCTTTTGATAAGAAAGAAGTTTTTAAAACAGAATCTGTTCCTATTACCGAATTGGAAGTGAGCGTATTATACCATTTATATTGACCATTTGAATATCCTTTAGCAATTAAATTTATTGAATCAGCCCCACAGTTGGAAACGTCATTTGCAATAACTAGTGGATTATTAACAGTAATTTTTGAGGTGTCGGAAAAAGTTATATTGTTGCAATTATCATTAACTACCAATCTATAACAAACGTCTCCAACAAGGTCTGATGGCGGCTGATAAAAAACTTTACTATTAGCATTAGGGATATCATTAAAAGCTCCCATGCATCCGTTTTGGCTTTGCCATTGAAAAGTAAGTCCTTCACATGGCGATTCAATTTCGTTAATGAGTAAGGTTGGTGGGCTATTGATTACATTTTCTTTAGAAGCATAAGTGTAATTAAAATTTTGGAAATCTGTATTTTTTATTACCAAAGACATCTTTTTTCGTCCTAGAGCCCTAAGTTGGCTCACATGGTTCGTAATATCCCAATGGTAGATGGTATTTACATATTCATTAATCACTGTTCTTGCGATAAAAGGATTGCGTTCTATCGGCCTATTTGACCATCTTAGTGTACTTTCATTCCAAAGGGTATCGTCAAGTGCGTGTACAAATGCAAACTGGTTAGGATTGATACCTAAGCTATTAAAACCCAATAAATTTAATTTTGCAATACTAATTCCTCCAGTTATATTGGAAATATCGAAGTTTAAATAAATCAACTTGTTTTCGCCAGTCCCAAACGATTTTGTTGCTAAATTTTGTGGGTCTATTAATCCGTAAAATCTTGAAGCATTTGATCCGTCTTGTACGTATGCGTCATGAACAGCCACACTTTTATAGGAATTTACAATGAGTGTATTTGGTGTTTCAAGGGGGCAAATGGTTTGGCTGCCATTTATTTTGGGCAAAATAATTTTAGGTAATGGATTAGCCAATCCAATATTTAAAATAGCTAATGACTTATTTGACTTATTATCATATTCAAACTCTAATAGGGAATTCGAATCCAGAGGCCCAGTCCATATTATTCTATTACTCTTATTTCTATTATTTCTTTGGTAAATGGTTTTTCCATTTAACACTAGCTTACAGGCGCCTTCATGTCTAGGAATTTGTATTTGATAATTACCATTTACAAAACCTCTTCGTTTTCCTTTTATTAAATGAGAAGGAATGGAAACATTACACCCTTCATATTTTGTACTAGTAAAAAAAGAGGTCTTTGGACTTGCCAGTGAATCATAAACTAATTCACTGTTGTATTCTAGAGAATTGACCTCAAATTTTCCCCTATTCATAAGAACAGGGCCAGATTTGTCGTAACAATGAAAAACCCACAAATTGTTACCAATAATGGAGGTGTCACCTACGTAGCTTTTAATTAACCCCACTACCTTTTTTCGAGAGCTTTCACAGAACAATGGGGTATTTTTTGAAGATACAAATAGCACAATCGAATCTGTCACAAGTGGAGTATTATAAGTATTTCCAATAAAAATTGGGGTAGTAGCATTGATGTTATTGTACCAATTTATTTCTATTCCAGGTGCATTAAAGATAAAGTAAGACGGCTCGCAATTGGTTTGATTGTCAATAATTGGGGTAGGGGGTGGGCATTGGGCATGAAGTCCTAAGGATAAAATACCAAGTATCTTAAATATTAAAAAAATCTTGATAAACCCATGGGTAAACATTGTTACATATTTTACATTTTATAATCAGGGTGCCTGTATTAATAACAAATATAACTATTGGTTTTTGAAAATTAATTCAAAGGTTGAACCTTCACCTTTTTTACTTCTAGAATTAACCCTGCCTCTCAATTTTTCAATCCCGTATTTGGCTATATGCAGTCCTAAACCTGAGCCTTCCGATTTTGGATTAATCTTAAAAAACATATCAAATATTTTTGGTAAATGTTCATCCTCAATGCCTAGGCCATTATCTTCAAATGTAATTAAGATTTCACCAGTTTGTTTTTCTGCATTTATTCTTAAATAACTTACATTTTTGGAATCATCATAGTATTTTATGCCATTTTCAATAAAGTTTTGAAGAATGGAATAAGACAAATTATAATCTGATTTAAAAATGAGATTAGGGTCTATTTTGTTTTCTATGTTGATTTTTTGAAAACCGTCAAAATTCTTAAAGCTTTTTACTACCTCATCTATAAGTTCTTTTAATTTTATTTCTTTTATAACCACCTCGCTATTAGTGGCTTTAGCCAATACCAACAGATCAGATACAAAGTTGTCTAGTTTAAGAACACTTTTATTAATATGTTCGAACAGCTCCAAGGAGTTATTGTCCTTAACGGTTACCGTGGCAATGTTGCAAAGACCAGCAATCGACTTTAATGGGCCTTTCATATCATGTGATGCTTTGTACACAAACATGTCCAATTGTTTGTTTTGCTCTTCAATTATTGATTTTTGCCAACTGAGCGATTCGAAGTTTTCAGAAAGCTGTTTTTGGGTATTTGTTAACTCTTCATTCATTGTTGCGAGTTCATTTTTTTGTTTTTTTATTTTTCTCACAATAAATAAGAAAATAAGTGCTACAAGCAACAAAATCAACGCTATAAACGATACAATTAAAATTGTTCTATGGTTGGCCTTTTCTGTTTCAATACGTTTTTTCTCTAGTAATTTTAGCTGGTTAATGGTAGCCAAATTGATAGAATCGCGTTGTACTACCACATCGCGCATTTTATTGATAAGTGCAAGTGCCTTGCGTTCAGAGCGTTTATATGCTTCTGAATTTTCAACCATCGATTGTTCCAAATTTCCAATAAAATTCCTTAATTCAGCACGTTGCTGCGTGGTAAGGTTTTTTTCATTTTGTAGTCTTTTAGTAATTAGCTCAATTTCAGATCTTATTTTATTATTACTTTCTACTAACATTACTCGCTCCTTAATAATGTCGTTTGAAATTATTTCAAATTCAATTTGATATTTCTTGAAGCTAAGATCGTTTAATTGGGATTGGCTTAAATTGGCTAAAGCCAAATCAAAGTCTTTATCTTGTTCTACAGGTGATAGTGTAACGGTGTAAGTATTTTCGAAAGAAGTCACTTTATTAACTTCCATACCTTGTATAATTAGACCATCAGGATTAAATTTAGAATATGGCAATATTATTTGACCTTTTGCGTTGGTCATATAGCTGTCTTTTAAATAATTAATGCTTAAACTTGTGTAAGGTTTGAAGTCTGGTTTTACAAAAGTTACAAATACTTCCTTATTGGCTAAAAGTATTTTTTTAACCGTAATCTCTATCAAACCAGTAAGGTCGTCGTAACTAAAATTATCAATTTCATAAAATTTTGACTCTATTTCTACATCAAAGGGCATCAAAAGCTTTTTGGGTGTATATAAGCTGGACACTCCATTTTGGTTGGTTTTTATTTTGTTAAAACCTTCTACCAGAACTTCTATGGCTGCCACAGGTTTGCTGTTTTCATCAATCACCAAAACCTTGGTTGAGTCACTAGGCAAAGCAAGTAATGCTGAACTTGAGAACGAGAGGATCCCTACAATTAAAGCAACTAATAGATTTTTATTCATTAATGAATTAATAGTGTGTTTAATTATTTTGGTCAATATTTAGAAATATAGTTTATATCAGATAGCTAAAAAATTCATCTTGAAATCTCATGGTTTTATCATTAAAGATTTCAATCTGCTTTGATATTACGAAAAATGGGTTCAAAAAGTTGTAATTGGTAGTTTTGCATAAAATCAAAAGCGAGAACAATTGGCAACAATGCCATTTATTCCCGCTTTTGATTTTATGCTACTTTACTTCCGCCACTACGTTGAATTTTAAAGTTATTTTATCCTCTATAAGCTTATCTCCTAAATCCTTAAAAAAATTACCTGAGTTATAGGTAATATTCCAGTTGGTTCTATCAATGGTTACTTCCGCCTTGGTAGTAACAGATTTTTTACTAAAAGCTACCAGCGCTGGAAACTCAATTGATTTCGTTATACCTTTTATTGTCAAATCTCCCACTATGGTATAGTTTAGTTGACCTTCAGGTACGTCTAACCTTGTAGCTTTTGTTATTTTAAAAGTACCTTGCGTAAATTTAGTAGCATGAAAAAAATCTTCACCTTTTAAGTGATCTACCAATTGTTTGTTAAAACCTTCGTCTTTAATATCACTATTTTTGATTGATTTCATGTCGAAATAGAAAAAACCAGTCTTAATCTGCTTGGTGTCTATTTGCATGTTACCCGATTTAAAATCTACCGTACCATTATGTTGTTTGGTGGCACCTTTTGCAAACCATTCTAGTTTACTTTTTTTTACATCGACCATAAACACCTCATTGGCCTGTATTTCTTTGGACTCTTTTACATCCAATTTATCATCATCCTTATTTTTAAAAGAAGTTAGACACGTAGCCAAAGACAAGGCCAATAAAACTAATAATTGTGAAGATTTCATAAGCTATTTTTACGTCAAGTTTACAATTTTTTTGCCAATAAGTCAATCATTTAATTTATTCTTGTGAAGGCGCATTTATTTGTTATTGACGGTTGGAGGTATAAAAAGTTTATTTCTAATATCTTATGATTATTTCAAATTATACTTTTCGTTATACTTTTTGTATAATGTTTTGTGCTTGTCAATAAGATTTATTTCTAATCCTTTTATAAATGCGTACTCAATATTATTGGTTTTTACATCTAAGATATCTCCTTTTGATATTACTATATTAGCTTCTTTTCCGACTTCTATGGAACCAGTGAATTGATCGATTCCTAAAATTTTAGCCGTATTCAAAGTTATTGATTTTAAGGCCTCTTCTTTATTGAGTTCACTATTAACCGTGCTACCTGCGGTAAAAGGTAAATTTCTGGTTCCCATTACTTCCATATCTCCTATATAACTTAAACAATATAAAATACCTGCCTTGTTAAAAAGACTTGGTAAATTATATATTTGATCTACAGGACTGTAGGTATTGGCAGGGAGGGTATGGGTTCTAGTAAATATTACAGGAATATGTTGTTCTGCCAAAAATGGAATGGCTTTTTCAGAATCATTGGCTCCTACAATTACTATATTTTTAACACCATGTTTCTGGGCAAATAACACCGATTCTACAATATCTTTGCTATGTTCAGCATATATAAATAATTTTTTGGAGCCATCAAAAAAGCCTATCATCGACTCTAGTTTTAGATTGGTGATCTCATGGTTTTTGTCATTAAAATAAACTTTGGAGTCATAAAAAATTTTGTCAATTTCCTCCAATTGTTTATCTCTTAATTCATTCTTTTTTGGCTGTCCGGCATCTTCCCACCATCCAAAACCAATATATTTGATAGGCCAATTAAGGTGCACACCAATGTCGGTTTTGTATGCAGCATCTTCCCAGTTCCAACCTTGTAATTTCACTACAGACGATTGTCCACTTATTAATCCACCCATTGGTGTAGTTTGGGCAAATAAAATGCCGTTTGATCTTAAGGTACCTATTAATTCTGAATCGGTATTATACGCTACAATTGATCTTACATTTGGGTTTAAATCACCGGTCTCATTATAGTCAAGGGTTGCTCTTACTGCATCTAATTCTCTAAGTCCAACTGTAGAATAGGGTACAATTAAGCCAGGATAAAGATGCTGATTGTGAGCGTCTATGACCTTTAAAGCTGTTGTGTCTAAAATGGTGCTATCCACTTTAACAATTATGCCTGCTTTCACTATAATGTAACCATTCGTAATAACTCTGCCCGTACCAGTGTGGATAGTGGCATTTTTAATTACAAAATCTTGTGAAAAAAGTGGAAATTGAAAGAATAGGTAGATTATTATTAGAATTTTATAAAACCTCATGATTAAAATTTATAAGTAGAAAATAATTAAGTTTAAAATGAATTTTACTTTGTAACAACTAATGACAAAATAATTCTCAATTTAGTATTTTTGTAACAATAATATTAAAACTAATGAAACAAATAGCTATTCTAACAATCTTGGTACTTGGTAGTTTATTATTTAGTACATGCAGTAAATCTCCTGGGGGAGGGGTTAATATTTTTAGTATTAACGATGATATCGAGCTTGGAGCTAAAGTAAAAGCCGAGATTGAGGCCGATCCAGTAACTTATCCGATTATTCCCGATGATGCCGCTCATAAATACGAATATGATTATATTAAGGCAATGAGAAACAAAATTTTAGCATCAGGCCAAGTGACACTAAAAGATAAATTTTTATGGGAAATTAAAATAATAAAAGATGATAACACGCTAAACGCATTTTGCACTCCTGGCGGGTACATTTATATATATACTGGCTTAATCAAATATTTAAGTAATGGTGATGAGCTTGCGGGGGTACTTGGTCATGAAATCGCCCACGCCGATCTTAGACATAGCACAGATGCCATGACAACACAGTATGGTATTGGTATTTTGTTTGAAATTGTTTTGGGTAAGAATCAAGGAATGTTAACTGAAATTGCAAAAAATTTACTAACTCTTCAATACTCTAAAACTAATGAAAGTCAGGCAGATGAATATTCTGTAAATTATTTATCTGGCACAACCTATAACTGTGCAGGAGCTGCTGGTTTTTTTGAGAAGTTGATAGCTGAAGGATCTGGTAGCAATACCCCAGATTTTTTAAGTACTCATCCAAATCCAGAAAATAGGGTTGAAAACATAAACAAAGATGCAACTGCACAAGGTTGTAAAAAGGGTGCTGTAGATTTATCGGATTATGCCACTTTTAAATCTAAATTCTAATAAATAAAGGTTGGTGTAAAAATTGGTAATATTATGGAATTGGCTTCTATTAATATTCCTATTCCACATATAATAACAGGCCTTTAAGATATTCTCCTTCAGGATGATAAATGTTTATAGGGTGATCAAACGGTTGTGAAAGAAATTGAATAATTCTTACATTTTTTCCGACATCTGCTGCCGCTCCAAATACTATTTTCTGAAATAGAAATTTATCAATATGCTGAGAGCATGAAAAAGTAAGTAATATACCCCCAGGATTAAGTTTTTTAATTCCTAGCATATTTAATTCTTTATATCCCCTCGTGGCATTCTGGATCTTGTCAGCACTTTTGGCAAATGCTGGTGGATCAAGAATAATAATATCGTATTTATTTGTGTCGGTTCTTAGATAATCAAAACAGTCTGCAATAACTGATTTGTGGTTTTTAAACTTATTAATCTCAACTTGTTTATCGCATGCGAGTATTGCATCTTCAGAAATATCTACAGAAATTACCTGTTTTGCGCCACCTAACAACGCATAAAGACTAAAGCCACCTGTAAAACTAAAGGTATTAAGTACAGTTTTATCTTTGCAAATCGTTGATAAAAGTAGTCTGTTGTCTCGTTGATCAATAAAAAATCCAGTTTTTTGACCAGTTTCAACGTTTATTGCAAACAAAACACCATTTTCTTTAACTATAATTTCTTCCTCTGGTTGCGGCCCTATCCAACGCTCTTCGCTAACCTTCTTTTTATTGGCTATTTTATTACTTTTTAGATAGAAATATTTAAATTCCTTCTGTTTTAAAAAATCAATTAAAACAGTTTCTAGTGAGAGCGCACCTTGAGTAAGTAATTGAATAACTGCCACCTCACTATAAACATCAACAATAATCCCTGGCAAAAAGTCCCCTTCAGCATACAATAATCTGTAGACATTGGTGTTTTTGGTTAATAACTTTTTTCGTAAATTATATGCAGATTCCAGTTTTTCAATCCAATAAGTATTATTTATTTCAACATTTTTCCATGAACCAAAGTGGAAAAGCCTACAACTAATTTGACTGTCTACATCCCAAAAACCTAACCCTAAGCTGTTTCCTACACTATCCTTTACAGCTACTATTGCGCCATTTTCGCAATTAGGCGCTTGGAGTATCGCACCGCTAAACACCCATGGATGCTTGTTCATGAGTGATTTTTCACGCCCTTTTTTTATAGTTAATATTTCCATAAGTACGCAAAATTACGTTTAATTTTTCAAAACTGGACAGAAGCGCAGGTAAGTTACAGTTCATCGGTGTCAATTATGATGGTCACTGGGCCATCATTTACCAATGTTACTTGCATATCAGCACCGAATTGCCCAGTTTTTATAGGTTTATTCATGTCAATGGCCAACTGCGAAATCATTTTTTCATAAAGTGGAACGGCTATTTCGGGTTTTGCCGCATTTGTAAATGAGGGTCTGTTGCCTTTATGTGTATTCGCAAAAAGCGTAAACTGACTTACCAAAAGGATTTCACCTTCAATTTCTTTTACAGAATGATTCATTTTACCCTCTATATCTTCAAAAATTCTTAATTGTGTTATTTTTTTGCTTAGAGCGATTGCCTCCTTTTCTGAGTCAGTTGGCGCTATACCTAGCAAAACAAGTAAACCTTTATTTATTTCTGCAATGATTATTTTATTAACAACCACCTGCGCAACTGAAACTCTTTGAATTATAACCTTCATGTATTGTTTAATCAAATTAGATATTTTGAGTAACTCAAAGTTATAGATCAATAACAACTATCCAAATAAGTCCATTTTTTTAAGTTTCCTTAATTTTCTTATGGTTAACTTTGGTAGTTAATTCTAACTAAACATTGCATAATAATTACTATTTTCTCCAAAAATTAAGCGCAGCACTTGCGAACCTTTTGCTAAATGCCAAAATATCATCTTGTTTTAGTCAGGAAAAGGATGAAGTTGTAATTGTTTTTAACAAAAACGAAGAAGATTTTTATTTAAAAGTGGCGCTTACAACTCATTTCACGTTGTTGAGCCTGCCCACTACTTTTCATCGAGCTAAAACCAATAGTGCCGACGTATTACAAGTGTTAATAGGCTGTGAGGTAATTGGTGCAAGACAGCATAAAAATGAACGTAGTTTTGAATTTTTGTTAACCAATTCTCTAACTATGGTTTTTAAATTATACGGGAGACAAGGCAATATTTTGATTTATAGAGGAGAACATTTTCTACAAGCTTTTAACCAAAAACTAAAACAAGATGAATTGATAGAACTACACGCACATGACCGACCTATAGATCAAACACTAGAAAATTTTATCGACAACGAAGGTCAGCTGAATAAAATTTATCCCACTTTGGGTAAAATAGCCTTATCAACGTTACCTTCATCTACAGCAATTGATTTACAGACTCAATGGAACCACGTAATTGATTTAGTTTATAAACTTGAAACTACCTCCCATTATTATATAATTGAACTTGACGAAATTCCATATTTAAGTCTTCTACCGCTTGGTACAGTTTTGTTTAAAACTCGTAATCCTATTGAAGCTACCAACCTGTATGCGCAGGCATATCTACGAGATTATCAGCTCTCTAAGGAAAAGAAGGAGGCAATGGCACAGCTAAATAAGCAAATAATACGGATTGATTCCTACATTAAAAATGCCAATCCCAAATTAGAGATACTAAAACTTGGAAGAAAAAATGACGAAATAGCCAATATAATTATGGCAAATCTTCACCAAGTGCCTAAAGGTGTGAGTGAAGTAACATTATTTGACTTCTATCAGGAGCAAGAAATTACCATACGTCTTAATAAAAATTTAACCCCGCAAGCCAACGCACACAACTATTATAAAAAGTCCAAGAATGAATGGAAGGAGGTAGAAAAGCTTCAGGAAACTATTTTATTAAAACAAAAACAAAAAAGCGATTTGTTAGAAACTATATCGGCTATCAATAATTTGAATGATCTTAGAGAACTTAGGCAATTTGTTAAAGGAAGTACAATTACTAGTACAAGTGATAAGCCTAATGTGAATGATCTCTTTAAGGTATTCAATTATGAGGGCTTTGTGATATTAGTGGGAAAAAATTCTGAAAACAATAACATTCTTACTCAAAAATATGCCTTTAAAGACGATATTTGGCTGCATGCGAGGCACGTTAGCGGCTCTCATGTAGTTATTAAACACCAATCTGGCAAAACCATTTCTTTAAAAATTATTGAAAAGGCTGCGGAAATAGCCGCATATTATTCTAAATCTAAAAGTGAATCGTTGGCTTCGGTAATGTACACCTTTAAGAAATATGTAAGAAAACCTAAAGGAAGTGCCCCAGGCGCGGTGGTTGTTGATAAAGAGGAAGTTATTTTAGTAAAACCCCAATTGAACCTTGACTAAGCTTGAGACAAGGAAGGAATAATTGATAATTAATGAGCGTATAAACTAGATGGTCTTATTGGTTTATATACAATTTACAATTCTCAGCTATTTTTTAAAAATAATCTACAAAGGTGTTTCAAACGCACTCAGTTAATTTGTCTGTATTCTCAATTTACCATTTACAATTCTCAATTCTTATCTCTTTTTTGTACTTTTCCATGATTTTCGGACTAAAACCTCCGTTTTTATCTTCCGAGCATCTTCCAAGCATCTTCCGAGAATCATCCAAGAACCTTATAATTGTACATTTCTAATATTAATCATTTCGAGGTTTACAAGTCTTGACCATCCTTTCCAACCATTTATTGCTTATAATTTCCTAACCTTTCTTTCCGATTAGTTATTTTTTCTGCAATTTTCGTAGCAACCTTCTTGATATCTTGAATCAAAGCCTTAGGTCTACGACCCCTTGGGTATACCTTTGGACCTATTTCGGTATCTACAGTTAAGAACTAAGTAATTCATTATTAGGATTATACCTGATTTTAAGGATAATTATTTTTATACTTCCGTGCCAATAGTTTTTTAACTATTTTGCAAGAAGTTTGTAAGTGTTTTCACAGAAGTACATTTCGGGCAAGTACTAACGGATTATAACATAAAATAATGCAAGACTTACTATTTGAATTCATATCAAAATATATTTCTCTATCTAATGATGAAAAGAACGCTTTACTTTCTTTGGATCTGTTTCGTTCGGTAAAAAAAGGAACAGTTTTACTAAAAGAAGGACAAAATTCAAAGGAAAGTTACTTTGTACTAAAAGGCTGTATTCGTACATATTATGTTATGGAGGGTGAAGAAAAAACAACTGCATTTTATACCGAAATGGAAGCATTCACTCCTCCATGTGTTATTAACAAAACTCCATCCGAAAATTATATAAGTTGTTTAGAAGACTCCTTACTTTTAGTTTCCAATTCTGAAATGGAAGAAGAAGTAAACAGTAAATTTCCAAAATTTGATATCATGTGCAGAATGTTTTCGGAAGAATTGTTGGCCAAACAGCGCATAGATTTTGACGAGTTTAAGACTTCTTCCCCCGAACAACGATACCTTAACTTACTTCAAAATAGACCAGACCTTATTCAACGTGTTCCCCAATACCAACTAGCGAGCTATTTAGGCATGAAACCTCAATCATTGAGCAGACTTAGAGCAAGAATACTTGAAAAAAAGAGCTAGAGTGTATTTCTTAACTTAAGTGAACGAGTTGAGCAATCTCGCCCATTTACTTTTGCATTATCGTTTAACATCAAAATAGAAATGAAATGCAAAAGAAAATTTTATGGATCGAATTTACATTAGTATTGGTTTGCTCTCTACAAGTTAATGCACAATATGCAAAAACTGACAGCACCTATAAAAAGTGTTTTGTGGGTACATCTTTATTTGTCTTATTGGGAAATTTTGACACTGAGAACCCACCAAACTTTGTTCAACTCGACTTAGGTTATCGGATCACAGGAAAGGACGTAATCATAATCTCTCCAAAAACGTGGAGATATGCATGGCCTAATGGTATTCACCCCTTCCTAAACGATGCTTACAAAAAACCAGAAGAAAAATTTCCGGGTTATGTAAGAGAGATTGGTGTCACCGTTTCTTATCAACGTTTTTTTTGGAAAGGTTTGTATGCTCAACTAGATGTAATGCCTACTTGGCAACTTTTTACCAACGATAACGGCAAAAAAATTAACGATGGTTTTCAGATCTTCAATTCATACCGTATTGGTTATCATATTAAACTTTTTAAAGACAAATTCTACTTTCAACCTTCAATATGTGTTACGCATCGTGCTTATCATACAGAATTGCCTGTTGGTTTTAAACAGCTAGACGATAAATGGTCTAAGTTCATTTTCCCCGAACCAGGTCTTAATATTGGATATAATTTTTAATTTATAAATCGTTTAATTTTCAAATTATGAGCACTCACAATACATTGTCAGACATCAAGATTAACGTAAAACTTAAGCTTGCCACGATATGGACAAGTTTTATGTTTCTCTATATTTATGTAGATTATTTTCATTTATATATGCCAGGTACTCTAAAGGATATTTTGGTTGGAAAAGTATTTGTATTTGACATTTCGTATGTCTTTTTACTGGTAGCAATGATATTTGTAGCCATTCCAACACTGATGATTTTCCTTTCAGTAGCCCTGCCAGCTAAAGTAAATCGTTGGACAAACCTCATTGTTGCCACAATATTTATTCCTTATATGCTGTTTAATTTGGTAGGAGAGGCTTGGGTGCATATGTATTTAGCAGCAGCTATAGAAGTTGCACTTCTTTGTCTAATTATCTACTATGCTTGGAAATGGCCACATGTTGAAATATGAAAAACGAATGAACAAAAAATTTTAGAAAAATACAGATAAACAATATTTCCCTTTACCGTAGACATCTGAAAAGCGTCTACGGAATATAGGGATGATAATTGAGCCAGCTATTAAACGTGCAATAGCTCCTCCAACCTCTTGCCATTACGCATGGCAACTTAAAATGCACTAGGCATGCAGCACTTTTTCTACAGGCAGTATCAACAATTATCCTACATAAAATCTGCATTCTTTCCTGATAAAATTATCTACCCAGCCCACCAAAGCAAAGGTGGTGAAATGATTTCATGGTGATTTAGGTGGCAAAAGCGAGTTTGTAAAATTGAAAGGCGTTTGTTACTTTGCCAAAAGTGTTTTTACCAATATCTTTTCATACTGATCACTTCGCAATTTGAAGGCTTCAGTTGCAAAGGCTTAAGTTTACAAACGCTGTTGAACAATTAGCATATAATGATCACAAGGAAGCTCTATCATTATCTTGCTTTATTATTAATACCTATACTTAAATATGAATAAACTTCAAGTTTTAAAAAAATATTTTGGTTACGATCAATTTAGGCCTTTGCAAGCTGAAATTGTAGATACCATTTTGAACGGCGCTGACGCATTGGTACTAATGCCTACAGGTGGTGGCAAGTCTTTGTGTTATCAATTGCCTGCACTTTTACTCCCAGGGCTTACCTTGGTAATCTCACCACTAATTTCGCTTATGAAAGATCAAGTGGAAAATCTTAAGGCTAACGGAATAGCAGCGGAATATATTAATAGTAGCCTTGATGCCAGCGATACAAGACGTATTGCTGATTTGTTATTGAACAATCAATTGAAATTACTGTATGTTTCCCCTGAAAAAGTTCTTGCTCCGTCGTTTTTAAATTTTCTCAAGAAACTGGATTTAAGCCTAATCGCCGTTGACGAAGCACACTGCGTTTCTTTTTGGGGGCACGATTTTCGGCCAGAATACACACAATTAAAAGAATTAAGGGCTTTGTTTCCTAATTTACCTCTAATTGCATTAACAGCCACTGCAGACAAACTAACAAGAAAGGATATTCTTATTCAGTTAGAGATGCCTGATGCACAAATATTTATTTCCTCCTTTGATAGACCCAATCTTAGTCTCAATGTTCGTATTGGTAGAAAGCGAATGGAGCAATTGATTGATTTTATGCAAAGGAAAAAGGGGCAACCAGGAATAATATATTGCTTAAGTAGGAAGTCAACCGAACAGGTTGCAGCTGACTTAAGGGCCAAAGGTCATAAAGTTGAGTTTTACCATGCAGGTATGCCACCTGCAGAACGTGCTAAAGTGCAGGAGGCCTTTATAAAAGATGAAACACTGGTGATTTGTGCCACTATCGCATTTGGCATGGGAATAGATAAGCCGAATGTTAGGTGGGTAGTACATTACAACTTGCCAAAAAACATTGAGAGCTTTTATCAAGAAATTGGGCGAGCAGGTCGTGATGGGCTGCAAGCAGAAACCCTACTGTTTTATTCCTACAGGGATTTTGTTATGCAAATGGATATGATCGATGCAACAGATCCAGAGCGTAAGCAATTACAAATTGCTAAAATTGAAAGATTAAAACAATATTGTGAAACAAGTATTTGCCGAAGAAGAATTCTTCTTAGCTACTTTAACGAGGAAACCAATAAAGACTGTGGCAATTGTGATATTTGTAAATCTCCCAGAAACTATATTGATGGTACAACTTGGGCACAAATGGCACTCTCGGCCATTGCCCGAACCAACGAAAGATTATCAATGTCTACCCTTATAGAGATCTTAAAAGGAAATTTTACACAAAACATTAAACAACACCAATACAACTTATTAAAGACGTTTGGTGTCGGTAAAGAACTTAAATATGAGGAATGGGTAGATTATTTAACTCAAATGCTCAACATTGGCATTATGGACATAGCCTACGACGACCATCATACCTACAAACTTAACAAAGCCAGTTGGGAGGTTATAAAAGGTGAAAAGTCTGTTAATCTATCTAAATATTCCAGTCCATTTGAAAAAAATAAGCAAATGGAGGAAGAAAGTCTCACAAACAGTTCTAAAAGTCTCAAAGTATCCTTTGAAGAAAAGTTGTTGGATAACCTCAAACAATTAAGATTACGGCTTGCAAATGAAATTAAGGTGCCGGCGTACGCAATTTTTAACGACGCTACTTTGCTTCAAATTGTTCAAAAAAAGCCTGTTACACCAAGTGCTTTTCGTGAGATAGATGGAGTGGGAGAGGTGAAACTAGCTAAATATGGCGAAGCATTCCTTCAAGAAGTTATTTCTGTTGTAAATCAACAGAGTAACGCGGGAGTGGTTATTGAAGGATCTACTTACTTGATTACCTACGACCATTACAAACAAGGTAAAACAGTCGAAGAAATCTCACAAATACGGCAGGTTAACGTGAATACAATTTATTCTCATCTGATTTTATTGTATTCAAAAGGTTACCAAATAGATATTAACCAATTTGTTACTGATATTGAGCAAACGGAAATCGCCAAAGCAATTAAAGAAGTAAATGCCCCTAACAATCAGTTAAAACCTGTTTTTGAGCACTTAAATCAACGTTATTCTTACGATAAAATTCGATTTGTAAGTACTATGATTAAAAATCAAGAAACTATATAAACTTAAAACCCAAATCTTACTCTTATTTTCTTAAGGGTGTCGGAAACATCAAGTTTGGGTTGAACATTTTCTAGTTGTTCATCAGAAGTGGTGCACCCATCAATATAGTTTATGATTGATTCAATAGTGTGATCACGTTCAAAAGGCTCCAGATTTGAAAAGAATGCAGACATTACACCAGCTGTTTTGTATTGTTCATAAAGTTTTACGGCGTCAGGGTCCTTTTTGGAAATCATGCCTTGAGGATTGCTAACCCACTCTACGATCCATTCCCTTGAATGTCGTGTAGAGACACCTCGTAGCGCAGGCCCGACCACCTGATGGTTAATGGCATGACATGATTTACAATTGTATTCAAAGAGTGCCTTGCCATCTATCTCAGATCTACGCATTACACATGGAAAAACATCTTTTTGCAATCGACAAAACACCTCTTGAGCCTGCTTCGCCTTTTTAAATTCTTTTGCTTTTGCTAAGACTTCGGCTTCTACTTCAAATGAATGAAACAAATTTGTAAGTTTTAAACTTTGACCATTTAATACCTTTTTAATTTCGTCAATACTTGTTTCCTTTAATTTTACCTCATATATACCTGGTTTTTGCTTTTTGGTCTGGTTAAAATAACGCTTGCCATTTGATTCTCCAATTACCACCGTTTGGTATTGAATGTCAGCATTCATCTGATCCGTATAGTAGGGCTTTTGTTCTTGCATTTTAATAAAACAATTGGCATTGGAAGGTATGAGGTAGGATGAAATCTTTTCGAAATTTTCTTTATGCTTAACAGTCAATTTTAAGTCATTATAAATGATCTTTGACGTTTTACCCCCTATCTGTATCTTAATATTGGTTTTGGACAGACTTGCATTTATTACTACTTCAGATAGTGCACGGTCGATATTATTCCAGCCAAAACTGTACACTCTGGCTGTATAAGTTTGTATGCCTTCTTCTTGGTTTGTGAGCATTACTTGTATATTAAGGTTGCTATTGACTCCCAGTTGTTTGGCTACATTTTTACGGTTTACTTCAATATCATGAAGGGTTGCTTTTTGAGCGTTTTCTGCAATTATATCTCTCGATAGGGTCTTTGAGACATTGAAGTCGTGCAATTGTTTGTTGTAGTTGACCAAGTAAGAGTTACGTGCCTCTTGAATAATCTTTTCGTTCATAAGCCGACGTTTAGCAAAATAAACTCCTAATTCTGCTGCCAAACCTTTAGATACTTCCAGTTTTCCTTTTTTCAATCTTGCTAGTGATTCAAACTGACGCTTTAACGGGCCTCTCAATACTTTCGCAGCCATCAAATCAATTTCATAAAGATTCTTGTCCAAATTATTAATATACAAGTTGAGAACGTCGTTGGTAAAGTCATAGCTTGCCTCATCGTTACAGGAGTTGTGAAGAAGTTTTAAGCGATATTCAAAATCGTTCGTTGCGAGCAAGGTGTTGTTAAATTTATTATCCCAAATTGTTTTTATTGTAGCACCTGCAATACCTACAATTTTAAAGTCATTATAAGAATCACCTTCTGAGATAGGTTTCTGGCCCAGTTCTGTTGAAAGAGCATAATAGATACTATCTGTGTATGTCTTATCTGTTTTGTAAAGACCATGTTGCTTCATAGCAGGGATGAGTCTTGGTGGATAAAAGTCTAATGAAAGAATATCAACAGGGATTAGTGATTGATCCAATGGTTTAGGATCTACCCAATTTACTCCTCCCTCTTTTGTGATTTCACCTTTATACAATTGCATACCTTCTTTTTCTTCTGAAGTTGGCACTTTGACAATAATTGGTTTTGTAGAATCCAGTTGCAACTCAACTCCATTTTGGTATGCTGATAAATGAAACATCCCTCCTGTTTCCAAAATGTTATTCCCATTTTTAGTCTCCAAACCCGCTAGGACGATTTGAGCGGGTGTTATGGCTTCTCGTAGTCCAATAAAAACTTGTCCATTCACTGGCTTACCTAGATTATCTAATAAGCAAGACTTAGGTATACCAACAATAATTCCGCTTTCTGATTCGATCACCGCATTAGCTTCTGTGTCAATTTTAAATAATTGAGTCTTGATTGAAATGGAATCTTTAGTAACTATCTCCTGATAAACTACTTCTGGTTCTGTTCCATTCTGCTCATTTTTTTGACCGATTGTACTAGGAACCAAGTAGATATGAATCGCCCAATAGATACTAGCTATTGCAACCAGTCCAGCCAAAGCAATCCCTACATACTTCAGTGTTATCAAGTTTTTGTAGTATTGCTTCGCTTTTTTAATGTGTACTTTGAAGGCGATTCTGTTAAGACCCATCAATAAGTCTTGCATTTGGTTTAATTGTGATTTTAGATTCCCATCTTTTTCTAATTCTTCCTCAAAGGTCGATCTTTCATCTTCTGACATGTTTTTCATCAAATATCGCTCGATCCTTTCCAACATTGCTTGATTATCATGCATGGTCTTGGTATTCTAGTTAGTTGAAATAGTAAGTTTTAAGTAGTTTTGGCGGGCTTTTTCCAAACAGCGGTATTTTTGGTTTTTTGCCACTTCTTCTGTCTTAAGCTGCATTTTTGATGCAATCTCCTGCATGCTTAGGTGTAATACATAAAAGCTTTTTAAGATTTCTAAACAGCGTTCACCGACATTGGATAATGCCTGTTCTGCCAAATGGTAGCGTTTCTCATCTGAGGTATCTCCTAAGTCAACAAGTTCATAATCAAAGTTTACGTATCTGTTGAGCTTAATGAGTTCAGCTTTCCATTTGTATTTACAAATGCTAAATAAGTAAGTATCCAGCGAGGCAGTAAGTATAAAGTCAGGCTGATTCGTCTTTTCAAGTAATACCAACAAGCTCTCTTGAAAAATATCATTTGCTTGTTCTGAAGTACCGCCATTTCGCTTCACAAACTGGCGCACCTTAGGGAAATAACGATAGAGTTGTGCAAGCCCTTGTTGTACCTTTCCTGTTTTGAGGCGATTGATTAAATCTTCGTCTTTCATTCTATAAAAGTTTTTTCACTTCCTTAATGTAATAATTGCACCAAGGTCATCACTAGTTTTGAAATTTTTTTAATCGAACTCCTAAGAAAGATTTTTATTAATCCCCAAATCTTAACAATTCATTAATATTATCCTCAAAAATAAAGACTACTTTTATTTTTTATTATTTTAAAACATGAAAAACTTATTATTTTTAATCCTCATTTCTTTCAATTTTGTATTCGCACAATCCAGTCTGTTGCAATCGGGACCAATGGTGGGGTATGCCGAAATGAAAGAGGTTTGTCTTTGGGTTCAAACGAAGGAGGCTGCTGATGTCAAAATTATTTATTTTGATAAGTCCAATCCAACAAAAAAGATGGAAACAGAAACAATTAAAACTGATAAAAAGTATGCTTTTGCTACCAAGCTTATCGCCGATAAAGTAGAGCCCGGTACCAAATATTCTTATGAATTATATATCAACAATAAAAAGGTTGTGCGACCTTATCCTTTAGAATTTCAAACACTTAAACTTTGGTTGTTTAGAACTGATGCACCAGATTTTAAACTAGCCTTGGGAAGCTGTTCATATATTAATCAAACAGAGTATGATCGTCCTGGCAAAGGATATGGTGCTGATTATAAAATATTTACAAGTATATATGAAAAAAAACCCGACGCCATGTTTTGGTTAGGGGACAATGTATACTTACGAGAATCAGACTGGAATTCTCGGACAGGCGTTTTTGCGCGGTATACTCACACTCGTTCGACGCCTGAAATGCAATCATTATTTGGAAGCGTACACAACTATGCTATTTGGGATGACCATGATTATGGACCTAACGACTCTGACCGTAGCTTTTGGAATAAAAATACAACCCTTGATGCTTTCAAAACTTTTTGGTGCAATCCAAGCTTTGGAGTTCACAATCTTGGTGGCATTACCTCACAATTTGAATGGGGTGATGCTCAGTTTTTTATCCTTGATAACCGATGGTTTAGAAGCCCTCAAAAAAGAACCGGAATTGATAGCACCATGTTGGGCAAGGAGCAACTTAACTGGCTAATCGACGCATTAACCTCAAGTAAAGCTACTTTTAAATTTATTGCCATAGGTGGACAAACCTTAAATCCGTTAAAGAAATATGAAAACTTTAGCAATTATGAAAAAGAAAGAAAACAATTACTTGATGCGATTGAATTGAACAATATTAAAGGTGTAATTTTTCTATCTGGAGATAGGCATCATACCGAACTTTCAAAATTGGAACGACCAAATAATTATCCTATCTATGATTTAACAGTGTCAGCATTAACTGCTGGAGGACCGGAAGAACTCAAAGAAGAAAATGCGCTTCGTGTGTCAGGAACGGGCACAGTTGGGCAAAATTTCGCCACCTTAGACTTTGTTGGACCAAAGGCAACCCGCACTATTAAAATAACTGTTTTTGACAAAGACGGTAAACAACTTTGGACAAAGGATATTTTAGCTTCTGAGTTGAAATAGATGTTAAAAGTTGTTTAAAGCGAATAGCATAAACTAATTAAAATTTAATTTGGCTTTTATAATTCGTTATTCTATCTTTGCAGGCTCAAAATTAAACAATAATGAAACGCACTTTCCAACCTTCTCAAAGAAAAAGAAGAAATAAACACGGGTTCAGAGAAAGAATGGCTACTGCTAACGGTCGTAGGATTCTTGCAGCTAGAAGAAAAAAAGGTAGAAAAAAACTCTCTGTTTCTTCTGAGAAGCAACATAAAAGATAAATTTATTAGCCCTTAAGCTGGTAAATGTTTATGTAATGCACAATCTTATGGAAAAAATTAGTGATTTTTCTTTAGGTAAAAAACATAAACTAAAAAGCGACAAGACAATTAAGCTTCTTTTTTCGAAAGGAAGCTCTATTTTTTTACATCCTATTAAAATAGTTTACCTCATCGATGGTACTAATAAAGATGTTCCTAAGGTGCTATTTTCAGTTTCAAAAAGAAATTTCAAAAAATCAGTTGATAGGCACAAAATAATTCGGCATTTGAGAGAAGCCTATCGTCTTGAGAAGGAAATGCTTCTAACAACACCACAAATTAGTAACCTAGCGCTGGTATTTGTTTCTAAAGAACAACTTGATTTTTTTTCTCTTCAAAAAAAACTAAAACTCGCATTAAAACGTTTAACAGATACCTTTGATACTTGCTTGGTCTCTATCAACAAAGATTCTTAAATTCCTCAATTCTAATGGTTAGAAAAATATCAACCTCATTAATAGTACTTTTTGTAGCTTTTGGTCTATTTTCTTTTTCTACAGGTAAAACAGAAAAATACTTCGAAATAGCCAAGAATCTAGACATATTCGCAACATTATTTAAAGAGGTAAATAACTTTTATGTCGATGATATTAATCCTAACAAATTAATGAAAACTGGCATAGATGCCATGTTGGAATCGTTAGATCCATACACAAACTATATACCTGAAGATGAGGTAGAAGATTATAGAACTATGACTACTGGTCAATATGGAGGCATAGGGGCCATAATTGGCAAACGAAATAGCAAAACCACCATTTTAATGCCCTATGAAGGTTTCCCTGCACATACATCAGGTTTAAAAATTGGAGATGAAATACTTAGTGTCGATGGTGTAGAAGTGGTTGAGAAAAATACCAATGACGTAAGTAAACTTCTTAAAGGACAGGCTAATACGAAGGTAAAGCTCAAAATTAAACGTTATGGTGTTAACGAACCCATTGAGCTAGAATTAACACGTCAAAAAATAAAAATTGACAATATTCCTTATTATGGCATGGTCAATGACGAGGTTGGATATATTCACCTTACAGATTTTACCTCCAATGCATCCAAAGAAGTCAAAGATGCAATTCTAGCACTTAAGGAAAAGGGAATGAAAAGTCTTATTTTTGATTTGAGAGATAATCCTGGTGGTTTGTTAAATGAAGCCATTAACATTTCTAACTTATTTATTCCAAAAGACAAAGAGGTTGTGAGTACTAAAGGAAAGGCAGTAGAATGGAATAAGGTCTATGCCACACTTAACCAACCTGTGGATATTGACATGCCGTTGGTTGTTTTAGTATCTAGCAGAAGTGCCTCTGCCTCAGAAATTGTAGGTGGTACTATTCAAGATTATGACAGAGGAGTTTTGATAGGTCAAAAATCTTATGGTAAAGGGCTTGTGCAAGCTACTAGGCCGCTTACGTATAACTCTCAATTAAAAGTAACTACCGCAAAATATTATATCCCAAGCGGAAGATGTATACAGGCTTTAGATTATACTCATCGTAATGAAGACGGTAGTGTTGGTAAAATTCCAGATTCACTCAAAACTGAATTTAAAACAAAGAATGGAAGATCTGTATTCGATGGGGGAGGAGTAGATCCAGATATCGTTGTTACTAGAAAAGAGACACCTGCAATATTGATAAGTTTGGCTAACAAAGGATACCTATTTGATTTTGCAACAATTTATGCAAGCAAGCATAAAACCATTGGTGCTGCCAAACAATTTAAACTTTCTGATGAAGAATATAAAGAATTCATAAAGAGTATTGAAGGTAAAGACTATGACTATTCTACCAAAGTAGAAAAAAATATGAATGAACTTATTGAATCTGCAAAGAAGGAAAAGTACTATGAAGATATTAAAGAACAAATAGAATCCTTAAAAACTAAAGTTTCTCATAATAAGCAATCAGATCTTAATAAGTTTAGTGCTGAAATTAAAGATGCTTTAGAACAGGAAATCGTATCGAGATACTATCTGCAAAAAGGAATTGTGGAAGCATCATTTGATAATGACGAGGATGTAAAGGAGGCAATCAATATTTTTAAAGATCCTGCCAAATACCAAAAATTACTCACGAAGACCTCAGTAAAATAGTGATAATTAGCATAGATGCATCCGCAGATGTTTGTTCTGTAGCCTTGCATAATAAAGGAGTATTAATATTTGCAAACGAAATAGTAGCTCAAAAGTCCGCAGCGGATTTAATTACGGTCTTTATTAATAGAATTGTTAAAGACACAGGAATCTCTCTAAATGAGTTGGATGCAATTGCTGTGGCTAAGGGTCCTGGTTCCTACACAGGTTTGAGGATAGCGACCTCAACAGCTAAAGGCCTTTGTGTAGCTTTAAATAAACCATTGATTTCGGTTAACACACTTTTGGCCATGTGCAATGGGGTGTCCAAAGGAGTCATCAATAGTTCATATTTATTTTGCCCAATGTTGGACGCAAGAAGAATGGAAGTGTATTGTGCCATATATAACAGTCAACTTCAGGAAGTACTGCCAACCCAAGCATTAGTTTTGGAGAGTAATTCATTTGAAAAATTTAAATCAAATAACTTACTATTATTTGGCTCAGGATCAGCTAAGTGTAAGAGTTTATTTGGACAAGACGAAAACCACAACATTCATTTTTTGGACAATATTTATCCCAGTGCCCGAGCAATGGGCGAAGTAGCCTACGACAAATTTCTTGATCATCAGTTTGAGGATGTTGCATATTTTGAACCTTTTTATTTAAAGGAATTTGTAAGCACAAGTAAACTTCCGTAGCAGCTCATTTGTTCTATCTACAACTAATAAGTTAATTCATGGATAAAATTACAAATCGTGTAGCCCAAAGTACACTTATTTCTTTGGATTTAGAAGAATACTATCACAAAGGACATAGAGTTATATATGATTTAAAACAAAATCTATGGCAAGAACTTATATTAAAGGAAAAGGATTTCAGAGCATTTATAAAAGAATATGATTGGAGTCAATTTCAAGACTGTAACGTAGCATTAATTTGTAGTGCAGATGCTATTATACCTACTTGGGCCTACATGCTACTGGTTTCCAAAATTGCACCTTATGCTAATTTAGTTATTGTGGGAAATGAACTGGCCTTAGAACAGGCACTTTTTCAACAAGCCTTGTCAAAAATTGATTTCACGCAATATAATCAATCAAAAGTAGTCGTTAAAGGGTGCGGAAAATTTCCAGTCCCATCCTTTGCATATGGAGAAATTACCCGACTATTACTACCTTATGCAGCCTCCATTATGTATGGAGAGCCTTGCAGCACAGTTCCAGTATATAAAATCCCAGTTGCCTCCTCTATATAATCATTTGATTTACATAGAATTGCTAAATTTCATTAAAAATATTTAATATTTTTTAGTTTATGGAGTTGGAAAGGTTTAAAAAACAGTTACCTTTGCAATCCCAAAACGCAGCAGGTGTAAGGGAAGAAGGGAAAAGAA
>JAIYAU010000008.1 GCA_027488865.1 Cytophagaceae bacterium
AAATAGTTGGATAAAACATTGTCCAGCTAGAGGGTAAATAATCGCGATGTAGTGAGGTAACGATAATTACGAAACGCTCAAACCACATTCCAATGTTAACAATAATTGATAAAATAAACGTTATAACTAAATTTGTTCTAACACTTTTAAACCAAAATAATTGAGGAGAAATTACATTGCAAGTCATCATAGCCCAATATGCCCACCAATACGGTCCAGTTGCTCTATTAATAAAGGCATAACTTTCGTAGGCTACACCAGAATACCAAGCAATAAAAAACTCAGTTATGTAGGCTATACCTACAATAGAACCCGTTAAACATATAATTTTATTCATTGATTCTACGTGAGCAATAGTAATATAATCCTCAAGTTTATATACTTTTCGTATAACCAACATTAGTGTTAATACCATTGCAAAACCTGAAAATATAGCTCCAGCCACGAAGTAAGGAGGGAAGATTGTAGTATGCCATCCAGGAATTACAGAGGTAGCAAAATCCATACTAACTATTGTGTGAACCGAAAGTACTAGTGGTGTAGAAAGACCAGCCAAAACCAAACTCACAGTTTCATATCTAGACCAGTCTTTAGATGAACCATTCCAACCAAAACTCAATGTACCATAAATAGCCTTTGAAATTGGATTGATGGCACGATCACGAATAGTACCCAAATCTGGTATTAAACCAATATACCAAAACACTACCGAAACAGAAAGATAAGTTGAAATCGCAAATACGTCCCATACTAAAGGGGAGTTAAAATTAACCCAAAGCGAGCCGTATGTGTTAGGAAGAGGTAAGGCCCAATTGGCCAACCAAGTACGACCCATGTGCATCAAAATAAAAGAACCAGCACAAAATACTGCAAAAATTGTCATAGCTTCAGCGGCTCTATTAATTGAAGTTCTCCATTTTTGCCTAAACAATAAAAGAACGGCAGAAATAAGAGTACCAGCGTGACCAATACCTACCCACCAAACAAAGTTAGTAATATCCCAAGCCCAACCTACTGTTTTATTCAAGCCCCAAACACCAAGTCCAACTGTCCAAGTAGTGTATAATGAGTAACCACCTAAACCTAAAAGAATCAATGAGAAAGCAAAACAAAACAACCAAAGGTTAGTAGGTTTTCCCTCTACCTGCTTACAAATGTCCACAGTAACGTCGTGGAGTGTTTTACCCCCAGTTACTAAAGGTTCTCTTACAGAGGATGTAACTTGCATATGTCCGTTATTAATATTTTATAAATTAAGCGATCAAATTTCTAATTTTTGTAAGATAGGAAACCGATGGTCTAGTATTGATTTCGTCCAATACTTGGAACATTCTAGCCTCTTTTTCCTCTGCCATTAGTTTAGAGATTTTGCTCTCGGTATCATTCATATCACCAAATACAATGGCTTCAGTTGGACAAGATTGAGAACAAGCTGTTTCAATTTCACCATCTATTGGTCTTCTTTTTTCCTTTTTCGCATTAAGTTTTCCTTCTTGAATACGTTGAACACACATAGAGCATTTTTCCATAACACCACGAGCGCGAACTGTTACATCAGGATTGAGAACCATCTTGCCTAAGGCATTATTCATATGGTAGTCAAAATTATTATTTTCATAATAAGCGAACCAATTAAACCTACGAACTTTATATGGACAGTTATTAGCACAATATCTAGTTCCGATACACCTATTATAGGTCATTTGATTAAGACCTTCTGTACTATGTGTAGTAGCCAAAACTGGACAAACAGTCTCACATGGCGCATTATTGCAATGCTGACACATCATAGGTTGAAATACCACCCTAGGATTTGCAGAGGCTTCTTCCATTTTGGCGAGATTGCCTATACTGGCATCTTCTGTATTAGCATCGGTAGAATAATATCTATCAATTCTTATCCAATGCATATCGCGGCTATTGGAAACTTCATCTCTACCAACAACAGGAACATTGTTTTCAGCTTGACAACTGATAACGCATGATCCACAACCTATACATGAGTTGAGATCAATAACCATTCCCCAGAAATGGTTTGTTCTTTTTTCATCCCACTTCGCTTTAGACCATAAAGACAAAGAACTAGCAGGGACTTCTCCTTTATCCGGAGTGTGAACTGTTACTGTTTTTCTTCCAGCAGCAGGATTTTTAATATATTTATCCAATACAGACTCTTGTACGATATCTCTACCCATGATAGTCTGTTGGGTTTGCGTTTGAGCAATTTGATAAGTTTCAGTGGTTGGTTCCACAGTAACATTAAAGTTAGCTAATTGACTAACACCTTCTAGAATATCTACAAACTTATAGGCATTAACACCAACACCTTTTGCAACTTTACCGGCAACTTCTCTTCCATAGCCGACAGCTAAACCTACTGTATCTTGTGCCTGTCCTGGTTGAACTAATACCGGTACAGTTACTGTTTGGTTACCGACCTTCAGAACAGCTTTAATGGTGTTACCTTGAGAAATTTTAAGATTCCATTTTGCAGCCAATGCAGGTGCAATTGTCAAATAGTTATCCCAAGTAGCTTTAGTAATAGGATCCGGAAACTCTTGTAACCATGGGTTGTTAGCGGCATCTCCATTTCCTACACCAGCCTTTTGATAAATAGCCAATTCAAGAGTAGAATTACTCACCTTATATCTTGATGAAATTGCAGAGGCAGTTTCCGATAAATCAACGCTAAAAGAGACCGCAGATGTAGAATCAACGGGAGCTTCAAAAACACCATTATGTAAAGATCTATCCCAGAAATCATCAAAAGAAGCGTAATTATTTTGTTTACCAAAAATATTTGACTTCCAGTAAGTTCTAATATAGGTATAGAAATCTACATTTATATCAGCCCAACGTAATAAGCTTTCTTGAAATTGTCTTGTTTTATAAATTGGTGTAATAGTTGGTTGACCCAAACCATAATAACCAATTTTAGGTTCAACATCTACCCAAGATTCTAAATAATGATGATCTGGTGTATTGAACTTAACCTCCGATGAGGTCTCGTCAAGGGTGGTAGCAAAAGAAATTGTCAACGGAACTTTTTTCAAAGCCTCCTTAATATCAGCACCTTTAGGGTGAGAATAGACTGGATTTACATTATAAAATATAACACCATCAACTAATCCTTGTTTTAATTCCTCAACAAATGCATTAAAGCCTTCGTCATTACCTTGTGCTAAATTAGAAAAATTGTTTAAATCTATTGTACTACCATAATTTTCCAATAAAACATTGATAGCGTTCACTAGCACTTGAACATGTACATCATTAGAACCTGAAACAACAAGAGACTTGCCCTTAGATTTTAATAAATCTTGTGCTGCTTTGTCTATATATTTAGCTGTAAAAGAAGGTGTGTCGATAGATCCACCTAATGCTTTATAAAGTGATGCTAAAGCTAATCCCTCTTGTGAAGGCTTAATTGCTGTTCTATAATCTGCATTCGCACCCGCAAGAGACAATGTAGTCTCAAATTGGTAATGACGAGACATAGACTTTTTAGATTTTCCTAGTTTCCGAGTAACAGCGTACTGCTTTTGGTATTCTGTATAAGACAACCAAGTTCCTAAAAAATCAGCACCAAAACTTACTATAACTTCTGCTTTACTAAAGTCATATGCAGGAATAGCTGATTTACCAAATGACTTTTGATTAGCCTTAACTATACCAGCATAAGAAATCGCATCATAGGTAATAACTTTTGTGGTGGGATAAGTATTGACAAAATCACCTATTACTGCTTTGGTAGAAGGTGATATAATAGTGGAAGTAACTAACCTAATTTGACCACCTTTAACTGCTTGTTCTTTAAGTTGAGCAATTATTTTTTTATCTACTTCATTTATTTCAGCAGGTTTGCCCGCCTCCAAGAAACCTTTGAGTCTTTCTGTATCATATAATGATAAAACCGACGCTTGAGCACGTACAGAAGTACCACCTTTTGTTACTGAAGAAAACTTGTTTCCTTCAATTTTTATTGGTCTACCCTCTCTAGTTTTAACAAGTATACTATTATATTCTACGCCATCAAAAAACGACGAAGCGTACCAGTTAGCTATGGTAGGATCGACATCTTCTGGCTTGTTTACATAAGGGATGGCCTTTTTAACAGGTGTTTCACAGGCAGCCAAAGAAACAGCTGCAACACCAAAACCTAGAAGCTTTAAAAAATCTCTTCTAGGAGTTCCGCCTGTTTCTTCATTTTTATTCAGAATGGGCAAATATTCTGGAAATTCATTCATGCTGTTCTTCACGAACTGAGGATCATTTTCCAATTCCTCTATGCCTTTCCAATATTTTTTTTCTAAACCTGACATAAAAATCCTATATCTTAATATGTTATCAGTTAATCAATTTAAAAAAGTAATGAATTAATAGTGACACTTAGAACATTCTAAACCTCCTATATCTTTCACATGTAATGGTTCTTTGCTGCTTTTATTATGAGCCTGCAACAATTTATCATAATAAGCATTTCCTTCTGCTTTCACCACTGTTTCTCTGTGGCAGTTAATACACCAGCCCATAGTAAGCGGAGAATATTGTTGTACAACTTCCATTTTTTCAATTGGACCATGGCACTGCTGACATTCAAGACCAGCCACGTTAACGTGTTGTGAGTGGTTAAAGTAAGCCAAATCAGGAAGATTGTGTACCCTAACCCATTCTATTGGTTTGCCAGTAGCCCAAGATTTTCTTAATTTCTCAAGTTTTGGTGATTCAGTTTTAATTTGACTATGGCAATTCATACAAATATTAGCAGAAGGGATATTAGCAGATTTGCTAATTCTCACACCAGTGTGGCAATAATTACAATCAATTTTATATTTACCAGCGTGCAATTTATGTGAAAACGGAATCGGTTGCTTAGGAGCGTACCCTTGTTGCATGCCTATTGAAGTCAAGTAATCTACAGAAGTTTTTCCAATGGTTCCTATTAATAGGAATATTAGTGTAAAACGAAAACCTGTACTTCTGAAAATTGCATTAAAATCGAATTTTTGAGTAGTTAGATATTTTTCAGATTCTGTGAGTAATTCCTCGTTTTGAGCAAGATATTTTTTAAGTACACTAATAACGATAGCAAGAGTTATTACAATTAAGATCATAACTGCAATAAAACCACTCAAAACAATATTAATAAAACCTGCGTCTACCCCACCACCCGTTGGAGGATTAGGATTTTCAGGACCCTTTACAACACTATCTGGAAGAGTATCACCTTCCTTCTTAATATAAGCTAAAATAGATTTAATTTCATCATCTTTAAATGATGGAAAACCAGACATTACACCAGCAGTTTTATACTCGGCGAATAACTTAGTTGCGTAAGGATCTCCAGAAGAAATTACCTTTTGAGGATTATGAATCCAATTAATTAACCATGGAAGCTTTTGTCTTTCTAAAATTCCTTTTAAGGCTGGACCAACGACCTTCTCATGTACCGCATGACAAGATTTACAATTGTTTTCAAAAAGCACCTTACCATTATTGATAGAGGCATCGTCGGTAGGGATATCACCTTGCGCAAATAAAGAAGATACTGACAACAAGGCAGTGAATAGCGCAATTAAAAGGTAATTATGTAGCGAATATTGTTTATTTTTTGACAACATAATAGAATATTTTTCGTCAAGAGGGAACTAATCCCTACTTCGATGCACAAATCTACTATTGGAACTCTATTATTCAAATATCTTTTTAGCAAGTTATTGATAAAACACATAAAACAAAGTTAAGCAAAGTAGTAAAATTGTTGATTTTCAGAAAACTAGGCCACATTTAAGGATAATTGCAAGCATTAATTTAGAATCATTATAAACATTTTGTCCTAATTTTTTAAATTAATGAATGGAAAAATTAGGCTTTTCGTAGTTTTGATAAAATAATTTTCAAATCATGCACCATTTGCCAGAACCATTTATTAGAATTATTTCACAACTAATTGATGGAGAGATAAACGATTTTGTAAGTGCATTATCCACAAAGGCTCCCTCCTCTATTCGACTGAATCCGTTTAAACCTCAATTGATCAATAACGACTTAGAAAAAGTAATTTGGACGGAACATGGGTACTACCAAGAGATAAGACCTAAGTACACCCTAGATCCGTTGCTCCATGCAGGTGTTTATTATGTACAAGAGGCTAGTTCGATGTATTTAGGGCATTTACTAAAATCACTTGTTTTGCCTAAAGATTCATTAATTCTAGACCTATGTGCTGCACCAGGTGGAAAAAGTACTGATATATTATCCAACGTGCCTCTAGATAGTTTTTTGGTAGCTAATGAGGTAATAAACAGCAGGTCTCAAATTCTTAAGGAAAACCTAACTAAGTTTGGCAGGTGTAATAATGTAGTAACCAATAGTGATCCTTCTAGTTTCACTGCTTTAGGAGCAATATTTGATTTAATCGTAGTAGATGCGCCTTGTTCAGGAGAAGGCATGTTTAGAAAGGATCCCAAGGCTATTGGGGAATGGTCGGAAGCAAATGTTCACCTTTGTTACCAACGACAACAACGAATTTTAAGTGATATATGGCCCTGCTTAAAACCAGGAGGTATTTTAGTTTATAGCAGTTGTACTTATAACAGTCAAGAAGATGAAGAAAATATAAAATGGCTGTTACACGAGTATTCCTCTACGATGGTTCCAATGCCACATGAGGCAAAGTGGGGGTTGTTTGACACAGGTTATGGACTAAAGTTTTTTCCGCATCGTGTAAAAGGTGAAGGTTTTTTTATTTCTTGTGTGCAAAAATCTGGCGAGCTAACTTCAGAAGGATTTAACATTAAAAAATCCAAGTTTGAACGATTGAGTAAAGAGGATAGTAAAACGAAAAATTGGGTGAAAAACGAGACTGATTTTGATTGGGTGAAATTTAATAATGTTATAAAAGTATTACCAAAAAATAGAGAAACTATTGTATCGTTTTTAGCAACATATCTAAAAATAGTCAAAGCCGGAGTTGACATATGTGAAATAAAAGGCAAGGATTACATACCTTGCCAAGATCTCGCTATGTTTACAGAAACAGAGCACAGTGCATTTAAAACAATTGAATTATCAGAAGAAAATGCACTTCAATACCTACGGAAAGAGGGATTTTCTATAGATGCTGAATCAGGGATAATTTTATTAACTTATAAAGGGCTAGGGTTGGGATTTGTGAAGAAAATCGGAAGCAGGTTTAATAATTATTACCCACAAGAATGGAGAATAAGAATGAAGTAGCTAAACCTTACGCTTTAATTCAAAATTTTTGCCTAGATAAACACGCCGTACAGTAGGATCTTCAGCTAGCTCTTGAGGTGTGCCATGCTTCAAAATTTTACCTTCAAACAATAGATAAGCACGGTCCGTGATGGAGAGTGTTTCATCAACATTATGATCGGTAATTAAGATTCCAATATTTTTATGTTTCAATTTTGCAACTATGGTTTGAATTTCTTCCACTGCAATAGGATCTACACCAGCAAATGGTTCGTCGAGCAACACAAACTTCGGGTCAACAGCCAAGGCACGCGCAATTTCAGTTCTTCTTCTTTCTCCACCAGAAAGTACCCCACCCATATTTTTACGAACATGAGTAAGACTAAATTCCTCAAGTAAGGATTCCATTTTTTCTTTCTGTTGCTGCTTTGATAGTTTGCTCATTTCTAAAACAGCCATGATGTTCTCCTCAACTGATAATTTTCTAAAAACTGAGGCTTCTTGGGCTAAATATCCCACTCCAAGTTGTGATCTTTTGTACATTGGAAGGTCGGTGATATTTTTATCATCCAAAAATATTTTTCCATTGTTAGGCTTAATGAGACCAACAATCATGTAAAATGTCGTGGTTTTTCCAGCTCCATTGGGGCCCAATAATCCTACAATTTCTCCTTGATTAACTTCAACCGAAACGTCATTAACAACAGTTCTTGTTTTATATTTTTTATAAAGGTCTTGTGCTTTTAATATCATTTTGTAACAAATTGTCCCTTCTTGAACAAAGGTATACTTCTTTAAAACATCAAATTTATTAGAAAATATTTAACATATACTAATTTATTGTGCTATTGCCAACGCTGTGGCACTTATTGATTTTACATTTTGCTGCGAAAGTGCTAATCCACAACTCTCAAAGGTTGCACCAGTTGTAACCACGTCATCCACCAGAAGTACTCTTTTATTAGCTACCACATTAGTAGCGACATAAATCTCGTTCACATTTTTCCATCTGATAAATTTCGATTTGGTGGTTTGAGATTGGTTAGAAGTTGTTTTTTCTAATGCGTTTTCATTATATTCAATCTTCATTTCTTTCGCAAGTGCTTTTGCCAAAACTGCTGCCTGATTATAGCCTCTTTTTTTGAGTTTGCTTTTGTGTAACGGCACTGGAACTACCAAATCATAATTGTTAGCTATTCCGGCATTATACAATTCTAACCCGTAACGAGTACCTAAGACTTCGCCAATTTCTTTAATTCCCTTATATTTAAAGGCATGCACCAATTTTTGAACTTGCCCACCTTTAGTAAATTTATAGTATGCAAAAGCTTCCTTAATCGGAATTTTGCCTAAAAGTCGGCTTTTGAATGAATTATTTGGCTCGAGATGGAAATTTGTTTTGGGTAGATGAAACAAACAATAGGTGCATAAAACATTTTCACCTTTAGTTAATACGTCATTACAAGCGTAACAACAATCAGGAAATATAATAGATAAAAAATCTTTCCACATTAAACGGATGACATTTTTTTGCCTATTGGCAATGCGGCTCTTTCTTTATCTCGTTCCTTTTCCTCCAACTCTTGTTGCTCCTTTTCCTTTTTCTGCGCAGCATGTACTTGTTTCATAAGTATTGACTCCACCCCACTTTCTACTGGCTTAAGCATTAGGGCTAAAAAAAATTTTGCAATTACGCTATACCATAGATTGTTATTGGTGAACTTATCTATCACAGGCCCGATGGCAAGCTCCTCCATCATAAAAAGTACAACAAAAATAACAAAGGTTATGGTGGCTGCCTGACGACCAACTCGGGCTTTCGTAAGCTCATCTATAGTCTCTTGAAGCTCAATGTTCTTTGAGTTAAGATTCTCATTTAGGTTGTTTAATTTATTCTGTAGTTTGTCACTAACCTTAGTAATTAGTTTGGACTGATCGAGCAATTCTTCATAATGCACAACCAACTTTGCATACTCAGACCTGAGTGATGCTGCATCTACAGATTCATCTGAAGAGATTTGTGCATTATGATCCAATACTTGATTTTCTCGCTCGAAGAGATTCCTTTTAGCCATAATAAATTAACTTATCACAAGCACCTCAAAAGGCACACCTAGTATATCACTGTAATCCTCTCCTGCTTCTTGCATATCTTCATCTTCTTCTTCAAAATACCAGTTTATTTTTACTGATTTTCCTGTTTTATGCAATTGTGCAAATCTTTTAAAGACATCCAAGATACATTTTGAAGAACTTGTATTAAAGTACTCAAACTGCACGCTTACGACCGTTTGAGTACATGGAGATTGTAAATAATTATCAAGCCATTCTAACACAGGAGCGTAGTACTCCACTGAATTTTCTGGAGTAGATCTACCCTTCATTTCCATTATACCAGTATTAGGATCAAAGCTAATAAAAGGCGTATGTTGTCTTGCTTCTAAATGAAAATTTTCCATAAATATTACTCGTTACCTTGTTTTGGTACATCTATCTGAAAACTGAAAAACGAAAACTTGTCGTTGACAGGTTGAAAAGAATATTGAAGTTTTTGCCCTGATTTTCTGGCAATATCAATAAAACCTAAACCTGCATTACCTTTAGAGCCATATTGGCCATTATCTAAAATTCTTTTATATAACTCTCTCAACTCCTCTTTTGAAACGGAGTTAATTTCATCAAGCCTTGACTTTAAGCCTTCGATTTTCTCATTAGGTATATAATTTCCTGTCACCAAACGATATGCTGCCATATCAGTTTCAATTAACAAAAGAGCGGTTTTACCAGTGATAATCCCTTCATCTTCTATTACTGAATCGTCAAGGTGATTACATAGATTCTGTAAACATTCTACTAAAATATTGTATACCTTCCTCTTAGTTTTTAAATCTTCTTCAATTTTTTCTAGACGGTCTTCTATTATTTTAAGTATGGAGTTGACCAAATCGAATGACACCTCACCCTTGAAGGTAAGCATGATATTGTTATCATGCATTTTTTCATAAAGTGCTAAATAATCTACCATGTTCACAACGGTTAAGGGTGTTATCTAAATCTTAAGTTAAAATTAATAAAAATTATAGAATTACGAAATTCTAAAGCCCATTACTAGTATATCATCCACTTGCTCAAGGTCACCTCTCCAATTTTCAATGGCAGAGTCCAAAGCTTCTTTTTGACTTTGCATTGGTAACTTGTACGAATTTACAAGAATTTCTCTAAACTTCTTGTACATAAATTTTTTACCTAGAGGCCCGCCGAATTGGTCAGCGTAACCATCGGTGAAGATATAAAACATATCCCCTTTTTGTATATCAATCTCGTTTGTTTGATATTTCCTTTCTGGTTCTTCAGCAAAATGTCCAATTGGGAACTTATCTGTTTTCACCTCGGTAATTTCACCATCTCTAACTAAATAAAGTGGATTAAATGCCCCAGCAAAATATAATTTTTTATTGTTGTAATCAATTTTTACTAGGGTAATATCCATTCCATCTTTTGACCCAACAGAATCAGCCTGACCAATTTTAAGTGTATTAGTTACACCTTCGTTGAGACCATCTAATATTTGACCTGGAGTAATACCATCACCCGAAGCAACGGTTTGATTAAGAATAAAATTACCAATAATCGACATAAGTGCACCTGGTACTCCATGACCTGTGCAATCAACGGCAGCAAAATAAACTGAATCTTTTCGTTTATCAAACCAATAAAAATCACCACTAACTATATCTTTAGGTTTATACAAAATAAAGTGTTCTGGTATAGACCTTTTGATTACAATTTCGGTTGGTAAGAATGACTGCTGAATTCTACTGGCGTATTTAATAGAGTCTGTTACAGCTTCCAAAAGCACCTCAGTTTTCTTTTTCTCAGCTTCTAACTGTTCGGTACGCTCGTTAACCTTCTGCTCCAAGTTAGAAGTTAATTCTTTCAAATCGTTTCTCATGAGAAGCAGAGAATGGCCTAACTGATCTTTGTCGGAAAGAGGAACATAACTTGATGAAAAATTACCCGCACCGACCTCACGAGAGAATGTACTGGTTCGCTTTAAACCATCTACAAGGCCGTTCATGGCAACCGTCATTTCACCTATTTCATCCTCAGAAGGTGCTACCTTTGTTTCTGGCATGATACCTTTACCCAAAAGGAGAAGCATGTCTTTTAAACCTGTAACAGGTTTTACGATAGTGCGAATTGTAGCGAAGGCAACAATTATACCACCTGCGATTAAGAAAAACCCTGAAATAGTAACAATGCTTTGAACAAGGTTGAAAGCACTTATCATCTCGTTACTTACCTTACTAGTGTTTTTATGTTCTTTGTTGATCATGATATCAAGAGACTTAAGAATATCTCTTGTAAGTAAATCTACCTCGCCACCTTCTACCAACGGCCGAATTTGGAACACAATCATCGGATCTTCGTAAGAATTAAATGAGCTAAGTTGACCCATTATTTCCTTATGCCTTTTAAACAATTCGTCAATGGCTTGGAATATCTTAAGTATTCCAGATTTTTCCTCAGCTGACCAATTCGAAGAAAGTGCAATAATTCTAAGTTTTAATGCAGGATAATCCTCATTAATTAACTTTTTAAGATTTTGTTTGTCAAAATTATCATCCCCACTTTGAACGTGTACCCAGTTGGATATCAACATGTTGGAGTTAAGAATCTGAACGTTTAATTCTTCTAAAGCATCTACAGACGGGGTATAAATATCTATAATATCATCACTTAACTTACGACTCTTGTGCAAAGTAATAAATGTGATGATAAAGTTGATTAAGGTAAAGAATATAAGAATTCCAAAGCCCAATCCAATTTTTCTACTTAGTGTAAGCCTAAATGGAAAACGGAGACCCAAAAACTTGGAAGATTTGGGCTGTAATTCATTATTTGTTGATTCGCTTTGCAAATTTACTGAAGCATTTGGATAACTCATTTGCAATTATTTATAGATTCGATAAAAATTTTTGGCTACTTTAAATTAAGAGCATCCAGTTCCGCTTTATACTTATTTGACTTTTCCTCATCATTCAAGCTGAAATAAATTCCTGACAATCCTGTTAAAGTGTTTTTATTTTTTGGATCTAAAGAATAAGCCTTCTCCATAAATGGTAAAGACTTCTTAAAAATTAAAATACATTCATCTTGAAGATTACTTAAAACTAGTATATCCGTTTCAAAATCGCTTTGTTGTATTTTAGTTACGGCTTCATTATAATATAGAATAGCCAAGTTATAATTTGCCTGAAGGTGATTTGGATTTATCCCAAGGACTTTGTGATAGGTGTCAGTAGCTTTAGTTTGAAATTCGCCCTTTTTGGTATTATCCTTAGCTGCCTCCATCTTTTTTTCATACACTAAAGCAAGCATCATCTGTAACTCAGTATTTTTTGGTTCGAGGGCGATGGACTTTTTGAGTTTAGCCTCCAATTCGTCTATTTTACCGGTTTCTTTATAGTAGATAACTTCTGCTGTAAGTATATCTTTGTCGTTTGGATATTTCTTTTGACCGAGTTCAAGAACCTTAATGGCATTGTCGTTTTCTTTTTTATCCAAATAAACCCTAGACAATATATAATAGAGGTGTGGGTCATTGTAATTGAGCTCCATAGCTTTCTTCAAATTGACCAAAGCTTTATTATAATCTTTAGTTTCATAAGCGGCATATCCAATAAAAAATATTGCTGAGGTATCAGTATAATTCGGATTGAACAATTTTAAAGTTTGGAGATAATTTTCGTAGTTTTTGATGGATTTATCATAAACACGGTTATTTAAGGCTTTAGCCCCATCATTCTTGAATGTAGAAGACAGATATTTTACAACTTTTCTACTTTCTTCCGCAAACTGGTTTTTAGGATCGAATGAAATACATTTAGAAAGTGCATCTAATGATTTTTGTCTAGCTGGTGAGTCGTCTATAGTTGATTCCTTTCTTTTATAAACTTCCTTATAAATAAAACCTTTATAATACCAAGCTTTGGGTTCATTTGCTGTTTCTGGTGAAGAGGTGGCGGTTTCTATGGCCTTAACTGCATTATCAAGATCATTTTTCTGTAAAAATGTATATGCCTCGGTTATTTTGGGCTGTTGCGCGTAACCTTGTACAAAAAAGCCTAAAAGCATGACAATTATTGCCAAGTTTTTGCTTAAAGAGATACTATGTTTTGGTCTTGTAATCATTAATCAACCATAATAGCTAAAGTGGCCAAATTTGAACTTACTTGTAAGCCAAACTTACCAGCATTCGTTTTATTTAATTCAAATCTTTGTTTATTATCTACTGAGACGAAGTTAATGGCCGAACCTTTTTTGGCACAACCTCCACACTCTGAAATCACCAAGGTACTTGTTTTCTTCAATTTATTGATTGCTGCTTCCATCGACCCAGTTTTAGAATTGGAGATGTATAACATATGACAACTGGTAATATCACTAACGTCTTTAAATTTTTTAATTACAAAAGATTGAGTTCCTACTTTACTTTTTAATGCCATCTTCTCTAATTCAGTCACTAAAGGAGAACTTCCTAAAATTCCTATTACAAATTCTCCTTGTTTATAACTAGCGGGCCACTCAATATACTTTGTAAAATTATAAAGGAATATTGCCTTTATCTTTGAGTTGGCGGCGTTACCATCTGGCACTTGCGCCACAAGGTCATTTGCCAACATTGAGTAAGCTACCAGTGTAAAGAATATGTATTTTAAAAATCTCATTTAAATACGTACATCAAAAATCTTACCAATTTCCACTTCCCCCTCCACCACCATTGGCAGCACCGAAGCTACCAAACTGACCTTTACCATTGGAAAAGTCTGAAAATGATCCTTTTTTGCCGCCAAGCAGATTCATTAACAACATGGCAGTAAAAAAGTTTAGAGGTTTGCCATCAACTTGATTGTTTTGCAACATTTTGTATTTGGCAAACGGAACAAGCACAAATATAATAAAGAAAATCATTAATGCTAATAAAAGTGCTGAAGAAGTATTGCCTTTTTCATATTTTTCTTTGTATTCTCCCGATGTATCACCAATTAATTGAGCTGCAGCAAGCTCTAAACCTTCCAAAAAATGTTTGTTTTTAAAGCTGGGCATCAAGGTGTAAAGCACTATTTGGTTACATGTTAAGCTTGAAATACTGGATTTTAGAGATTGGCTTGTTTTAATAAACATGTGATGCCCCTTAGTCACTACCACAAGTATATTTTTGTTTTCTTCAAGCTGCCAACTGGTAAAAATTTTGTTGGTAATTTTTTCTATCTTTTGATCGTCATTTAATACAGCAGAAACAACAAATATGTTAATTTCAGCAGAATCTGCGTAATGTTTTAATTTGTTATTTAATGCCAATCGGTCACTTTCTGATAATAAGTTGGCTTGATCACAAACAAACTCATTTGAAGGTTTTGGAAGGTTACTTAATTCCTGACAAAAAGAAAAAGTAAAGAAAAAAATCGGAAACAACAACAAATTCAACCTCATACTAACTTTTTCCAAAAGATATTTCATCACTTAACTCATTGACGTCTGTTTTGGCATTATACGGAAAATGATATTTAAGTTGCCTACCTGCCTCCAAAATGGCTTCTTTTAGACCAATTACATACTGAGCACTCTTAAACTTTAGTTCTAAATCGGCGGTTATTTGATTCCAAAAGTTAGTAGGCACTACCTCATTGATACCTGCATCACCAAGTATGGCAAACTTTTTATCTTTGACTGCCAAATAAAACAACACGCCATTTCTTTGTGCAGTATGGTGCATGCCCAGTTTTACAAACACATCAGCTGCTGCGTCTAGTGGATTTTTACAATGTTGGTCCACATGCACCCTTATCTCGCCAGAAGTGTTAAGTTCGGCTTGTTTAATTGCCGAACCTATTATTTGTTTATCTTCCTCGCTAAATAATTCTTTACTCATTATTTTAGAATTTTACTTCTGGCGCTTTATCAGCACCAATTTGAGATTTGAAGTATTCCTTTTTCTGGAAACCAAACATACCTGCCATTATATTATTGGGGAATTGACGAATGAGCGTGTTATAGGTATTAACGGCTTCGGAAAAGTTTTTCCTTTCCACAGAAATTCTGTTTTCTGTGCCTTCCAACTCTATTCTTAAGTCACTAAAACCTTGAATTGATTTAAGCTCAGGATACTTTTCAACTACCACCATTAATCTACCCAATGCAGAACTTAAACCATCTTGAGCACCTTGAAAATTAGCAAGTTGGTCAGAGGTAAGTTTTGATGGATCTACCGTTACTTGAGTAGCCTTGGCTCTTGCATCCATTACACCTACCAAAATATCTTTTTCTGCGGTAACCGAGCCTTTAATCGTATTTACAATATTCGGAATAAGATCTGAACGCCTTTGATAAACGTTTTCTACCTGAGACCAAGCCTTGGTCACCTTCTCTTCTTCGGTCACCATACTATTATAAGTGTTTTTGAAAGAAAAGAAAATAAATAGCACGAGTACTCCTACAACGGCTAGGGTAATGATTAATCCTTTGTTCATGTTTTAATATTTATGTATCCAATTTACGACTTATTGTTAAAATACAATAATCTACTAGAATATTAACCAAAAAAAATGCCAAATTTAATCTAACTTTCCACGGCTCATTTTGACACTTTTTCTAGCTTTTTTATCATTAAGACGCTTTTCTATAGCCGATTTGGAGGGTTTTGTGGGCTTTCTGGGTTTGATTACTTTAAAACAACTGGCCAATAATTTGTAAAGCTTTTCTACAACCAGTTCTTTGTTAAGCAATTGACTTCTTTCTTCTTCACAAACAAGTCTAAGTTGTCCTTCTTGATTAATTTTACTTGCCAATTTGTCAGTAATAATTATTTTCATCTGGCTTGAAATACAGTTAGAATCTTGCAGAGACCAATAAAGTTCTACCTTGGTGCTAACTTTGTTAGTATTTTGCCCACCTTTACCACCAGACAACGTAGCTTTGAAAACCAATTCTTGATATAGATCTATATTGTGCCAATATTGCGGTTGCGATGGTATAAAAATTTTATTCTCCAAGGATTGAGAAACGTTTAGGTAATTGCTTTTTGCTTAAATTGAACCTTTTAATAGCGTATAATTCTATATGCTTCATGGCTTCGTCAATGGAATCGGTTAATAAAAACAGCTGAAGGTCCGTATCATGAATAGTACCTTCTTCTACCATACGAACGAGCATAACCATCATATGACTATAATAATCGGTACCCATTAATACCACAGGAAAATTTTCTATCTTCTTAGTTTGAATGAGTGTAAGTGCTTCATAAAGTTCATCTATCGTACCAAAACCACCGGGCAAACATACAAAACCATAAGAATATTTGAATAATAGCACTTTACGAACAAAGAAATATTTTATATCGACCCATTTATCAAGGTAAGGATTAGGATCTTGTTCAAATGGGAGGATAATATTACAACCAACGGAACGACCACCGGCTTCTTTAGCACCACGATTAGCTGCTTCCATTATGCCTGGTCCTCCGCCAGTCATCACAGTAAATCCTAAATGCACCAGCGCATGGCCAACTTCCATCGATTTTTTATAATATGGATGGTCTTCTTTAAAACGAGCTGAACCGAAAACCGTAATGCATGGGCCTACAAAATGAAGTACCCTAAACCCTCGAATGAATTCTAATAGTACGTTAAATGCAAACCAAAATTCATTAAATCTGGATCTTGGACCTTTAAAAAATTTATACTCGTCACTAAGAATAAAGTCTGAAGGCTTATCTTTTATACTTTTATTTGGTTCGACCACTTGCTTAAAATTTTGAAATGTTATTTAACAACATACGACAATTATTATTGAATGTTTAGGAATATTATGGATATAAGATGCCATTTAGTTCTTTTAAAAGACCAAAAGGTTCATCTTTTACAACTAAAAAACCATCAAGGTCATGTATTTCTGCTAAAGAGGCTATATCAAAAGCCGATTTGATGCCTAAGCTAGACTCGATCATACAACCTATCATGGTTTTTAGCCCATACCTTTTGGCCTCTTTTAATATTCTAATGCCCTCAGAGTAACCTCCAGCTTTCATCAACTTCATGTTTATACCATGAAATTGTGTTGCTAAAAGGTCAAAGTTAGGCTGGGCAATAACTGATTCGTCACCGTAAATTGGATAAATACTTATATCTTTTAGCATTTGATAATCAACAATTTGATGGGCTGGCAATGGCTGTTCAATCAATATCACATGAGGGTATTGTATAGCCTCTTGAAATTTCATTAATTGATTTACCTCCGTGAATGACTCGTTGGCATCAATAATCAAAGGGGCATTTGTTAATGTTGCCAAAGTGCTGATTAGTTCTTGTCCATAAGTTGCGTCGATTTTTATTTTTAGAAATTTAAATCGATGGATGTTGTGTTCGCTTATAAATGTTGCTAGTTGATCGCTAGGAAGAATGGGAATAGAAAATACTGTGGGTAAGGAGGTTGGTGGGTCAATCATAAACACTTCTGAAATGGGGTTTGACTGCAATTGAAGGTGCACCCAAGCGGCTTCAATGCCAAACTTAAGTGACTGATTCATATTGACTTTATCAATATAATAATGAAGTTGTTCAATTGTTACGATGTTTTCCCTTTTTACTAGGTCTAGGAAGGAAATAAACTGGAGATGAGTATTGGCTACATCTTCATTATATCTAGTGTTAGGAGCTACCTCTCCCTTACCCACCCGCCCATTTGCAGCTACTGTAATTAGTAAATTATGTTTATAATCAGTTGCACCCCTAGCGATTTTCCAGGTATACTTTAGGTTTAAAATAAGATTATCAATAGTCCAATTCATACTAATTACAAAGTTAGCTTAAAAAGTTAAGTTTGTAGGGAAAGGGGGGTAGAATGGTGAATTGTGAATTGAATAAATAAATGAAATAATAAATTTAGATCAAAGAGTACTCTATCCGATCTGTCCCATTTAGATCATTTGGTATAGGCAACGTTAAGTATTACATCTTTTACATGACGCAGCATATTGGTATTACTTATATAACCAGCTTGCTTGGTTTCATAGCTATACTTTAAACTATCAAACTTAATACCTACTAGGTCATGGCGACTCACCTACAGCAAGTTAGTATTGGCATCGTAGCTTTTATTGTCACTAGGTCTATACTAGTTTTTGTTAAACGATTTAGCTGGTCATAAGTATATTGATCCGTATTATTTGTGGTTTATATCTTTGTGTTATGTCAACACACAAAACCCTCACACGCTTTGGGGTAGCCGTTACGATCCCTTACGTATCCATCCCAACATACACATTTTACACTATTCACGTCTCTTTTTCTCATTTCACTTATTTATGCTTATTTTTGTGTATCAAGGATTTCTATCAATGGCACAAACGCACATCCGTTTTGACTGGGCAATAAAAAAACTACTCCGAAATAAATCTAATTTCGATATATTAGAGGGCTTTCTTTCTGTGCTTTTGGAGGAAGATATTTTTATCCAAGAGATTCTCGAAAGTCAAAGCAACAAGGAAGATCAATTTGATAAGAGCAATGTTATTGACATTTTGGTAAATAACACTCGTGGTGAACTTTTTTTAATAGAAGTGCAAAACGAAAAGGAGCATGACTATTTTCACCGCATGAGCTATGGACAAGCCAAGGCCATCAGCGAAAGACTCGGCGCAGGAGATACCTATGACAAGGTGGTCAAAGTATATTCTATCAATATTGTCTACTTTGAGCTAGGTCATGGTGATGATTATGTATATTTAGGAGAGACTCATTTCAAGGGGATCCACACACATAATGAGCTGGAGCTTTCCAAAACTCAAAAGGAACTATATAATGCCCAATATCCACATGAGATATTCACAACCTATTACTTGCTGAAAGTCAACAATTTCAATGATATAGCCAAAGACCCGCTAGATGAGTGGATTTATTTCTTAAAAAACAGCGAAATCAAGGACGAGTTTAAAGCTAAAGGCTTATCACAGGCAAAAGAAAAGATGCGTGTAGATAGCCTTAGCCAATCCGAACGTGCACTTTACGAAACCTACGTAAAAGCTGAACGCATTCGCCAGAATGAAATTGACTCCGCCATAGAAGACGCTGTAGCTGAAGAAAGAAAACTAAAAGAAGAGGCAAAAGCTAGGGAGCAAGAAGAAAGGAAACTAAAAGAAGAAGCAAAAGATACTCTAAAAAAGATGATTCAGAGGCTACGAAACAAAGGGTTTAGTTTGGAGGAAATAGCCCTAGACTTGGAAAAAACGGTAGCGGAAATTGAAGCGATTATTGGAGAATAATGAAAATCTTAAAATAAAGCTTCCAAACAATTGTTTTTTGACACTGATTAAGGGAGTCAAACTTTCTGCACTCCTGTCTTTTAAAGACCTGCCTTTGTGCATTTGTTCTTACAATAGTTGCATTCCATTCTTGACAACCTGATAATTTGATACACCTAAGTGCAAAACTACTTGAAAAATACCCTAAACAAAAACAGAAAGCAAGTAACACAATGACACCTCCTGCTTTCTTAAAAATCTTATTTTTAAGAAAAAACAGATATTTTAATACATTACCAGCGGTACCTGAGTTATTAATTCATATCCACTTATTTTACTTACACTTAATTCAGCACGTAAAGAATCTGATATATATATTGTTTGATCAAAATTCGAAATCATAAACATATCAAAGTCAGATAAATAAAAACTCCTTGACAATACTACTTTTTCAGCCATTAAAAAGCCATGTCTATCTGTAATCTCTGAAAATTTTAAATACTCATCATAATTATCAAATTTAAACAAATCTTTTCCCTTGTAAAATTCACTTTTCTTGTAATCGACAAACTGTCTGTAATCAGAAACTAAGTGAAACCAATAATAATTATCATAGCAAATATTCTTATGGTATATTTTCGCCTCAAAGAAGTAATGTTTTGGTATTTTAAATTTTTCAAAGATAGATTTTACCCTATTACTTAATATAAACCCTCTTCCACCAATCGGCCCTGACATAATATCAGTGATTTTGGCTCCTTTTGCAGCTTTAAATCCATCTAAATTTGGATTTGTAAAAGGTGGCTCTATTCCTCTATAAATTTGTAAATTATTTACTGAATTATTTGCTTCATAATCGTATCCCTCAATCATATCGACCAATTGTGGATATGTTCCAATTATCTTATCCTCTGCGGATTCGGTCAGACCAAAATATTCTTTCATTAAAGTTTAGGAGTAAAAGATTTAAAATCTAAATCAAGATCATTAAGTTTCACATTTGGATTTGCCTTTATCTTTTGAAAGAGGTGCTTATCTAATTGTTTTAAAACCTTTCTTGCCTGTACATTTGTAAACTTTGAAACGACTAAATTATTTAAATAGTCTGAAATCTGATTAGTAAATCGTGAGTGTTTAGCATGAACACCCAAATAACCTTTTGAGAAATAACAAGAGATAAAACCCCAGTCATTTTTACAAGTTGTTGATAAAAGATTTTTCTAACAAACACCAGACAAGGTTTTCCTTACATAATCTTGGTTTAATTAAAAACTAATAGCCAAGGCCGTAGTAATGAAGTAATTGCTATTGCTAGGCTTATTATCCAGCGTAAAAATTTTGTCTTTACTTTCAAAACCTCTGCCTTCGATTCTCCAAAGAACATTGTAAATTATTTTGTAATCAAGATTTAAAGAATATCCATAGGTTTGAAATCCGTTGTTGGTGCCAGTGGAGATTATCACTCCTTTGGCATCATTGTAATGCTCTCCTCTTGCGGCTAGACTAAGTTTGTCATTAAGTGCATATTTAGCTATAATTATAGGTGTATACCAGGTGTTGTATTCGCTGCTTCCTTTGCTTTTTTGTTGTGCGCCTATGTCAAATCCTACGATGAGTCCTAGTTTGTCGCTTACCTGAAATTGACCATAGAAGTTATGGAAATACCTCATTTGCCTAGTAGTATCAGGTGTGTCACTGCCTACAAAAGAACTACTGTTTAAAATGATTTTTCCATTTGGCTTGTAAGTAAGTTGATGGCCAAAAGCAGGTGTGTTGTTGCCATTCACCCGCTGAATACGTTGCCAACCGTTTAGAATTAAGCCACTTACTAACCATTTTTCATTATCACTGGTGTAGGATACCTTGGCGCCGCTTTCATAATAGGGAGAATTATCTGCAAGAATACTTCGGGTCAAGGTCCAGCAATCTTTGCCTATGGCACTCTCAAAACCAATGTGTGATGCAAATACACCAGCATCTACCCATACATTTTTAGACTTAGAAAGCTTAACCCCTACGTTGGCCTCAAAAATGTTTTTTAACACGCCAGGCTCTGCGGCCAAGTTGGCATTGGCATAAGTACCCGTCATAATGGCTAAATTTGCCCTTACATTACCAGCCTCATAAGCTGCTCTTATAAAACCTAAATTTAAATTTACCTCATTGTGGCGGTTATGCGAATAAACAAAACCCGGTCTGTTATGATCCGAAGGATTACTGGCATCAAACACATAATAGGTTTCTAAATAGCCGCTAATTTTTAGTGCTTTTTTTGTACTATCTGTTTGCGCAGAAGCACCTACATAAAAAAATGATAGTACGAGGATTAATAATTTTTTCATTTTAGTTTTTAACGTTGTCTAAGTTCATATTTAGTTTAAGAACATTGATTTTTTCCGTACCAAATAGCCCTAACATGGGTTTGGGGACTTCCTACTCTCGTCAATATGAAAAATTCATGTGTTTCTAAAACTCCTAGTAGCTTTGTTTGCGAGTCGGATATTTCACCAACATTCTAAAAAAGTTTAATAATGTTCCCATTCATAAGACCCATTCAGACACCACTGAAGAATGTCTACGTGTAAAAGGCTATCATTTTATACTATATCCAATTAGTATTTGAGAGGAGTTTATTCTAAAAATATTTTTTCAATTACTGTGCTAAATTTTTTTGTAAGTGCTACTTGATATATTCCACTATTCAAATAATATAAATCGTGGCTACGTTTATGATGATCTAATACAAACTTTCTACCAGTGATGTCGATTAATATTAAGCCATCTAAATTGTCTAATGAATTGATTATTAATTGTTTGTTAAGAACAGTTATTTCATTAATTGTTTTTTTTTCTACTGGAAACGTTAATTCGTTATCTATGTTCAAAGGGGTGCTACAGAAATTATTGTTGGCCAAGGTAAGAAAAAAAAGTCCGTCAGCCAGCCCCGCAATGGTTGTTTCCATACACACATAATCACCAGGTTGCTCAAAAAAGGTAAAGTCGCTGGTGTTAAACTCTTTATGCCAAAGATTCGGATTGTGGGCTGGGCTAAAATACGTTGCGTTATCAGCATGGTCAGCTGCTGGTGCTGGGCCCTCAGCTATTTCTCCGTAAGGAAATTTAGATGCTTGTAATTTATAAATGGTGGCATAACTTGATTTTATCGAATTGGTAATGGTTTTATTGGCAATAAAACAAAGACCCCATGGGTTTTTACCAAATAAATAGTCTACCACATTATATCCAAAATGGTCGTAGGTACTAGAATCTGAAACTAGTTTATATTGCAATGCACCATGTGCCACACTCATTTGGCTATATAGACTCCCCCAAACTGATTCATGTGGTAATTTCCATAAATTATTTGGTTTGTTGGCATTTGTATTAAAGGTTTTAAGATCGCTTGTAATATATTGTTTTACAGACAACTGCAATGGTAATAATCGACTGTGTGCAGCTAAGTTCACATTTCCCCAACTAGACCAACCAGCGGAACTGGTATTGGGCGCAAAGTTTCTTGCATCTGTTAAGTAACTAGCTGTACCTGTTGCGTTGTAGAGCTCAATTGCCGCTAGCTGCATATCGTCATTAGCTGTATTGTCAGCATAATAAACCTCTCCTCCACCTTGCCACCAAGCATTGGTTATGGTAGAGGCCTTGGCTGCTGCATAAATTTCAATGGCTTTATTTTTGTATTTCGTAGCTTCGGTAGTAAAACCTTTTGCTAAAAAAATCTTAGAGCCAAGCGCCAATGCTGCAGCGGTTAAACCCATTTGAGGTTTTGATAATGCAGCGTAACATTCTCTTTTGTTATTAAGGGCGTCGTTTTCAGGCAATCTTGGATTTTCGTTGTGGTCTGCTGCACCCCCGGTTTGTATTATAAATTCTGAACTAGTTGGCATTGTTTTGCTTAAAAACATCAAAGACCAACTACATTCGTCCAGAAGATCGTTAAATGCAGTAGAAGAATAAGTCTTAACACCGTCAAACAAGGCTGGTGCTGCTTCGTAAGCCCTTAGCATATAATAACATAGGTAGGCCTCTGTTTTAGTAAATTTGATATAATCACCGGCATCATAGTGACCACCCAACATATTAATTTTTAAGTTATTAACGTCTTTACTCCAACTACCATTATTTGTTCCATTTCTTCTAAATACTACACATGCAGAATCTCCTAAGTGTGAAATGGCATGATCAAGTGCGCTAGCAGAACCACTTCTTCTTACTCGAATAGTTCTTAATACTTGTGGTATAAAATCCTTATATGGTTGACAACTAATTATAATTGGGTAAGTTCCTACATTGCTGATTTGAAGTGAATAATTTCCTTCGATGTTTAGAGAACTAAAATCTATTACATAATTATACGCTTTGGGCATAAACGCACCAGCGCCACTTTGTACATTGACACCAATGGTACCATTTAAAACAACCTGATTGTTACTATTTCGAATTTGCCAACTGTATCCTGAACAAGTATTGTCGGACATTACAATCGCCGACTTCGGTCGGTTTGGGTCATAACCTGCAAGGTTATAACGTACATGAGTAGAACCAAAAGCATGCAACACATGCCATAGCACTATGAATGGTAGGATTATAGACTTCATACTTCATTGGTTTGATAAACTAAGACAATCTTAACAAAAGTTATTTTATAACTTTTAGTACATACCGCCCTTAGTTAATCAAAGTTGATTAAAAAATTGAAATAATACTAGTAATTAGTAAAAATATTATATTTTAAGTGAAATAATGTGGAGACAAATTTGATTAATCAATCGTTGACGTGCTTCAACACTTGCCCAAGCTATATGAGGCGTTAATATGAGCCTTTCAGGGTATGTTACTTTTAGCAATAAATTATTTATGTTGATGGGCTCTTGTTCAAATACATCTAAACAGGCCCCTGCTATTTCTTCATTATTAATAGCATCCACTAAATCATTTTCAATTACAATTCCGCCTCTGCCAAGGTTAAGTAATATGGCACTTTTTTTCATCTTTCTTAAAAAATCGCCATTTACAAGGTTTTTTGAATATTGATTGAGTGGAGAATGGATGGTTATGATGTCACATGTTTGTATCAATTGATCCAAATCAATTGATTCTATATTCTCTTGGCGAATTGTACCAGATAATGAGCTATATACGACTTCCATTTGTAAAGATTGAGCTATTACAGCTACCCTCCGCCCAATGTTGCCCATCCCTAATACCCCCAATTTTTTTCCTGCAAGCTCATAAAACGGACGCGCCAAATGAGTAAAATGTGAATTAAGGCTGTATAGCCCACTTTTTACATAATGATCGTGGTAAGTAATTTGGTTAACCAATGCCAATAACATTGCAAAAGTATGTTGGGCAACGCTTTCGGTAGCATAATTTTGTACATTTTTGACCTCGATATTAAGTTGTGCAGCTGCTTCCAAGTCGATATTGTTTGTACCAGTAGCAGCTACACAAATTAGTTTCAAAGCTGGTAATGACAAAAGTATATCTCTTGAAAGCATAACTTTATTGGTAATCACCACGTCCGCAGTTAAGCATCTTTCCACTACATTTTCTTGTGGTGTTACTGGGTAGGTTATCAATTCTCCTAAAGTTTCTAAACCCGTTATATTTACAAGGCCAAGGGTATCGAAGTCAAGAAAAACTATTTTCAGCATTTTAACCAAATGTTAAAAGGTATATCCAAAATTAATTCTTGGAAAAGGTATAGGGGATATGGGGAAATCTAAGTTTCGATCTTTTCCACCTGGTCGGTAAATATTAAATAATACACCCACCCTACAATACAATCCCATTTGAGACTTGATCGGGTAAAAATTATATCCAATGTAAATGTTGTTCCAAGGTTGCGCATTGTTTTGATCAGGTATTTGCCAAACATGAAAAAAGCCCAACTCGGCATAATTAATCTTATTTGGATTTTTATTTTTTCTTTTAGATTTGGTACTTTTTCTAATAGCATCTTTCCTTATCATAAATGTGCCTCCAACAATTAAATTGGAGTATGCGATGGTCTTTTCACTGTATTTGGGCATGTAGGCACATCCTACATTACCAGAAAGACCAAAACTCCTTCCTAGTAATAGGATTCGCTCATAGTTAAGAGATCCTATCCCATTATTGCCCAATAATTCAGCACTGATGCTGTTTAAACAAAGATCAGGCTTTACAAGAATAATAGTGTCGGCTTTTTGTGCAATAGCTGATAACGAACCAACAATTAGTAATATTAGAATGGTTTTAAACATAAAATAATTATTCAGCAAAGGTAATTATTCAAACTTACTTTAATTCTTTGATTATAGAAATATCTTGTGTTTTTTTGTTTAAAACAAAATGCAGTTGAGATATTTTTTAAAAGGTTATTTAATTGAAATAATAAAATATAGCATAGATTTTGTTTTCAATTTATACTTATTCTCGTATAAATTAATTGCAAACAATTATTTCTAAAACTATATGATTAAATTTTTGAGTACAATTACTCACAAAACATATTTTGTGATAATTCTTCTATTGGCCATCCTAGTTACAGCTTGTGAAATTTATGAATTCTTCCTCACCAATTCTTATGTCTCAATTTTCAAATATTCATTTTTGGCAGTTATAAGCTTAATGGTTATAGTTTATGTTAACACAAACTACTGGATGATTAAAGATATTCTGCAACAAAAAAACGAAGGAGATTTGTTCTTTAAGCAATTAAGCAAAATACGAACATTTGACTTTACATTTAAGACAAGTAATTTGTTAATAAACAAGGTTTTAAAGCAAAACGAGGAGATTGCCAAGGCGACTAGTTTTATCAAAAATATTGAAAATGGCCACTTAGAGGCTAATCATAATCTGTTGAACAACTCTAGTAATGAAGAAGATGGCCTTTATCATGCACTTACAAGTATGAGCAAACAAATGAGTTTAATAGCCAAACAAGAGAAAGAAAGAAATTGGGTAAGTGAAGGATTGGCAAAATTTGCAGATATTCTACGTACCGACAGTGAGCTATCCAATAAGCGTTATGATCAAATTGTGGCCAGTTTAATAAAATACCTTCAGGCAAATCAAGGAGGCCTTTATATTGTAAATCAAGTAGATGAAAAAGACCATTCCATAGAACTTGTTTCGTTTTATGCTTATGAGCGAAAAAAATATATAAATACCACCTTCGATTTAAGAGAAGGTCTATTAGGGCAGGCATATTTAGAACGTGACATAATATTTATTACGGATGTGCCAGAAAACTATATTAGAATTACCTCAGGCACTGGAGAGGCTACACCAAGGAGTATATTGATTGTGCCATTGTTGTTAAATGAAGCTGTTTATGGAATGATTGAATTGGCCTCATTTCTAGAATTTCAACCTTATCAGATAGATTTTGTAAAAAAAATAGGCGAGAGCATTGCCTCCAGTGTATTAAGCCATAAAATAAATATAAGAACCAGAAAATTATTGGAAGAAAGTCAAACGCAAACTTCACAAATGCTAAAACAAGAGGAGGAAATGCGTCAAAATCTTGAGGAATTACATTCTACGCAAGAAGAAATGAAGAGAAGCGAACAGGTTCACCTACAAGAAATTGAACGACTACAAATACTTTATCAACAAAATTTGGCCATTGCCAATGAAAAAAACAAGGAACTGGAACAAGCTGAAGCTGAAACCAAAGAACTAGTGGCAGAAATTCAAGCATCACAAGAAGCTATTGCTAAAAATTATCAAATCTTGTTCGAAAAGTTCAACGAATTTAATATTCAGTCCAAATTTGATCAATTGACCTCCATTCGGAGCACCAAGAAACGAAATATCGAAGACTACTTTACTATCATTAGAAACCAATTATTCAATTTTGCTAGTGATAGAATGATAGTTGACGCAATGAGAGCGTTTAAAACGGCTTTTAAACATTTGGAAGATGAAGTAAAAATGATACCCAACAAAGATGAGGTAAGTAAACATTTGAGAGAATATTATGAGCTTGAATTTTTGCCACGTCTTAATGCCAACTCTGATAATACTGAAACGTTAGAAACCTTTTGGGTTGATGATTTTAGAACTATCTATATGCAATATCTATATATTTCATCTAATCAAAACGAAACTGGCAAAAAGCACTTGCTTGATGCTCCACAAGAATTAAATGAGTACAGCAAGCTCCATGAACTATACCATCCTATAATTAGAAACTTCCTCCTTTCATTTGGGTACTACGATATTTTCTTAATTGACAGTGATACAGGGCATATTGTTTATAGTGTTTTTAAGGAAGTTGATTACACTACTAGCCTGATTACAGGACCATATAAAGATACTAACTTTGCAAGGGCGTTTAGAGAAGCCAAAAACTCTACAAATAAAGATTTTATCAAATTATTTGATTTTGAGCCTTATGACCCGTCTTATACCGCTCCTGCATCATTTATTTCAACTCCTATTTTTGATGGAGATAAAAAAATTGGTGTTTTGATTTTTCAAATGCCTATTGACAAGATTAATTCTATTATGACAGGAGATAAAAAATGGCAAGAAGATGGTTTAGGACTTTCTGGAGAAACCTATTTGGTGGGTGATGATTACAAAATGCGCAGTACAAGTAGGTTTTTAATACAAGACCCTGTTGGCTATTTTAATGAACTACAACGCATTGGTTATAACGATACTCTAATCAAAAAAATTAAACGACTCAATACCACCATCTTACTTCAAGATGTAAAAACCGAAGCTGTAATAAATGCGCTTAGAGGTATGTGTGATAAAAAAGTTGTGCATGATTATAGAAACATTAGTGTTTTAAGTGCCTATGACAAACTAAATATTAAAGACGTAAACTGGGTTATTTGTTCTGACATAGATGAACAAGAGGTGTTAGAATCCATATCTTATCTAAAGGAAATGGCTACAAACTAGACTGTGTTGGTAAAAAATTTCCAATTATTATTAAATTAACCAAAATTTAACCTTAAATTATTCTAAACGTGATTTTTTGGCCGTAACTTTGACATAAATCAAACATTTATCCTACTACCTATAAAAGATTGAATTGAACTACTTCAAATAAGTTCTCTCAGTCATATTTCTTTAAATTAGAAATTTGTTTTTTAATCAAAACTAATTGGATAATGAAAAAAATAATTTTGATTTTATTAGTGCTTAGCTGCCACTTTAGCTCATTTGCTGCAGCATATATTGAAAAGACTTTTCATGGCTACTGCCAAGTTAGATACGAAAAAAGCCCATATATAGGCTATCAACCCGAATACGATAAAACACACAAAGAAGGGTTTGAAACACCTTATAAACATAATTTACAAGGTTATGCCCTGTACCAACAAGGTGATTTTAAAAATGCCCTCATTCAATACGAATATGCTTTAATGTTAGCACCTAATTATTCATTTGCCTTAGCCAACAAAGCCTTTACTTTGGCATGTTTAGGAGAATATACCAACGCTTTGAAGGAATTCGACAAGGCCATCCTGTTGTTAAAAGAAGATTCTAATCTTTATATCTACAAAGGAAGAGCTAAATTTTTAATGAAAAAATATATGGAAGCCATTACAGAATATAACCTAGCTTTACAGATCAACCCTAAAGACCCCGGAATATTTGTAGACAGAGGCGAGGCAAAAATTAGAAATTTTGACTACAAAGGAGCTATTTCAGATTTTTCAGAAGCTATTAAATGTAATCCTCAAAGCGCCAATGCTCACAACTGGCGTGGTCGTGCATATTACGATTCCAAAATATATGTGTATGCTGAATCTGACCTTAACACAGCGTTGGAGCTTTCAAAAGAAGATCCTGAAGCTGATGTGTATTCTATCTACAACAATCATGGAAACTTGATGATTGAACTTGGACAATTTGACGCCGCCATTGTAGATTTTAGAAAGGCAATTGATATCTATCCTAATCTTGAAGCCGCTTATGTTAATCGTGGCATTGCAAGATCCATGAAAAAAGAATATGGACAAGCCATGGATGACTATAACCAAGTGGTATCGTTAAAACCCGAAGAGTACCAAAGTTATTATAATCGGGCAGAACTTAAGATGGACATGGGAAACTATGTAGGAGCACTTGAAGATTACAACCAAGCAGCCAAACTTAGTCCTAAAACAGGTCTTATATTTTACAGAAGAGGCTTGGCAAAGTTAAAATTAAATAACAAACTTAATGCTTGTGAAGATTTTAATAAAGCCATGTTTTTTGGTTGTGGAGAAAAAGGACTATTAGAAAAATTTGAATGCAAATAAATCCATTTTATTTGCATTCAAATAAGGGAGATTGACTATTTGTAAGCATTGATAAATAATTTCATATAATCTGGCAAATCTGGTGGCCTTTGAGCTGATATTATATGGCCATCTGCCACAGCTGGCCTATCCAACCAAATTGCCCCTGCGTTTTCCATATCATCTTTTATACCTGGTGTGCTGGTAACCGTAACTCCTTTTAAAATTTTTGCAGAAATAAGCACCCATCCTGCATGGCATATTTGACCAATTGGCTTCTTTGCTTTATCCATTTCTTGCACAATTGATAGTACCTTATCAAATCTCCTTATTTTATCAGGTGCCCAGCCTCCAGGTACCAATAAACCGTCATAATCTTGACTTTGAACTGCATCCCAACCAATATCTGATACAGCTGGCACCCCATATTTACCAATATATTTCTCTTTTGCACTTTCACCTGCTAAAACTACTTGTGCCCCTTCTTCCCTGCATCTGTATATAGGATACCAAAGTTCAAGATCTTCAAATTCATGATGTACTAGTGACAATATCCTTTTACCATTTAAAAGTCCCATACAAGCGAGTATATAATTTAACAGAAGCAATTTAATACTAATCTTGTAAAATACTGTTATACAATGCACTTAACGAGAATAAATAAAAAATCAATCATATTAAGTGTAGCGAATATTTCTTTTCATATATTTACACCGTTTTATACATACTATAATGAGCTATAGCAATCCTA
>JAIYAU010000018.1 GCA_027488865.1 Cytophagaceae bacterium
CTACGACTTACTTTGCAGAAGCAGTTTTAGGTACTTGTATCTCAACAAGAGTACCTGTTGTAGCGACAATTATTACAAGTTCACCTGTTATTACAGCTGTACCAAATGCACGTTGTGGTACAGGAACTGTAGTTTTAGGAGCTACCCCAAGTGCTGGTACAGTGAGTTGGTATGCAGCAAGTAGTGGTGGAAGTGCTTTAGCAACGGGTACATCATATACTACACCTAGTATTGCTAGTACTACTGCCTTCTACGCTGAGGCCATAGCTGGTACTTGTAGTTCACCAAGGATAGCGGTAATTGCTACTGTAAATGCAGAACCAACTATTTCAACAACAGGTGCTTCACGATGCGGCGCAGGTTCAGTGAATTTGGGTGCAACACCAAGTGCTGGTACTGTAAGTTGGTTTGCTGCAAGTAGTGGAGGAAGTGCATTGAATACAGGTAACTCCTTTATTACTCCTGGAATTAGTGCAACAACTACTTATTTTGCAGAGACCAACGCAAATGGATGTACCTCAACAAGAACTGCAGCTATAGCTACAATCAACAATTTGCCAGATATCGATATCAGTTCCATTGGTACGACGCTAACGGTCGTTGAAGCTGGAGCAGTTTACGAATGGGTTACATGTACAAATCAAAATTATTCTCCAATAGTTGTGGGTATTACTAGTCAGCAAAGCTATGAAGGTGTAGATGGTGGGGAATATGCCGTATTTGTTACAAAAGGTGGTTGTACTGATACATCAAATTGTACACTTATAACCGTGTCGAATGCTTCAGAACAAATAATGGATTATATCGAATCGAAAGTCTATCCAAATCCTAGTTCTGATAAAGTAACAATAGAGTTATCGCAAGATACTGAAGTGGAGATTCTAGACCAGACAGGGAAGTTAGTTAAATCTATATTTGTAAATGGAAATCAGTCTTACACGATTGATAATCTTCAAGCAGGATTATACAATTTAAAGGCTAAAAATTCTTTAAAGCCTAATTTGGGAAAAATACTAATTATAAAATAGTTACCCAATTCTAATAAGGCAGGGTTGCAAAGAATGCAACTCTGCCTTTTTTTAGAACTAAAGTCCAAAAATTTTAACATTAATCATAATGCTGCTTCTTAACTAATTGATAGTTTAAGGCTCCTACATCCCTTTTTTCATTTTCATGATTCGATTAAAAGATTCATTTATTCTTGCAGTGCTAATTTCGCCGGAAAGGACTAATTTTTTAATAATCGCATGTATTTCACTGGCCGTGCTTCTGTCTTTGGCATTTACATTATTGGCAAACATTAATACATCCACACCTGCCAATATCGACATTTTAATGGCATTTTCTAGACCATAGTTTTTGCTTATAGCATACATTTGCATGTCGTCTGAAAACACCACACCTTTATAGTCAAGCATGGTTCTTAAGAAATTTTGAACGATTATTTTTGACAATGTAGCAGGCAAACCTAAGGTATCTAGGTGTCGGTTTACTATGTGCGCCGTCATCACTCCATCTACTAAGCCTGTTTTTATTAAATTTTGAAATGGTATTACCTCCATCAGTTTCCATTTATCTGTGATATCAACTAAGCCTAGATGGGAATCTTCCATGGAGCTACCATGGCCTGGGAAATGCTTAATAATCGTTTTTACTTTTGCTTCATGATGCGCTTTAATGCATGCCTCAGCATGTTTAGACACTATTTCTGGGTCGCTAGAATAACTACGCTCCAACCTTGCTATCACAGGATTCTTTTTATTGGTTGCCAAATCTATGTCAGGCGCACAATTAAGATTGATACCCATTTCTGCCATAGCCAAGGCTAATTTTTTATTGTAAAAATACGTCGAGTCCACATTGTTAAGTTGACCAAGATATTGAGCAGAAGGTATATCAACAAAACCATATTTAGCCTTCAGACGATGTACTTTGCCACCTTCCTCATCAATGCTAACCCATAAAGGTATGGTTGACCTTGATTTAAGTGCAGAAATCATCTGTTTTAACCCAACTTTAGAATTTGTTTTAGGGATATTCTTTTCGTAAAGAACAATACCTCCAAATTTATTATTGCGGAGTTCGGTTAACAAACTATCCTTAAAAGAAATGGTGGTTCTTTCTGCAAGACCTATAATGATCATTTGGCCGATTTTTATATCCAAACTGTCTTTAAGGAGGGGTATGCCAATCCCTGTTTGGGTAGAATCCTGCCTGTTAGTCAATAGCTCCTTATTGATTAAAATACTCGGATCTTTGCTTTTGGAAGTTTTACATCCTAAAAAAAGCAAAATCAAAAATAAAGGAGCTAATAATTTCATAGTTGGTTACGATTTGTTTAAAACAAAAGACAATAATACTAAAAACAACCGAATTCATTAAAACGATGGTTATTTTTATAATTATTATTAAGTGTTCTTTTAGGGTTAGTTATTTTCAATTTATATTCACTTGAAGGTATATTTTGAACTCTTCACAATTTACCCTAATTTAACGCTCGATTTTTATTATTAAGTTTAAAATTTTCACAAATGAAACCTACGAAATTAAATAGTTGGAAAAAACTTGAATCGCATTTTGAAGTTGTTGAAACCCTTCACATGAGAGATTTATTTGCCAATGATCCAGAACGATTTAAAGCTTTTAACATCCAATTTAATGATATATTGGTTGATTTTTCAAAAAACAGGATTACTAAAGAAACACTTAGCCTTCTTATCGACCTAGCCAAAGAAAGTAACGTAAAGGAGTGGGCTGAGAAAATGTTTTCAGGACAAAAAATTAATAATACTGAAAAACGCGCTGTATTGCACACAGCCTTAAGAAACCGAAGTAACACCCCTGTATTTGTTGATGGTAAAGATGTAATGCCAGAGGTAAATGCTGTTCTTGCGAAAATGAAATTATTTTGTGAATCTGTTCGTACAGGTGCATGGAAAGGCTATACGGGCAAAGCCATAACTGACATTGTAAATATTGGTATTGGTGGATCGGACTTGGGTCCACTGATGGTTACTGAATCATTAAAGCCTTATGGTCACGTTGGATTGAATATACATTTTATAAGCAATGTAGATGGAACACATGTAGCGGAAGTTTTGAGAAAAGTACACCCGGAAACTACATTATTTATTATTGCCTCTAAGACATTTACAACCCAGGAAACCCTTACCAATGCGAATACAGCCAAATCTTGGTTTTTAGAAAAAGCCAAAGATCCGGCGGCTGTGGCTAAGCATTTTGTGGCTTTAAGTACCAATGCCAAAGAAGTGAGTGCTTTTGGGATAGATACCAACAACATGTTTGAATTTTGGGATTGGGTAGGAGGTAGGTACTCCTTGTGGTCTGCAATAGGCTTATCTATAGCAGTTTATATTGGTTTCGACAATTTTGAAGAGCTACTTACAGGTGCCCATGAAATGGATTTACATTTTAGAAATACACCTTTAGAACAAAATATTCCTGTTATTTTGGCTTTATTGGGCATTTGGTATAATAATTTTTTTGTGGCCGAATCTCACGCCATTTTGCCTTATGACCAATACATGCATCGATTTGCGGCATATTTCCAACAAGGAGATATGGAAAGCAATGGAAAAAGTGTGACAAGAGATGGTGAATTTGTGGAATATTCAACAGGGCCTATCATTTGGGGTGAACCAGGTACTAACGGCCAACATGCATTTTACCAATTGATTCATCAAGGTACAAAATTGATACCTGCGGATTTTCTTGCTCCAGTGCAATCGCATAATCCACTTGGGGACCATCATGCGAAGTTGTTGGCAAACTTTTTTGCCCAAACTGAAGCCTTGATGAAAGGTAAAACAGAAGCTGAAGCCAAAGCCGAACTAGAAAAAGCTGGTTTAAGTGCATCTGAAGTATCGGAGTTATTAAATCATAAGGTGTTTTCTGGCAACAGACCTACCAATAGTATTTTCTTTAAAAAATTAACACCAAAGGTATTAGGTTCTCTAGTGGCCATGTATGAGCACAAGATATTTGTACAAGGCATGATATGGAATGTAAATCCTTATGACCAATGGGGTGTGGAATTGGGCAAACAATTGGCCAATAAAATTTTGCCAGAACTTACCAATAACGAAGAAATATCTTCTCATGATAGTTCTACCAATGGATTGATAAATTTCTACAAAACAAATAAATAGTTAAATAAGCAAAATGACTCACATAAGCACGAGAAGAATCGTGGCTTATGTGAGTAGTTTTTGTTGTTTAGAAATAGGGTTGATGGAAGAAAGTAACTAATTCGATTTTTTTAAAGTATTTGTCTAAAGGTTAAACTTATTCTTCCATGCTCAGTATCAGATTTTGGAATTGAATGTTGCCATTTGTTTTGGATTTCCTGAGTCATATAAATCAAACTCCCCGAATTCAATTCATAACTCAGAAGCTGCTCTGGGTTCATTATATTTTTAAACTTCAACGTTCTTGTCGCTCCAAGAGAAATAATTGTAATGCCCGTTTCTGGTTCTAAAATATCTATTTGGTCAGAATGATAACCCATTTTTGACTTACCATCCAAGTAATAATTGATTAAGCAGTTATTTGGCTCAAATCCAATTACATTAACCAGTTTTTTATTTATTGCTTCGAGTTCTGGTAAAAAATCTTGGTATGGGTAGCTTATTTGTGAATAATTATAAGCTTTTCCAAAGCTAGCCGTTTTACGAGCAGTCATTCGTTCATCCCATTTTACTGTCGTTGTTAAGAGGTTAAATAGATTATTTGGAAAATCAATAAAGTTTTCAATATGCGTTATTCCGTCCATTTTATAGAAAGTTGTTCATTAACTTGGTTATTTTATTAGTCTTGAGAAAAATCATTCCTAAACAAAACATAACAATTTTTCGAAAATAGTTCTAATTTTTTTATCTCGAATTTATTAAAAGATTCAATGCTGAAAGATTTATGCAGCTAAAACTTTTAGTTTTTGTGTTAGATAGTAAATACTTTATGCAGCTAAAAGAAGTTTGTTTTGCTACATAAACATTTTCTTTTAGCTGCATAAAGTTTTTGTTCATAGTGCATAAATAATTTCTTAATAGTGCATAAAGTTTTTACTTTCTAATGCATAATTTTTTAGAAGTCCGCAAATTGTCTGGTTTAAAGATTAAGTTTGAATACTGTTTATAAACTTTCAAATCTATACCCTAATTCCGAAAAATGTTCTAAATAGGCTGGCAAAACAAATTTTATTTTTTCGTAGGTTTTTAAATGGTCATGAAAAAGCACAATTGAGCCTGATCTCGTTGCTTTAATAGAATTTTTTAAGCAAGCCTCTTTTGAAATAATCTTTTCATAATCAGCACTTAACACATCCCACATAATTATTTTGTAATTTTTTGAGACTAATTTTATCTGTTCTCGTGTAATACGGCCGTAAGGAGGTCTAAATAATTGATTGCTTTTAGAGATAAGTTCTTCACATAGGGCTATGTTTTCAAGGTAAATGTTGGTTTCTGTTTTCCAGCCTTTTAAATGGTTATAGGTGTGGTTGCCTATAACATGGCCTTCTTCAATAACCCGTTTAAAAACTTCAGGATTTTTAGAAATATTTTCGCCCACACAAAAAAACGTAGCTTTAGCGTTGTAATTTTTTAAAGTGTCAAGTACAAAATCAGTTACTTCGGGTATAGGGCCATCATCAAAAGTGAGGTAAATAATTTTTTCATCCGTTTTAACATCCCAAACCAACGAGGGAAAAATCCATTTTAAAAATATAGGAGTTTTGTGTAAAGTCATATTATTTGCCTTCCGCCCTTAACACAGTTATTATAGTGAGATAAATAATTACAAAATCTAAATATAAGGACATGTTTTTAATATAAAAGATATCATATTTGAGCCTTTTAATCATTTCATCCACATTTTCTGCATAGCCATATTTTACCTGCGCTAAAGACGTGATTCCCGGCTTTACTTTTTGTCTTAATTTAAAATTAGGAGCAACCTTAACAATTTGATCTATATAAAATTGGCGTTCTGGACGTGGCCCCACCAGCGACATATCGCCAATAAGCACATTATAAAATTGAGGTAGTTCATCAATACGCGTTTTGCGCATAAACGCTCCCCAAGGAGTAATGCGTTTGTCGTTTTTGGACGATAGTGCCGGGCCTTTTTGCTCTGCATTAACATACATACTTCTAAATTTATATATCTTAAACGGATGTCCATTTTGACCTATGCGTTCTTGCCTAAAAAAAATTGGACCTGCAGAAGTAAATTTAGTGATTAACGAAAAAACCAGTAAAAAGGGGGATCCCAAAAATATAAAACTAAAAGATCCAATTATATCTAAAGTTCTTTTGATGGTTTTTTGCCAATGAGGAATAATATCCTTCCTTATTTCAATTAAAGGTAATTTAAACATGTAATTAATGCTAAATGAACCTATAATAATGTCTTCTAATTCCGGAATAATACTCACGTTGATGTCGTAAAAATCTAAAATCTCTAATGTTTTAGAAAGGTATTCATGTTCGTCAGGCTCTACAGCTATTACCACTTGCTCCACCTTAGAAATATTTATGATATGTTCAAGATTGGTAATATTTCCTAACATGTTTAGACCATTTAGGGTTTGTTTTTCAGGATTTACATACAAGTTACCTATTACATTCCAGCCCAAAGAATGTTTTATCTTTTTAATCTCAGTAAGTATTTCGATGGCATTTTTGCCTGTGCCTATTATTATAGTGTTGAATAAAATTTTACCCGTTTTGAAAAAAGATTTTACATAGGTCATTAGAATCATTCGCACCAAAACAATTAATAAAAATTGGATGCTTAGGTAGGAAAAATATATTTTAAAGAAATTCTTGTAACCGTCAATTCTATAATTTAAAGGAGCAAGCAGTGCACAAATAAAAAATACACCGATAACACTCAAAAACATAATATTAAAAAGTTCTTTTAATCTACTTTTTCTAGCAATATTGATGTATGCACCACTAAAATAATAGATAATCGTCCATATGAAAGCGATAAAGAGTGACTCAGTTACTTTAGCAGTAACAGAGTTAGATAAAAACTCAAAAAAATAGATATGAATATAAATTGCTAAAAATAACCAAGTTATAAAATTAATAACCAAATCGGATATAATAAAGGATAGGGTAATTTTGGTATTTATTTTCATGAGCCGAAAAAAATTAATAGCTATTTATAAAAAACGACTATTTTTGATTTTTATTATGGGTCAAAAATATAAAAAATATACCATTGCTAACAAATTGACATTAGTTTTATTAACAGTCGTTTTTGTTTGGTATATTGAAAAGGCAGAATGAAAGAATTAAAAGTTGCAATAGTACAAGACTGGCTTTATTTTAACGGAGGTGCTGAAAAAGTACTTGAACAAATTATTTATTGTTTTCCACAAGCAGACATATTTAGCACCATTGATTTTTTAAAAGGAGAAGAAAGAAAAACAATTCATTATAAGAAAGTAACAACCACTTTTATACAAAAATTACCTTTTGCATCTAAACTTCATAGGCTTTATCTGCCATTTATGCCTTTGGCAATAGAACAATTGGATGTAAGTAACTATGATCTAGTAATTTCTAGCTCACATGCCGTGGCAAAAGGGGTGTTAACACATGCAGAGCAAATCCATGTTTGTTATTGTCATTCACCAATGAGGTATGCATGGGATTTGTATCATCAATACCTGGAAGAAAGTAATCTAAAAACTGGCCTAAAAGGCTGGTTTGCAAAATATTTTTTGCATAAAATAAGAATTTGGGATTATACTACCGCTAACAGAGTTGATTACTTTATTGCAAATTCCCATTATATTGCCAAACGAATTAAAAAAGTGTACGGCAGAGATTCGGTGGTTATTTATCCACCTGTGGATACTGATAAATTTTCTTTACATATAGATAAGGAAGACTTTTATCTAACTGCTTCGAGATTTGTTCCTTATAAAAAAATTGATATTATTGCAGAAGCATTCGCAAAAATGCCTAACAAAAAGTTAATAATTATAGGAGACGGCCCTGATTTTAAAAGAATTAGTTCAAAGGCAACAGAGAACGTGGTTTTTATGGGTTACCAAACTTCTGATGTTATGGTAGATCATATGCAACGAGCCAAAGCATTTATATTTGCAGCCAAAGAAGATTTTGGTATAATACCAGTAGAGGCGATGGCGTGTGGTACACCTGTTATCGCCTATGGTGCAGGCGGATGTTTGGAAACAGTTATAGATGGTGTTACAGGAGTGCATTTTTATGATCAAACAGCGGAGGCAATTGTGGAGGCTGTAGAAAAGTTTGAAGGAAAAAAAATCATATTTAATGCAAATCAAATTTCACAAAAAGCGTCAGATTTTTCTATTTCTTCTTTCAAAACTAAATTTTTAAGTTTCTTAAATTTTAAATAAATAAAAGGTATTATGAATTCCATTAATGAATTTAGTCTTAATAATGAACCTTCGTTAAATTATATATTAAAAAATGTATTTGGTTCTTTCTATAAAGCCAGAAAGCATTTATTTGTAGGAATTGTGGTTGGTGTCACATTTGGTATAATTTTTTGGATGGTAGCAACTCCTGAGTATAGTTCAAAATTAGTAGGGTATTCTGAAACTTTATCGGACAAAAGAATAAAAGATGAAATTTCGGACATTACCTTACTATTTAAGTTTAAAGATCACGAAGCAATTTCAAAAATGCTAGGTATGTCCATAAATAATGTTAAAAAAGTAAAATCTGTGGAATGTTTTACTGATTTAGAACTTACGAAATCAATTAAGAACCCAGAAACCTTTTTTACGATTCAAGCAGTAGTATATGATAATTTAATTTTAGATACTTTAGAAAAAGCACTTTGTAACTATTTAGAAAACAACGAATACGTTCACGTTAGGAAAATGAATAGTTTAGATAATTATTATACAATGATAAATAAAATTAATATTGAGAGGTTATACATAGATAGCTTAAAATCACTTGTTTTAGTTAAACTTAATGATAAAGATAATCGAACTATGAATTTGGTCGGTGCAAATTTAAATGTTTTATCTGAGACTTCGTTGGGTCTTCAAGGTAGATTAATTGATCAAAAAAATAATATCAAATTTATAGATGATGTTAATATTATCAAAAAGTTTAAACCTATCACCAAACCCATACATCCTAGAGGATTTGTTTCGATTTTATTTGGATTAATATTTGGTTTAGTTGCTGGATTTATATGGTTTGGATTTACGAGTATAAGGTCGAAAAATAAATAATATGGAATTAGTGTATATTATTGTTTTAAACTATAATGGTTGGCAAGATACAATTGAATGCCTTGAAAGTATATTCGCCCAGACATATGATAACTTTAAGATAATAATTGTTGATAATTGTTCGATAAATAATTCAGTAGTTGAAATTTGTGAAATTTTCAAATCAAGTTTTCGAGGCTATAATTTGATATTAGTGAATGAAGATGATATTGAAACATTTACATCTTCTAAATCAAATTATTCAGATGATAATCAAGTTATTTTGATAAAGTCAAATATAAATAAAGGTTATGCCTTTGGAAATAACTTAGGAATTAGATTTGCCCTAAAAGATCCGCTTTGTAATTTTGTTTGGATATTGAATAATGATACAGTTCTTTATAATAATTCACTTGAAATAATGCTTTTTTCTGATAAGTGGTTTGTTAATAATACGGGGTTTTTAGGAAGTAAACTTGTGTATTATAATAATCCAAATATCATTCAAGGATTTGGAGGTAAACTAAACAATAAATTTGGCACAGTGCAAGACGTTGGCGAAGGTAAGGATGTTTCAACAATTCTGGATAAAACTGAAATTGACTATCCAATAGGTGCAAGTATAATGTTATCCAGAGAAATGATTGAGAAGGTTGGTCTACTTTGTGATGAATACTTCTTGTTTTATGAAGAACTTGATTATTGTCAAAGAGCTAAAAGATTAGGATATAATTTTAGTGTTGAATCAAAATGTTTAATTAAACACAAACATGCAGCAAGCACACAAGCAAACAAGTTTAAATCTATTGAAATAGATTTAATTTCATTAAGAAGTAGGATAATATTTATGAAAAAATACTTTTCTTACAATATGCCTTATCTATATTTCAGCTTTATACTTATTATTCTTAAACGAATTTTAAAAGGACAATTCCTTAGGTCTTTCAGAATTGGTATAATGCTTTTTAATGTTTAGTATAAAATGATTCACTATTTAAAGTCAAGCTACGGAAGGCAAATAATTTTGTTAAATCTAATAGTAATATTTTTATTTATAAATATTCAATTTTGCAGTTTCATTATAATTTTATTTGCCTTAAACTTCTTAGTTAATTTAAACTTTAAAAAAGTGCTATTAGAGGGTGTGAAAAATGTTTTTTTTCTTACCAATGCATTTTTTCTTGTTTTTTTCATTATATCTTTAATCTATACCGAAAATTTTAGTGGAGGGCTGTTTGAAATAGAAAAAAAATTAACATTTATAGTATTTCCACTTATTTTAGCTGTAGTCAGATTAAAGACTGAAGACCTTTACTTATTGTTTAAAACATTTATATTGTGTTGTGCTACTATTTGCTCCATATCTCTTATTTTAGCAATTAAGCGATATACCTATTCCCAAAATATTAACTACTTTTTTTTAAATGAAATATTATATTTCACAGATTTCCATCGTGTTTATCTGTCTTTTTATTTGTTATTTGCAATTCATCTCATAATGGGCATCGACGAATTGGAATTAAGAGGAGGTTATAAGTTTTTTTTAATTTCAACTTTTACCTTGTTTATACTTTTGTTAGCCTCCAGAATGATCATAGTTTTGATGATTCTTTCTTTTGTTTATATTGTTATGAACAAAGTAAGAGATAGGAAAAGGGTAATTCTATTATTAAGCTTATTTATATCCTTTGTTACCTTTTTTGTATTACTTACTCCAATATATGAAATGTTAGCCAACTTATTTACAAATCTGCAGAATGGAAATGTTCAGGGGAAAACAAATGGGGTTAATCTTAGAATTATCCAGTGGAATTTGGCATTTAGGCTTATTCTTAAAAGTATTTGGATTGGTTATGGGCCAGGTGATTTTTTAATTGTTTTAACAAACTTTTACAAAGAAAATGGATTCAATTATGGATATGATAATAGGCTTAACTCACATAACCAAATATTAGACACCGTACTTGGTTTGGGTCTAGTTGGGTTTTGTTCTCTGTTAGCTATTTTATATGTCTCCTTTAAGACTGCAATTAAGGAATATGGGAAATTGCCGATTTATTTTATTTTTCTTTCAATATTTTGTTTGACTATGATATCTGAGTCGGTTCTTGAAACAAATAAAGGGATTATATTTTTTACATTATTTAATTCTTTACTATTTTTTAATAAAGAGGCTAATTTAGATGGAAAAATCAAATGAATGTACCTGACTGGATTTGTGATACCGCCTATATAATAGTGATAGTTCATTTTTTGGTTAATTGGTTGGTCGAGTATAAAAAAACTCTTTGGAAAATAGACTTTTGGCACGTTATTATCTTCATAAAGTTTGTTTTTCCAAGTATTCTTATGTATTATTTTAGTACTTCTATTAAGAACCTTTCACATGTCGGAATAGCCCTACCTGCTATTATTGTAAATATAAATTTTATCTTCGTAATTTCTATCGTTGGTTACGTTAGTATCTATTTTGGAAGATTATTGTATGACTCTTTAGGTCAGCCTAGTAAAAAATATACAATAGAGAATATTATTCAAAATAACGTTAATTCTGAAATTTCGATTAAATTCTTCTTTTACTTCTATTTGTTTCTAAGTAGTGTCGTAATATTTATTCAAGGTAGTCATGGATATATATTTAATGGACGAACTTTTTATCAATTTAACGATTCTTTACGCCCACTATATAATTTAGCGGTAATTTTATATTTCAATATCTTTTTGATTTTATTTATTAAGTATCTTGAAACTAAAACTAAAGAAAACCTAATTAGGGTGATTTTAGTTTTTTGTACCGGCCTCTTTTTTGAATCAAGGGCTGCAATTTTAGAACCAATAATGTTTGCTATACTGTTTTATTCATTTTTAAATTTTAAGAAAGTTAAATTCGTCAATATAATGTTTATTGCTGTGATACTAATGGTAATTGCAATTTTGATGTTATCTCTTAGATTTAAACAAGTAGATTATACTAATTGGTTAATAATATTAGAAGAAATTTTATATGGGGATAATTTTTCAGATTTGCGAGATTTTACTTGGTTTTATTCTAATTGGGATAAAAATTTTATTTATGGGAAAACATATCTAGCTGGTATTATTTCATTTTTACCTAGATTTATAAGCAATTTTAGGCAAGAATGGGCAATAAGTGTTTATACAAATGGATACATGGGTTTTGACATTTCAATTCATCCTGGATTAAGAATTGGGTTGTTCGGGGAGTCTTATATTAATTTTGGATGGCTAGGTGTTATATTTCTAGGTGTTTTTTTTGGGTGGCTTGTTAGATTGGTAGATAAAGGTATAAAATTTGCTGTTTGTTCTGAGAATAATTTAGTAAATGCATATTCTAAACTAATTTGGTGGTATTTGATTTATGCATTTTGCATTAGTACTGGTTTTTCTGGCTTTTATAGTTTTATTTTAATTACAATTTTACTTTATACTTTTCGACAGGTGTTTTATAGTTTTTTTGTATTTAAGAATTGAATTATTTTTGTATAAAAATGGGACAGGAAACTAAATGTTACATAACTTTCAATTATAATTATTCCAATTAAAGCTCCTATTAAATCAAATTTATAGGTCATGACTATAACCATTGGAATGCCAAACACGCATGCACTAGTGTAAATTTTTTGGTAAATTTTTTGCATATTTTTAGCAATTAGGATTTGATAAAAGGGGATATTAACACAAATAACAATTGGAGTTAACAATAATAATTGTAAGTATTTGTAGTATAACAAATCGTTAGGAATAAAATAGTTTATTATTATTTTCGCAAACAACATACCTATTAAACTCAAAACAACTATTAGTATAAAAAACGGTAGATAATACGTTCTAAAAAATTGGTACAGAGGTTGGGTTCCTGATAAGGATAGTTGACAAACTCTAGGGTAAATGGAGTTGCTATATACACTTAAAAGGTGCCTATACAAAAGAATTATTCTTTCAAAAATACCGTAAATCCCCAAAATATAGGGTGTAACAAAATAACTTAATATCAAACTTGTTGAATTGGAATATAATGAAATAGATAGATTGGAGTAGAAAATAAATCTTCCTTCTGATAAGGTTTTTATAATTTTGCTTAAAGGTATAAATTTTAAAGTATAGTTTTTTGATTTAAATAAATATAAAGTTCCAATTAAGCCTGAAACTACATTTCCTAATCCATATAAAAGGCATACCCATTGATAATCATTAGAATCTTTAATAACTAGAAATATCATTCCATTAAAAAAAATTTTTGAGATTACATTAAGTAAAGTTAGAAAGTCCATTCTTTCTATACCTTGAAAAAACCAAGTTGGAAGTAGAGCATTTCCTACAACCATTGAAAATCCTAAAATAAAGGCTAAAAAATTTTCTTGCCCGATTTTATAAAGACATACAAATATTAAGTAGAATACGAAACAAATTATTAGTAACAAAAATTTAGTTGAATAGATACTGTTTACAATGTTATTTAATAATAATTCATTATTTTTATTTTGCGCTACCTCTCTTGTCGCTGAAATATTAAATCCATAATCAACTACATTTTGAAAAAAGATAATTGAACTTAAAATCGCTGTTATAATCCCAAAATGTGATAATCCAACAATTTTTATAACATAAGGGAAAGTTAATATTGGGATAATAAAATTTGTTAGCTGGATTAATGCAAGCGAAATAAAATTTCTAATCACCTTATTTTTTAATATGCTTGTTATGAGTAACATGAAATATGTTTTATACCGCCTTTAGAATATCAAAACTAATAAAAAAAGCACGGTTGGTATGTCCAAAATTTTATTTAATGGTAAAAGAAATATTAAAAGTTGTCCTATGAATATAAACTATAAACTACATATAAAAAATGCCTTAAATTTTAATAACGACCCAATTAAGGCCTTTTCTAAAACCTGGGCTTGAACATTTGCTATGTGCCTTGGTATTAATTTTCCTCATTTTTATACATTTGTCCTGATAATGATTTTTCTTAATGTTCTTAGGATATTAAATTCAAAATTTATTTTAATTTTTAAATAAAACTATTCAACGTCAACATAACTTCAGAAACCGAAATTTCTTTCATACAATCATTTGAAGAACATTTTTCATATGCTTTTCCATCATAACAAGGCCTACAGCTTAGTGCTTGTCCGCCCCAAATAAATTTGGATTTAGGATGCAGACTTTTAAATGAATAGGGGCTTGTTGGTCCAAATAAACCTATGGAAGGAATATTAGCTAAGTCAGCAAGATGTAGTGGCCCACTATCATGAGTAATTAATATATCTCCCTTGGATATTATTCTGATAGTATCTAATAGTTTGTATTTACCAATTAAATTATGCACGTTCAAATGGGCAAAATACTCTTCCACCCAATTATCCAATGGCCCACCGATTATGGTAACAGTATGTCCGTCCAATATTAAATTTTGAGCTAAACTTACATAGTTTTCAATAGGCCATCTTCTTAAACTATCCTCACTAAGTAAATTCTTTGCTCCTCCCGGGGATAAAATGAATTTTTTTTTGTCAGGTTTTACAAATAGGTTTAGATTAGTTTCAATGTTGCTAATTTTTGGATATTCTATATCATATTGATAAGGACCAGTATTCATCTCAAATGACCAAAGATAATCGTAAGTATGGTGGTGTTGAGGTATTGGCAATAGTCGTTGCTTTTTAAATCTATTAAAGCATCTAATTTCTTTAATTTTAACGGTGGACAGCAATAATTTATATTTGTTAGTGTAGTAGTAATAAAGACCTAAATCGTATCTAGTACCAAATAATTTTAAACAAGTTCTAAATATTTCGGTAATGACTTTCAGAATGTTATTACCTAAAAGTTTTGAATCATCAACTTCAATTATTTCATCAATTTCTTTTATTTCTTGTAAAATAGGTGTCACTGTTTTGCCACACAACCAACTTATATGGGCATTCGGGTGTTTCTTTTTGATATGTGTTACCAATGGTAAACACATTACCACATCACCTATTGCACCAATTTTAACAATTAATATTTTCATTTTAATCAAATTAACCTTATTTCATCCTCCCCCTTACCACCTCATAAATTATAACGCCAGCAGCAACAGACACATTGAGCGACTCAATTTTGCCATACATTGGGATTTTAACTAAATGGTCACTTCGTTTTAGGTATTCTGGAGATACGCCGTCTTCTTCTGAGCCCATGATAATGGCTGTGGGTAAAGTATAGTCAGGACCATACAGCAAGTCATCTGTTTTTTCTGTACAAGCAATGATCTGTAGGCCGCTTTCTTTTAAGTATTCAATGGTCTTTTTTAGGTTATATTCTCTGCAAATTGGCAAATAACTAATTGCCCCTGCTGAGGTTTTCATGGCGTCACTATTGATTTGAGCACCGCCTTTTTCTGGGATAATGATAGCATGTACTCCAGCACACTCTGCTGTGCGGCAAATAGCACCAAAATTTCTTACATCTGTTACCCTGTCTAATATGAGTAGGAGGGGAGTTTCACCTTTTTCGAAGGTATCGGCAATGATATTTTCAATAGAAGAAAATTGTACATAAGCAGCAAAGGCAATTACTCCTTGATGGTTTTTGCGTGTTATTCTATCTAACTTTTCTGGGGGATTGATACTAATAGTAACATTTAGCTCCTTGGCCAATTGTATAAGTTCAGGCAATTGTTGGTTGGTAAGGCCTTTTTGAACCAATATTTTGTCTATTTCTTTTCCAGAACGAAGTGCCTCTAATACGGGCCTAAATCCAAATAAAAAATCTTCTGTTTTTGTTTCCTTCACGCTTTAAATCTATAAAATCGTACAAATTTAATCCAAATATCTTGATTCATAATGAATGAGGACTAAGAATTTGGATTAAACTTAATTATTACAACTAGTTAAGGTTGAAAGTAAAGGAGTTTGTTAAAATAAAGACCAAAACTAATAGTTCAGAGAAAGCAGTAAAAGTTAATATCAATTCTGATTGTTTTTTGCACTAATTATGATAAAATATACTATCAAGGCTGGGGCTTGTACCTCCTCAAGCTAGACGATCAAGTAGAGAAGATTATCGAGTAACTCCTTCCACTTAAATCTAACTCAATAAGGCCAAGTTTTCCTCGGCCTTTTTTGTGCTTTCCCATTATTTCAACTTCCTCCATTCCCAAGGTGCTTTTGGGTGGTCTTCCTTCCACAATCCCAATTTTTCATTTCTTGCCTTGTTTTCAAGGAGTTGATAGTGGTTGCTTTTAGAATATTTTTTATACTGCCATGCTAATCCTTTTCTTACTAATATTTCGTTCAAAACGCTACCATCGGGTAGGTAAACATAGGCCAAAAAACGATTGTATTTTTCTTTCTTGAGTATCCTATATTTTACCACACTCCCAGCGATCATGCTTGTTGTAAAAGCTTTTGCTTGAAGGCCAAATGCTTGCTTCTTTTCGGGGCAATCGATTTCTGCAAGCCTAATGGTAATGGATTTTTGGTTTTGCAAAATCACAAAGGTGTCTCCGTCTTTTACCTTTACAACTTTACCAAGTTGTAAATCTTGCCCACAACACAATTTGGCAAATAAAAAAAATAGAAGCTTGAATTTCAAACTTCTATTAAATAGAATTAAATAAGATAAAAAATTGTGACCTATTTTTTCCACTTTATTCCACAACCAATGGCTTTTGTTTCTTTTGTTTTTACTTCATTACTAGCTAACAAGGCATTAATGGCATTTTCCACATACCTTTCTTTCACAGCTTGTGCGTCATCGGTATTATCATCAATAGCACCAATATATTCCACTATCAACTCATTTTTTACCTTTTTCAATATGTAAATATGCGGTGTTTTAAGCGCACCATAAGCTTTAGCTATTTCTTGTGATTCGTCACGAAGATATGGGAAACTAAATGCTTTATCTTTTGCACGAATTTTCATGTTTTCAAATGAATCATCTGGATAACTAACTTCATCATTGGGGTTGATAGCCACCACGGGATACCCCTGAGATGCATATTTTTTATCAAGAGCTATAATTCTGTCTTCATATTTAACAGCAAATGGACAATGATTACATGTAAAGACAACGATAAATCCTTTTGCCGACGTGAAGTCAGAAAGAGAAACGAGCTTGCTATCAATGTTTTTAAGTTTAAAGTCGATGGCTTTGTCACCAACTTTATAACCTTGAATGCCCTTTGGTGCAAAGCCGCTAACAACTAGCAAAACACTAATTGTGAGAAGACTTAAGAATTTTTTCATGGATTTAATTAATTTTTGATTGGTAAAATTTTATACCCATTTTGGGCGATTTTTATAGAATCGGGCACTGTATAATTGAGTTTGTCATAACCCCAACCAGCCATTACAGCTACATGGGTAATTTTTTTATATAAAGGACTAGTTTCTTTTTGATTTTCATAAACTATTTGTCTTGGATATACAAAGTACCTTAACCAGTTCTTATTAGTTAAACCTGCTGGGCCAAGCTTCATTGCATTGTTTTTTTGCTTTAAAGTATCTATCCAAGAAACTGGCGGAAAAAGTATAACTGCATCGTCTGGAGTCTCTCTGAAATTAAGGGCTTTTACTAACACAGCGTAGTCAAACCCCTGTTTGGCAATAACTTTATCATCATAACTTGCTTTAGGATATTTTTTGATCATATCTAAATTATCCTTAATAAGACCGTCCTTTACCCAAGCATAACCTGGTACACTTTTGTACAAAACAAATAAGACAATTATTGTAATAAAAAGTAGAAAGATATTAAGATGGAATGGAATGCCTACTTGTACACTGTTGGGTGGTACAAATTTCGCTTGTGGTGGTGGGTTGTTAATTTTGACTTTTTTAACGTTTTGGGCAGTAGACTTTTTCTTCGACATGTCTTATTTATCATAATTCTATCTCAAAACTAACAAACTTTTAATTGATTCTAAAGTTTGGTCAAATTTAAATTCATTGGAGGTTTAACCCACCATTTACCATATCCTCAACTACAAATTATCCAACACCTTTTGTCCCATGGCTGATGTGCCCACTTTTTTATCAATAGGAGTGGTGTAATCAGCGATGTCTGCACTCCTCCAGCCTTGTTTGAGGGTTTGATCGACTGCGTTTACAATGGCCTCGGCTTCTTTTTTTAAACCAAATGATATTTCCAATAATAGTGCTGCTGATAAAATTGAAGCTAAAGGATTGGCGATTCCTTTCCCAGCAATGTCATGCGCAGAGCCATGAATTGGCTCATAAAATCCAATTTTATCACCAACAGATGCAGAGGCTAACATACCCATAGATCCAGCAATTTGTGAAGCCTCATCTGTAAGAATATCACCAAATAAATTAGCAGTAAGCACCACGTCAAAGCGTTTTGGATCTTTTATCAATTGCATGGCAGCATTGTCGATAAACATATGCTCCGTCTCTACTTCTGGATATTTTTTAGCTACATCTTGTACCACTTCTCTCCATAATCTTGAAGACTCCAATACATTAGCTTTGTCAACTGAACAAAGTTTTTTGTTTCGTTTCATGGCGGCTTCATACGCCTTTATAGCTATTCTTTCTACCTCATAAGCAGAATATATCATTAGATCAGAGGCTGTTTTTCTATCTTCAGATCGTTTCTTTTCACCAAAATAAACATCACCTGTCAATTCTCTAAAAAACAAAATATCGGCTCCTCTGAGTATTTCTGGTTTAATGCTCGATGCCCCAAGAAGTTCATCAAATAATTTTATAGGTCTTAAATTGGCATATAAACCAAGTTCTTTTCTTATTTTAAGCAGCCCTTGCTCTGGTCTTACTTTAGCACTTGGATCATTGTCGTATTTGATATGGCCTATCGCTCCAAAAAGAATGGCGTCGCTCGCATTGGCTTTGGCCAAAGTTTCGTCGGGTAGTGGATTGCCTGTGGCTTCTATAGCCACATGTCCCATTAGTGCTTCATCAAAATCAAATTGATGATTAAACTTTAGGGCGATTTTTTCTAAAACTTTTTTCCCCCAATCGGTAACTTCTTGGCCTATTCCATCTCCTGGAATTACTAAAATATTTTTTTTCATTTAATCCTTGCTTACGCTAACTTAAGAAGTCGCAAAACTACAAATTTATTTTAGTTACGCTATAATTTTAATGTTAAAATGAACCTAAAGACCAATTTAGAGGGTGTTCGATGATTGATATGATGGGTTAAAAATAAACCTATAATTAATGATGATTAACCAAACTGGCGGTTGAAGTCACTAATCCTTCCAAAGTTAGAACTATTTGGTAAATTGAACCAAAGAAATACTATTTGATTTTAAAACAATTTTATGGTTAGATATAAAAATAGGTTGACATTGCTACCAACCTATTTTTATAGATTCAAAACACTTTTTTTGAATAACCTTATTCTTTTACCAATTTGGTAGATTTACCGTTACTTTTTAATACATACACACCTTTGCTTAATTCAGAAATATTTGCCTCATCAAATCCTTTAAGCAATAGTTGTCCATTTAGATCATAGATTTCAAAAGCGCCTTCACAATTAATTCTATCTGTCGCTGGGTTTGGATAAAATGTACTTGGTGTTTGAATAACGTCCTCAACACTTGTAATGTTGGTGACGCTGTTGCCTTTTAATAACATAGTATAAACACCTGCACTTGCTCTTTTAACTTGATTCCCACCCGTAATAGTAATTGTAAGTGTTGCACTTTTTTGGCCAGTATTAGGTTCTGTAACACTTACGCATTGTAATGTTGTCGGGCAGCCGCCATTAGGAGGCTTAGGTATACAACCAGGTTGAATGATAGCAATACGTTTTTGATATGTTTTAGAGCCGGGAACAAAAAAAACATTAAAACTATTGCTTTTACCACTATAATCAACAGAAAAAGATGAAGGATCTTGTTCAACACCACAAACAGTTGTACCGCTAGTAGTGATATCTTCCAAAAGGCTATAAGTGATTGATTCACCAGACAACAAACCATTTACAGTAAACGACTTAGATGCAGTACTTGAAAAAAGGCTTTGACCAAAATCGTACTCAAAACCACTCGTGGTTTGGGTAGCATTGGTAATAGTTACTGTCGGCTGTGCTAAAAGGCCAAACACGAAACAATTGGTTAAAATAAGTAGTAAAGATTTTTTCATAAGAATAAAATTTAATTTTGTTCAAAGGTAAAAATTTAAAATGATTACTGTACTACCCGAAATGGGTAGGTGTAAAAAATAATTTATTAAATATGGGAGTTAAGATTAATAAATGTTTTGACTATTTAAGCCTACTCGGATTTTGATTCAAAAAAGCCTTCCAGGTAGAGGCTTTTAATGCTACTTTTCCATTTTGAAAATGATGACACACTGCTACACCGAGGGCATCTGTAGCATCGTAAAATTCTGGAGTTTCATTAAAATCCAACAGAGTCATTAACATTGCCGCTACTTGTTCTTTAGAGGCGTTACCATTGCCAGTTACGGATTGTTTTATCTTTTTTGGAGCGTATTCCACTACAGGTATTTTTCGAGATAAAGCAGCTGCTATGGCCACTCCTTGGGCACGCCCCAGCTTCAACATTGATTGAACGTTTTTACCAAAAAATGGTGCTTCAATGGCCATTTCGTCGGGCAGGTATTCATCTATTATACTAGAAACCCTGTCAAAAATCTTTTCTAGTTTAATAGCTTGATCTTCGTATTTCTCGAGCCTAATTACACCATATTGCAATAAAAATAATTTTTTATCTTTAATAGCAATTAGACCATAGCCCATTACATTTGTACCTGGGTCTACCCCAAGTATTATCTTTTCCTTATTGGTTACTTTAGTAGTAAGGTTGGCATTCATGTTATGCAAAATTACCCAAAATCTTCAGTTTATTCTATTTTATCTCATCCCAAAACGATTTTTTATCTGAAATTGCTGATTTTATTATTTATCTTGATCTATATCGGCTTTAAAATGATCAAAATTGGTAATGTTGCGGAAAAATTAGGTACTGAATTTTCGTTGATTTATGCCAAAGCACTTACTCCATTATGCGGTGTAATCATTCTGTTTAGCCCGCTCAATTGGGCAATGGAAGCACTAAAGTGGCAACTTCTAGCACTTAAAATAGAAAAAACAAGTTTTGGTAGTGCCTTTAAGGGAGTAATTGCGGGTCTGAGTCTAGGATTTGTCACTCCACATAACGTGGGAGACTATGCAGGCAGAATTTGGCAAATGAAAAATGACAACCGTTTTCAGGCCATTGGATCAATTTTGTTAAGCCATGCTGGTCAATTTTTAGTTACTTGTTTAATGGGTTTGCTGGGCTGGGCCATTTATTATGCAAATGGAATACTAACCATCGACAACATGAATGGACTTTTGTTCAGTTTAATGTTGCTACTTATTATATGTTCAATTATAATATTATTTGTACCCGATTTTTTAGTAAAACTAGTAAATATGCTTCCGTTTTTAGTAAGATTTGAAAACTATGTCAAAATTTCAAGAAGTTACAACAGTCAAGAAAGACTAACTATTTTGGTTATTTCGATGCTGCGATACCTTGTTTTTAGCTTACAATTTATACTATTAATTAATTTATTAAAAGTAGACCTACCTATGCCTTTGTTATTTGCAGGAATTACTTTGGTATTTTTTACAAAATCGGTTGTACCTACTTTTAATTTTTTGAGTGATTTAGGACTTCGTGAGGTATCTGCGCTTTATTTTTTGGGTATGTTGCCTATTGCTGAGCCTAAAATATTAGCCGCCAGCCTCTGTTTATGGATCATCAACATCCTCATGCCTGCCACCTTAGGCACCATTTTTATTCTAACTTTAAAAATTTTGAAATAATGAATGCAGATTATTTAAAACAAATGTTCTATAGCAAGTAATCAGAAATATGGATTGTACTAGTTCATAATTTATTTTTAATAGTTTTTTAGAACATTTTTTTAAATTTGTGCCGCTTCGTTGGGATATTTTAATTCACTCTAAAACCTAGAAGCTTTTATTAATACGATTATTATACTTTTTATTCGTTTTACTGGTCTTTGATGACCTTTTATAAATTAGTTAAACTATGTTACGTACCCATACTTGTGGTGAGTTAAGAATTGAAAATAAAGATAGCGAAGTTGTATTGTGTGGTTGGGTGCAACGTGTACGAGACAAAGGTAGCATGGTGTGGGTAGATTTGAGAGATAGATATGGCATAACTCAGCTTATGTTTGAACCTAACGACAATCAAGCTTTAGCTGAAACTATACGAAGTGTAGGGAGGGAGTTTGTACTTAAAGCTACAGGTAAGGTAATTGAGCGTGTTTCAAAAAATGACAAAATCGGTACTGGAGATATAGAAATATTGGTGACTGAAGTAGAAATACTTAATCCCGCCAAATTGCCGCCTTTTTTAATTGAAGACGAAACCGACGGCGGAGACGAACTTCGTATGAAGTACCGCTATTTGGATTTAAGGAGAAATGTAGTGAGACAAAATCTAGAACTGCGCCATCGTGTGGCTATTGAGGCTAGAAATTATTTGGATAAACAGCGTTTTATTGAAGTAGAGACCCCTGTGTTAATAAAATCTACCCCTGAAGGAGCTCGTGATTTTGTGGTGCCTTCAAGAATGAACCCAGGAGAATTTTACGCATTGCCCCAATCACCACAAACCTTCAAACAACTATTGATGGTGTCAGGATTTGACAGATATTATCAAATTGTAAAATGTTTTAGAGATGAGGATTTACGGGCAGATAGGCAACCAGAATTTACTCAAATAGATTGTGAAATGTCTTTTGTAACTCAAGAAGACATTTTGAATACTTTTGAAGGGTTGGTTAGACATTTGTTTAAGGTGGTAAAACAAATTGATTTGCCTACACTTACAAGAATGACCTATGCTGATGCCATGACTTATTATGGTAATGACAAACCAGATATTAGGTTTGAAATGAAATTTGTAGAGCTAAACGAACTCACCCAAGGCAAAGGTTTTGTGGTTTTTGATTCGGCACCATTGGTGGTGGGTATTAATGCAACAGGTTGTGCTTCATATACTAGAAAACAAATAGATGAGCTCACAGAATGGGTAAAACGTCCGCAAATAGGAGCCAAAGGTCTGGTTTATATTAAAGCAGAAGAGGACGGAACTTTTAAATCAAGTGTAGACAAATTCTATACCCAACAAGATTTACAAGCTATTGGAAATAAATTTAATGCAAAAGCTGGTGATTTAATTTTGATATTATCAGGAGAGACAAATAAAGTACGAAAACAATTAAGTGAACTTAGGTTGGAAATGGGTACAAGACTTGGTCTTCGTGATAAAGACAAGTTTTCTGCACATTGGGTTGTAGATTTTCCATTGCTCGAATTTAACGAAGAAGAGAATCGATGGTTTGCCATGCACCATCCATTTACCTCACCTAAGCCCGAGGATATAGTTCATTTAGACGCTGGTAATTTAGGCGAGGTAAGGGCTAACGCATATGACATGGTTATTAATGGTGTTGAAGTAGGAGGAGGTTCTATTCGTATACATGATCGTGTTTTGCAAGCTAAGATGTTTGGAATACTTGGATTTAGTGACGAAGAAGCTAAACATCAATTTGGCTTTTTGATGGATGCATTTGAATATGGCGCACCTCCACACGGGGGATTAGCTTTTGGTTTTGATAGATTATGCTCACTTTTTGGTGGTTCTGACTCGATTAGAGATTTTATTGCCTTCCCAAAAAATAATTCTGGAAGAGATGTAATGATAGATGCACCTTCTACTATAGATCAAAAACAATTAAAAGAGCTTAGTATTGCGGTGAGTAAGTCATAAGAAAAAAATTGATAATTAAGATTTTAAAACGATGGCTAGATTAGAAACATCTCCATCGTTTTACAAAATTTCATGATTTATACCATTAAGTTTGTATTTGACTGGCCTTTAAATTACAAATTTTCTGGAATCTTTGACATGTGTAAAACAACCAAAATTAGTCAATGGAAATTATAAAATTACCAGTTCTAACAATTTTGCACACAGTAAAATAAATAAGAAACTCTTGGCGTGTTTACCTCTTATGCTGGTTTTGGGTTGAACTGTTGGTAACGCAGGTTAGGCATGTTTAAGCATCAGAAAAATATTTTAAAAAAAGTTTAAGAAGGCATGTGGTTTGCAGTTTGGATGCTTAGTATGCATAATTAAACAGCGCAAAAACCTGAGATGTTTTTAAATATATAGGCTGCTTTAAGGTAAATTTTATAAATCCACTATTTGTATAGGTCTTTTTCAAGTGCTAACTTGCCCCCATGATTACTAAAAATTTTGTAGCAGAACTTAAATGGAGAGGTATGATTCACGACATCATGCCTGGTACCGAAGAACAGTTAAACAAAGAAATTACCTCAGCTTATGTAGGAGTAGATCCCACCGCTGATTCATTACATATAGGTCACTTGGTGTCTATAATGATGCTTAAACATTTTCAACTAGCTGGTCATAAGCCCATTATGTTAGTAGGAGGGGCCACTGGTATGATTGGTGATCCTTCGGGGAAATCTGAGGAACGGAATCTACTATCTGAAGAAATACTTAATTACAATGTGGAATGTCTTAAAAAACAAATGAGCAAGTTTTTGGACTTCCAATCAGGCACTAATGCAGCAGAAATTGTAAACAACTTTGATTGGTTTAAACAATTCGACTTATTGAGCTTTTTGCGTGATGTGGGTAAAAACCTCACAGTGAACTACATGATGAGCAAAGATTCTGTGCAAAAGCGACTTGAAACAGGACTTTCATTTACCGAATTTTCTTACCAATTGTTGCAAGGATATGACTTTTTGCATTTATACTTGAATAAAAACTGCAAGATTCAAATGGGCGGCTCTGACCAGTGGGGCAATATAGTAACAGGAACAGAATTAATACGACGTAAGGCAAGTGGAGACGCTTTTGCCATCACCTGTCCACTCATAACCAAGTCAGACGGAGGCAAATTTGGAAAAACTGAAAAGGGGAATGTTTGGCTAGATCCAGAAAAGACTTCACCATATCAGTTTTACCAGTTTTGGCTAAATGCCAGCGATGAAGATGCTGCCAAATGGATACGCATCTTTACCTTATTGAGCCAAGACCAAATTGAGGCACTGGAAAAACAGCAGTTAGAAGCGCCTCACCTACGTGTGTTACAAAAGTCTTTGGCAGATTTACTTACCACCATGGTACATTCAAAAGAAGAATTGGAAAAGGCCATTCAAGCTTCTGAAATATTGTTTGGTAAAGGCACGACCGACATGTTAGAGTCAATGGATGAAAAAACCTTGTTACAAGTTTTTGAAGGTGTGCCGATGGTTCAAGTTTCTGCCCAGGAATATCAGCAAGTAAGCACTCTAACAGATTTATTGTCAGTTACGACCCAAAGTATTATTTTTCCAAGTAAAGGAGAAGCACGAAAAATGATTAGCCAAGGGGGTGTAAGTGTTAATAAAACAAAGATGGACGATCCTAATATGTCGCCAACCATCCCCTTGTTAAAAAACAAATATTTATTGGTACAAAAAGGCAAGAAAAACTATATCTTAATTGAAGTACAATAGTTAATTTATATTATAAATAAAAAAACTTGTCAGGTTTTAATTAAAACCTGACAGTTCTTTATTCTTTCACTAATTTAAAATGCTGTAGTTGGTCATTTGAAATAACCGTTAGCATATAAACACCAGCCCTAAGATTTTCTCCAAGCAGCACTTTTTCCTCATTAATCGTTTTCTTCTCTACCAATTTGCCTGTTTGGTCGTGCACAAGAATTAAGCCCTCTTCAATATTTGCTAAATAAACTGTGGCATAATTGTTAAAAGGATTTGGGATAATGGATATGTTACCCAATTTACTATTCACATTTACTTTTTTAGAATAGGTATTCACTCCATCTGCAACATATTTTATTTGATAATATGGTTTGGTAATTACCTCAGCATGAGCGTAATGGTATTCAGTTTTGTTTTGTGCTGGCATGTTACCAACTACTTGTAGATTATTCACATCATCGCCATTTAACACCTCGTAATAACCTCCTTCTTCACCAGCAACAGTCCATGTTAAGTTATTTATTAAATTTTTAGTAGAAACTTGAAAATTGATAAAATCTAGAGGTAATGCACCCAAACAATTAACTACGTATTGTGATTTTATATTTGCAAGTCCATAAATAGAGGCATTCCCAATATTTGTAATGAAATTTGTACATTGGTTTACAGTTGCCTTAAAAGTTCTGGTAATTGAATCATTACCCAACATAGGACCAGCTAAAGTAGGCCAAGTGATTGTTCCCGCAGACAATACTCCACCGTTTGAAATAGCCGTCACATTGTTAAGATCCCCAGGGACAGGGTCAGTTAATATAATGTCAAAAGCAGAATCAAATTTAGTTTTATAACTTGTCATGCGTTGTTGTGAATTAGAAAATAGACCCACATAACCAGCAGCCATATTCGTGATGCCACTGTAAACTTTAAGTGGTGTTCCTGAAAGGGTATTTACCCAGAAATAAATTTTATCATCAATGAGCTCCGCCCTCACAGTGATAGGGTCAGGGCTTCCACCATAAGAAATGTTGTTTTCAGATATAATAGAATTTGTGTTATTAAATAACTGCAAGTTCATGGTATTGTTTCCCATTGGATTGGGAGTAATTCTCAATCTTACACCATTAAAATCCGATTGACCAGGTGTGCCTGCCGTGTGTCTGAAAATGAGGTTTATATCACTAGCATTTGAAAGATCAAAAACTGCCTCCATGTAGCCATTTTTACCATGAGATTTTTTATGACCAAAGGCATAACCAATAGAACCTGGATTAGGATTACCAGGAGTGTTCGGATCAAATGAAATCGCCGAGTTGGTTAGGATTGGAATAAAACCATTGCCAAGTTTTTGCCAGTCAGCTGTCACAGCTCCCGACCCAAAAACCCCATTTACTGTAGCACCATCTTTGTTTTTAAACTTGAGCGTATAGGTGATAATATCTCCGATAGACACATCTTTTTTATCTGCAGTTTTAAACAATGATGTTTCTACAGGAGGTAAGGGTGGAATTGGGTTACAAGTAATTGTTAAAGGAACTTGAGAAGAATCAGGAGAATCAGTTAATGATTTTATCCAACCAACATTGACAAAATCAATATCTGGACTAGGGCACGGTGGGTTTTTCGCAATAGTTTGATAAGACAAATCACCTTTTTCACCAATCAACATGGTAGGGATTTCCCATTTTACGACTCCTGTATAACTTGCGCCAACTGCTGCTGCTGTGTACGTGGCTGTTACTCCCAAGGCAATATTATCAGTAAATCCATTCCAAGTCAGCCACTTAGGTATGGTGTCATAAACTACCACATTATATGCTTCTCTTCCAGGAAGAGGTCCATTGCCTAATATTCTGCGCCAAGTATATCCATCAAATTCTTCTACCAACACCTTTTTAAAATTCGGAACATCTGGATTGCAGACATCTTTTCCATAATTGTTTACAGCCACATTTAAATTAGTATATTTTGCCCAACTATTCGATACAGGCGATAGTCGCACATTTTGCGCCGCAATTTGATTTACATCTATGGTATTACTATAAGACCAGTCATCGGCCAGTCTCACACCAAGCATTGAAGAAGGTTTAGATTCTAATTTTGTTCTAATGAATCCTGGACCAAGTACACCTTTATGAATCAAGTATTGGTTGTCAAGTTTGTCAAAAATATGGGTAGCAGGGGAGGTTAAAACATCAGCAAATCGAATCACCAGCCTTTGATTCCAACTACCGTTAGCATCTGAACCAGCTGGAATCGCTTGATAGTTAAAAGTGATAGGCCCAGAAGCGGGATTATAACCATATTTATTTAAATCACTTTGGTTATCTACTGAAAAGTCCCAACCTGTAGGATTGGTAGTGGCATCATATAATCCCAAGGCAGCAGCATCGTTCATAAAATAAGAAACACGATAGTTTTTCATGTTTATGTAAGCTTCTTCAGCACCATGCCATAGTCTATAAAATTGATAAAAAGTGTATCCATTGTTTGGATAATGATTTCCATAAGATAATACTACCTTGTCTCTTCCTCCATTCAGCCAAGCATTGCTACTAGATTTATTTTCAAACTCCAGTTTAAAATCTGTGATATCTCCTGGATTCATCTTTCTTCTATTGGAAGTTTTTTTGATCGTAAGTGTTCTATCGAGTAATATATCAACACAATTTCGCTCCATAGTATAAGTGGCATTGTTAGGATACTCGTTACTTGTCCAAATTTTAGTGTTTTTAGAATCAAAATAGTTATTACTTGCTGTAATGGTAGTAAGCAAGCAAACCCTATTTGAAACAGGATTAGCTACTACTTTTACAATGAATTGAACCTTACCAGTAGTAGGCGCAATACCACCAGCACTCGTAAAACCAGGCAAAGAACCAATATTCCAAGAAATGGTATTGCCAGCTAAAGTACCTCCATTTGTGGCTGAAACAAATTCATAATCAGTACTTAAGGTAGCTGTAACTAAAGTGTTAAGGGCGGTAATTGAGCCATAGTTTCTATAGTCTATCGTATACGTTAAAAAATCTCCTGCATAAGCATACGTTCGGTCTACTGATAAATAAGATTTTACATTGGCCAAAGCATTAATGGTGGTAGGTGGGTGAAGATTACCTGAATTGGTCAACATTCCTAAAGTTCTAAACCAATCATGAAAATATATAGGAGTACTTCCTATATATCTTTGTCTTTCTGTTAAACCAGTACTTTTTTTGGAAGCATCATCCCACATGATTTCTGCTTGTCTGTACATTTCTGCGATGAGTTCTAAGTCTTCTGAAGCCACGGCGGCAGGTGCTCCAGTACCTACATTATAGTTGGTTCTAAATTGGCTTGCAATAGTACCGTCGACACCTATGGCTTGGGGTATATTAGCAACGCCTTTATATAGGGGGCAGGCAGGATCAGGCGATGAGCCATATTGATTACATTGGGGTGTTCCTATGGGTTTGCCTGGGCCTTTTAAATATAAGGCATGTCGAAGAGCCATATCTCGTTCGTAGGTATTTGGTATGTTTTCTACTTGGTGCGTAACAGGATTCCAGCGCGTAGTAGGATTGCCATGCCAGACATAGTTTAAAATAGTTCGCCATGCTGCTCTGAAGTCCTCACCTTGAGGTTCTTTTGGGTGTGGGCCAAAGGTTGTAACAGTACCATTGTTGTTGACGGTGCAATTACCTGAAGAAGCAACATACCCTTTGGCATACATTTGCCCGATCAGCCAATCAGACGAGGCTTCTCCTCGTAGATACTGGTTAATTTGCCATGGAGTTCCACCGTTAGCAGCAAGATATTTGGCAAATTGATTAAAATAAGCAGGACCAATATAATCTGTGTAAAGTAAAGATTGAGAAAAGGCCTCTGGTTTTAAATGGGAGTTTGGAAATATTTGGTTGGCAGCATTATATCTCCAACTTGTAATTTCATCCCAAGTATTTCCATTTTTGCAATATCCATCTACACCAATATCACCAGATAAATATCCTGTAAGGGCTCCAGCACCAAGGTTTAACAAGGGTATTGTATCAACAATTGCATTAATCATTTTTCTTGCTTCTACTTGATAGCTAATAGGATTGCCACAAGCATCGTTTATTCCCATGTTAGCCCCCCATTGTTTAAAAGCAATCAATAAGGCCATAGCAATGTCATAATCTCCGTCTGTCGCAGAGTCATTGTCACCATCATTAACGGGTGTTGTTTGATCATTTTTCCAGCCTGGTAAATTTGGACCATACCTATAAGTTGGTCTCAAATCAGCACAATTGTCATATCTTTTTACCTTACTAAGTCTATTGTCATGTACCCATAGCCAAAGTCCATCAAATGCTTCCTTATCTGCAAAATAAGCGGCAGCTAACAAGGCATATCCATCTCCTTCTGATACGAAAGTATTATTGTTTTCAGGTACAACGCTCGCATTATAAATAATGTATCTTTTCCCATTTAAAACTTTTCCAGAATAAATACAACGGTGCATCATTATTTGATAGGCCTCCCGCATTGCTTTTTCCATATCTGCGTGAGTGACTCCTTCGGCATTATATTTGCCAAGTGTTTTACCTTGATTATATTCTAAAAATTGTGGAAAAGGAAAAGCTGGATTGTTTGAGTTAATATTAATTTTAATGGTATCAGCGGGCCAAGATTGTGCTGAAGCATTATTTAAAATCAATATTATTCCCAAGAGGGTTAATATTTTTTTCATAATTATATTGATAAATTGAAGTAGTACTACAAATATAGTGATTTATACAATTTTAATAAAAAATGTAACTAAATTGATTTTAAATAAATTTAGATAATCATAAAAAATTTTAGCCATGGCAAAATTCAATTCTTACGATTAAATTTTTAAATTATTATTACAAACAACCCCTTAATTACATCAAACTTAAGTATAAATTTGCATATTGATTACACAAGAGACCATATCACAAATTCAACAAACAGCTGATATAGTGGAGGTTGTAGGTGATTTTGTAACTTTAAAGAAAAAGGGACAAAATTATTGGGCTTGTTGTCCATTTCATAATGAAAAATCTCCTTCATTTTCAGTAGCTCCACACAAAGGAATTTATAAATGTTTCGGATGTGGTGCAGCAGGCGATTCCATCAAATTTGTGATGGACGTAGAGAAAATTTCTTATGTAGAATCGCTGCGTTATTTAGCCAAAAAATATAGTATTGAGATAGTTGAGGATATTAGCAATTATCAACAAAAGCAAGAGGCTTCCACAAACGAAAGCCTATACATTGTGCTCAATTTTGCAAAAAATTATTTTGTTGGCCAATTACATGATACTGAAGAGGGTAAATCCATTGGCTATAGTTATTTTAAAGAAAGAGGTTTTAGTGAGGAAACCATTCGTAAGTTTGAATTGGGTTATACTGCTCACGCTTGGGATGGATTATTAAAAGAAGCAAAAGTACAACAGCACCAAGAAGATATATTGGAAAAAGCGGGCTTAATTATTAAAAAGGATGATAAAACCTATGATCGATTTAGAGGTAGGGTTATTTTTCCAATTCATAACACCTCTGGTAAAGCAATCGCTTTTGGTGCTAGAATTTTAACAAGTGATAAAAATCAACCCAAGTATATCAATTCACCTGAAACAGAGGTGTATCATAAACACCAAGTATTGTATGGTATTTTTCAAGCTAAAAATGCAATTCGACAAAATGATAATTGTTTCTTAACAGAAGGGTATACTGACGTAATTTCGCTGCATCAAGCGGGCATAGAAAACGTGGTTGCATCTTCGGGCACTTCACTCACTCAAGACCAAATTAAACTTGTAGCTAGGTTTACACAAAACATTACCATATTATATGATGGAGACCCAGCAGGTATAAAAGCATCTCTTCGAGGCATTGACTTAATTTTGGAGAAAGGTCTCAATGTCCAGGTGTGTACTTTTCCTAATAATGATGACCCTGATAGTTACGTTCGTAAAATTGGAGGAGTGGCGTTTAAAGAATTTGTAAGTAATAATACGACAGATTTTATAACCTATAAAACCAAATTATTTCTCGTTGATGCTGGTAATGACCCAATTAAAAAAGCTGGTATTATAAGAGACATTGTGGAAAGCATATCAAAAATTCCTGATGGAATTAAAAGAGCTGTATATTTTAAACAATGCAGTCAATTGCTCGATATTGCCGAAGATGTGTTAATTACCGAATACAACAAAAACACTTTATTACAACGCAAACAAAAATCTAAAGAAGAAACGGAGATATATGAATCGAATATAATACTTGACAACTTTAATCAAGAACAAGAAGCACCTAGTCAAATTACCCTTTCCAATGCCATCCACGTGCTTGAAATGGAACTTGCACGCTTGATAGTCAATTTTTCTGATTTTAAAAACGAAGACGGGCTTACCTTGTTTAATTATGTTAAAAATGAAGTTCATGATATTCAATTCAAAACTGTAGAATATGGACAATTAATCACATACATGTTGGGTCAATTTGCAGATCAAATAGATTTAAATGAACTTAAAAATGTGGAAGATGTGCACATGAAGAATAGGATTTTTAATCTATTAGCTGAAAAATATGATTTAAGTCCCAATTGGTTTAAACATCAAATTACGGTACCTGCCAAAGATTCTAATCCTTTCATAAATGCTTATAATGTAATCCTAAAAATTAGATTGAGGCATATAAGGGAAATGTTGCATGAGAATCAGGTAATTATATCACAAACCATCGACGACGACCAGCTGTTTCAATTATTAAAAGTTAATATGGTTTTGAAAAATACCGAGAAGGAAGTAGCCAAATTATTGGGGAACGTAATTACACCTTAGAATTTTTTGAGGGTCTCAAATAATTTACTTGGTTCTAAAGACCTCCAAATTAGATTTATCAAACAAATAAATATATTTTTCTCCCATCACAGCCTTGCCATAACTATTTTTAGGAAGGCTAATAGTTCTACGTTCGTCCAAATATATTTTTAACAAAATCAACTCTGAGCCATCTAGATAATAGAGCTCATCTTTATAAAAGCCAAAATATTCTAAGGCTGGGATAGTTATTTTTTTCTTAAAATTTCCAAAATTATCAAAAACCAGAATTCCATTAATTCTATCTAACACAAAGAGTTGGTTTTGATATTCTTTCATCATTACTAAATCATAATCTTGGGCATTAAGTATTAAATCACAATTGGTTTTTGAAATAACTTTTAACTGTTCAGTATCATATTTTTTGAGACTAAAATCACTATCATCAAAAAACCAAATTTGATTGTTGGCGGATACTGTGGCTATTCTTCCAAAACCGATTTGCTCTTCTGGAAGGTCAATTTTAGGCAAAGGACCAAGAAATCGATCAAAAAGGCCGAATTGTTGAAAATCTTTGTAAAATGCAAATACTCTAATAGTGTTCCATGCTTCTAGCGAGGTAATTGAACCAGTTTTGGAAGGGGAGTAGGCCAATAAGGAGTCACCTTCTTGGTTGTATTTTGTTATTGTTCCCTCTAAGTCGCTGATATAAAGGTTGAAGTATCTATCGTAGCTTACTTTATCTACTAATCTAAGTTGAACTGTTTTTACGATTTCAATGGTTTGTGCTGAAATTGTAAGCACAAAACAACATAATAGTAAAATCAATTTTCTTGTAACCACTATTTTGAGCCCTTTTGGTGTTATTTTACTAACTTATCTTCAAAATTAATAATTTGTAGTTCTTTACCATTAAATTCTACATAATTGCTACTATTAATCCATTCTCCTAGATTTATATACGTTGAGGTGGTAGATACAGGTAAAGTCATCTGTAAATGTCTATGACCAAAAATGTAATAATCAAAGTGGTGTTTAGATTCCTCATCTTTACAATATTGCCAAAGCCATTCTTGTTCTCCTAAAAATATTTCATCATGATGGTGGTTAGCTATCCTGCTTTTTCCAGACCAGGTAGTGGCTATAAAAAAGCCAATTCCAGGATGCAATTTTGCAAATAACCATTGGCACAACTTACTGTTAAAAAACGATTTAATGAGTTTATAGCCACGGTCATAAGGGCCTAAACCATCACCATGATGTAGATAAAAAGATATATTGTTAATGATCAATTTAATAGGTTTTCTATAAATCTTAACCCCAATTTCTCTTTTAAAATAATCAAACATCCACATGTCGTGGTTTCCAGTAAAAAATATAAGTTCAATTCCCTGATCTGCAATTTCTGCAAGCTTCCCTTGAAACCTAATAAAACCTTTTGGTATTACGTATTTATATTCAAACCAAAAATCAAAAATATCACCCAGTAAAATGATCGTTTGCGCTTCTGGTTTAATTTTATCTAACCATCTAACAATCTTTTTTTCTCTTTCAAGACTACTATTGGTGTTAGGGGCACCTAAGTGAAAATCAGAAGCTAAAAATATTTTTTTTCCAGTTTGAAGTGTTATGGTGTGTACTTCCATAAAAAAATGAAGCCACCCGAAGGTGGCTCTACTAGTTATTGATTGTTTTGTTCAGGATGTTCAACTTTTTCAAGTGAATTTTCAGTAGATACTACCGTTTCAGCAGGAACTACCTTATCCACTCTATTAGTAAACTCTTGGTATACAGTTTGTTTTTCAAAAGGTCTTTTACCAATCAATCGTTCTAGATCGTTTTGAAATATGATTTCTCTTTTTAGCAATTCCTGAGCAATTATTTCGAGTTCATTACTTTTTTCTGACAAAAGTTTTTTAACAAATACGTAAGCATTGTTTATGATTTTTCGAACCTCATCATCAATTGTTTGAGCTGTGGCTTCAGAATAAGGTTTGGTAAATGCATACTCTGATTGTTTTGAATCATAAAACGATACATTTCCAATCTTGTCGTTCATGCCATAAACCGTCACCATGCTATAAGCCAATTTGGTTATTCTTTCTAAATCACTTAAAGCGCCAGTAGAAATTTTGCCGAAGATTAACTCTTCTGCAGCTCTACCACCTAATGTCATGCACATTTCATCATAAAGCTGCTCAGTGGTGTACAAAAACTGTTCTTTAGGTAGATATTGAGCATATCCTAAAGCTGCTACACCTCTTGGAACAATACTAACTTTTACCAACGGGTCGGTATGTTCTAAAAACCATCCAGCTACAGCGTGTCCAGCCTCGTGATAAGCAACAATTTTTTTCTCATCTGGAGAAATAATTTTATTTTTCTTTTCCAATCCACCAATAACACGATCTATGGCATCTTGAAAGTCCTGCATGTCAATTTGTTCTTTGTTTCTTCTTGCAGCGATTAATGCAGCTTCGTTACAAACATTGGCTATTTCAGCACCTGCAAACCCAGGTGTTTGAGCCGATAATTTCTTGGGATCAATATCAGTTCCTACTTTTAAAGGTTTTAAATGAACTTTAAAAATAGCTTCCCTTCCTACTAAATCTGGCTTGTCTATGCTAATTTGTCTATCAAAACGACCTGGTCGTAACAAAGCAGGATCCAATACGTCTGGTCTGTTGGTGGCTGCTAAAATAATAACTCCTGAATCTGTTCCAAATCCATCCATTTCTACCAACAAAGAGTTTAAAGTATTTTCTCTTTCGTCATTTGCACCTGGCATAGATGCCCGTCCACGACTACGACCGACAGCATCAATCTCATCTATAAATATGATACATGGTGCTTTGTCCTTGGCTTGTCTAAACAAATCTCTTACCCGAGCAGCGCCAACACCCACAAACATTTCAACAAAATCAGAACCTGAAAGACTGAAAAATGGAACACCTGCTTCACCAGCAACAGCTTTGGCTAACAATGTTTTACCAGTACCAGGGCTGCCAACTAGAAGCGCTCCTTTGGGAATTTTACCTCCCAAATTTGTAAATTTGGTTGGGCTTTTAAGAAAGTCTACAATTTCTTTAATCTCTTCTTTTGCTTCTTCCAAGCCTGCTACGTCCGCAAATGTGATTTTAACCTTATTTTCGGCATCAAATAGAGCTGCTCTGCTTTTTCCAATATTGAAAATTTGCCCACCGGCACCACCAATTGACATTCTTCTTAATATTAACCATATGGCCACACCGAATATGATCATCACTCCCCAGGAAGACAATAGAGATTCTAGGTCGATACGGTTGTCGTCAAATTTATAGCCGATACGATTATTTTCTGGCATCTTTGCCTGAATTTTCTCCATTCTTTCTTCAAAATGACCTACATCGCCAATATAAAATTTAAAATGTGGACCTTTTAAGGTTGGTGTAATTCCTTTTTTATCAAATATGGCAGTGTACTTGCTATTTTTTAGAGCATCTTCTTTTAGATAAACTTCCACATCGTGACGATGCACAATAACTACTTCTTTTACGTCATGTGCCAAAAGCATTTCTTCAAACTTCTTTGAATCAATTTCTTCCACATTTACTTTGCCATAAAATTGAATACCAATTATTAGGGCAAACAATGACAGCATTAACCAAATATGGTAGTTATTCCCTTTTTGAGGAGATTTGGGTAGTAAAAGTGGTTTCTTCTTTTTTTCAGGATTATTATCTGATGACGTGTTGTTCTGATCTTGAGGCATTTGTTATTATCTTATTTGTAGTAATAAATACAATATTGGTTAAATTGTTTAAATAATTACAATTATCAATCCAAATCTTTTACGTAAGTTATTTTGGCATCACCCCATAAATCTTCCAATCCATAAAAATCTCTTTTGTCTTGTTGAAAAACATGTGCGATTACATCAATATAGTCTATCAATATCCATTCTTTGTTTTCTTTTCCTTCTTTGTGCCAAGGATTTTGATTAGTTGCCTTAAAAATTTCTTCTTCAACTGAGTCGGCAATTGCATCTACCTGATTACCAGAATTTCCATTACAAATTATAAAATAATCAGCTATCGAGTTTTTTATGCCTTGCATATCTACTATGGCTATTTTTGTGGCCTTTTTCTCTTGCATTCCTTTCACTACCAACTCTACCATTCCCGTTGTTTCTATATCTTTCGCTAGTTTTTTGCGCATTATCCGTAATTTTAAACCGTAAAATTAACAATATCTTGGACAATATAGAATTTACTACTTCAATAATTGGTTGTCAGTATATTTATCTGCCACAATGTCATTCTACTAACGATTACGCCTTGTTAATGGCTAGAAAAAATGATGCAAAAGAAGGGTGTATTGTTAACACTGGAAACCAAACCATGGGTCGAGGACAAAGAGGAAGTGTTTGGTTATCTGAGCCAAATCAAAATTTAACATTTTCAATTGTACTAAAACCTTCGTTTGTGGGCCTTTCACAACAATTTATATTAAACATGATAGTGTCATTAGGTATTATGGATACCCTAAAAGTAATGTTACCATTACATCAGTTTAAAATAAAATGGCCAAATGATATCTATGTTTACCACGAAGAAAATTGGAAAAAGTTGGGAGGTATTTTAATTGAAAATGTAATTAATGGCACAACTTTGATAAACTCCGTCGTGGGAATAGGATTAAATATCAACCAAACCGTTTTTGATATACCTTCTGCAATTTCAATAAAATCCATATTAAATACGCACACCGACCCAAAAATTGTTCTATTAAATATTGCAAAATATGTTGAACATTATTATTTGAAATTAAAAAATAACGAACTGGATTATATTCGGTACGCTTATACACAACAGTTGTATGCTTATGGAGAATACCATCAATTTGATATTCATGGATCAAGACAAAAAGGAATTGTGCTCGGGGTGGGTGATAATGGTATGTTGGCTATCCAATTTGAAAAAAATATCCATTATTATAATATCAAAGAAGTTAAATTTATTTTTGATTGAGTTTGTCTTTAATAAAACAAAAAAATACCTTTAACAAACTTTATTTTTATGAATCTTGAGCCATATTATAAAATAGTAATTGATTGGGCCTACATTTTTATTCCAAAATTAGCAGGAGCTTTAGTTGTATTTATTGTAGGTATTTACGTAACTAATTTTATTTCAAAAATATTCTCTAAAGGACTAAAGCGCAATGGTATAGATGTTTCGTTGCAAACATTTTTGGGTAGTTTGGTTACAGGAGGATTGCGTGTACTCCTTTTAATTACAGTCGCTGGAATGTTGGGAATTCAAACCACTTCATTTGTAGCTGTAGTAGGAGCCTTGGGTTTGGCGGTAGGTTTAGCACTGCAAGGATCCTTAGCTAATTTTGCTGGTGGTGTGTTATTGTTGGTTTTTAAACCATTTAAAGTAGGTGACCTAATAGAATCAAATGGTCAAATTGGTAATGTACTTGAAATTCAAATCTTTAATACCATTTTACTTACCTCTGATCAAAAAACAATCATTTTGGCAAATGGTGGAGTTTCCAATAGTACCATAGTTAATTATAGCAGGCATGGTAGTTTAAGGGTAGATTTAAACTTTTTTTTAGACCCAGCCACAAACATTGATTATACTAAAGACGTTGTTTTAAAGACGTTAAGTACAAATAGTTTTGTTTTAACCGATCCAGCGCCAATAGTAGGTATTGTTTCTGTTGCCAATGGTATGATTCATTTGGCGGTAAGGCCCTTTGCTGCTTCTGAGAATTACTGGTCAGCCTATTTTTCTTTACAGGAGGATATAAAAAGGGCATTTGAGCTCCATGAAATTAAAGGTCCCACTCCTACAACTGTGGTTATAAATAAATAGTTGTTATTAAATGAATGAACTAACAATTAATATTCCTGCCTTACTTTTTCCTACTATATCCCTGTTATTACTTGCCTATACTAACAGGTATATAGCTGTGAGTAACAGAATAAGATTGCTTCACACTCAGTACAAATCAGATCAAAGTAATGGGCTTTTGATACAAATCAGGATATTGAAAAACAGAATTTTATTAATAAGAAACATGCAATTGGCAGGCATTGGAAGCATGTTTGTGGCGGCGCTGACGATGTTTCTAATCTATTATAAAATCCAAGAGTGGGCACATGCAGTATTTGGATTCAGTTTGGTGTTGATGTTGGCCTCGTTATCTTTATGTGCGGTGGAGATTTATTTATCTAACAAAGCGCTGATGGTTCAATTAAAGGATATAGAACACCTTGTAAATTAGATATTTGAAGAAATAAAAAAGAGGAAATATTGCTATTTCCTCTTTACGTAGTTTTTGATTAAAGCACTCTTACATTAACAGCGTTTAAGCCTTTTTTACCTCTTTCTACTTCATATTCAACTTGGTCATTTTCTCTTACTTGATCAATAAGACCTGATGAATGAACGAAGATATCTTCTGAAGAATCTTCTGGTTTAATGAAACCAAAACCTTTGGTGTCATTAAAAAATTTAATTGTACCTTTTTGCATTATATTATATTGATTCACAATTTAATCATTTAAAATGGATATATAATACTTAATATTTTTATTGTACGGGATTAATTTTAAAATTTGTAGGCAAATGTTTGATGTAAAGGAAGTTGTGTAAAAAATAAATTTATAATAAATCTCGACTTTTTTTAATCTTTAATGATTTTAAATGTTTTTAAGTCATTTTCTGTTTCAATCCTCACATAATAAACACCTGAATTAAGTGTTGATATGTCAACCAAGTTGGTTTCTTTTTCAAGATTATAATGTTGGACTTGTTTTCCATCAAATGAATATATATATAATTTGACCATTTCTTCCACAGCAATGTCAATTTCCAATTTGTTGTTGTGTTTTATTAAAATAATTTCTTTTGAGCTAAAAACTTCCTTATTATTGGAATAAGTTATTTCCCCAAGTTTATCAACCGCTTTTAAGCGAACTAAGGTGTTTTCAAGATTGGTATTTATAAATTCTTCATATTCTTGATAGCCATTTTGACGAGACGTTATTGTTGAAAGTGTTTGCCATTTTTCACCATCTTTATATTCGATTTCATAATAATCCATCTCATCTTCTTGTGCCGACCAATAAAATGCTAAGCCATTATTAGTACTTTTTACATCAAAATTGATTAAGCTTACTGGAGTGGTGGTTGGAATACTATAATTAAGTCTCATTACCACATAATTAACAGAAATACTCGCTGTACCTGTGGTAGAAGGCATATTTATGTTAGGTACAAAAGAAAAGGCGAAATTTCCGCTAGTTAAGTCTGCTACTGATAAAGAGCTATTACCCCAAAGTTCGCTTGCGCCCCCATAGCCACCACAACCAAAAAGTGGAAAACAAAAGATTTCTGGTGCAAATTTTCTTCCTATTTGTACTCCATTGTTAAGTAATCGCACCTCGAGCGTATAGTTAGTTGATGTGCCACCAGGACTTGAAATAGAACCATAGGCAAAAACCGTTAATCCGCATACAACGGCATTTGCCGGCAAAGTGGGGAATGTGCCTGTGAGAATTAAACTTGCAGGGTTAGTGCCTGTTGTACAGGGAGGTGTAGTACATGTAAACGAATAAGAAGCATTTGTAGCATCATTTGTAAGAATGTTGTTAGGATTGTTCCAGTTGGGTACCCCAGGTACCACTGAGGCGGTACCATTATGAACAAAATTAGCTGTTGAAGTACATTGTGCGTAACAAAAACTATTTTTTATAATACTTAAAAAAGTAATATTTATTGCTATCAAGAATAGTTTGTTAAACATATGTAGTTTGTTAGATAAATAAAAGCAAAAATGTAATGTAAGCTCTTTTGTATAAGGCCACAAATAAAGTAGTAAAAGTACAATATATTCTCAAATTAATCAATAAGTTTAGTTCAATCCCGATCCCGCTTCGGTGTAAAACTAATCTGCATTTTTGATCTAAATCATACATCTATTATTTAGTTAAATTTTAAATTGTACAAGTGGCCTTTATAATTCATTATAATTATTAAATTTGCTAATGAATGACGTAATCGTTCTATAAATTATAAAAAGAAGTTTAAACACTTAAATTTATTAATTCATAATTCATGAATCCACAGATTATATCCGTCGTTAATCAAATAAAAGGTACGTACAAAACAACTACTTGCATTCAATTGGCTAAAGCACTATTTAAAAGCCACAAAAAGGTTTTAGTGATGGATTTGGACGCTGTAAATGTGGCAAATAACCACGAGTATCATGGGGTATTTAATTCAAAACAAAACATTTCAAAACAAACAGAGTCAGGTATTATAACAAATAATGAATTTGATTTAATTAGCTACATTTCTCTGGCTATGGTAATAGAATCTAATGATCAATCTATTGATAATGAATTTATTATTACTAACCTACTTAAAAGTATTGTCAAGAAATACGATTACATCCTTATCGATTGTCCTGCTGGCACTCCAAATCTTTACAAAAATGCATTATTGGCTTCAAATTGGCTAATTGTGCCCATACCTATTGATCAACTTAGCTTAAGAGCTTTAGAAATGCTTCAACAAGAAGTAAATGAGGTTAATATAAATTATGGAAATAATTTGCAAATTTTAGGGATACTACTGATAAAACATGAGAATAGTCAACAAATTTCCCAAGAAATCAGAATCTATATCACACAAATACTAAATTTGAAGATATTTAATCATACTATCAGTTACGATAGTCCATCGTTAAAAACAACTAAATTGAAAAAACCTGTTGCTTCAGTTTTGCAACTAGAATATCTTGCATTTTCTGAGGAGTTTAGAAAAACTATTAAGGCTAAGCTGTTGATTGAGAGTTCAATGTAAAATGAGCTAAAAAATTTATTAAAATTTTAAACATTTTTAAAGGATATTAGTATTCACATCGCTAGTTGTCACCAACATTAAAATAATTTTATCATGATAGAATTTGATAAAATAGCTCAAGGTTATGGTATTCCAGATTCTTCAATAGTTAAAATGGTAACTATATTTATTGAAAGTACTAAAAGTGATTTATCTGTATTACAACACGCAATATATTTAGGTAACTTTCTAAAAATTCATAAAACTGCTCATAAACTTAAGTCATCTTTCGGGTATTTTGATTTGAAGTTACTTGTATTAACGTGTCAACAACTGGAGTTGGAAGCATATGAAACAAATAAAGTCGAATGTCAGTTGCTTATCAATCAATTGATGCTCGACCTAGAACACGTCTTTGAACAAATGAATAAATATTTGTCTTCCGCCCCCAAAATTAGTTAGTTGTTAATTGTCTAGCATTTAATATTTTCCATGCACACCGAAAATTGAATTTTTAATCACTTCTGCTCTCAATATTTTTTTGTTAAACAATTATTCTCCTATATTTAACTTTTAAGTTAGGCATAATGAAGGGTCAAAACATAATTTTTATAGGTCAACAAGATTTTGATAATGAGGTAGGTTCTAATGCGGTAAACATGGCCTGTGAAATGGCCAAAAACAATCAGGTGGTTTACATAAATAACGCCTTGGATAGAAAAACCCTAAAAAACAAAAGCAACGATCCCAAAATAATTAAAAAACTAAAAATTAGGAAGGGTCAAGAACTTGGTCTACAACAAATTAATAATACGCTTCAAATTTTTTATCCAAAGGTAATTTTAGAATCAATTAATTGGCTTCCGTCGGGGTTTGTTTATGATTTTTTTAATAAAATTAATTCAAAAAGACTAGCTAGAGAAATAAACAAACTAGTATCAAGCTTGGGTTGGAAAGATTACATTTTGTTTAATGATTGTTTAATTTCTAAAACATTCTATTTTAATTCCTTACTAAAGCCTAAAAAGTATTTCTATTATATTAGAGATAACTTTAAACCTATTCCTTATTTTCAAAAACATGCCATTAAAGAACAAGAACATATTCTTGGATATGTGGATGCTGTATTTGCTAATTCTGGCTTTTTAGCAAAATATGCTTCTCAATTTAATCCACTATCTTTTGATATTGGCCAAGGGTGCGATTTAGACTTATATTTAAAAGTAAATATAAATACTTCATCAGAAATTGAGGCCATAGAGGGAATTAAAATAGGATATACAGGCTTTTTGACCTCCATGCGATTAGATATCAAACTTATTGAAAAAATTGCAGAAGAAAGACCGAATTGGCAAATTGTTTTAGTAGGGCCAGAAGACGATCGCTTTAAAGCTAGTTCACTTCATCAACGGTCAAATATTCACTTTTTAGGTCGTAAAGCACCTGAACAAATGCCAAATTACATTAAAGGTTTTGATGTGTGCTTTAATCCACAGTTAATTAACGAATTAACTGAAGGAAATTATCCTAGAAAAGTGGATGAATATTTGGCCATGGGAAAGCCTGTAGTGGCTACCAAAACGGATTTTATGGCATATTTTGCTGATTGTACCTATCTTGCTACTGATACTGTTGAGTTTATAGAAAAAATAGAACTTGCTTTGGCAGAAGATTCTGAACAAAAACAAAAACAAAGGCTTGAGGTAGCAAAAGGGCATTCTTGGGAAGATAATGTAAACAAAATTTATAAAGTAATAGAAGATAAATTCCAGATTTATTAGATTTTTACTTCATGTATGTTAATTTTAGCAAATGGATTCTAAAAAGTACGATCTTATTGTAGTAGGTACGGGGTTTGCCTCCTCATTTTTTCTTAAAAAATACTTAGAAAAATGTAAAGAAAACGTTAAAGTTTTGGTGTTGGAACGTGGGAGACTTTATAGTCATATGGACAGACTTGCCAGTTTAAGAGGTAAATCTCCTTCTTACCAAAGTGATTTAGAATCACATGAAAACGCTGTAATCAATAAAAATCCTAGTAAACCATGGGTTTTTGATGTTAATTTTGGGGGAAGTAGTAATTGTTGGTGGGCATGTACGCCTCGTTTAATGCCAAATGATTTTCAGGTCAATTCACTTTATGGAAAAGGGCAAGATTGGCCAATTTCTTATAATGAAATAGAATCTTATTATTGCGAAGCTGAAGATATAATGGGTATTTCTGGACCTGATGTTACGCCATTTCCAAAAAGCAAAAAATACCCGCTTCCATCTCATATCTTAAGTACTGTGGATAAAAAAATGCAGGCCAAATATGGTCAAAACTGGATTAGTCAGCCAACAGGCCGTGCCAGTGCTGCTTTTGGTAAAAGAAATGCATGCTGTTCAAGTTATACTTGCAGTGTTTGCCCAGTAGATGCCAAATTTACCATTGAGAACGGTCTTAAATATTTATATGAAGATCCAAGAGTAGAACTTGTATATGGCAAACAAGTAATAAAATTGGAAACAGAAAATAATATTGTTAAGGCAGTTGTTTGTATTGCCACAGGTACAAATGATTTATCAAAAACCCAGAAGTTTGAGGGTGAGGTTGTTGCCCTTGGAGCCAATGCCATATTTAACGCTCATATTTTATTGAATAGTGGAGACAGCAATCCACTTACGGGAGCGGGTATTTGTGATCAACGCGGGTTTTTTGCCAATATGAATATTGATATGGATAATGTTGGAGGAAGTTCTGCCCTTACTGCAAACGGTTATATGCAATATGATGGTGATTTTAGGAAAGAGAGTGCCTCTTGCCTCATTGAAAACCACAATGCCCCCATGATCAGAAACGAAAAGGGCAAATGGCGTAAGTTGGCTAGATTTAAATTTGTGTTTGAAGAAATTCCTAATAATGATAATAGAATTAAAGCTGGAGAAAATTTACTCAAACCAGTTATTGAATACGGCGGACATTCGAGCTATATCGATGCTGGTAAAAAGAGGGTAGTGGCAAAAATGAATGAAATTTTTAGTCCATTGCCTGTAGAAGAAATTTTTGTAGATGATTATTACCAAGATACTGAATTCCACGTACTTTCGAGTGTGCGTATGGGAACTTCTAAGGAAAACAGCGTGGTGGATAAAAGTATGATTCATCATCAATTCAGAAACTTGTTTGTTTTGGGCGGCAGTGCCTTCCCTAGTGTGTCCGCCTCTAATCCATCACTCACTATATCCGCATTATCATTAAAATCTGCTAACGAAAACTTTTAAAGGTTTTACAAAATTTTACCATTATGACCAATCGTCGCAATTTTATTAAACTTAGCATAGCTGCAACAGCACTGGCACCGGTAGCTTATTTGGGTTACCAGGCCATGTTGCCATTTCAAAAAACTATACAAAATATATTAATTAAAGATTTAGCGGGTCTTAAAGTGAAGAGCGAAGATATTGACAAGTTTGCAGCTCAAGCTGCTCAAGAAAATCCTTGGGGTTTTTCGGGAAGCAAGGTCAAATTTATTTCATTTTACAATAGCATTCACAATCAGTGGCTTCCCTTGCCATTTAAGTATAAATATGAACAATACAGGGCTGATATTGTAGGTAGGTTTCTACTTTCAACTGACTTTTTTATTAACAAAATGAATGAAAGTAAGGATATAACTTATATAGGCATTATTTACAGCCCTTATAAAACACCTTGCAGCAATCCTTTTTCTGCAGCTTATTATCCTTCTTGATCTTCTTCTTCCGCTTCGTATTTAGATTTTCGGGTAACTTTTTTACCTTCTACCACAATTACGATTTCACCTTTGAGAGTTTTTGTATTGTAATGGGTAATAATTTCATCGAAGGTACCATTTACCGTTTCTTCAAACATTTTGGTGAGTTCTCGTGACACAGACGCTTGTCTATCAGTACCAAAATATTCTTTAAATTGCTCCAAAGTTTTTAAGAGTCTAAAAGGACTTTCGTAAAATATCATGGTCCGAGATTCATTTATTAGACTCTCTAAATGGGTTTTTCTACCCTTTTTTTGAGGTAAAAATCCCTCAAAAGTAAATCGATCAGAAGGAAGTCCTGACTTAACCAAAGCAGGAACAAACGCTGTAGGCCCAGGCAAACACTCTACTTCAAGGCTAGCTTGCAAACAAGCCCGTACCAGTAAAAAGCCGGGATCCGAAATGGCGGGAGTACCTGCATCAGAAACTAAGGCTATCTTTTTACCTTCGTGCATGGTTTTAATGAGCTTCTCCAAACTTTGATGTTCATTAAACGCATGATGACTTTGTAATGGCTTTGTTATTCCTAAATGTTTGAGTAAAAAGCCACTGGTTCGTGTATCCTCTGCAAGAATTAGATCAACCTCCTTTAGAATTCTAATAGCTCGCAAGGTGATATCTTCAAGATTGCCAATAGGGGTAGGAACAAGGTAAAGATGCGGCATTGGAATTATTAAAATGTAAGTGCCACAAATATAGTCGATTTTAAAAACATGCCACGATTCTTTATTATGCCCATGTCAATTTAACTTGACTTTTAAATGGCGTTACTTTTTTAAATTATGAGGATAAAAGTTAAGATATTTTTCCTTAACCAATTTAACTAAAACATTTCTAAATTCTTCAATGTTAGTTCTTTGTGAAGCACTTATAAACACTACATAGTCGGATTTCTTCTGCATATAGGTGTTTTTAAAGAATACTAGTTTTTCATCTTTTGTAAGCACTTCGTCCTCATCAATATCATAAGCGTCAATTTTATTCATCACAATTATAGTAGGTTTGTCCGCAGCCTTTATCTCTATTAGAGTTTGGTTTACTACGTCAATATGCTCTTCAAAAGAAGAATGAGAAACGTCTACCACATGAACTAAAATATCGGCTTCACGCACCTCATCTAATGTACTTTTAAAACATTCTACCAGCGTATGGGGCAGTTTTCTTATAAAACCCACTGTATCGGTTAATAAAAATGGCGTTTCTTCTAGTACAACCTTTCTTACTGTAGAATCAACTGTAGCAAAAAGTTTATTTTCAGCAAATAAGTCAGCTTTTGTGATCAAATTCATTAAGGTTGACTTGCCTACATTTGTATATCCAACTATGGAAACACGAACAACACCATCTCTTGATTTTCTTCTGGTAATGCTTTGTTTATCAATCTTTTTTAACTTTTCCTTCAATAAGGTTATTTGTTCCCTAATCTGTCTTTTGTCAGTTTCAATCTCCTTTTCACCCGAGCCACCTCTGGTACCTGTGCCCCCTCGCTGGCGCTCTAAGTGAGTCCACATGTTGGTAAGTCGGGGTAACAAATATTGATAACGCGCCAATTCAACCTGTGTCTTAGCTTGAGCAGTTTGAGCACGTTGTAAAAATATATCCAAGATTAATAAACTGCGGTCGTATATTTTAACCTCAAGTTCACTCTCCAAATTCCGCAGTTGAGAAGGGGAGAGGTCGTCATCAAAAATAACAGTGTCTGCACCAGAGGCAGTTACATAAATACCTATGTCTTGTAGTTTTCCTTTGCCCACAAAAGTGCGCACGTCAGGCCTAGGTAACTTTTGGGTAAATCTTTCTAAGGTGGTTATGCCTGCTGTTTGTGCCAAAAAGGCCAATTCATCTAAATACTCCTGTGTTTTGGCTGAATTCTGCTTGTCAGTTGATAATGCAACAAGTACTGCTTTGCTGGCTGGTTTTTCGTAATCAATGAATCCCAAATGTTCTTATTTATATTTTTTTGTTTACAAAATTAATTACAAAGATAAATAATTTGAATTACAATTTGTTCTAATTTAAGCAAACAGCTTCAAACCAGTTATATTTTAATATTTTATATTAAAGGTTCTTAATAAGTTGAGTATGTTATATTTTATTAATTGTTATCCTGTTTAAAATAGAGTTTATAAAATAGTATTAGAAGTTTTAAAACGTTTAAATGCTTAAGATAGATGTTAATTAGGTTTTTAGAATGGTAAGAACAAGATTTAAATAATAGAAAGAATTATTAAAATTTGTTTAAACCTTTTTTATAAAATAGGAAGGTAAATTAAGATTTGGTTAAAAGTTACTAAATAAATAGAAAGCGGTAATTAGTTTGGCTTAAACATTGATTATAAAATAGAAAGGTAAATTAAGTTTGGTTTAAAGGTTACTAAATAATTAGAAAGCAGTAATTAGTTTTGTTTAAACATTGGTTATAAAATTGAAAGGTAAATTAGGTTTGTTTAAAAGGTTACTAAATAATTAGAAAGCAGTAATTAGTTTTGTTTAAACATTGGTTATAAAATAGAAAGGTAAATTAGGTTTGGTTAAAAAATTAATAAATAAATAGAAAGCATTAATTTATTTTGTTCCAGAGTTTATTATTAGTTAGAAAGCATTAATAGGTTTTGGATAAAAAAATGAGGAACACGAGCTTGAAACTAGATTGGATAAATTGCCATACTTTATGACATTATTTATTTTTTTTAAGAATACAACATACCGCTGAAATTTCGGCATACTTACGCGTTTCTGAATTTTTCTTGTTTTTTGAACTAAAAATAAATCCAATATTCTTAATTCCAGACCTTAATTTTTCAAGAATAGGTTCCTTATTTAACAATTTTTGTATGATTAGATCTGAAAATTTACCACACTTTATAATTGCTCCTTCTACCAAGTCCAATTGATTAAATTCTTGTTTAACTTCATCTATCGTTGGTCTAAACATCGTATCTATGGGGTCTTCATGATAAGGAAATTCATAAGGTCCTGAAAAAAACAATAAAGAATCCGTTGGCATAATATCTGTCAATGATTTACAGAACACAGTTCTTTCCTCCAAGTGTTCTAATAAATTTGAACAAATTAAAACGTTGGCATTGTACTTCTTTAAACGCTCTATCACAATTGGATTGGTAACATCTCCTACCTCATCAATTCCATCTCCTGATTGTAAATCTACATGGATAACCTTACAATTTAATTTATTTAATACATCGAACAGATTTTGCTGAACAAAAGGCTGTTGTTTTGTTCTAAAATAGCTGGTTTGTGAACCTATATTTAATACAATTGAGTTAGATTTAACATATTGTTCTATTTTGGTTTTAAACCAAAGAGATTCATTAACAAGCATTTATATAGAAATTAATTGGGATGGTTCGAATTAAGTAATTTGGCCAATCTTTTAAACAAAGATAATGAAAGGGTGTTTGTTCCAATATAAAACCAAGCTAAAACAGCAAAGGCAAACAAACCTCGTTTAAATGAAGTAGTCATCAATCCTGCTACAGTTAAATTATTTGACGCATAATCTATTTGATAGTAGATAAGAACGTAGAAAAATAGACTTGATAGTAATATGGGCAAAAAGTATATTTTTTTTGTGTCCACGTTTTTTTGATATAAATTAAATAAAATGTTAAGCACAATAAATAATATACAAAACATAAAAGTAGGTCCATATAAGTCTGAAAGCCAAAAATATTCATCAAAATAGGAAATGATCGAAGAAAATTTTTGACCGTCCCAATGTGGTTTTAATATTAATAATGCTTCCATTTTTGATTTTACAGCAAGGCGAATAAACAAAGACCATCCAAAGGTGGGAATAGCAGTAAATATTCCATAAACTATGATAGATTTCCAATTTTTAGTAAGAAAGGCGTGGTACACTATAAAAATTCCTAAAGCCAATACAAAGGATATCCCATCAGTCCTGCTCCACATATTAAAACCCATAAAAAGTGATCCTAAAACCAGGAATTTCCAATCATTTTTAACAAAATAGGTATACAATGAAATAATACTAATGGATACAAAAATTGCATTCTCTAAATTAGTTAAACTTAATGCGGAATGGGACAACATTTCGGGAGTGATACAAATAAAGAATGTTATTAATATAGCACCAAACTGGTCACAATATCTTTGTAACAGTCCATAAATTGATACTATAAAAAAGATGAATTGAAAAATCATAATTATATGTGAGTTGGCATAACCAAGTAGGTGAACAAAGGCAAAACTACCACATGAAATTGGGGGATATAAAAAGCGAGCATTTTCACTATAACTTATCCCCTCATTTAAACTATTATTAAAACTTCCCTCCTTGGCTATGGCTTTGCCCATAAAATCATATCCCGTCACACTATCATATTCAACCACAGGCCAATAAATGGCTTTTTGATACATCGCCCACAAAACATACGTCATAATGCAAAATAACAACACCCAAGCGAAGTTTATTTGATTGGCCTTGGGCCAAACGATGGTAGGATTAATAATTGATTTGATATTTTTATAATTAAATCCTAAACTAGCCACTATTAATATTACAGAAGCAATTAACACCGCTGGAAGTGTTATTTTTATGCCTAAAACATTAAGCAAAAACATTTCAAAGGTGATGAGCCCAACACCAATATTAAAGGAAAATCCAATCTTTTCGGCAATGTTAAACTCAGTACTAATTAGATTTAAAATGCTGTATCCTAGCAAAAAAGCTATTAAAAAGCCCAAAAAAAGCATGTTGTAATAAGTTAAATGGATTCGAAAATTAATAAAATAGTGCTTTCACAAAAACAAAAATATATATTTATTTCTTACTATCAATCATTAGCCATAAAAGCTAATGCCTAATTTAATCCTTATGTCTTGTAAACATGGCAAAGCATACATCAAGTTGTCCGAGGTAATTTTGTTTTTAAAAACGTATATTTAAAATTCATATATAACTGAAATACATATATATATAAATAATAGATCTTATTAAGAAATCGTATTAATTAATTTTAAGTGTATCGACAATTGCCTAGCAGGTAGTATATTTGTTTTACGTTTTTAAAAAAACATAATAGAATTGCTATGATTAAGTTGAGGGGAGCCGATTATATGGTTAAAATTATGGAGCTACTCGGTGTAAAAGAGCTTTTTGCTTATCCGGGCGGTGCTGTGATACCTTTTTATGATGCACTTGCATTTAGTAATATTGATTATATACTCGTAAGGCATGAGCAAGCTGCTGCGTTTGCCGCCAATGGCTATGGTCGCACCAAAATGACTCCAGGCTTTTGTTTGGCCACCTCAGGCCCAGGTGCCACCAACTTGGTTACAGGTATTGCCGACGCTTATGCCGACTCCGTACCTATGATTGCTATAACAGGACAAGTAAATTTACCACTAATAGGTACCGACGCCTTTCAAGAAACTGATATTCAAGGGATTTGTCTTCCAATAACCAAAAAATGTTATTTTATTAAAAGGCTGGAAGATGCTGAATCTATATTTAGACATGCTTACGAAACAGCCATGAACGGTCGCCCAGGACCTGTTTTAATTGATATTCCAAGAAGTGTTCAACTTGAACATATTGAACTAGATGAGGAATGGGAACAAAATTTTATACAACCTAAGCTGGAGAGGCTGTTTAATGTGAGTTCAAAGGATTTTCAGGCAGCTAAAGATTTAATTGCTTCCTCAAAAAAGCCTCTTATTATTGCAGGACATGGCAATTTATTGTCGGACAGCGTCGAGGAGATAAGGGCTTTTACACAAAGAGAACAAATACCTGCTGTAAGCACCATTTTGGGTATGGGCGTATTTGAAAGCACAGATCCATTATATTATTCTTGGTTGGGCATGCACGGCATGAAATACGCCAACCTTGCAGTGCAAGAAGCAGATTTGATTATAGCACTTGGAATTAGATTTGACGATAGAATCACAGGCAGGTTGAAAGATTTTGCACCAAATGCTAAAATACTTCATGTAGATATAGATAAAAGTGAAGGTGGGAAAAATGTAAAAACTGAGGTTTTTTTACATGGAGATTTGAAAAGAGTGCTAAAAGATTTTCCTGATACTCGAAATGAGCAAAATAAGCAGGATAGAATGAATTGGCTTGGATATTTAAATGGCTTAAGGGAAGAATATCCCCTAAAAGAAGTTGATTATGATGTTTTTAACATGATGACGGCCATTGATGTTCTTGAAAAATTGTCTCCAGAAGATATTATAGTAACTACAGATGTTGGCCAGCATCAAATGTGGGCTGCTCAGTACATGGACAAAATGAAACCCAATCATTTCCTTACATCAGGTGGACTGGGTTCTATGGGTTTTGGTTTTCCAGCGGCCATGGGTGCTCAAGCGGCTTTTCCTGATAAGCATGTATGGTGTATTACTGGCGACGGCTCGTTTCAAATGAATCTTCAAGAGTTGATTACCTGTGTGCAAGAAAATTGGCCAGTAAAAATATTATTACTTGACAATAATTATTTGGGCATGGTAAGACAATGGCAAGAACAGTTTTATAAAAAGAACTATTCTGGTGTTGATATTCTTAATCCAGACTATATCAAATTGGCAGATGCTTATGGGGTAGCCTCTGCAAGAGCTACTAACGTGGAAGAGCTTCGCGATGCCATTGAATTGGCTTATAAAACAGATGGTCCGTTTTTAGTGCATGCTAAAGTTCTTAAAGAAGACAATGTGTTGCCTATGGTAGCACCTGGTGCCAGCTTAAGCGAGACGATATACTATCCTATGGATTTAAAAAAGACAAAAAGTAACCTGAAACAAAAAAATGCAGAAAAATTATTGGCTGATAAGGTGTAACCACACCCCAGAAACGATTGATCGTATCATGATGCAGTTTAGAAAACGCGGTATGACCCTCAATAGTTTAGATTATAAAAAAGTAGATTTTGTAAATGCTACATGTACCATTGAATTTGATGAAGAAGAGGTTCAGGCCTCAAAAATTCTAAAAAATTTGATGCGAACTATTGATATTAGTGAAATAGAAATACTATAAGATTTTAATTTTTCTATGAGGCGTGAGGGGTAGGATATTTGTTTATCCTGTCCCTTTTTTATTTTAACGCGCTCATGTATATCTTTCTAAGATTAGGCTTATCCCTAAGAAAATATAAGAGCCTACAACTTAGAATAATTTATTGACATAATTTTAACAATTACATTCAGTTTACTATAATAATTCGTAAGTGTAACTTTTCTGCGAAACTGAGTTTAAATGAAACCAAATAAAACTAATTAATCCAACTTGTCCAATTCTGCTTTTACAAATTTCATGAGGTCTTGAATATGTTCAATAGAAAAGTCAAACTTAACACCCGCTGTTGCATATACTTCTTTGATACTTACAGTATAACCAAGTTTTAAAGCTTCCAAGTATTTTTTAAGTCCCTCTTGTGGATTTTCTTGACAGTTTTTCCATACAGCAATGGCACCTAACTGAGCAATCCCGTATTCTATGTAATAAAATGGGACTTCGTATAAATGCAATTGTTTTTGCCAAACATTGTCCTTAAATTCCTGTAAACCAGACCAATCAACTAAATCACAAGCAAACTCAGAATGAACTTGATTCCAAGCTTGGGTACGTTCTGCGAGGTTGTGTTGTGGATTTTCGTAAACCCAATGTTGGAATTTATCAATGGTGGCCACCCAAGGCAATGTTTCTATTACATGCTCAAGGTGCGATTTTTTGGCGCGTTTTAACGTTTCAGCATCTGTAAAAAACACATCCCAATGTGCCATACTAATCAATTCCATACTCATAGATGCCAATTCTGCAATTTCAGAGGTTAAGCTTCTATAGGAGTTGAGCGCCAAAGGTTTGGTTAGAATGGAATGTACGGCATGACCACCTTCGTGTAACATCGTGATAGTATCTTGTAAAGTGCCTGCGGCATTCATAAAAATAAAAGGAATACCAATTTCATCAAGCGGATAGTTATAACCACCTGGTGCTTTGCCTTTTCTTGATTCTAAATCAAGATGTTTCATGTTTTTCATAATAACAAGGCATTCTGCCAAGAATGGATCCAACTTGTTAAAACACTTAATGGTTTTTTCAAGCAAGTCCTCTCCATCTATAAATGGTTTAAGAGGTGGCTTATTTTCTGGATCGACTGCTAAATCCCACGGGCGTAAAGTATTTAATTGAAGTGTAGCCTTTCTTGAACTTGCAAAATCGTTCAATAGTGGTTTTACCTCTAGTGCAATGGCCGCATGAAAATCGAAACAGTCTTGGGCATTGTAGTCGTATCTGCCTAAGGCAACAAACATGTAATCTCTAAAATTATCAAACCCAGCATTTTTCGCAATTTGTTGTCTAAGCGAAATGAGTTTGGTGTACAATTCATCAAGCTGAGGCTTGTCTTTAAGTCTTCGCTCATTTATTGTTTTGTACGTAACCTCTCTTTCGTGTCTATCCACCGATTGGAGTAGTACTCCAGCCTGTTGGAGGGTGATTTCTTGTCCATTAATCACAACAGACATGGCACCACAAATAGCACCATATTGTTGTTGAAGCGTTTGTATTTCTGTAAAAATCGAGATATTTTCTTCTCTAAAAATTTTATAGTTAGTTTCTAATGCCCTTAATAGTATTTTGTCACCACTATAATTTAGTTCATTTTTATAAGCACTATTTAAAATTTTTTCATCCAGTTTATTGGAAATCGGAGCAATTTGAGGCTCTATTTCTGTTATCATATAGTTAAAAGCTTCTCTATAAGCCTCATTGTCAGTATAACAGGTCATTCTTATGTACCTCCAACCCATTTCTTCAGAAATAGCAGTTTCTAATTCACTTCTGTTAGTAAGCCAAATCTTAAGACTTTGAAGAGAGTTTATTTCTCTATTAAGAAGCTCTTCGAAAAAATTTTTAAGTGTTTCCCAAGATTGAATTACAAAGTCATCGGGTAAGTAAGTGCGTGTACGTCGTAAAATAGGCGTGTGGTTCATATATCCAATTTTGGAACAAATAACTACAAATTGTATTTCAATTCCAAAGTGAAGAGATTTCAATTCCATAATCGGTTGATGAAAAGTATTAAGTTCCAATGCGGTCAATGGTATATATAATTTCAGTTGATTAAAAAATTGCAAAAGTATTAGGCAAAAAGTGTGTTGAAACCTTTAAGATTAATAGTAGTAAACAGAATTTTTAAAGCAAAAATAATTACCCCTTTATTCTTATAAATTTATAACTTCGTATCTAAACAAGGATTAAATGAGGTTTTATTTTACATTATTTTCTCTTTTTTGAAATTTTTGGTTTTGTATACTTATGTTGCAATCTGTTTTTTTAATTAATACCTAGGTCATAGATGCAAAAAGGTATGTAGCTTCATTCCAAATCCAACATTCAATGAAAGTAACTAAAGCAACTACCACAAAGATTGGGCGAGAAGGTGAGGAATTGGCCAAAGAATATTTACAAAAATTGGGCTACACTATTAAAGAAAGCAATTTTCGTTATAAACGTGCGGAAATAGATATTATCGCGCAAAAAGAGGCAGTTTTGGTATTTGTGGAGGTAAAAAAGCGTAAAAATGCAGATTACGGACTGCCTGAATATTTTGTAAATAACAAGAAAGCTGAATTGATACACCTTGCAGCCACTTATTATTTAGAGCAAAACCCTTGGGTGGGTCCAATTCGATTTGATATTGTGGCCATTACAGCCAACGAAATTTTGATATTGGAAGATGCTTTTTAGTGTAATTTAGTAAGTTATTCAGCCTGGACCGTTTAGTTGCTTTTTGTACCAAAACAAAAGCAATAGGTTTGAATTATTTACGGAATTTGGTCATTTGGAAGGTGTGGATGAGGCAATTCATAAAGACTTATTGAATAATTATAATTTTTAAACCCATCTAAGGGATTTTACCAATTATTTAAAAGTTTTATACTTATTGTAAAATCTTGTTTAATTTGCATTACCAAATTTAATTATAAAATGAAAAAAGCTTTTGTAGCATTTGGGGTTATTGCCCTGGTATTCACATCTTGCAAAGAGAATAAAACTGAAAAAACCGAAGTAGTTGTTACCCAAGATACGGCTAAAAATGTCAAAAATGACACTATTGCTGCTGAAACTGTAATAAAAAAGACCACTTCAATTAAGTCTTATGGTGAAATAAATGTTCAAAATAGAATATTTAACGATTTTGCAAGATATATAGCAGGCATGCCGCTTGAGGACGGTAGTAGCTTGGCCAAAGTGGCACAATATGAATCTTACAAAACCTTTCAAACTGCATTTGATAGTTCCTGGAAAAAAGTAGATGAAAATAGATACTCAAAAATGAGAGCTTGGGCGGATACTGAATTAGTTGAGCTTAGGGCCGAACCTAAAAATATTTTGTACCCGTTTTCAGGGCCAGACTTTGTAAATGTGTTTACCTTTTTTCCAAACGGTAAAACCTACGTACTGCTTGCTTTAGAGCCCGTTGGAGAATATGTTGATTTCACCAACCAATCAGAAAAGGAGGTAGATCAATATCTTGCCTCTGTTGACAATGCACTGAACGATCTTTTTAAGAAAAGTTATTTTATTACAATGCATATGATTGGTGACCTCCACAAAGCCAAGGGTGTTTATCCATTAACAAGCCTATTTATGGCACGTACAGGTAACAAAATATTAAACGTGCAAAGGGTAAAGTTTGATTCTTCGGGTGCTGTAATTACCGATTCGCTCCTAAGCAGAAAGCTGAGTAAAAAAGTCAATGCTATCAAAATTGACTTTGTTAACGAAAATGATCCTGATAATGTAAAAACCCTATTTTACATAAGGGGAGACATGAGCGATAATGGTTGCAAAGCCAATAAAGGCGTGATGAAATTTCTTCAAACATTTGATAATAGCATTGGGTATTTCAAATCTGCTTCCTATTTGTGTCACATGAGAGATTTTGATACCATTAGAAATCTTATGTTGGATCAATGTGACTACATCGTACAAGATGATACAGGAATTGCCTACAGATTTTTTAAACAATCTCAATGGAAGCTACAACTTTATGGTAAATATGCCAAACCTGTAAAAGACTTTAGCGGTGTTGACCAAGAAGATTTAAGAAAAGCTTATAAAGCTTCAAAAAACGTAGAACCTTTGCCTTTTTCTTTAGGCTATCATTGGGGCACTCAGAACCAAAACCTTATGAAAGCTGTTAAAATAAAATAAATCTATTAACCATAAAAACTGTAAATGAAATATCGTATATATTTATTGTTTACAGTTTTTATCTTTTTATTCACTACCACTTATAGTCAAAATTTTTCCTTAGAATCTCTTCTGCAATCTGACACCTCTTGGGTGGTAGATTCGGTAATATCCAATAAAGAAAAGTTTAGATTACAGATTATTTATACTAAAATCGAGCGGACTTCCAATGGATATCCTGTTCTAACTAAGTATAATTACAATGTAAACCCTACTAATTACTTTTATCCTGCCAGTTTAGCCAAGTTGCCAATGGCCGTAATTGCGCTGGATAAGTTAAATTCTTTGGGTGTAGCTGGTGTAAATATTTTTAACCCACTCAGAACATCTTCGCCTTACGCCCCACCAAAAATACTCCCCGAAAGTGACAGTATCCACACAAGTTACATGTCACTAGCTTCGCATATCCTTCGTACTTTTATTTTAAGTGATAATCAGTCGCCTAACTACCTTTACGAATTTACTGGACACCAATATTTAAATAAACGATTAAAAGAATTAGGATTTTCACGGTCTGTTATCAACCAACGTTTTGCATCAGGAAACGCAGAAACTATTAGAACCACTCATCCTGTAGAATTATTAGATCAAAATGGTGAACTCCTTTTTTCCCAACCTTATACAAGGAGTGAGTTGCCTATTGTGGAAGTTTCTGCCCAAACGGCTATTGGTAAAGCTCATTTTGTAGGAAACAAATTGCATCGAAAACCTCTTGATTTTAAATACGATAACTACCTTCCGCTTGAAGAATTGGACAAAATGATGACGTCCATCATTTTTCCTGAACTTAATGTCACACAAACTCACTTGAACCTAAATGTGCAAGATTACCAATTTCTAAAGCACGCCTCAAGTTGTTTGCCCAATTCGTGTTATTATCCCGATTACGGGCCAGAATCTAATTATCCTGACAATTATCGTAAATTCATCATGTTTGGTGACCTTAAAACTCCAATACCCAATTATTGTGTCATTTGCAATAAAGTAGGCCTTGCATATGGCTTTATAAGTGATTTAGCCTACATAAAAGACAACTTACATCAAGTTGAATTCATGCTTTCTGCGGTGTTGTATGTAAACGAAGACGAAATTTTAAACGATGGAATCTATCAATATGATAGTATAGGATTGCCGTTTTTAGGTAGGATAGGACGACTAATTTATGATTATGAATGTTGGATGAAACAATTTCGTATCAATAAATGAGATATTTCAGTTTTTATTCTATTTAATATACAAAAAAACCCTGTCAGGTTATAATATTCTGACAGGGTTTTAATAAAAATTAGAACTCTAAACCAAAACCAGCAATGGCGCAATGATCATGGCTACAATACACACCAATTTAATTAAAATATTTAATGAAGGCCCTGAAGTATCTTTAAACGGATCGCCCACGGTGTCTCCCACAACTGCTGCTTTATGTGCATCAGACCCTTTGTAGTGTAATTTGCCATTAATTTCTACACCAGCTTCAAATATTTTTTTGGCATTATCCCAAGCTCCACCAGCATTAGATTGAAAAAATGCCATCATAATACCTGAAACAAGCACACCTGCCAAAAAGCCTCCAAGGGCTTCTGCACCAAGTGAAAATCCTATCAAAACAGGAGTTACCAAGGCTAAAGACCCAGGCAATAACATGTGTTTAATGGCAGCCTTGGTTGATATTTGAATACATTTTTCATAATCAGCCTCGGCTGTGCCTTCTAAAATACCTTTTATTTCTCTAAATTGTCTTCGCACCTCTTCTACCATGGCATTGGCAGCATCACCGACAGCACGCATGGCAAAAGATGAGAATAAGAATGGTATCATGCCACCTAAAAGCAAACCTCCAAGCACTTTAGCATTCGCAATATCGATAGCTGCTAATTCCGTGGTTTTCATATAAGCTGAAAACATAGCCAAGGCAGTTAATGCTGCTGACGCTATTGCAAAACCTTTGCCAATGGCTGCGGTAGTATTACCCACAGAATCAAGAATATCCGTTTTTTCTCTAACTTCTTTAGGTAAATGGCTCATTTCAGCTATTCCACCAGCATTATCAGCTATAGGACCAAAAGCATCGATCGCCAACTGGATGCCTGTGGTGGCCATCATACCTGTAGCTGCCATTGCTACGCCATACAAGCCACCTGTACTGAAAGCTAGGATAATCCCCACTGCTAAAATAATTACAGGTATCGCCGTTGACTGCATCCCTACACTCAAACCAGCTATAAGATTGGTTGCAGCCCCTGTTTGTGATTGGCGCGCTATAAATAACACGTGTTTTGAATTTTTCCCGGTATAAATTTCAATTACAAAACTGATTAAAATACCTACTATTAATCCTATTAAAACCGTAAAAAAGATATTAATTGATGGATAATCAATTGCATTGATGGTTATCGTTTTATCAAACAAATAATCAATTACAAAATAGGATGCGGCAGCAGTAAGTGCCACTGCACCAAAGTTGCCAATATTGAGAGAGGTAAGTGGATTCCCCTTTTCTTTAACCTTTACAAAAAATGAACCTACTATTGAAAATACCAACCCAATAGCTGCTATATAAATAGGTAAAATGATGGCAGGATTTACGTTGGCAACTTCTTTATTCATAGGAGCAACAGCCAATCCTAGCACCATGGTAGCCAATATGGTGCTTACATAAGAACCAAACAAATCTGCACCCATTCCAGCAACATCACCTACGTTATCACCAACATTATCAGCAATAGTGGCAGGATTTCTTGGATCATCTTCAGGTATTCCAGCTTCCACCTTACCCACAAGATCTGCCCCAACATCAGCCGCTTTGGTATAAATACCTCCACCAACTCTTGCAAATAAAGCAATACTTTCAGCACCTAACGAAAATCCAATCATTACTTCAAGAATCCTATCTATTTCCCATTTGCCAAGTCCTAGTAATTCAGCATTAGAAAAAATCAAAAAAAGAATGACGATTCCCAAAATACCTAAGGAAACGACGTTAATTCCCATAACCATTCCGCCAGAAAAAGAAACATCCAAGGCTTTGGATAAACTAGTTTTAGCAGCCTCTGTGGTACGCACATTAGCCTTAGTGGCTATTTTCATGCCTAGATAACCAGCTAAAGCAGAAAGACCCGCCCCAATTATAAATGCCACGGCAATAAGCCAGTGCGAATTTTTGTCATCAGCCAGCACACCTACAATAATTGCCATAAAAAAAGCAAAAATCGCTAAGGCTCTATATTCAGCTTTTAAAAAGGCAATTGCCCCATCAGCAATATATTTTGCAATTTTTTTCATGGTTGCATCACCATCATTTTGCCTTGTTACCCAAATAGATTTGTAAAATGAGAAAGCCAAACCGCCCAAGGCAACCAATATTACAAGGTATAATTCCATAAAAAGAAAGTTAGTTATAAGAAAATGAATATTTAATATTTGCGAATTTATATAAATTATTTTTTCTCACCAACTTTAAAGCTTAGTCACCTACATTCTCTGTGAATATTTGTTTGAAATTAGTTGATCATAAAAGTAGGAGCAAGGTAGGTAAGATTCAAAATAGCTTAGAGTTTTAGTTAAGGTATATCAATAAAAAAAGCCCCGCATTAAATGCGAGGCTTTTTTCTTATTAATTAATAATTATCAATCATCAATTATCAATTCTCAATTAATAAATAACTACTTTCTCAGTTTTGTTATTCAATTTGATGAAGTACATACCTTTTTCAAGACCTTCTACAGATACTTGAGTATCTACACCAGCTCTTACCACTTTACCAGCAGCATTGAACAATGTAAATGCAGTACTAGACTCAGCGATAGTTAAAGAACCACCAGAGATCGGGTTAGGATAAACCGATGAGTTAAGAACTGGAGTGATGATAGCGTCTTCAGAAGAAGTGATTGAAGATAATCTACCATCGAAAGAGGCACCAGATAGCGCTGGAGAGTTGGCTTTAGGTCTGTAATTTGGAGCAGTTGCATTATTAGGATCTGTCAAAACGTCTGCCGTTGTGAAAAGACCGTTTTTAATGCCAACTGTGTTATCATTTGCAGAACTTGTAATAAAGTTATTTGCATTTGTTAAATCTCCCGCTAAAGAAACTTCTACTAAACCATTTGAAGTTGAAGCTCCAGTAATTCCTTCGTAGGGATTCACGAACAAATTGTTTTTTACTTCTATTATCTCATTAGCAACAGCTTTAGTTCCTTTAACACCGGCATAAGCCAATACAGAATCACTTTCCAATCTTATTGCATTTTTGTAACCCATAAAAATGGAGTTATAAATACTTAGTTTAGTATTTCTTCTAATGAGCGCTCCTGTTCTAAATGCAGATTGTTGCGTATTGTTTAAAGAATCGTAAGTTTTACCGACCGGAATAGGACCAACACAAGTAATGTTACTAAAAATTGGTTTGGTGTAAGGTTTAGCACCTGTACCTTGACCATCGTTATCAGATTCAAATGTGTTTGAACCGTTATTTGCACTTGATGAATATGTAACATCAAATAACCCTTTATCTCGAACCGCTATCCCAAATTGTACTATCCCTGAAAAACCAAAATCTGTATCAAAATCGTCATCAGTAACCTTGTAAGAAATTAAATGTTTACAATTTACATTTCCTCCGAACCATTCAAATCCGTCATCTGCACCATAAGATACTTGAACATAATCAATTGTGGTAGTATTGTTTACTGCACCCATAGTAAGAGAGTTAGTTTCTCTATCTGTATCTAAATCAGTACCAGCAAATTCAATTCTAAGGTACTTTATAGATCCATTACTAAAAGTTTCATTATTACCACCAAAACGACCAAAGTTTTTTAAAATTGGTTTTCTATCAAATCCTTCTAATTGAGGAAGACTTGGGGATATACTTCTGTTAGATCTACCTGGACCACAAATTAATACTCCTGACCAATCTTCTGGAGCTCTGTCACCAGGAGCTTTGTTAGAAGTCATTACTACTGGGCTAGTCTTTGTACCTTGAACATCAATCTTTCCAGTTGTAGTAACAAGAATCATAGCGTAATTATTAGCAGATGGCTGTGATTCAGCTCTTATAACAGTACCAGCAGGTATAGTTAAAGTGGCTCCATCACTAACAATAATCATACCTTTAAGTAGATAAACAGAAGAAGATGATAAGGTTAAATCTGTTTTTATTGTTTTTCTACCTATTGTATCCCCAGAAGCAACATTATCCATTGCGTTTAAAGTGCTATTATCTGTAGTAGCGTCATAGGCTTTAAATTTTGGATTAAATTCTGTCCAACCTGCTGTCCAATCTTGATCGATGTCAGAACTTAAAGCACCAACATATGTGGTTGGGGTTAAAAATTGCGCATTTACGCTAAAAGCACTTAGCATTGCTAGGCTTGTAACAATTTGTAAAAATCTTTTTTTCATTTTATTTAAGTTTAAAACCATTACAAATTTATTCTAATGGAAGTAATTAAATGTTACCTAAATGTTAACAAATAATGAATTAATCAACTTATAATCTTAGAAATTTAAACTAGCACTTAATGTTACGGTATATCCCATCTTAGTTTTAAACAACTTATTATCCGCATCATCCAATTTGTAATTTGTATTAACATCATTATATAATACTAGGTCTTGTCTTAGAATATCTCCCATTGTAGCCTTTAGATTTAATTTATTTATTTTTTTGGATAATTGAAAATCAATAACTGTTCTTGGGTTTTCCCATATATCAAATCCAAATGGTACAGCATTGCCTCCATCATCAAATACCCCACCAACAAAAACTATCCTTCTTCCCACTCTATTAAGTACAAGGCTAGATGACCAACCATTATCTATATTTTCATATTGTAACCCCATGTTAACTACATATGGCGACTGCCCTTGAAGCGGTCTGTTTTTTGAGGATGTTGAACCTTCATTTAACTGAATTTCAGACTTGATAAGTGCTAAATTCGAATATGCCGTAAGAGAATTAAATATTTTTGGAGCAAAAACTTTTCCAATAAATTCAAATGATTTTCTAAATTCCATTTCAATACCATAGATTTTAGCACTTTTTTCATTATTATAAACTACCGTTCGAACAGCTTGAACATTTAGGTCATAGCGCAATTCGATTGGATTTTGAACAATTTTATAAAATCCACCTATAGATAAAATTTGGTTTGCAGAAGGATAATATTCAAATCTTGATTCAATATTATTTATAGAAGAACGTTTTAAGTTTACATTTCCCCTAATGTCCGAATTCATATCAAAATTATAAAAACCAAAAGGAGATAGTTCTCTAAACTCTGGTCTATTAAGCGTTTTATATATTGCAAGTCTAAGGTTAGTCTTGTCATTTAGGCTGATCGTAGAATTTAATGAAGGTAAAACATCATTAACTACCTTAGCTTCTACTACATTAACTTCATTTCCCAAATCTTTACTTCTTACACCTTGAGAGAAACTTTCGTACCTTATTCCATAGACAAGTCTTAACCAGTCTAATGGTTTTTGGTCTAATAAACCATAAAAGGAATTTAAGCTGGAATTTGCTTTATAGTTATCAGAAAAAGTATTAGTACGTTCTATTAAAACTAATCCGGTATTGGCAGCTGATATGTTGTTTTCAGTTAAGTCTACATCGGGTGACTTAGTTTTTTCGAAATTAAAATTGTTAATCAAGTAAGTAAAGTTTCTAGAGGTAAAATCTCTCGATCTTCTTTGAACATAAAAACCAGCTTTAAATTCATTTTTAATACTTAGTACTTTAAATGGAACAGCCACATCTAGACTTGCGCTATTAATTTTTTCTGATAAATTAGAAAAGAATCTACCAGTTGAATTTGTAAACTGATCCCCGAAACCCATAGAAGGAGCTCTGTTAGGATTTGATCCAGAATAAAGAGCAATTTTATAATCTGGAATTGTTCTTATAATATCACCATTGTTAAGTAGCCATGTAATCTTAAACCAATTTTTACCAACTGAATGCTCACCACTTAATTGGGTTGAAAAAATTCTATTATATGTCATGATATCTGCAAATTGTTTACCATAAAAGTCAGAACTCGGGGTGTTAATTTTTCTAAGTGTTGTTGAAAAATCAGTATTGATGTTATACAAGTTTCGTAAACTAATAAGATTGGTTGGTGTTAACTTAAGAGAAATATTTACAATACCTCCATTGGATATATTTTGAGTGTGTCTTTTATCTTCATAATTCGCTATTAGAAAATTAGCATCTGTAGTATAATTTTTAACATTAACATCTGTGGTTCTCATGGAATTAGAATAGTTATAACTAGCAATGATACCTAGATCTTTTTTAAATACTTTCATCGGAACACCAATGGTATAGGAGAATCTTCCATTCAACAATGGTTTTCTATTTCTAATACTCCAATCATCGTTAAATAATTTACTATTTACTACCCTTTCATCTTTTGAAATGCTTGAGTTAGCAGACATATCTGCATTTATAACTGGAGAATCTCTTTTCCCATCGTCAATACCGAAAATATCCGTTGATGATCCTTTAAATGTATTAAAATCTTTAAATGTTGTTAAAGAATGGTATTGCCCACCAATACTTATTGATTGAGTTAATTTATCTGGTATTGATTTGGTGTGTATTTGAATAACACCTCCACCAAAATCTCCAGTAAGTTCTGGACTTCCAGCCTTGATAATTACAAGTTTATCTACAAGAGTTGCAGGTATTACATCAAACGAAAAAGCCTTTCTGTCACTTTCGGTGGAAGGAAGAGGAGCACCATTTAAATATCCAGCATTATATCTATCACTCATCCCTCTAATAATTGCGAATTTACCTTCTTGAATGGAAGCACCAGTAACCCTTTTTAGAATATCCGCGGTCGATCTGTCTGGAGTTTTTCTGATCAAATCAGCCGATACTCCATCAGACACCTGAGCCGAATTCTTTCTTTCTATAAGTAATGCATCGGTTGAAGCTTTATCAACAGTGTAAGTGATCACCACTTCTTCTAACTGAGTGCTTTCTTCCTGCATAGCAAAGTTTAAGTAGGTCACTTGCCCAGCTTTTACTTCTACGCCTTGTATCTTTTCCGTTTTATAAGAAACATAGTTAAGAATCAAGGTATAAAATCCTGGATCAAGGCTTAATAAAAACTGCCCCTCAATATCCGTGGCTGTTCCAATGTTCTGTCCTTCCACCTGTACCACGGCCCCGATGAGGTCTTCACCGTTGGCTTTGTCTATTAACTTACCAGACACCTTGCCTTTACCCCCTTGTGCAAACACCTGAAATGAAAAAATGGCAATAATTAAAAATGTTAAATAGGAAAACTTCTTCATAAAAAAGGATTTTAAGTATTTGAGTAAAAATACATTTGCAAAAATAAGCTGATTACTTTAGAACAGATTTACATAAATGTTATGATATTGTTAATTATGTTAACTATATGTTATTGTAATGTTAAGTACACTTATAATAGTCAAAAAATCACTTACATTATTTTAGGTGTCGAGGTGGTCACCAAATTGGAGGTGCCATGTGCAATGAGTTTTTGAGTGGCTTTGTTATATAGTTTACAGGTTACATTCACGATATTTTTACCTTCTCTTGTTATCTCGCAGTGAGCTAGCACCACATCGCCTAACTGACCGCCAAATAAATAGTCAATAGAAAGATTGATGGTAGACATAAAAAAATCACGGTCTAGCGTGAAAACAGTAGTACCCATGAGGTCGTCAATAATACAAGCGATGATTCCACCATGGAGCTTTCCCGCTGCGTTGGTCATCTCTTGCCTGACAGTATATTCTGCAATGATATGGCCTTTTTCAACCAAAGTAAAAATAGGACGAAGCCAGTTAGAAACAGCTGAAGGGCTGTTGGTGATTTCTTTACCCAGAAGCGTTTGTAATATTAGAACAGAATTATTTGACATAAAAGTTTTATGTTTGTTTGTAAAAATTATTCTTCAACCACCACCTGAATCATTTGTGCCTCCACCATAGATACTTGGATATTTCGGTTGTTTGCTTTAATCAGCACAAAATCTTCCGTTTTGTTCGTAATCCATATGGTAGTGTTGGGCAATAAACCAATTTGCCATAAAAAAGCTGCATTCCCTTGATTTTCCGCAATTCTACCTTTTCCGTTAATGGCAAGTTGGTTTAAAGTAATTTCTAATACCTTTTTTTGATTCAATTTAGGGATAGGCGAGCCGTGAGGATCAATTTCTGGATGCCCCAGTGCTTTGTCTACTTTTTCCCAAAAATCTGCTTGAGCAATATGTTCCATTTTTTCTGCTGATTCATGCACTTTATCCGTGGGTATTCCCATTTTATTGGTCATGTAGGTTTCCCACAAGCGATGTGCCCTTAAAAGTTTTTTACCTAAATTTTTCCCAATATCTGTGACCGCATATTTTCGATTTTGGTGGTTAATCACATTTAATCTTTGAAGGTTCCATAAATTAATTTTAAGGTATATGGTACCAAAATGTAGTTCGCTCCTAAGTTTAGTAAACGTTACACCCTCTTCTTGACTTAATTTTATAATGGTCTTTAAAACATCTTGTTGGTCAATGGTGAGATTTTTTTGTAATCGCTTGGCGTATTTCACAAGGAAGCCTCGTTTTGGGCTAAATAATAATGCTATCAAAAACAAAAAGGTAGCTGATAAGGTCATCATTGGCCCAGGTGTAAGTTCTGTTTTTATGGCCAAAGCCAATCCTGAACTAGCAGCAACCATGCCAATGGCTGCTGATATTAAAACCATCGTTAATAACTTATTGGTGAGTAAATAAGCTGTGGAGGCGGGAATAATAAGCATGGCCACTACCAGTATAACTCCTACCGATTGTAAAGAAGCAACAATGGTAAGTGATAACAAAAACATAAGGAAATAATGAATCAAAGCCACGGAGATTCCCATGGTGGCTGCAATAACCGGATCAAAAGTGGATATGAAAAAGTATTTAAAAAAAACGAATATAATCAATGCCACATAACAACCAATCATGGCAGTAAGCCAAAGATCATTATCAGAAACACCAAGTACGTTTCCAAATAAAAAATCTTTCATGTCCAAATGTATTCCCTGTTTTTTGGTAAGCCATGAAATACCAATAATGCCTAAAGCAAACATGGCTGTAAAAACTATTCCGATGGAAGCGTCATCTTTGGTGATCGAGTTTCTTTGGATCCAGGTAATAAGAATAGCAGTAAACAAACCTGCCAAAACAGCACCACCAAAAATGGCCAAAGGATTGTGACCAAAAAATAAAAATCCCGCTACAACACCAGGTAGTATAGCATGAGAAAGGGCATCGCCAATCAAGGCCATTCTCCGAAGGGTAACAAAACAACCCAAGATTCCACAAGTGATACCTACTATAATAGAGGCAATCAATGCGCGTATGGCGTACTCATGTTGAAATATGGCTAAAAAATCGTCCATTTAAAGGTGTTTATTTTATTATTGTTAGTCCAAAAATTTATCAACTTCTTGTAATATAGTAAGACGCCCTCCATAGGTCGCAGCTATATTCACATTGGTAAAGGTAGATTCCGTTTCTCCAGCAGCAATCAATCGTTGGTTAATCATAATAACCGCGTCAAAATAGTCTTTCACCTTAGAGAGATCATGATGAATAATTAAAACGGTTTTTTTCTCTTTCACCAAATTTTTAATCAAGGTTACAATCTTTTCTTCAGTATTTACATCAACGCCTACAAAAGGCTCATCAAACATTAAAATCTCGGCTTCTTCACATAAAGCTCTGGCAATGAAAACACGCTGCTGTTGTCCTCCAGATAAATCACTTATTTGTCTATCTTTAAACTCCAGCATACCTACCTTTTCTAATGCATCATATGCGATTTCTTCATCACTGAGCGTGTAGGTTTCAAATTGCTTTTTATGTGGTAGACGGCCAGTAATCACAATATCAATTACTGTAGCCGGAAAAGACCAGTCAATATCTTCCTTTTGAGGAATGTAGGCGATTTTATCCCTTACCTCTTCAATAGGTCGTTGGTTAATGGTAATTTCTCCACTATCAGGTTTTACTAGCCCTAATATGGATTTAAACAAGGTACTTTTGCCAGCACCATTTGGCCCTAACAAACCATATAATTTACCAGATTCTAGCGATAAGTTGATGTTAGAAAGTACTGTTTTGCGATCATAAGAAGTAGATACATCATGAAGTTCAATGGTGTATTGACTCCAATTAAGTTTAACCTTTTTACCTTTTCTTATGTAAATTGATAGAATCATAAATCCAATTAGGAACAAAATACCAACCACCAAAAACATTGGAAGAAAAGAAATAGTATTGTTTACATTTGTAAACTCTGTATTTAATGCGGTCACAATTGTATTTGTGTTTTGCGTAAGCATATCTATATAAGTTGCTGCGCCGCTAAGTTCATCGCCTAAAGAATCTGAAAATAAACTTCCCCCGATAACTACGCCATTATCTTGTGCTATTTGATTGATCAACTTAGGGTTGATGGTAGACTCAACAAAAATAGCGGGAATATTATAATCACGTATTATCTTGATTAACCTATTCATGTCTTCTATTTGCACTTCGGCATCAGTAGATGTACCAAGTGCTGCTTCCACTTTTAACTTATATCGTTTGCCATAATATTTAAATGCATCATGTGAGGTAATTAGTACCCGTTTTTTAGGAGGAATTTTGTTAAATTGTGTTTGGATGTACTTGTCAAGTATTAAAAGCTTTTTTTCAAATATTTTAAAATTTTCTTCATAACTTATAGCATGAGTAGGATCAAGATTGGAAAGTGCTTTGGCAATATTCTTTGCATAAATGATCCCATTAATTGGATCCATCCAAGCATGAGGGTCGGGAGAAGAATGGAAATTTACACTTAGAATAGGAGGGATGCCTTGTGTAACTTCAATTATAGGTCTACTTCCTCCAGCATTAACAATTAGTTCATCTAGCCAGCCTTCAAGGTGCAAACCATTCTTTAAAACCAAATTTGATTTTACCACCTTTTCGGCATCGGCACTATTGGGTTCATAAATATGTGGGTCGCCACCAACAGGCATCAAACAAATTACATCTACTTTATCTCCAGCTATATTTTTGGTAATGTCATATATGATGGTGGTTGAGGTAAGTACAATGAGCTTGTTAGGTTTGGCGAATAGACTTGTAAAACCTAAAAGCCACAACGTGATGTATACAATTAATTTATGCCTCATAATCTACCTTGTTACAAAAATATTCTTCGAAACCTCCTTCGATATTGAAATGGTTTTTATGTTGTCTATTTCAATTTCTAAAGAATTATCAAAAGAGACTTTATCAATTACTTTAATTTTAACACCAATCTTCAAACCCACTTTGTCACAATATTGAAGAAATGCTACACCTGCTTCTTTTACATTGGACAAAAAACCAATATCATTAATGGTCAGATCACAGAGTCCAATTTGTGGTTTTTCACGCAAGAGCCCGTCCGCTCCTGGAATAGGGTCGCCATGTGGATCATATTTTGGAAATCCTAAGAAATGGTCTAATCTTTCAATTAATAAGTTAGATTGAATATGTTCTAGTTCTTCAGCTACATCATGCACTTCATCCCAATTGAATTTTAACTTTTCTACTAGGAAGACTTCCCACAGTCGATGTTTTCTTACTATTTTTAAAGCACATGATTTACCTTGGTCTGTTATTTCTACCCCATAGTATTTTACATAATTGATCATTTCCTTCTGAGAAAGTTTTTTCAACATATCACTCACAGACGCTGGTTTGGTGTTGAGCATTTCAGCAATCTCATTGGTAGTAATACATTCTTTGCCTAAATAGGAAAGATGATAAATAGCCTTTAAATAATTTTCTTCTGTGTAGCTTAAGGAAATCATTTCGATTATGAATCGAGGTGCAAATTAAGTTAATATTTGCAAGGTAATAAAAAATTTAGACAATCCTAAAAATATTTTTTGATAGCATCTAACATGCTTTATTTAAGTATGTTAGATACTATATTTTGAACTAATTCAGAATCGAAATAAATGGAATTATTGGAAAAAGTCTTTTTATAAAACTTAGTTTCAATTAAGTTATGGTACAGTTCGTTACAATTTATTTTATCAAAATCTATGCAAATTCCAGCATTATATTCTTCCATAAGCTGACTCCAATTATCATTTATAGAGGTTAATATAATGGTTTTCAAGGCAATACATTCATAGAACTTAGTAGGAATTCTGTTTAGCGTACTTAAATTATGTTGGTAAGGAGCAAGAACCACATCCGCCTGATGAATTTTTAGTAGTATCTCTTCATGAGGTACTAAGGTATCACCACCTATTAAAGTAATACATGAACTTAAATCAACTTCCTTCTTAATGTTTATAAGTAATTGATTTGAAGCACAATATCCTATTATAATTAAACTAACGTTTGTGTGTATTTGTTGTAGTTTTTTGGTAAATTGGATTGCTTCTAAGATACCATAACTCTCATGTATAGTTCCGGTATATAACAGTTTTAATTCTTTAGTAGGACTTATGTTATGTTTTTGGGGTAGTTCTTTAATTAATTTATTAAACTTGACTTTGTTTTCCACTACGGTGTAGTTTTTTTTTATGAAAGGCAGTTCATTTTTATAACATTTTTCTGCCAAAATAAAGTGTGAAATAGCAGGAGCAAAGATGATTTCTTTCATTCTCACATAAAATGCCACAGCATGCCTTATAATTGGACTAAACGTATTGGTATATAGTATGTTAGCAAAATAGTTTTCCTGGATATCGTAAATTATTTTAGTGCCAAATAAAATTTTGTAGATAAACGTAACTATCAGTAATTCATGGGTACAAACTATTACTACTTTAGGTTTTAGTTTAAGTAAAAGTTTTATGTATTTAAAAGGAGCAAATATTCTTGATATGTCCAATCTTCTAAAGTTAAAAATGGGATAAAAATGAATATTAGGGTAAATTTTTTTTTCGTTAATATTTTGCCCAATAATATGAATGTTGTAATGTTGCAATGAACTTAGTGACATGCCTAGTTTTTCAAACATCCGTGTGTCGTTAATGGGTTTGAGTACAGAGGCAATTACAATATTTATGAGGGTAAGTTGGTGTTTCATAAGTACAATTAAGGCAGCATAAACTAAAAATCAAAATTATTAATCAAAACTCAAATCAGTATAAGTATTTCAGTTTTAAAAATTATTATCAATGGAATTAAAAGATATTATAGAAAAAGCATGGAGTGATCGTTCCTTGTTGTCAGAAAAAGAAGTAGAAGTGGCGATTAAAACAGTCATTGATGAGTTAGATAGGGGGGTTCGTAGAGTGGCAGAGCCATTGCCGAATGGAGAGTGGCAAGTAAATGAATGGATCAAAAAGGCGGTAATTTTATATTTTCCTTTAAAAAAGATGACTACCATGGAATGTGGTCCATTTGAATATTATGATAAAATGGCCCTAAAAAAGGGTTATGAGCAATTAGGCGTGAGGGTAGTTCCTCCAGCTGTGGCTCGATATGGTGCATTTATATCTAAAGGAGTAATTTTGATGCCTTCTTATGTAAACATAGGTGCGTATGTAAATGAAGGTACGATGGTGGACACTTGGGCTACGGTTGGTAGCTGTGCTCAAATAGGCAAAAATGTACATTTGAGTGGTGGAGTGGGTATAGGTGGTGTTTTAGAACCGGTTCAAGCCTCCCCAGTTATAGTTGAGGATGGAGCATTTATAGGATCAAGATGTATAATTGTGGAAGGCGCCCGCATTGGACAGGAAGCTGTTTTAGGATCGAACGTCGTTGTAACTGGTAGTTCTAAGGTAATAGATATAACTGGTAATGAACCAGTTGAATACAAAGGTTATGTACCTGCGCGCTCGGTGGTGATTCCGGGTTCATATACTAAAAAATTCCCAGCTGGCGAATACCAAGTTTCTTGTGCCTTAATTATAGGACAACGCAAAGAGAGTACAGATTTAAAGACCTCCTTAAACGAAGCTTTAAGAGAAAATAATGTAGCTGTTTAATTTATTTTAACAGAAAAAGCCCTTCAAATGTGTTTTTGAGGGGCTTTGTTTATTTCTAAACCTATGAAAGTTCTTTATCCTTTATCATTACTATATTTTTTGGCAATAAAAATACGTAATTGGTTATTTGATAAGGGTATATATAAAGAATATCAATTTAGTGTTAAAACCATCAATGTAGGCAATCTTACCGTAGGAGGAACGGGAAAAACTCCACATGTGGAATATTTAATTCGTCTTCTCAATCCTTCCAAGAAAATAGCAACTTTAAGCAGAGGATATGGACGTAAAACTAAAGGATTTTTAGAGGCCACTGAAACAAGTACAGCTGAAGAGATTGGGGATGAGCCTTTACAATTTTACAAGAAATTTCATAATAAAGTTAACGTTACAGTAGGAGAGGAGAGACTTTTTGCAATTCCAAAAATATTGGATTTACATCCACATATTAATGTAATACTTTTGGACGATGCGTATCAACATAGATTTGTAAAACCCCATATCAATATACTACTTACAGATTATAATCTGTTATTTTACAATGATTTAATGTTGCCAGCTGGAAGACTGCGAGAAGATGCAGCTGGTGCAAGCCGTGCCAACATAATTGTGGTCTCTAAATGCCCCAGCCAGTTAGCAGATACAACTACAAACCAAATAACAGAAAAGATAAAAAAATACAATCCAAAGGCTCCTGTTTTCTTTAGCAGTATACGATATTTATCGCCAGTTTCTTTGTTTGATAATTTTAAAGAAATTAATAAAGATGTGATTGTACTTACTGGAATTGCAAAGGCAAATCTAATGCTAGAATTTATCAGGAAGTCACACAACGTGCTCCACCATTTGGAATTTAACGATCATCATGCCTATACAAAAGAGGATATGCAACAACTCATAAAGGTTTTTAACAATTATCCTCCCAAAACAACAAGCATTATCACCACTGAGAAGGATATGGTGAAGTTAACAGATGTCGCATTAAGAGAATTCATTGAAAATCTTCCTATTTATTATCTGCCCATTGAAATATACTTTTTAAAAGATGAGCAAAGATTTAATGAACTTATAATTAATGGTTTAAATTAAAATTAAAAGATATAATGAAGTATAAAATGGTAGTATTGGATATGGATGATACCTTATTAAATGATGATCATCAAATATCCGTCAGAAACAAAAAAGCAATACTTAAAGCTCAACAGAAGGGAGTTTATGTAGTATTGGCCAGTGGGAGACCCACACCAGCTATGATTCTCTATGCACAAGAGTTGGAATTAGATATAAATGATTCATATCTCTTGTCTTATAATGGTGCACAAATACTTCAAGTGAGATCTCAAAAGGTGATTTTTGAACAAAATCTAGATCTAAACGATGTCTATCAACTAACTGACTATTGCAAACAGTACCATGTTGATATTATTACCTACCTTGATCATAAAATAATTTCAGAAAAAACATCACCATATATAGAAATTGAAAAATCAATCACAGGAATGGACTTGTTGATTGTTCCAGATTTTAAAGAATTTGTTAGACAATCAGTTACTAAGTGTTTATTGCTTTCAGAACCTAGCCATTTAGCTAGCGTAACACCTACTTTACAATCATTAATGCCACATCTAAATATTACAACCTCCAAGCCATTTTTTCTTGAAGTTACCCAAAAAGGAATAGATAAGGCTGCAAGCTTGGCAAAACTAGGATTTGAACTGAACATTAAACCTGAGGAAATGATTGCCGTCGGAAATGCCAGCAATGATCTTTCCATGATCCAATTTGCTGGCCTTGGTATTTGGGTGGATAATGTGCAACCCGACCTTAGAGATAAAGCCCAAGTTATAGTTTCTTCAAATAATGACGATGGTGTAGCCGAGGCAATTGAAAAATATATTCTTGATTAATTGACCAGTAAAATTCAGATTTTTAGTTTAAAAATTACCTGATATTTTTATTTTATATTTTTGTAATAATTTTATATTAAATTGCGTTATTTGGTTACTAAAAACGTTTTAACAGTATCAAAGAGAGTTAAAACAAAACTAAAAGTTGCGGTTAATTTTAAATTATTGGTCAATTATCAAAGGCATGGTGTTTAATTTAAAATACATCGTTTGCTTTATTTTATTGTTTTTGTGTTCTGCTCAAATACTTTTGAGTCAAAATGTGAATACCTCAAAATATAGCAATGAATTTTTGAATTTAGGAATTGGCGCTAGGGCCATAGGAATGGGAAACACCCAAGTTGCAGTGGTAGGTGATGTAACATCGGGATATTGGAATCCAGCAGGATTAGCTTATTTGTCCAATAAATATGATATCGCAGCAATGCACAATGAGTATTTTGCTGGTATTGCAAAATTTGACTATTTAGGGTTTGCTACTAAACTTGACACCGGGACCGTACTCGCATTTTCTTATGTTAGATACGGCATAGATAATATTCCGGACACTAGATTTTTGTTTGATAGTGATGGCAACACCAACAACAACATTTACGGCCCAGTTGACTATTCTAAAATCCGTTATTTCTCTGCCACAGACAACGCTTTTCTTTTGTCATTTGCTAAAAAAAGCAAACTAATAAAAGGTCTTAGTACAGGCGGCAATTTTAAAATAATTTATAGGAATGTGGGTCAGTTTGCGAATGCTTGGGGGTTTGGCTTGGATGCAGGTATGCAATACAAAATAAACAATTTGCAGATAGGATGTGTTCTGAGAGATGCCACCAGTACTTATAATTTTTGGACTGTCAATTCCTCTTTATTACAATCGGCTTATGCAACTTTCAACACCATAGATTCTACCAAAACCAACACCATACCCGAAAATTCCATCGAGCTAACCTTGCCAAGATTAATTTTGGGAGCGGCAAGGTACGTTAAATTAAACAAAAATGATCAAGTAGGCGTTCTTGCTTCAGTTGACCTAGATTTTACTTTTGATGGTAAACGAAATGTATTATTTAAATCTAATTTGACCTCTATAGACCCCCGTGCAGGTATTGAACTCAACTATAAAAGACTAGCATTTCTAAGAATGGGTATTAACAACATTCAAGAAGTTAAAAACTTTGATGGTAGCAAACAGAGAACATTTCAACCAAATTTTGGTGTAGGTGTTAAACTAAAATCCTTATTAATCGATTATGCATTAGTCAATCCAACACAATCCACTGGACTGGTTTCTCACGTATTTTCTTTAAGATTATCGTTAGAAAAGTTTTAGGAACATTTTAAATTTATGAGATATTCGGTTATCCTTTTATTGTTCGTTTATTCATCCCTGTTTTGTCAAGATTTTGGCAATGAATGGATTAGTTATGAACAAAAATATTTTAAAACTAAAGTGGCACAAGATGGTATTTACAGGATTTCACAACAGAAACTTGTAGCACTTGGGGCTTCTTTAAATGACTTTACACCAAGCAAGTTACAGATGTATTGGAGAGGTACACAGATTGCTATAACAGTAGTAGATAACAACCTTAATGACCTACTCGATCCAAGCGACTATATCGAATTTTACGGGCTTAAAAACAATGGAGATTTAGATACGCTACTATATGATGAGGTCGCAATGCAGTGTAATCCGTATTTGAATCTTTATTCCGACTCAACTACATATTTTTTAACATCTTCAATTAAAGGACCTTGGAAAAGGATAGATCAAATTCCGTTTGAAAACGTTGGGACAAAAATAGAATATCATCTTGAAAATTATCATCGAGACTTTACAAATTCCTACTATGAAGGAATGCGTTTTTTTACCTCAGAAGGCACTTATTTATCAAACTACGGCTACTCAGAGGGATTTGGATCTGAAGAAGGCATAAATTTTGAATTCAACATACCATTAAATAATTTTTTTCTAAAAACTGGATTAAATACTTCAATTAAAGTAGGCTATATGCCTGTTAATCAAGGACGCACTAGAGGAGTAACTTTAAAGGCAGGAGCAAGCAAATTATTATCAAGCTTGGTAGCTCAGGTAAACACAGAAGGTGAAAAAAATGGCACAATTAAAGCTTCCTTCCCTTTTACAAATTCCTCAAGCAATTCTTTGGCAGTAAACATAGATTTTTTAAAGGTAGCTAATGAAACCTCTAATATCAAAGCAATACTAAACTATTTGGACATTAATTATCCCCAGTCGTTAAATTACTCAGGACAAAGATTAAAAAGGTTTGTAGTTCCTATCACTGCTTCCACCTTAAAAGCGAATATGGAAATAAAAAATTTATCTAATGCTGCCAATCTCGAAATTTTAGATATTTCAAGTTATGCCAACATTAAGTCTTATCAATATCAATTTTCAACAACCAATATCATTTGTTCATTTACACCCATTTCTGATACTTCAATCATCTCGGTGCTCAATCGTGATAGTATCTTTGAGGCAAACTTACAGCCAGTTAACTTTAGAAAATTCATCACTACTGATAGCCTGTTTGTTATAATATCCCATCCATCACTTTCAAAACCTGTTGGGAATATTGCCAATCCAGTGGTGGAATATGCCAAATTTAGAAATTCCCTGGTTGGTGGGCAATATGATACCTTGGTAGCAAATGTAATAGACTTATTCGATCAGTTTAGTTATGGGCTAGCTTCGCCATTAAGTATAAGGAGGTTTTGTGAATTTTTAAGTAAAGACAATGTGCTTCCCAAGTATTTATTTATTATAGGTAAAGGTTATGATTTGACTAGTGAACTTAGGTTTAAGCAAGTAAATTATGTCAATTTGATACCCGCCTTTGGCAATCCTGGAAGTGATTATTTGTTTTCAACGGGATTGGGAGGTTTTTCAAAATACGTACAAGCAATACCAACTGGTAGAATTAGTGCTAAAACACCTGAAGAGGTGGTAAACTATTTGGAGAAAATTAAAAGCCACGAAACAACTTCATTCTTTTTGCCTTGGCGTAAAAACGTTGCACATTTAAGTGGCGGAAAAACTCAAGATGAGGGTTTAGGATTTAAAAATTTTATCAATGAGCTTACTTCAAAAGCGCAATCCAATTATTTTGGAGCCAATGTTTCTTCTTATTCCAAAACCACTGGTGACGTAATTCAGGTTTTTAACCTTTCCAAAGAACTTAATGAAGGTTTAAGTTTAATTACATTTTTTGGACACTCTAGTTCTAACGGCGGAGATATTGATATCGGTTTGGTTACCGACCCAACGCTCGGGTATAAAAATGAGGATAAGTATCCTATCATTATTTTAAATGGTTGCAAATCTGGCAACATGTTTACAACAGAAGAGTCTTTTGGAGAAAATTGGATTTCTGCAAGTAAAAAAGGTGCTATTGGATTTGTAGGCCATATCAATTTTGGATTTGTTAGTACCCTTCAAAACTACAATCGAATATTGTATACAAGGTGGTTTAATGATAGCCTCAATTTGAACAAATCAATTGGTAAAGTATTACAAATAGTAAATAAAGAATATACTAATAATTCAAGTAACCTCAATCCTTATGATATTGGGCAAGCCACCCAAATGGCACTACAAGGCGACCCAGCGGTTAAGCTTTTTCCCAATCCTAAACCGGATTTTGTACTTTCAGCAGGAAGTATTTTTGTAAAAACCTTTAATAATGAAGAGTTTACAGCATTAGTAGATTCTTTCCAAATCGGTATTCCAATAACCAATTTAGGAATATCAATAAACAACAAAATACCAATTTATATTACAAGAAGGTTACCAAATGGCACCCAACAATTGTATCCCATTAGACTATTCGATTCACCCAAAATAAACGATACGGCTTATTATACCATTACTTCAAACGACTTTAACGGAGCAGGAAGCAACACTTTCGAAATAACCCTTGATCCTGATAACACCTTGGACGAATATACCAAAACTAATAATAAAATCACTTTTCCCGTTTTTATTCCTCAAAGTGGTATAAAATGTTTGTTTCCAAGGGAATTTAGTATTTTGGATACAAATGTTATAAATCTGGTTGCCCAAAGTTCCAATTTGATTCGGTCAGCTACAGACTATTATTTTGAAATAGACACCAGCTACGAGTTTAATAGTCCTTTATTGAGATCAAATACAATATCTGCTACCTCTATGCCTATTTGGGAAAACATTAATTTGATGTATAATTTAACGAAAGGAGATAGTACTGTTTTTTATTGGCGAGTAAGATACAGCCAACTTAGCAATGACGCAGATACCATTTATGCCAATAGCTCCTTTGTTTACATACCAAATAGTCCTGAAGGGTGGAGCCAAAGTGAATTTCCACAATTTTACAAGAACACTAACTCTCCTCAAATCAATACCAACAAAAATGGAAAAACGTTTGATTTTAAAAGTTTAACACAAAATATTGAGGTTGTAGCTGGTCCGGGAGCACAAAGTATACTTAAACTTAACGGACAATTTATCTATAAAAATACTTCGCCAGAACTTGGTGCTTATAGTTCAAATGGTATACTTTGTGTTGCCTTTGATCAAAATACACTTAATCCTTATTTAATTCAATTTGATCGCCCTTATAACTGTACAGGTTGTGGTAACTCATTTATTGTTAACCGCTATTTCTTTTTTGATCTACCACAAGACCCAGTATTTACAATGTTTAATAATTATCTAAACGATGTAAAATTTGGTGACTATCTCCTTTTGGTGACGTACAACAAAGCGGATTTTGAAAAATGGGAGCAAAGTTCCAAAGATTTATTTAAACAACTATTTTCTCCCACCAAGTTTAGTTCTCTTACTAATAAATCTGCTTATATATTTCTTGGAAGAAAAGGCCTTTCTCCCATTTTTGAAGATTTTAACAGCGATTTTAATACCCCTATTAGTTTTAAGGATGATGTCGCTGCAAGTGTCCCATTTGGTACTATTACTTCCACCCTTATTGGTCCTGCACATGGATGGGGAAGTTTGTTCAGAAAAGTAGAGGTAGATAACCCCAAAACGGATATATGGGGAATTGACGTAATTGGCGTTGATAATAATTTACAAGAAACAACTTTGTTACAAAACATCAATAGTGATGCTGTATCTTTAAATTCAATCGATTCCAAACAATATCCATTTTTAAAATTAAAAGCATTGCTTAAAGACAGTGCGAACCTAACTCCGCCTCAACTTAACAGATGGCAAGTGGTGTATTCTACTGATATTCCGGAGGGAAGTCTTATGCTCGACGATAACGATGGCAAATATTCTAAAGTAACTCAACTTCAAGAGGGACAATCATATACGGTTGAATATTTATTCAAAAATATTAGCAATAAATCGTTTAAGACACCATTTATTGTAGAATACACACTTAATAATAGCACTACTGGTAAATCTAAAGTTTTTTATGATACTCTAAATACAATATTAGGCGCCCAACAAGAAATTAGGTTAACAAAAACATTCGATACTAAAACTTGGCAAGGAGAAAACACTTGCCAAATCAATGTTAACCCTAAATCACAGCAAGAACAATATTACGAAAATAACATTTGGTCTACTAATTTTAAAGTAATAAAGGATAACAGAAACCCAGTGCTGGAAGTCACATTTGATGGCCAGCGGATTATGAATGGAGATATTGTTTCTGCCAGCCCGATGATTGTGGTAAGCATTAATGATGAGAACAAATATATTTACAAGCAAGATACCTCAGGAATTAATCTTTTGTTTAAAAAACAATGTACAGATTGTAGTTTTAAGCAAATCAGTTTATCAGATAATAATGTTAGGTACTTTCCAGCTTCTTCTAATAACAAATTTAGAGTGGAATATAACCCTCAAAAACTAGAAGATGGTATATATACACTTTGTGTACAAGGTACTGATGCTTCTAATAATAGTAGCGGTGTAAATCCATATTGTATTGATTTTAGAGTAATTAATGCTACCAGTATAAGCCATTTTTATCCATACCCTAATCCTTTTAGCAATTTTACTAGATTTGTTTTTACCGTTACTGGCGAAAACGTTCCTGATGAAATTAAAATTCAAATAATGACCGTAACTGGTAAAGTAGTAAGAGAAATATTACAATCGGAAATTGGACCAATTAAAATAGGAACAAACATAACCCAATATGCATGGGATGGTAAAGATGAGTTTGGTGATAAGTTAGCAAATGGTGTTTATCTTTACAAGGTTTCGGCCAATATAAGTGGAAAATCTTTTGACCATTTAGATGTGGGAGCCGAAAAGGCCTTTAAAGAAGGATTTGGTAAAGTCGTTATTTTAAGATAATTGACTGAGATATTATTTTTAAATTTTTTATAATTGCAAAAACGAAAAGATACCCTTTATTTAATTTTAGCGTCAGTATTTTTGTGCAATGCGCTATTAGCTGAGATTATTGGAGTTAAAATTTTTTCTGGAGAAAAGTTAATTGGTCTACCTAACGGTATTTTGCCTTTTAGCATTACCTACACAGCTGGAGTAATTATTTGGCCAGTAGTGTTTGTAACTTCCGACATTATCAATGAGTATTACGGTCAAAAAGGAGTAAGAAAAATTAGCTACCTTACTTCCATTCTAATTTGTTATTCATTTATAGGAATATATTCTGCTACTTTACTGCCTCCTGCCGATTTTTGGTTGGATGTTAACAAAGGCAAGGACGGCCTTTTTGATATTAATTTTGCATTTTCGAGTATCTTTAGGCAGGGGCTGGGAATTATAATAGGTTCTATTACAGCCTTTTTAATTGGTCAATTACTTGATGCCTATATTTTTCATAAACTCAAAACAATTACACAAAATAAGAAATTATGGCTTCGGGCAACAGGTTCTACAGTCATCTCCCAATTGGTGGATAGTTTTGTAGTTTTGTATATAGCCTTTTATGTTTTTGGAAATTGGTCAATAGAACAAATCGTACAAGTGGCTCTTAACAATTATATTTATAAGTTTGTGGTGGCCATTGCACTTACGCCTGTGATTTATCTAGCTCACAAGTTGATAGATAAATACCTCTTCCAAGACCTAAAAGCAAGCAACTAGGCCAAATAGTTAAATACACCTAATTTTAATAAAAGCGTATGACATTTTGGCATATAGTTTGTATCTTTGTTCTCTGAATTTTGTTTTAACAATGAATCTGATTTCTGATATTAATATTATTTCTCAAGATACCTCACCGGCACAGGCAGATAATGTGCGCACCACTGGTGATTCTAATACAGGTAAAAAACGAAAACTATACATAGAAAGTTATGGATGTCAAATGAATTTTGCTGACAGCGAAATTGTTAGTTCGGTTATGTTTGACGCTGGCTATGATACCACTTCCAACATTGACGAGGCAGATGTGGTATTTTTGAATACTTGTTCCATACGTGATAATGCAGAACAAAAAGTTCGTCATAGACTATTTCACATCAACAACGCCAAAAATAGACGGCCAGAAATGGTAGTTGGAGTACTAGGATGCATGGCCGAACGATTAAAATCCAAGTTTTTGGATGAAGAAAAAATGGTAGATTTAGTAGTTGGTCCAGATTCCTACCGTACGTTGCCAGCACTTTTAAATGAAGTAGATGAAGGGCAAAAGGCAGTGAATGTTTTTCTTTCTCGAGAAGAAACATACGCTGACATCACGCCAATTAGATTAAATAACAATGGCGTAACAGCCTTTATTTCAATCATGCGCGGTTGCGATAATATGTGTTCTTTTTGTGTAGTTCCTTACACAAGGGGGAGAGAAAGAAGTAGAGACCTTCCCTCAATTTTAAACGAAGCTAGTGAGCTTATTAATCAAGGTTTTAAGGAAGTTACACTCCTTGGCCAAAATGTAGATTCTTACAAATGGGAAAATGAACACGGAAATGTAATAAACTTTGCGTTGCTTTTAGAACAAGTGGCACTATTAAGTCCGCTTTTAAGAGTTAGATTTTCTACTTCACATCCCAAAGATATCACTGATGATGTTTTGTACACCATGGCCAGGTATGAAAACATTTGTAACAACATTCATTTGCCCGCACAAAGCGGAAGTTCAAGTGTATTAAAAAGAATGAACCGTACTTATGATAGAGAGTGGTATCTTGAAAGAGTTCAGGCAATTCGTAGAATAATTGGCCCAGATTGCGGAATTTCTACAGATATCATAGCTGGTTTTTGCGGAGAAACCGAGGAAGAACACCAAGATACACTTTCCTTAATGCACCAAGTGAAGTACGATTATGGTTATTTGTTTGCTTATTCTGAACGACCTAATACCCCAGCAGCCAAAAAATACATCGATGATGTGCCAGAAGATGTTAAAAATCGTCGACTTACTGAAATTATTACAATTCAACGTCAAAGTTCGCATGAAAGTAATTTGAGGGATATCGGAAAAACTTATGAGATTCTAGTAGAAGGATATTCCAAAAAATCTGAAGATTTTTTGCAAGGGCGTACTAGCAATAACAAGGTTGTTGTATTTCCTAAAAAACACTATCAAAAAGGTGATTACTTGGAAGTTAAAGTGCTAGATTGTACTTCGGCAACCTTACTAGGCGAATCTATATAGTAACCACTGAAAATTAGTTGTATTTTGAAAAGTTTCAAAAAACAAATTACAAAATAATGGATATCAACGAAATACAATCTGCAAAACAGAGGTTTGGAATTATCGGCAACTCTCCTTTACTTAACCACGCCATTCATGTGGCAATACAAGTTGCATCTACAGAAATGACGGTGTTAATAACCGGAGAAAGTGGCACAGGTAAGGAATCTTTTTCTAAAATTATACATCAATTAAGTGCTCGCAAACATGGTCAGTTTATAGCAATTAATTGTGGGGCTATACCAGAAGGCACCATAGATTCTGAACTTTTTGGGCACGAAAAGGGCTCATTTACAGGTGCTAATGATTCAAGAAAGGGTTATTTTGAAGTCACAGATGGCGGTTCTATTTTTTTGGATGAAATAGGCGAAATGCCTTTAGGCACACAAGCAAGGTTGTTGCGTGTTTTAGAAAACGGTGAATTTATCAAAGTAGGTTCTTCAAAGGTATTAAAAACCAATGTTCGTGTAATTGCCGCTACTAATGTTAACCTCATAGATGCAGTAGAAAAAGGGCGTTTTAGGGAAGATCTATATTATCGCCTCAATACTGTACCTATCTTTGTGCCTCCTTTAAGAGAACGAGGACCTGACATTGAACTTCTCTTTAGAAAATTTGCCACCGATTTTTCTGAAAAAAACAGGGTAAAACCAATCAAGCTTGCAGATGATGCGAAAGAGTTGTTATATAAATATCGATTTCCTGGTAATATAAGACAGCTTAAAAACTTGGTAGAACAGGTATCTTTATTAGAAATTGAAAGGGAAGTGGACAAAGAACATTTTGCTCCATACATACCTAAAGAAAAAAATCAATCGCTTGCAATTTTTAAAGATGTAAATGCCGATCCTAATTTTACTGAAAGAGAACTACTTTATAAGGTTCTCTTCGATATGAAAAACGATGTAATGGAACTTAAAAAATTAGTTTTTAATTTTTTACAACATGACAAATATGGTACCCAAATCATAAACGAAAATGCCAACTTGTTTAGCGGTGTCCCAAATGAACAGTTTAATAGCCAGACATTTTATAATAACGACTTTAACCAAAACTTTAACACAAAACCAATTTTATTAGAACAAGCCACAGCCAACAATGCCGTCACCATCAATAAAATTGAAGATATCTCGCATGAAACAGAAGAGGATACGTTGTCAATTGAACACAAGGAAAAAGAATTGATAGTGCGTGCCCTCAAAAAAAATAATAACAAACGTAAATATGCAGCGCAAGATTTAGGAATTTCTGAGCGCACCCTTTATCGGAAAATTAAAGAATATGATTTAGAAAATAATTAACACATAGAGTTATTGATTTATGAACTACATTTTTAAAATAATTACCTTTTTAACAATTACACTTTTATTATCAGGTTGTTATTCATTTAGAGGTACAAATTTACCACCAGAAGTTAAAACAATATCTGTGGATGTTTTTTCTGATGAAGCTGGGGGGCCAGCTAGATTAAGCAACTTTTTTACAGAAAAAGTAAAAAATTACTATCAACAGAATTCAAGGTTGAGCTTGGTCAAAAACAACGGAGATTTACGGGTGGATGGCAAAATTACCAGTTATACACTTACACCAGAAGCGCAATCAGGTAACAATACTGCTGCATTAAATAGACTTACTATAACGGTAGTGGTTAATTTCGAAAATATGAAGGACGAACAAGCAAATTTTCAAAATCAAATTTTTTCTCAATTTGATCTTTTTGAGCAAACAAAAACGCTTTCACAAGTAGAAGATGAGTTAATCGAAAAAATATCTGATAGGATTATTTTGGATCTTTTTAATAAAACCGTTGCTTCTTGGTAGTTTTTTATTTACCTTAGATTTCACCTATTGTTTTGTTTTAAGCTTATGATCACATTTATTGTTTTTAGCAACTTAAGATAAAAAGGTGCGTAAAATATCAAACCTTTACTTTTAAATTAACTATTAAATTTGGACAAGTTCAGATTTTTGGAATTGGTAAAAAACTCGGAGTCGTGTAGTGCTGAAGATGAAACCTCCTTAGTTCACATTGCTGAGACTTTTCCTTATTGCCAGTCTGCATATGTTATTTTGGCCAAATCGTCTCATGATAAAGGTGGTATGCATGCTGATACCCACCTACATGCGGCGGCAATAAGAATTCCTCAAAGGGAGCATTTACGTAAGCTGTTGCAAGCTGAAAATACGCTTAGAAATCTCGCCTATATTAGTGCTGAAAAAAAAAACACTGAAAAGTACCAAAAATCTAATTTAAACACTTCGGTAATGGATTCTATTGATAAAAAAAACAACTCATTACTTGAAGAACTAGAGGCAAATCTTAGAAATTTGCAACTGCTCAAAAAAAATGCAAATTTTTTCGATAATTTTAAAATAGAGAAGGAGGTTTTTGCGGATGAAGTTACCCCAAACTTAAAATTGGTTATGGAGGAGGTAAAAACAGATATTGAATTACAAATAGAACAACCAACTACTTTAGTTCTATCTGATAATAATCCTAATACCCAACCAGAAGTTATTATTGAGTCACTAGAAAATTTTAGCCTAGAAATAATTAATTCAGAGACCAATGAAATACCCATTTTAGAAGAAAAAATTGTGGTCATTGATCAAATTGAACTTGAAAATAAACCACAAGAATTAATAAATGAGCATGTTATAGAAGGGGGTAATGCAGAAATAGATTTGTTTTTATTTCAAAATAAATCTAATTTGGTAGTAGATGACTTTAACAATTTAAGGGTTGAAGATACTGAAATTTCAAATTCACCTACCGATGAAAATCCGATTGATCTTTTACTTTCTTATATAGATTATTTGGATAAAAAACGAAATGGAGAGGAGTTTGACTATATAGATAAATTTATTCAAAATGAGCCAATTTTGGCTAAATTTAACCCAAACGAACTTCCTGAAACTCCATTACTAGATTTAGCAAGCAACAGTTCAGCCATTTCAGACGATATTGCATCTGAAAATTTGGCTGTTATTTTTTTAAAACAGCGCAAAAAGGAGAAAGCTTTAGAAATTTATAAAATATTAAGTTTGAAAAATCCAGAAAAAAGTGCTTATTTCGCATCCAAAATTTCGGAAATAGAAAACTCATAAAAATGTATTTAGCAGCAATTATTGTAATTTTAATTATATCAGCACTTTTAGTGCTTACTATCTTAATGCAGAACTCTAAAGGTGGTGGTGTAAATCAAGCTATGGGAGGTGCATCCACTCAACTAATGGGAGTACAGAAAACTGGTGATATTTTAGAAAAATTAACTTGGGGCTTTGCCATTTCAATTTTAGCCCTTTGTTTATCCACTTCATTTTTGATTGATAAAGGCGATGGTCAAAATACTTTAGAAACTGAAACTATACGTCGTGCTAACGAGGAGACCGTGCAAACACCACAACAGGCGCCAGCACAACAAACTCCTGCTCAGCCGGAAACCCCAGCAAAATAGTTGGTAATGAACCACATAATGAAAGGCATTTGAGACAAAACTCAAATGCTTTTTTATTTAATCACATTTTCAATTGTTAGAACAAGCCAAATCTTCCAAACATGATCCTTATGTTGCCATTAAAATGGTACAGTTTAGGAAATTTGTATTAGGAAAACTATTTTTTACAGTAGCACTTCAAATACAGGCAGTTATAGTATCATGGCAAATATTTGAACTTACCAAGAATCCACTTTCACTTGGTTTAATTGGCCTAGCAGAAGCTGTTCCTTTTATCTCAATTGCCTTATTTGCAGGGCATGTGGTAGATAATGGGGATAGAAAAAAAATTTTATTAAATGCTTTATGGGTATTACTTATCTGCTCTTTTTTTTTGTTGGCTTTAGCCATTAACCTAGGTTTGCTAAGCTTACAATTAATAACAGGCTGTTTATATTTTGTCATATTTGTGAGTGGGGTGGCTCGCGGATTTTTAGGACCAGCTCAGTTTGCAATTATGTCTCAAACAGTGGAAGATAAGAGCCATTTTGGTAATGCAGTTTCTTGGAACAGCACCATTTGGCAAACAAGTCAAGTTATTGGCCCTGCTTTAGGCGGATTGATATTTGCTTTTTTTGGCAAACATGTTGGCCAACATGGTTATATAGCTGCTTATTCGTTTGATGTGATTTTTATGGCAACATCCATAATTCTTTTTAGTGGTATCAAACTCATTCCAATTGTTAAAACACAAATTAATAAACTAAGCATTTTTGAAAGTCTTAGGGAAGGTTTACAGTTTGTTTTGAAAAAACAGGAGATTTTAGCAGCATTAAGTTTAGATATGTTTGCGGTGTTGTTTGGAGGTGCCATTGCTTTATTGCCAATATACTGTAAAGATATTTTACATGTGGGAGCAGAAGGCCTAGGGATGCTGCGTGCAGCACCTGCAATAGGTTCTATTATAATCATGTTATTAATTGCTTATAAACCTATCAAAAAAGGTGCGGGTAAAATTATGTTGTATTGTGTGGCAGGTTTTGGATTAAGTATTCTGTTTTTTGGTATTTCTCAATTATTTTGGGTGTCGTTTTTGTTTCTTGCTATTAGCGGTATGTTTGATGCAGTAAGTGTGGTAATTAGGCAAACACTTATTCAAACTCTTACTCCAGAGGATATGAAAGGCCGTGTGTCCTCTGTTAATAGTGTTTTTGTTGGTTCTTCTAATGAGATTGGATCATTTGAATCAGGTTTGGCAGCATCCATTCTTGGTACTGTAAACTCTGTAATATTTGGAAGTTGCATGACATTTGTGGTGGTGCTGGTGACTTCAATCAAAGCAAATAAACTCAAACAACTGGACTTGCCATAAGGCTGGAACTAAACTGAGTATAAAAAGCCTTTGAATTATGATTATCCAGTCTTAAACTTCATCCAACTAACTAAAAATAAGGATTCATAGTTAAATTTTTGAAGAAATTGTCCTTGTCTAATGATTTATATCAAATCTAATAAATTGATTTTACTTGACATTGCTAAATATTTTTAAGGTAATTTCGAAAATTACCATTAATTATTTCCTCAAATCAAGATTTTTGCTTAACATTCCTACTTAAATCCTATTCCAATTTTTAACACAATAAATCCTAAATTTTGAAGTAATCATGGCAGGAGCAGAAAAAAAACGAATTCTTGAAACCAAAGATAACAATGGTTGGAAACATTGGGGGCCTTATCTTACTGAGCGCCAATGGGGTACTGTAAGAGAAGATTATAGTCCTGATGGATCTGCTTGGGAATTTTGTACGCATGATATGGCACGAAGCAAAGCCTACCGTTGGGGTGAAGAAGGCTTGATGGGCATTAGTGATAGCAAACAGATCTTATGTTTTTCCGTAGCATTATGGAATCAAAAAGACCCAATTATAAAGGAAAGAGTATATGGTCTAACAGGTAATGAGGGTAACCATGGCGAAGATCCAAAAGATTATTATTACTATGTAGATAGCACTCCTACACATAGTTACATGAAGGCTTTGTACAAGTATCCTCAAAATGAGTTTCCTTATTCTTTATTGATAAATGAAAATAGAAAACGTAACCGAGACCAACCAGAATATGAACTTATAGATACAGGAGTGTTAAATGATAATAAATACTTTGATGTTTTTACCGAATATGCTAAAGGAGATGCCGAAGATATTTTAATAAAAATTACAATTGCCAATCGTGGAGCTGAGGAGGCTACTCTTAATGTATTACCAACTATTTGGTTTAGAAATTCATGGTCTTGGGGTTATGATGAAACAAAGCCAAGTTTGGAAGCAGAAGGTAAAAACCAAATAAATATCAAACACCAAAAGCTTGGTATTTATCACATGTATTGTGATGGAAATCCGGAGCTTTTATTTTGTGATAACGATACTAATTACAAGAAACTTTATAACGCTCCTAATTCATCTGCTTATTGTAAAGATGGCATAAATAATTATTTGGTAAATGGTGATAAAGATGCAGTTAACCCTGCTAAAAAAGGTACAAAAGCTGCTGTTAATTATCTGGTTACTGTAAAAGGAGGCAAGTCAGTAGAGCTGGTCTTAAGGTTGACGAATCATGAAATGGAGAGTCCTTTTGCAGAATTTAAAAAGATCTTCACAAAAAGAATTAAAGAAGCTGATGAGTTTTATGAGGAGTTGCAGGTAAATCTTCCCAATGATGATCAAAAACTGGTACAACGTCAAGCCTACGCTGGAATGTTGTGGACCAAACAGTTTTTTAACTTTAATGTAAACCAATGGCTTAAGGGAGATCCTGGACAGGTGGCTCCTCCTGCAAATAGAAAATTTGGAAGAAATAGTCATTGGGAGCATTTAAATGCTGAAAATATTTTATCCATGCCGGACAAATGGGAATATCCATGGTTTGCTGCTTGGGATACTGCTTTTCATACCATTCCATTATGTAGACTTGATCCTTGGTTTGCAAAAAGGCAACTAGAAATATTACTTCGCGAATACTACATGCACCCTAATGGTCAAATTCCTGCATATGAGTGGAATTTTGGTGATGTTAATCCACCAGTGCATGGTTGGGCAACTTGGAGAGTCTATGAAATTGACAAGGAGGCGAACGGAGGAGTAGGGGATACTGATTTTCTGGAAAAAATATTCCATAAATTACTACTAAACTTTACGTGGTGGGTAAATCAAAAGGACTCTGGTGGAAATAACATTTTTGAAGGTGGATTTTTAGGTTTGGATAACATTGGTGTATTTGATAGAAGTAGGCCTTTGCCTACGGGAGGCACTATTGAGCAAGCAGATGGCACCAGCTGGATGGCCATGTATGCATTAAACATGCTTAGGATAGCCGTTGAGTTATCACTTACCAAACCAGTTTACCAAGACATGGCTTCTAAATTTTTCGAACACTTTTTACAAATAGCGGGTGCATTAAATGCGCTGGGTGGTGAGGGAGTAAATCTTTGGGACGATCAAGACGACTTCTTCTACGATATGCTTCATTTGCCAAACGGCCCTAGTATTCCTTTGAGGGTGAGGTCGATGGTAGGCTTAATACCGTTGTATGCCGTAGAAACCCTTGACCCTGAAACACTTGATAAGCTTCCTATTTTCAAAAGAAGGGTGGAATTTGTACTTAAAAGCAGACCAGATTTAGCTAGTTTAGTTTCAAGATGGCATGAGCCAGGCAAAGGCGAAACGAGACTTTTATCTTTAGTAAGAGGTTATCGAATGTCCAAAATCCTTAAAAGAATGCTAGATGAAAGTGAGTTTTTGTCAGAGTACGGTATAAGAGCTTTATCACGTTTTCACCTCGAACATCCATACGAGTTTAACGTGCACGGCGAGTTATTTAGTGTAAAATATACACCAGCGGAGTCAAATACCTCGTTATTTGGAGGAAACTCCAACTGGAGAGGCCCAATATGGATGCCTGTGAACTACTTGATAATAGAATCGTTAATCAAGTTTTATCATTATTATGGTGATGAATTTAAAGTAGAATATCCAACAGGCTCTGGGCAATTAAAAAATATTAAGGAAATAGCAATGCTGCTTAGCCAGCGATTAATGAAAATATTCTTGAAAAATGAAAATGGTGAAAGACCGGTTAATGGCAGTTATGAGAAATTTCAAAAGGACCCTTATTTTAAAGATTTGGTACTATTTTATGAATATTTCCATGGTGATAACGGATCGGGCATTGGTGCACCACATCAAACTGGTTGGACAGGCGTAATAGCCGATCTCATTCATGATTTTCATGATTAAATTTTATATTAAAGAGGTTGCCAAGTTTTAGCAGCCTCTTTATTTTTTATTTGGTACGTTATTAGTACCACGTATTTGAATTGTTAGTAAAAATTCTTGTCTAAGTAGTTTTTAGTTAGAAAACTTAGACCATTCAAAAGACATCCAAACTTTAATAATCCTTAACCAAAACTAATCGGTAGAGTTCGCACTTTTACTTGCCACCAAGGCTTGTTCCACATCAGCTATGAGATCGTCAATGTGTTCAAGTCCTGTAGAAATTCTGATCAAACCAGGTAATATTCCAACTTGTTTACGATCATCATCAGTTAGTTTGGAGTGCGTCGTCGATGCAGGATGGGTTACAATGGTGCGAGTATCACCAAGATTAGCTGAATGCGACATTAACTTCACTGAGTTTAAAAATGTTCTTCCTCTGTCGATGCCTCCTTTTACAACAAAAGTTACCAACGCGCCACCTTGTTTCATTTGTTTTTTTGCCACAGCATACTGCGGGTGAGAAGGAAGAAATGGGTACTTAACAAGTTCTATATCAGGGTGTTTTTCAAGATATTTTGCTAGTGTGAATGCATTCTCACAATGTCGATCCATTCTTACTGCTAAGGTTTCTAAACTTTTGGATAACATCCATGCACTCATTGGAGAAAGTGAAGGTCCTGTATGTCGAGCAAAAAATCGAACCTCTTTTATAATTTCTTTACTAGCCAAAATGGCACCGGCTATTACCCTTCCTTGGCCATCGATAAATTTAGTGGCAGAATGAGTTACAATATGTGCGCCCCATTTAAGAGGCTGTTGTAAATAAGGCGAAGCAAAACAATTATCTACATTTAGTAACACTTTATGTTTATTAGCTAACTTGCCAAGCCATTCTAAATCAATTATATCTAAAGCTGGATTGGATGGAGTTTCAATAAAAATCATTTTTGTGTTTGGCTGAATCAATCCTTCCCAAGTATCGGGTTTGTCTATATCAGCATAACTGTAAGTAATACCCCAACGAGGTAAAAGTTGACTTATGATTTGATGAGTAGAGCCAAATACTGACCTAGAGGCGAGAATATGATCCCCAGCCTTTAAGAAAGAGGCCATGCTCGTAAACATTGCCGACATGCCAGAAGCGGTAGCAATGCCATCTTCAGCACCTTCAAGGGCACATAGTTTTGCAATAAACTCATTGTTATTAGGATTTGAAAAGCGTGTGTAAATATTGCCACCAATTTCATCTGCAAATAAAGCCCTGGCTTGTTCAGCATCTTCAAAAGTGAAACTTGAAGTAAGGTAAATAGGAGTCGTGTGCTCTCTATTCTTAGTTTTTTCTTCTCGCAGTCTTATTGCAATCGTTTCAAAATTTGTTGAATCTGTAGACATGTGTAAAATATTATTCTGAATATTGATACAAATATACGATATTCAGAATAATATTCTGTTTTATTATATTATTTATTTTACCAAGTTGGAAATTTCTCATTTATACTGCTAGTGTTAGTAATGTTAACACTAGTAAAACTGTTTACATTATTCACGTATAAATCATAATAATTGTTATTATTATTGTAATTTGAGTATACAAACTTATTTCCAATAGGATTAAATGCTGCTCCTGCAAAAGTACTATTAAGATTGATGATTTGTTTTGTGTTATTATTTATATCATAAAGTACTAATTCATAGAAGTAATAATAACTGTAATTAGTGTAGTATGTTTTATGGAATAATATATGAGAACCTGTTGCATTTATTTCCACGTAGTCATAATCTCCATAAGGGTTAGTCGTGTTATAATTAACTCTTAAACTATCAATTACTTTTGATATACCTTTACTACTTCGATAATATACTTTGCTATGCGTCGAATTTTTTGCTACGAAAACAGCCTCATTCTTGGCATTATTTATAAAATGAATTTTATTCAATATTTCTCCTGATTTTAGGGAAACATTATAACTAAAGTTGGTTGAATCAGAAAATCTGAAATACCTAAAATTTGTCCCTTGATTTAGAATAACCGATTGGCCATCAGCAGAAAAGTTGGAAACATCATAGTAATATTGCGAAGTATATAAATATTTTGCTTTCGAGGAACCAAAATAGGATAAATAAGGATAATAATAATCATTATAAATAAAGCAGTTACCATTATTATTAATTTTAAAATTTTCTAGGTATGCGTCATCTTCACTATCACGATGAACCACTCCAGATTCATTAATAATACCTAATTTACTACCTCGTGATTGATACAAAATTTGATTTTTATAATTGGTAGTATTGTTAAACAAACTGATTGTAATAGTATCTTGAACGACACCATAAGCTACCAACCACAATTCAAATGAGTAGGATTTATCCACAAAATTTTGAATTATTAACTGTTTACTTCCTAAATACAGAGTCTTAATTTTGGATGTATCACCTTTATTAATAATAATAGTGTTATCATCTTTATTGTTAAATTCAAGATTAATGGTGTCGATTTTACTATAAGTGGAGTTAATGCTAATTAAATTTCCACCTTTAAATTGCATCACACGAAGACCAGGTTCTATCTTTTTACAAGAGACTATTACAAGTGATAAACAGCCAACTAAAAATAAATTTTGAAGAATTGCTTTCATTTTAAGGTTGTATTAATATTTTTGCAAAAATCATTATTATAAAATTAAATTGCATTATGCCCAGCCTAAAATTTACAATTATTTTTTTTGTCTTTCTAAAGTTTGTTGTTTTAGGGCAGGATTTTAATGATTATAAAATAATAGAATCTAGTGGGGAGATTCCCAAAGATTTTACAATGTTTTCTTCCGAAACTTTCGACTTGGAAAAGTCAAATATTTCAAAGGAAGACGCAAGATTTGAAAGAAAATCAAAGAAGAAGTTTTATCTAACAACCAGTTTTGAAATTCACGATTGGTTATATAGTGGAAAAATTATATTTAATGATCCATTTTCTAGTTATGCAAGTAAAATTCTAGATGTTATTTTGCAAAATAACAAAGAATTAAGATCTAAGCTTAGAGTTTACACCATCAAAGATCCAAATGTAAATGCTTTCGCCACTAACAACGGAATCATTTTGGTAAATGAAGGTATGATATCCCAACTGGAAAATGAGGCTCAACTGGCTTTTATTTTGTGCCATGAAATTGCCCATTTTGTAAAAAAACATGTGATTAATGAATACGTTGAGCAGCAAAAAATTATTAAAAACAAGTCCATTTATAAGTACAAGGGGAATATTGAAAAAAGATTTGCCATAAATCGGTATTCTAAAGAAACAGAAACTGAAGCAGATCTTGAAGGTCTTGAGTTGTACCTTAAATCTCCATATAGTATTGAGGAGTTAGATGGAGCCTTTGATTTAATGAAATATGCCTATTTACCATTTGATGATATCCCTTTTGAAAAGTCATTTTTCGAAACTAGTACTTTTAAACTCCCACAGCGTTTATTTTTAGACACTTTAAATGAAATTTCACATGAGGATGAGGAAGATGATGTTAAAAGTACTCATCCAAGTACAAAAACAAGAAGAGATAAAATTGCATTTCAGCTAAAAGGCAAATCTAATAATAGCAAAAAGGTGTTTATTGCAACTACCAAAGAGGAATTTAATAAAATTAGAAAAATGTCGCGATATGAGGTGGTTAATCTATATTTAGATAATAATCAACCAGTTGAGGCAATTTATAATGCTTATATGTTGCTGAAAGATAATCCTAAAAGCAAGTACCTAAAAAAACAAATAGTTAAATCGTTGTACCTGATTAGTAAGTACAAAAATGCTAATAATGAGAACCAAGTAGTTAATTATGAGTCTACCATGGAAGGCAATCAGCAACAAATACATTACTTTCTAGAGAAAATAGCGAGTAATGAAATGAATGCCCTTGCTGTAAAACAATTGTGGCGTTTATCTAAAGAGTATCCTAACGATAAGGAATTAGACTCACTTAAATTTGATTTATTAAAAAATTTGGTTGAACAACATTATTCAAGCATCACTGCATTTAAAAGTAAATTAGAAGATGAGAATGTTAAAGAATCAACAGAGGATGAAGATAACAAAAGGGAGGGCAAGTACAAAAAACTTAAAGAGAAGAAACAAAAGGTCGAAGAACAAACTGAAACAGCTAATTTTGAATATGTTTTTGTAGATGAAATGCAAAATCCTGATTTTGTAAATGCCTATAATCAATTTACTAAGGACAAATTTACCAAGGAGAACGTACAACTTACCGAAAGAGAAAAAATGAAAATTGTAAAAAAAGAAATTAGGCAGCGAAAACGAATCAATAGAAAGGGTCATTCTTTTGGTATTGACAAGCTGGTTGTTTCTAATCCATTGTATATAAAATTAGATGAACGTAGAGAGCAAAAAAGAAAATATTTAGCATCAGAAGAAGCTGAGCTAAAGTTTATTGACAATCTAAAGTTAAATGCTAATCTAGCTAAAATCGATATTGAGGTCTTGGATGACCTCGACTCTAAATCATATACCTCAGAAAAGTTTAATGATTATTGTTATCTTAATAACTGGCTCGATCAATCTGTAGGTCATATTGATCAAGACGTAAATGTGGTTAATTTAAATAAGGAAAAAACAGATGCTTTGATAAGAAAATATGGAACAAAATATTTTTGTCAAATGGGTGTTATTAATCTCAGAGAGGATAAGGATATTACACCATTAGATATATGTTTAGTTGTGGTACCATATACTGCTCCTTTTGTACTTGCTAAGGTATTAATGCCTGAATATGAAACATATTTTTATTACCTACTTTTTGATTTGGAATCTGGCAAAATGATAAATAAAAAGATATTATCAATGAATCAAAATGATTCGAAAGATCAAATTAATTCACTATTATTCGATACTTTTTACCAATTTAAAAGAAAACCTAGATAATATTATGCGAATAGTAGCAATAATCATTTTTTTTGGAAGTTATGTAGTAGCACAACCTGGATATCAGGGTAAAAAATTGGCCGTTGGCTACTCAAGTGCGGTTGGTATTAATTTTACTACTAATACATATCAAAACGAAAATTCTGGGTTTAGTTTGATGGTTAAACATGTTGGTAGTGTGGAGTATACTGTTACTCGACATACTAGTTTAGGATTTTCTGTTGGCTATCAAAGGTTAGGTTCTGAAAATATTTCAATTTTAGAGAATATTTATTCTAAACCTGTTTATGCAAAAATCAGAAATATTCAACCATCTCTATATGTGAAGTTTTTTTCAAAAAAGAATGGGAATTTAAGCCCTTTTGGACTTTACTATAAGTTGATGGTTTCTCAAAACTACTATAAGGCATTGGACAGTGTAAATGATAAAGTTTTAGCGCAACTCAACGATAATTACGGTCTCACCTTTGGGATAGGTAAAACTAGAATTATTAAAAATGCGATTATTGTTGATTATTCCTTAGATTTTGCTGTAAATTTAGGCACTGATAGCGAACTAAGTGAAGAGGGTTCGGAAATCATGAGTGCTATCAATTATTCTTTAGGTGTAAATAATATAATTTTATTTAAGGTAGGGCTAGGTTGGTTACCACCTATTAGATAATCCAAAGTCTCAACACTATTTTTGTGACAGATATCAATGACTAAAACAAAAAGCTAATTTTAATTTGCTTTTAAAAAAATATTAGCCAATTTGCTTGTATTTAAAGGAGATTGGTAATTTATTTTTGTAATCAAATCTAGCTTATCATTTTTAGCTAATGGAAACGCCATTTTAATGAATAGAGAATATCAAAAATGGAGAAGTAGATACCTTAACAGGGATATGGAATTGCTTGTGTTTGGCGACAGAGGCAAGAGGGTTTTATTTTTTCCTACTAGAAAGGCGAGGTTCTACGATTACGAAAATTGGGGGGTTATTGAGGCTGTAAAATACAAAATTGAAGCAGGCGAATATCAAATTATTTGTGTTGATAGTATAGACGCTGAAAGCTTTTATAACCTTAGAATAGCACCTAAAGATCGAATATTGAGGCATTTAGAATATGAAAAATATATACTACATGAAGTATTGCCTTTTACTGAAAAGAAAAATCCCAAAAGTGATTTAATTGTAGCAGGGTGTAGCTTGGGTGCATATCATGCAGTTAACCTAAGCTTGCGTCACCCTCATTTAATGCAAAGTGTGGTTGGAATGAGTGGACGATATGACCTTACTCAAGGTATGCGTACATTTAAAGATCTTTTTCAAGGTTATGTAGATGAAAATGTTTATTTAAACACGCCAAATAGATTTATTACTCACTTAGAAGATGCCACTTATCTCGACAAAATAAAGCAATTGGATATAACAATAGCAATTGGTAGAGAAGATGCATTTTTACAGGATAATCAATTTTTGAGTAAAATTCTGTCTGAAAAACAAATCAAGCATAATCTGTATATTTGGAATGGCGAAGCACATAATCCTGTAGATTGGAAAAGGATGGCTCAATTATATTTTTAAAAAAAAAGGGTCTTATGACCCTTTTAAATGGTTATTTTACACGCTCCAGATATTCTCCAGTAACAGCATTTACCTTTATTTTTTCTCCTTGATTAACAAATAAAGGAACGTTTATCACCGCACCTGTTTCTAATGTGGCAGGTTTCATAGCTTTTGTAGCTGTATCTCCTTTTACACCTGGTTCAGTATATGTTACTTCCATTTCTACCGTGTTAGGTCCCTCAGCAGCAATAGGGGTTTCACCATCAAAAGAAATTTTAACTTTTACACCTTCTTTTATAAATAATGCGCTATCCCCAAAAAGCACCTCGTCTATGTTTATTTGGTCAAAAGTTTCGTTGTCCATCACAACAAAAGTTTCTCCATCTTTGTAAAGGACATTGTACTCTTTTACATCTACTCGAACAAAGTCCAAACCTTCTCCTGCTCTAAAGCGATTTTCGATGGTTTTACCATTTCGTACGTTTTTCATTTTTACTTGATAAAACGCCCTTAAGTTGCCTGGGGTGCGATGTTCGTATTCTGTTACTTGAACAAGCTCGTTATTGTATCTAATAAAACAGCCTTTGAATAAGTCTCCGGTATCTGCCATGTCTATAATTGTTTTAATTTTCGTAGCAAAATTACTATTTCTATTGACAACTCAAAACAATTATGCAGGAGCTAACTTTAAAAAGCATTAAGATTGCCAAGCTACTTTTTACTCCTATTTTATTTAAAAAATCTTATGTACTCGAAAACTAGGCAAATTTTAATTTAAATAATTACATTTTTTTGTTAACAATATTTTTCTCACCTCAATTGAGTAATTTTGTGTTTATAATAATATAAGAAATGCGTGAAGATTACCTAAAGGGTGACAAAGATGATTTAGCTCCTTCCGATAAGGAATTAGATAAGGCACTTCGGCCAATCAGTTTTGATGATTTTGCAGGTCAGGACAAAGTGGTAGAAAATTTAAAAGTTTTTGTATATGCTGCCAAGCAAAGAGGAGAGGCCTTAGATCACGTTCTTTTGCATGGTCCTCCGGGTTTGGGCAAAACAACCCTTTCTAGCATAATAGCCAACGAATTAGGTTCAAGCATTAAAATTACCTCTGGACCAGTGCTTGATAAACCAAGTGATTTGGCTGGGCTATTAACCAATCTAGATACCCACGACGTTTTGTTTATTGATGAAATTCATAGGCTTAATCCAGTGGTAGAAGAGTATTTGTATTCAGCAATGGAGGATTATAGAATTGATATCATGTTAGATTCAGGGCCCAATGCGAGAACAGTACAAATTGGACTAAATCCTTTTACTTTGATAGGTGCTACTACTCGGGCTGGTCTGCTTACTTCTCCTTTGCGAGCTAGATTTGGAATTAATGCAAGATTGGAATATTATGATGCTAAGTTACTTACTACCATCGTTACACGGTCGGCGGACATTTTAGGATCACCCATATTAGAAGAGGCTGCATTTGAAATAGCCCGTAGAAGCAGAGGGACACCAAGAATTGCAAACAATTTATTACGAAGAACTAGAGATTTTGCGCAAATAAAGGGGAATGGAATTATTACCGTGGAAATTGCCAAAATGGCTTTAACAGCCTTGGATGTAGATCAAAATGGGCTGGATGAAATGGACAACAGAATTTTATTGACTATCATTGATAAATTTAAAGGTGGTCCTGTAGGTTTATCTACTATTGCCACTGCAGTAGGAGATGAGGCAGAGACTATTGAAGAGGTATATGAGCCTTTTTTAATTCAGGAAGGTTATCTCAAGCGGACTTCTAGGGGAAGGGAAGCAACTGAATTGGCTTATAAACATTTGAAAATGTTGCCACCTGCTAAAACTGGTTCTTTATTTTGAATGCGTAGATAAATAACCAAGCCACTCCCAGATTAAAAATATTTTTTAAAAAATAACTGAGTTGTTCAAACTATTTTGTTGGATTTTGTAATTGTCTTGAATAAGATAGGTTTTTATGATATTTTTGATTTTTGAAATACTTGGTACTTTTATGCTAAGTCGATAAACTTGGTCTTTATTACAACTTATTTATCATGAACAAGATTTTTGGAGGCCTAAGTGAACTACAGCAAAGGATAATAGCTGGTTCATTTGGTGCAATTGTAGTTATAAATGCCATCAGATGGAGTGAATGGAGTTATTTTGTACTTTTTTTTCTTATTTGTTTGTTTGCACAGCAAGAGTTTTATAAATTATTAATTGCTGATAAAAAACGTCCAAACGATATCTTTGGCACTGTGATTGGTTTGGTGATTTACACATTGGTTTTTTTTATAGAAAAAAAATTCCTTACGCCCAAATATTACATGGCACTTTTGCCATTATGTGCCTTTGTATTTATTTACGAACTTTATTACAGTAAAAAGAAGCCGTTTAATAACGTGGCCTACACTTTTTTGGGGATATTGTATGTTGCCATGCCATTTTCCATGTTAGTTTCTGCTGGATTTATAAGTGGAGAATATAGCTGGCAAATTATGATGGGAATTCTTTTACTGTTATGGGGTAGTGACACAGGGGCGTATTTTGCTGGTAAAAATTTTGGCAAAACAAAGTTGTTTCCAAGAGTATCTCCTGGCAAAACATGGGAAGGAACCTTTGGTGGTGCGGCCCTTTCACTTACAACTGCGTATGTGGTTTCTATTTTTTTTACTGATCTTCCTATGTGGAAATGGCTAATTTTATCAATTATAATAGTGGTTGCAGGAAGTTATGGCGATTTAATAGAATCGTCATTTAAACGTAGCCTAGAAATAAAGGACTCAGGAAGTGCTATCCCTGGTCATGGAGGCTTTTTAGACAGATTTGATGGTTTGTTGTTGTCCGCACCGTTTGTTGTCACTTTCTTGGAGTTGTTTAACTTTTAATCTTTTCATGGCCAAGTTAGTAAGTTTTAAATTCTTTCTTATTTTTGCAATATGTTCCATAAAGAAGGTAATCAATCTATAATTGCTGCAATTTTATCTACAGCATTTTTAAACATTTTATCATTTTTGGTATTTCCTCAAAATGGTATTTTACATATTGTGACACTAGTTTTTTCATTGATATTTTTGGGTATTATTTTACAATTTTTCAGAAATCCTAGAAGACACACTATTATCAATAATTCCCAAGTAATTGCTCCAGCGGATGGTAAAGTGGTGGTGATAGAAAATACTGACGAATTAGAATATTTCAACGGACAAAGAAAGCAGATTTCGATATTTATGTCGCCTTTTAATGTCCATGTTAATAGAAATCCAGTGTCTGGCATAGTAACCTATTTTAAATACCATCCAGGTAAATACCTAGTGGCTTGGCATCCAAAATCAAGCACAGAAAACGAAAGAACTACTTGTGTGGTTAAAAATGAACTTGGAATAGAGGTACTGTTTAGACAAATAGCTGGTGCCTTGGCCAAACGAATTGTTTGGTATGTGGATAAAGGAGATCAAGTAGTTCAAGGTCAAGAGTTTGGTTTTATTAAATTTGGCTCAAGGGTCGATGTTTTTGTGCCTATTACAGCTAAGATTAATGTAGAAATTGGACAGAAGGTAAGAGGAGGAGAAACGGTAATAGCAACTTTTTAATTAAATAAAAACCTGAATTTTCAACTAAAAAATTATTAAAACTAAAGTATGAAAGTAGTAATTGTAGGAACGGGATACGTAGGCTTAGTAACAGGCACATGTTTGGCAGAAGTAGGTATTGAAGTAACATGTGTAGACATTGATACTAAGAAAATCGAAAATCTTAAAAATGGGATTTTACCCATTTACGAACCGGGCCTTGAAGAAATGGTAATTCGTAACTTTAAAAGTCATAAGTTATCATTCTCTACCAACTTAGCTGAAAGTATTCAAGGTGCCTCTGCAGCTTTTATTGCTGTAGGTACGCCTCCTGATGAAGATGGAAGTGCTGATCTTAAATATGTACTTGGTGTAGCATCAGAAATAGGTAAAAGCATGAGTGATTATCTTGTGGTAATTACAAAAAGCACTGTGCCAGTGGGTACCGCCAAAAAAGTGAGGGAGGCTTTGGAAAAATCACTTGCTGATAGAAATATAAATATTTCATTTGATGTAGCCTCTAATCCTGAATTCTTAAAAGAAGGTGCTGCTGTAGAAGACTTTTTGAAACCCGACCGTATTGTAATTGGTGTAGAATCCGAGAAGGCGCAAGAGACTATGAATAAAATATATAAACCATTTTTATTAAATGGTCATCCTATAATTTTCATGGATATTGCATCCGCAGAAATGACCAAATATGCGGCAAATTCAATGCTGGCTACGAAAATTAGTTTTATGAATGACATTGCCAATCTTTGTGAAATAATGGGTGCAGATGTAAACATGGTTCGTAAAGGTATCGGTAGTGATACGCGCATAGGAAATAAATTCATATATCCAGGTATTGGATATGGAGGTTCATGTTTTCCTAAAGATGTGAAAGCATTGATAAAAACGGCAAAAGATAATGGATATACCATGCAAATTTTGAATGCCGTTGAAAGTGTAAATGAAGCTCAAAAATCAGTTCTGTTCAGTAAAATTTTAAAAAGTTTTAATGGAAACATAGCGGGTAAAACATTCGCATTGTGGGGATTATCTTTTAAACCCAAAACGGATGACATGCGCGAGGCACCATCATTGGTACTTATCGATAAAATTCTTAATGCAGGTGGCAAAGTAAAAGGATATGACCCAGTGGCCATGCACGAAGCTGAAAGGATGGTAGGTGACAAAATTACTTTTTGTAAAGATGCTAATGAGGCATTAATAGATGCTGATTCCTTAATAATCGCAACAGAATGGCCTGAATTTAGAGTACCTAACTTCCAAGTGATGAAAAAACTTATGCTTGGGCATAAAATATTTGATGGAAGAAATATCTATGATCTTAAAGAGGTGGTAGAAAATGGATTTGAGTATCACTGTATTGGAATAAAAACTGCATAACATTTAAAACAACTTAACAAAGGCTGTTATTATTATAGTTTTTGTAAAAAATTAAATAAAAATGAAAGAAAGAGTATTAATAACTGGTGCCGCAGGTTTTTTAGGTTCACATCTTTGTGATAGATTTATAAAAGAAGGATATGCAGTAATAGCCATGGACAACCTCATTACTGGTGACATGCGTAATATCGAGCATTTGATGCCTTTGCCTCATTTTGAATTTTATCACCATGATGTTTCGAAATATATACACATCCCTGGTGAATTAAAATATATTATGCATTTTGCTTCTCCAGCAAGTCCTATAGATTATTTAAAAATACCAATTCAGACCTTAAAAGTAAGTTCTTTAGGTACTCATAACGTGTTGGGCTTGGCTAGAGCAAAAAAAGCTAGAGTATTGGTAGCATCTACTTCTGAAGTATATGGTGATCCTAATGTGCATCCTCAACCAGAAGAATATTGGGGAAATGTGAACACCGTAGGACCTCGTGGTTGTTACGATGAGGCTAAAAGATTTATGGAAGCTATTACAATGGCTTATAATAATGTGCATGGAGTGGAAACACGCATCGTACGCATTTTTAATACATATGGCCCCAAAATGAGACTAAATGATGGTAGGGCATTGCCTGCATTTATTGGTCAAGCACTTAGAGGAGAAGATATTACAGTATTTGGAGATGGTTCTCAAACAAGGTCGTTTTGTTATGTAGATGACTTAGTAGAGGGAATATATCGTTTACTAAAAAGTGATTACCATATGCCTGTTAATGTGGGTAATCCAGTGGAAATCACTATTAAAGATTTTGCAGAAGAAGTGATAAAACTTACTGGAACTACTCAAAAAATAATATACAAAGAGTTGCCTAAAGATGATCCTAAGCAACGTAGACCAGACATAACTAAGGCCAAAGAAATTTTGGGATGGGAACCAAAAGTATCAAGAGCAGAAGGGTTGAAAATTACTTTTGATTATTTTAAATCTCTTCCTCAAGAAGAAATATTTAAGGATCATAAAGAATTTGCAAATAAGAACTAAAAATAAATTTTCCAATTAAAAGGCCAAGTAGTTAATTCTACTTGGCCTTTTTTTATGTAATAGTTTATCTCCTTATTTAAGTTACCTTCACTGCTGCACATTAAATTATTGAGTTTGTTAGAACAACTAGTTTGATCATATTCCATTTTATTAATTCATTCAAATAAAAAGATGGTAAAAGTCACTATTTTGACCAACAATAATCATCTTAACTGGGCGTATACTTGTTTAATTTTGGTAAAAACTAAATATTATGGAAACAAATCTATTTAAAACAATATTAGTACCGACCGATTTTTCAGAAGAAGCACAAAAGGCCATCGACTATGGCCTATTATTAGCTCAAAAGCTTCAAATAAATATTATATTGTTGCATGCCTTTCACTTAAATATTATGATTGACATGAATGGTCAATCGTATTCCACTAGTGAAATGTCAAAGGAACTGGAGGAAATTAACGCTGAAAAATTAGCTAGTACTTTAGCATCTTTAAAAAGGCAATATCCTCATATTCGAATTGATTCAATTCAATCCATGGGTTTATTGGTAGACGTGGTAAAAGAAATATGCGAAAATCAACAGATTGATTTAGTTGTGATGGGAACCAAAGGTGCTTCGGGAATAGAAGAATATATACTTGGAACCAACACGGCTTTGGTGGTAGAAGGTGTTCAATGTCCTGTGTTGGTAGTACCTAGTAAAAATGTCGTAGGTGATTTCAAGAAAATATTATATGCCACTGATTTTTTATTTGAAGATATTGAAAATATTAAACAGGTGAGTACGTTAGCTAAGGTTTTTAATGCCACTCTTCAAGTTGTGCACATTACTCAAAATACCATAGATGAAAAGTATGTGCAAAAATGGTTTATTGATATTTGTGAAGATCAATGTGACTACGATTCTTTAAGTTTTAAAAGTATTCCTAGGCAACACGATACTATGACGACCCTCAACAGTTTGATAGATCATGACAAGATAGATTTAGTTGTGATGAATTCCAGCGGAAAAAATTTTATAAAAAGGATGTTTTCAGGAAGTCTAACCCAAAAAATGACCTATCACACAAAAATTCCATTCTTAGCTTATCATAAAACTACCCACCTACATAAATAAATGTTATAATTTGGTTTATTTTGTGGTTTAATAAATCGAGACTACAAAATTTTAATGAGTAACATACTATTTATTACCTATTACTGGCCACCGGCAGGAGGACCAGGTGTACAAAGAGGGGTTAAATTTGTAAAATATTTGCCAGATTTTGATTTTAAGGCTACGGTATTGTCAGTAGATGAGGCAAAGGCCTTTTACCCAGTTTTGGATAACACATTAATAAATGATGTAGATAGTAGTACTCAAGTGTTTAAAACCACCACTTGGGAGCCTTTTGAAGCTTATTCAAAAATTAGTGGCAAAGCAGGTAATTATTCTGCGTTTGTAAATGAAAATACTCATTCCTTTAAACAAAGGTTATTTAGATTTATTCGAGGGAATTTTTTTATTCCTGATCCTAGAATAGGATGGAATAAATCGGCCATAAAAATGGGTTTAAGTATATTAAAATCAGGAGATTATAAAGCTATTGTTACCACAAGTCCTCCACATTCTACCCAACTTATAGGTTTGGCCCTACAGCAAAAGCTCGGAATAGCTTGGATAGCTGATTTTCGCGATCCGTGGACGGATATATATTTTTCTAAATTGTTGTTGCAAACCAAACTAGCTAAATCTATCAATGCTTATTACGAACGAAAGGTCTTGGAGCAAGCCGATGCGGTATTGGTAGTAAGTGAACCCATTAAACACCTTTTTGCTAAAAAAAGTAATAAAATTAATCCAGATAAGATTTTTGTGGTTCCTAATGGTTTTGACGAAGCAGATTTTCAAAACAAATCTAGGGAAAGGGATTCATCACGATTTATTATTTCTTATATGGGAAATATTTCATCAGATTTTGGTATTGACAATTTTTTAGTGGCCTTTAAAAAGCTTTGTGATACAAAACCACCTAAAAAACCTTGGTTGAGATTTATTGGCCAAGCAGGGGAGGGTATAAGGGCGCAAACTGAAAAATTAAATTTACAAGACTACGTGGAGTTTAAAAGTCATGTTCCTCATAGCGAAGCCATAGAATATATGACCACAAGTGATGCCTTGTTAATGGCAATTGTCAAAAGTGATAACAATGCAGGATTACTTTCGGGTAAATTATTTGAATATTTAGGTGCAAAACGTCCAATAATAGCCATTGCACCTAACGAGGGTAGCGCCAAGCATATTATAGATTCATGCCAAGCCGGCCGATCTTTTGATTATGAAGAAGTAAATGAAGTTTACGATTATTTACAGGAGTTATTAATGTGGCGAGCAGACAGCTTTGAAGCAAAACAAGAACATTTAAAATACACAAGAAAAAATCTTACTGGCCAATTGGCAGATGCCCTTAACCGCGTTTTGTTGTTTAAATCAAAAAGAAAAGAATAACTAGTTTATTTATTAATTACATAAAACTCAGCCTTTCTAAACTGTAAATTACCCGTTTTTTCAGTTGAAACATCAATAGCTGTTCCGGTTTCAAATCTGTTTTGTTCAAAACCTTTTGAAACAAAATATTCAACAAGCCTTTTTGACCTGTTCTCAGCTAAATTTTTTGCTTCAGTATCAGAGCTACCATGGGCATATCCAATGATTTTAATCCGCATTGTTGCATTGTTTTGTAATATCTCCATTACTGCGTGTAATTTTTTTTCGGAGTAAGGTGTGATATGATCGTAGTTGTTTACCAAAAAATGTACCTTTTGGGTAAGTTGTTCACCTTCAGAATAGCTCGTCTTTTCTTGCGGTTCGATTTTTACTTCATTTTCTACCACCACATCTGTGTTAACGGTAGGATTTAAAAGTTCTGTATTTAAAAAATTATCTTTATTAACTTCTACTATTTCAAGTTCAGTTCGTCTATTGAGTTTTCTATTATTTTCGGTGTCATTATCAATATATGGTTGAGATTCACCATACCCAACAGCAATAATTCTGTCATCCGTAATGCCCTTAGTTTCCAGATATTCCAACACTGCTTCTGCACGTTTTTCGGATAATTTTTGGTTAAATTGTTTACTGCCAACACTATCAGTATGCCCACCAACTTCAATAATAAGTTTAGGGTGTTCTTTTAACATTTTAACAACTTTGTCTAGTTCATAAGTAGATTCTTTTTTGATTTCTGTTTTATTATAATCATAGAATACATTCCTCAAAATGAGTTTGTTACCGATTAATATGTTTTTTAAATAGATATCTTTGGAATTAAAATTATGACTTATTTCCTTTAATTTGGTTTCGTCAGGAATGTTTATATTTTCTGAAAAAAACAATTTTCCTTGTGCCTCAATATCAATACTATAGTTTTTACCATATTCAAATAGAGCTATAAATTTCCCAGTTTCTGGATTGGTCCTATATGTGCCTATTTCTTTTTGGGTTTCAAGGTCTACAATTCTCACCAGGGCATCCATGGGTCGATTATTTTGTTCAGAATCATACACATTGCCGTTTAATACATAAACCCCTGATTTAAAAATTTCACCTTTATAGGTGTAAATGTCTTTGTCTCCATAACTGTCGTTTCTAAAAGAAGAGAAATATCCAGTTTTGCCATCTGTAGCGCAGTTAAAAAATATATCGTCGTCAGCTGTTGAAATAGGGTAACCTATATTTTCTGGTTTATTAAAAAGGTTAGAATTTTTGTCAATTGTTGCCATAAAAATATCATAACCTCCCATGTTTTCATGACCACGAGAACTAAAAAATAACGTTCTTCCGTCAGGGTGCATGTAAGGAGCATCCTCATCTTCCGCTGTATTGATATTAGGACCAAGATTTTTCACTTTTATCCAATTGTTAAGGTCGTCACGTTCAGCCATGTAAATATCACTACCGCCAAAGCCTCCAGGTCTATCACTTGAAAAGAAAAGTGTTTTTTTATCTGGAGATACGCATGCGCTTGATTCCCAGCTCGTAGAGTTAATGGCCTCGTTAAGTTTAACAGGTAGCGTCCAAGTATTACCTTTTAAGTAACTTACAAGGATATCACCATTGTGGCCTTCTCCATCACGATAGATGTAAAGTTCTTGTCCATCAGGAGATAGACCTATAGATGCATCATGGTAGTTGGAGTTAATACCATTTTCCATTTTTACGGGTTCGCTCCAAGGTTCGGCCTTATTTTTGCGTGAAGAATAATAAATATCCTCATAAAATTTTTCTTCTGCATCCAATAATCGGCCAGTTGAACCTTGCCTACGTGAGGTAAAAATAAGTTCCGTTTCGTCAGCAGATATAACAGGTGAATTGTCAGAATATTTACTATTTATGATTAAACCTAAATTACTCACTACTACCTTGATACTATCTTTCACCAATTTTTTGCCAGTATTACATTGCGCGATGTATTTGGCTATTTCTTCTTTCGTGAATATTGCCTCCTTTTCTTTAGTAAATTCTGTACTCGCTTGACACTTTGTGTAGTAGGAAATGGCATCATCAAACTTATGGTTGATATGACTGGAACGCGCAAGATAAAAATCTATAAAATGAGAAGGATAATTAAGGTCTTTGGCTTTTTGAAAATAGAATAAGGATTTATTGATATATATGGTATTATATAAACACATCCCAATTTGAAAATTATATAAAGGGTTGTTAGGAGTAATGCTATCAAGTTTAAAATATATCTTTCTTGCCTTATCGTACAATTTCTGAGAAAAGTAAGCACTTGCTTCACTTTCAAGTTTTTTAACCGAAATTTTTTCCTGTGCTAAACAAATGGACCCTTTTAATATAATAATTAGAGCTATCGGCAGTAAAAAAAAATTATCTCTCATAACAACGCTATTAATCCAACAGAAGAAATTCAACTGTATTAAATACAGAAGTAGTTAGTGCAAATATAATTATTATGATTAAAAATTGTAAATATTAATATTTTCAGTAGGATTAATTTCATTCTATCTTTAGTTTGATACAGAATTTGCTGCAAAAAGGTATATCCAATTAGTAAATGATGGAACAAGCAAAAAATCTAATTTATTTGTAAAATTTTGACTACCACAAATCCTAAAATTTTATTCGTTTTTCAAATATTTCAAATCCCATTCTTTCTACTGCTTTAAAGAATTCAAATATTGGTTGGATCAAAGAAATTCTAATACTTGGTCAAACTTTATACATTTTATTAAGCTGCATTAAATAACTATGTTTTTAATTGGGAATTTTGGACTATATTTATTGATACTTTTTTAATCTTACTAAATTAGTATATTAGTAGTTAAAAATACATATTTAGACCTGCATTGGCCAAACAACATTATTATCAACCACAATAAATTTTTAATAAAACTTTTTAAATCATGTTGCAAATTAGTCAGCTTAGCACTTTTTTTTTACAATCCTTCTTTGAATCACCAGTACCAACGCTGCTGGCAAATAAAAATCAATTTTTGTATGCCAATAAAATGTTTCTGTCTTTATTTTTGTATTCAGAACAGGACATACAAAACCTTGATTTTGAGCTAATTACTCCAAAAAATGTAGTTGAAATTAGTCATAAGGCGTATTTTGATAGCTATGAATTGTTTACTCATTGTATTAGTGAAAGATATTTGCTTAAAAAAGATGGATTGGTAGTGCTTACTGAATTGAGTTTTGTAAAGCATAAATTTGATAATGAAGAGGTTATAATTTTTTTTGTAAGAGACATTAGTAGTCATAAAACAAAAAATGAAAAACTTTATGAAAACGAAAAACGATTAAAATTAGCACTTAAGGTAAGTAATCAAGCTGTATGGGATTGGAACAATCTTACAGGTGAAACTTATTATTCTGAGGACTATTTTACCATGTTAGGTTATGAACCCAATGAGTTTGAGCCTTCCTATGATAAATGGGTAGAACTTCTTCATCCTGACGACCGAGAACTAGCCATTTTTGCACAACAAACCTATCTTGATAGTAAAGCTGAATCGTATGAAATAGAATTTAGACTTCAACGCAAGGATTTAACGTTTATCTGGACTCACACTAGTGCGGTAATATTAACAAGAAATAGTGATGGAGTTCCTATGCGTATGATTGGTGTCGTTATGAACATTGATGATAGCAAAAAACGAGAAATCGCAGTAAAAGAACTTACCCAAAAATTAATTGAGTTTGCCTTTTATAACTCTCATGTTTTAAGAAGTCCTGTCTCAAGGGCATTAGGCGTATTACAGCTGATGAGGTATGAAGAAAGCCCATTATACTTTGAAATGATCGAAAAATCAATAATCGAGATTGATCAAATCCTTGTAAAAATGAATAATACCTTAGTGGTTAAAACGCAAAATACAAAAGAAGAACATATTCCTTACAAAGAGATAAGCATTATTTCCACCGATAAAATTTCTCAATTTGTTTATAAACAACTTCTAGCCAAATTTAAAACGAATTTGAAAGCCACCTTTTATGATGATATTAAGCAATTTTTGTCAAAAATGAACGTCAAAAGTACGGAGGCCATCATTTTAGTTATAGACATGCAGCTTGTTGGTTCAGAAATATGGAATCAAATTGATCAATTACTTCTAAAACCACAATTAATAGCTGTATTTCTATTAACTGATAACATTACAGTAGAGGAGATAATAAAAGCAAGGGATTATTCGTTTATTAAAGGAATTCTGCTTAAACCATTTTCTTTTGATAAAATAAACCAACTTTTTTCATAATTTTTGATTATACATTATTGTAAATTAGATAACCATATTAAAAATCAACTTTTATTTAATCTAATTAGGAGGACTTAGACATTTTTAGTTTCAGTTTGCGTAGTACCTGTAGATATTTCACAAACCACCATTTTAGATTACATTTTTTGTCATTATTTAAGTAATTTTGTCTTCTAGAGACTCATACAATAGATTGCACTTAAACTTGAATCAAGGTTTAAGCTAATTAATAAATTAATGTTTGGAACTCTTCTTATTGATAATGTTGTATTTAACGCAAATGAGCACAACATATTGAACTTATATATACAATGCAAGATTTAAAAATAGCAGATAAAATATTTACCTCAAGGTTATTTACAGGCACTGGCAAATTTCTTTCGTCATTGTTGATGGAAGAGGCATTATTGATTTCGGGCTCACAATTAGTTACCGTAGCACTTAAAAGAGTAGATTTAAAAGATGAAGACGATGATATTTTAACTCATTTAACTCATCCACAGTTTAATCTTCTACCGAACACCTCTGGAGTTAGATCAGCCAAGGAGGCGATATTTGCGGCTCAATTAGCTAGAGAGGCGTTAGAAACAAACTGGCTTAAGTTAGAGATTCACCCTGATCCTAAATATCTTATGCCAGACCCTATCGAGACACTCAAGGCTTCAGAAGAACTTGTAAAGCTTGGCTTTGTTGTATTACCATATATCCATGCCGACCCAGTATTGTGTAAGCGTCTCGAAGAAGTAGGGGTGGCTGCTGTTATGCCATTAGGCTCACCCATAGGAAGCAACAAAGGCCTTAAAACAAAAGACTTTTTAGAAATTATTATTGAACAAAGTAAAGTACCAGTGGTAGTAGATGCAGGCATAGGCGCACCTTCCGATGCGGCTTTGGCCTTAGAACTTGGCGCTGATGCTGTATTGGTAAATACCGCCATAGCCGTTTCTGAAAATCCTGTTGTTATGGCAGAAGCCTTTAAACTAGCAGTGCAGGCAGGTAGAATGGCTTATGAAGCTAAACTAGCAAAGACTTATAATTTAGCTTCGGCAAGCAGTCCCTTAACTGCTTTTCTTGAGGATTAAGGTTAAAAATATTGGTGTTGTTAACTTATTAAAGTTGAGAGAATATTCTCTTAAAAGACAACAAATTATTAAGTATAGAAAGAGGGGCAAGGGTTGAAGAAAATATTAGAACAAGAATAATTATGTCATTTAATCAAATCTTTCAAGAATATAATTGGCAAGAAGTAAAAGAAAGCATTTATGCTAAGAATGAAAAAGATGTATTGGCAGCTATTCATAAATCTGGCAAAAGAAGTTTAGACGATTTTAAGGCACTCTTGTCACCAGCGGCAATGCCATTTTTAGAACAAATGGCCGTGTTAAGTCAGCAGCTTACCTTGCAGCGTTTTGGTAAAACCATGCAGATGTTTGTGCCACTGTACTTAAGTAACGAATGTAAAAATATATGCACCTACTGTGGTTTTAGTTTGGATAACCCCATCCCTAGAACAACACTAACTGATGACCAAATATTAAAAGAGGTTGCGGTAATAAAAGACATGGGTTATGACCACGTGCTTATTGTCACAGGGGAGGATAATAAACATGTAGGGGTCGATTACCTCGAAAACGCAATCAAAATTCTAAGACCACATTTTTCTCATATCTCCATGGAGGTTCAGCCTTTAGAGCAAGAGGAGTATGAAAGATTGATTAAAATTGGTTTAAATACGGTATTGGTCTATCAAGAGACTTACCATGAAGAAAATTACAAATTACATCATCCTAAAGGTAAAAAATCTAATTTCGAATACCGCTTGCTCACACCTGATCGATTAGGAAAGTCAGAAATTTTTAAAATTGGATTGGGCGTGCTGATAGGTCTTGAAGACTGGCGTACCGATTCGTTTTTTAATGCTTTACACCTTAATTATCTTGAAAAAACTTATTGGCAAACTAAATTTTCTGTTTCATTTCCAAGATTGAGGCCGTATTTAGACAAGGCTGGAAATCTTGTAAAACCAATGGTAGAAATGAGCGATCGTGAATTAGTGCAACTTATTTGTGCTTATAGAATATTTGATCAAGAATTAGAATTATCCTTATCTACTAGAGAAAGCCCAAAGTTTAGAGATCATGTTATAAAATTAGGAATCACAGCTTTATCGGCTGGGTCCAAAACCAACCCTGGAGGTTATGCCACTGCTCAGGAATCATTAGAGCAATTTGAAATTCACGATGATCGAACGCCTGCCGAAATAGCTAAAATGCTCCAAACGCAAGGTTACGAACCAGTTTGGAAAGATTGGTCTGCTATTTTTGACGGTATTGAGCATCAATTTTAAATAAACTTTGATATACTAAAACTGCGCAATAAAAAAGTAATATTAAGTAAAAAAAGGTAAGTTTGCTAAGAGGTAGGTCTTTAAAATTTACCCCTCTAATTTTTTTAGTATATTTATTAACTTACAAAAAACTTTATAATGCATAAATGTTTTGTTTATAGTGCATAAGGTTTCTCTTTATAGTGCATAAATAACTTGTTTATGCAGTAAAAACAGTTTGTTTATGCTGCATAAAGTTTTTACTTTTCAATGCACAAATATTTTACTTTCCAATGCATAAATATTATCAGTTAATTAAAAGTATTGGTAATACATTTATTTCTTTCGTGCTGAAACTAATGTAATTTAACTATTTTGCAAAAAGTTTGTGAGTTATTACACCAACTACTGAAATGAGCTATTTTATGAAGACACTTATCAAAATAATTTACAATTTCATTCCATTCAAAAGAGAATTTTACTCCTTTTTGAAAATTATATGGAAACCCAATCAATCTTTATATCAACATTTTCATTTTAAAGGTGTATTCAAGGTAGACGTTGGTAAATCGAAAAACTTTTTAATAAAACATCATGGGTATGAGATTGAAAATGAAATATTTTGGGCAGGATTGAAAAATGGTTGGGAAAAGGAATCTATCAAATTATGGATAAAGCTGTGTGAAACGTCTCAAGTTGTTTTTGATATTGGCGCAAATACTGGTGTATATTCATTAGTTGCTAAGGCGGTTAACCCTAATATTAATGTATATGCTTTTGAGCCAGTTTCAAGAGTTTTTGCTAAACTAAAGGAAAACATTACCCTTAATAAATTTGATATAGTTCCAATAGAAAAGGCTGTGTCAAATACTGATGGAACAGCAATTATTTATGACACCGATTCTGAGCATATCTTATCTGTTACAGTTAATAAAAATTTATCTTCACCAGAAACTAAAGTTATAGAAACCCAAATTAGTACTGTGAGTTTAAACTCATTCATAAGCCAAAATAATATTAAGAAGGTGGATTTAATAAAAATTGATGTAGAAACACACGAGCCAGAAGTCTTAGAAGGTTTTTCAGATTATTTAATTCATTTTAAGCCCACCTTATTAATTGAGATATTAAACAATGAAGTAGGAGAAAAAGTAAATAAAATACTACAAGGGTTGGATTATTTATACTTTAATATTGACGAGAAAGGGGGAATTCGTCAAATGGATAAAATCACAAAAAGCGACTTTTATAACTATTTGGTTTGTAATTACGACATTGCTGTTAAATTAGGATTGGCATAAGGACATCCGCCTTTTTTTGAAGCAACGGAGGTGATATATGAAGCCATTGACAAACGTATAAACGAATTGGTAGATAAAACAACCTACAACTGTAAGTATGTACTTCTAGTAGGGGCTATTCTAATTAACAGTGATACTGATATGGGTTCTTTTACACAAGTTAGACGCTTTGACGTAATTGAACTATCTACAAATACAAGACAAAACCATCTAAGCTATTTAACACCATAACATAAGCCAGTAGCTAGTAACTTTTAACAAAGGGTTTTCTAATACAAACTATTAAGACAAAACCTTTATTACATTTATTGAAAACCTATCCTGTTTACGCGGAAATGATTAGATTATTTTTAGCTACAAGATTAGCACTGTATTCTTTTACATTTTCAATAAAATATTTTACTTTTTCCTTGTCTGTTTCTGGATATACGCCGTGCCCAAGGTTAGCGATGTATCGTTGTGTTCCAAATTGATCAATCATAGTTTTAACCAATCGTTTTATTTCCTCATTAGGGGCGAATAGGGCACAGGGGTCTAAATTTCCTTGAAGTGTTTTATTCCCTCCTAGTTTTCTTGCTTCGAGTGGCTCCATGTTCCAGTCAATACCAATCACATTGCAGTTAAGTAATGCGGTTTCTTCAATGGCATGATGTGCCCCTTTGCCAAAAACAGTAACGGGAGCAAGTGGTTGTAAAGCATTACATATTTGTGCAATATACTGTTGTGAAAATTCTCTATGAAGCGCTGGCGATAAAATGCCTGCCCAAGAATCGAAAATTTGAATGAGGTCTGCTCCTGATGCAACTTGGGCTTTAAGATAAGTAATTGTAGCTGAGGTTATTTTTTGTAGCAACAAATGAGAAAGTTCAGGTTTTTGATATAACCAAGCACGAGCTTTGGTGAAGGTTTTTGAACCACTTCCTTCCGTCATATATGCAAAAATCGTCCATGGGGCACCAGCAAATCCAATTAATGGCACACGATTATTTAAGGCTTTTTTGGTTATTTTAATGGCGTCTAATACGTATGTCAACGATGTTTCTATTTCAATAGATAACGCATGAATATCGTCCTCGTTTTCAATAGTTTTAGGAAAATAAGGGCCCTTTTTTTCTTCCATTTGATAGTCACAACCCATGGCTTCAGGTACTACAAGAATGTCAGAAAAAATAATAGCTGCATCTACACCTAAAATATCAACAGGCTGAATAGTAACCTCCGCTGCAGCCTCAGGATTTTTTACAAAAGATTTAAATCCATCAAATTTAGATCTTACGGCACGATATTCCGGCAATATTCTTCCAGCTTGACGCATTAACCATACGGGAGTGCGATTGGTAGGTAGACCAAGTGCTGCTTTTAGCAACAAATCATTTTTAAGGGTGGACATGATTACTTTGGAAATAAAACGATAGGGGAGGTTTCAACTGTATCACTAATATTTAGTTTACGGTCTAATAACCTGATTTTGAATTTTAAGGTGTCATTGGCTAACGTTAGCGCAGGACTTGTTGAGCTTGTCGTGGCTTGGCTAAAGTCCATATCGTAATCGATGAATCCTTCAATGGCCGTTTGATTTTTAAGCGATGATTCTGAGACAATAGGAACGATACCGTCAAAATCATAAAAATTATATGTGGGGTCGGTGGTAATGAATTTTAAATATTTATAAACCCCTTTCTTTAAAATATAAATATCAACCCAATAGTTTTTATTATAAGGGTTGTATTTAAAGGTTCGTGGTTTTGAAGTACCTATACTGTCTCCTAAGCGATAAATAAGATCAGTCTCATCAGTATTGAGGCCGATATCTCCATTCCCATCTTTAAAATTTATTTTAATGGTTACTATATTAGTAGCATTGTTTAGAGATATTTGGTTAAACGATATTTCTGGGATAGCGGGATATTCTGGTGGTTTAAGGCAGCCTCCGAAAAAGAAAGTTGCAATAAAGCTTATTGATATTAATAGTAGGTATCTCATTTGTAATACAAAATTAGCAATCTTTCATAGACTAACGTATTTTTACATTTAAATAATATGAGCTTTTACGAAAAATTTCTTTCAACATTGCATTTACCCTCAGCGGCAAATTTTGAAGAGCAGGCGCTGGCGTTATTCTACTATCAATATCAAAACAACCAGGTTTATAAACAATTTGTTGATATAATTGGTAAAGATCCGCAAAATGTGACCTATCATACTATTCCTTTTTTACCAATAGAATTTTTTAAAACGCATGAAATAAAAACACAATTTTGGCAAGAAGAATGTATTTTTGAAAGTAGCGGTACCACAGGAATGACGCCAAGTTTACATTATGTTAAATCCCTAAATCATTATCTAAACAATGCCCAAGTTATTTTTGAACAAGTTTATGGCTCGGTTAGCGAATGTACGTTTTTAGCCCTTTTACCGTCCTATTTAGAAAGGGGAAATTCCTCGTTGGTGGCAATGGTAGATTATTTTATAAAACTATCTAAATCAAATCATTCTGGTTTTTTTCATCATGACCATCTACGTTTGTATGATACCATAAAATCTTGCCTTAATAATCACGAAAAAGTTGTGTTGATAGGGGTGACCTATGCGTTGTTAGATTTTGCTGAATTATATTCTGTTGATCTTAAGGATGGTATAGTAATTGAAACAGGTGGAATGAAAGGTAGAAAAAAGGAGTTAGTAAGAGAACAAGTGCATGAAAAATTGAAGGATTGTTTTAACACTACTATTCAATCAGAATATGGCATGACCGAGTTGATGTCCCAAGCATATGCCACCAAAGAAGGTATTTATCAGCCACCTCCTTGGCTGAGAGCTATCACACGAGATGTAAACGACCCTTTTTGTATCTACAACTCTGGGAAACGGGGAGCCATTAATATTATTGACTTAGCCAATATCGATACCTGTGCTTTTATAGCTACCCAAGATTTAGGAATTGTAAATGAGGATTATTCTTTTGAGATTTTAGGCAGATTTGATAACTCAGACTTGAGGGGATGTAGCCTATTAACCATTTAGACCTTATTTTTTGCTTTTTGAGTTCTGAAACAAATTTCATAATGTCGGTTAATAGATGGCTTTTGTAAACGTGCTTTGAATAATTGCTTGAATGGATTAATACTTAAGTTTTTCAAAAATTATTTAATAAAGCTTGTCATAATTTTTTTATTAAAATATTGAATTAATAATCAAAGGGTTATGGGTTTATGTTCAGTGATTTCTCATTATTTGATCGTTGGTACAAAAGACCACTTATAAAATTAAGTCAGGAATATGCCATAATTTAGCTTTAAAGGATAAGTAAATCCAACATACATGGTAAAAAATGCGTTATCGAGTAGTAGTGTTGATTTTTTATATTATCAAGGTTTATTATATTTATAAAATTATTAAATGCACAGTCTATGATAAAACTACCTTCAATAAAACAATTAACTGAAGGATTTACAAAAACATGTTTAAGATTTCCTTTTGCTGTAGTTTATGCCTTCATGGGCACTTTTACTGCTATTTATCTTGTTGATTCACATAGGGATGACGATAACGTTGCGAAAATTCTTTATAAAATAATATTGTCAGCAGCGTTGGGAGTTCTCTCAGCTACGGCTATTACTTTAATAACGGAGCGATTAAAAAAAGGAACACAGGGCTATATAGTTGCAAGCATCTTTAAGGTAATAACTCCAATAGCTTATTACTTTAGCCTTCCAGATGAGTTAAACACCAGGTCCACTATTAAATATATGATTATCATGTTGGCTTTGCATCTGATTGTTTCCTACGCACCGTTTATATGGAAAGGAACTATCAATGGTTTTTGGCAATTTAATAAAAGTCTATTTATCAACTTCCTGGTGTCGATTTTGTATTCTAGTGTGTTGTACTTAGGCCTTATAGCGGCCTTAGGTACTGTAGATGAGCTATTTAATGTTAATTTAGATTATAAAATCTATCTAAAGCTTTATATTTTTATGGCTGGCATTTTTAACACAATATTCTTTTTGGCAAGTGTACCTGAGTATTTTACCGAACTTGATAACGAAACAGACTATCCCAAAGGCCTTAAGATTTTCACACAATTTGTACTACTTCCATTGGTAATTATTTACCTCATAATCTTATATGTTTATGAAGCTAAAATAATTTTTACAAATACCATGCCTGCTGGTATAGTGTCATATTTGGTAATTGGTTTTGCAGTTTTTGGTATTTTGGCGTTGCTTTTGGTGTATCCCATACAAGAGAAAATTGGCAACCAATGGATAAAAAGATTCTCTACTTCATTTTATATTGCACTTTTCCCTTTAATTGGATTGCTTTTCTGGGCAATTGGCTTGAGGGTAATGCAATATGGATTTACAGAAAAACGATATTTTATTTTAGCTTTAGCTTGTTGGTTAACCTTCGTGTCGTTTTATTATCTTCTTAACAAATCCAAGAACATTAAAATTATTCCTGTGAGTCTAAGCTTATTAATGTTATTATCAATATATGGACCTTGGTCAGCTTTTGAAATATCCATGTTTAGTCAACAATCAATTCTAGTAGATTTATTAAAGAAAAATAAAATTTATAATGGTCAAAAAATCACAAAAACGAATGTAAAAATAACTGAAAATGACGAAACCCAAATTGGACGGATAGTAGATTATTTATGCACCAATCATGGTGTGAAAAGTTTGGCGTATGTTCTTGGTAGTCAAATCGATTCTGTTGCAAATGTAAAACCTGAAAGTAGCTATGCACAAACCAATTTTGTTTTGAAAAAATTAGGTTTAAAGTATCCAAATTACAGTTATAATCCTGATGTAAAGAAATACTTTACATACAGTGCCCCTCAAGCCAACGTAATGACTATTCCTTACCAATCAGTAATAAAATATAGTGGTAGCGACTACTTAAACGAATACCAGATAGCTTTAGATAATAAACTATACCTATTAAAAGTAGATGTTGATAAGTACACCTTTAATATCACTCAAGGTAAAGACACACTTGTGAAGCAAGATTTATCAACCCTTTTATTAAAAATCGCTAAAGAAAACAGCACCAATGTTACTAAAAATAATTATGAAATTATTAATGAACAAAATGGTCTGAGTTATAAACTAGTATTTCAAAAGGTAAGCACGTATTACGACCTAGAACAAAATACGCTTGAAAGTAGTAATTTTGAATTTTATTTACTTTTAAATCCTGTTAAAAAGTAATATCTGAATTAGATTAAGTATGATTTAAAGTGATATTGAAATATCACACTATTAACCCCAATTAAATGAAGCACAAAGTAACATTAATCTTATTATTGGTAATACCTATAACTACGCTACTTTCGCAACCAAAGAATCAAGCTCAGTACAGCACAAAAAACAAAAAGGCTATTTTGTACTTTACTGAAGCCCAAACATTTATGGTAAGAAAACTGTATCCTGAGGCTATTGAAAATTTAACAAATGCCCTAAAAAAGGATGATGAGTTTGTAGAAGCTTATGTACTGCTGGGTACTATATATAAAGTGACAAAAAACTATACCAAAGCAAAGCTAAACTTGCAAAAAGCTATTGATTTACAACCTAATAACGAAAATTTAAATTCAAATTATTTCGCTTTGGGTGAATTAAATATGAGAGAGGGCAAATACCAAGAGGCAAAACCTTATTTGCAAAAATTTCTAACCTTTAAAACCTCAAAACCTCCTTATACCTATCAAGCGGAACGATTTATTAAGAACTGCGATTTTGCTGTATCAGCCATCAACAATCCGCTTGACTTTAAACCAACCATTATGGATGCTAAAATAAATAGCTTTCATGATCAGTACTTTCCGTCGATAACGGCGGATGGCAGAACACTAATTTACACCTCAATACGGTCTTTTTCACAAACTGATGATGAAAATTTGGTAATATCGACACTTGGAGACAACGGCTGGAGTTCCCCGTCTAGTATATCAACAAACATAAACACCATTAATAATGAAGGCACTGCGAGCATTTCGGGTGATGGAAAAACTTTGGTATTTACCTCGTGCGGAAGAAGAGATAGTAAAGGAACTTGCGATTTATATATTTCTTATAAAAAAGGTAACGAATGGACAATTCCAGTAAATATGGGTGAACCAATTAACTCGCGTGAATGGGAATCACAACCTTCATTATCCGCAGATGGTAGGACATTGTATTTTGCATCTTCTAGAAGAAGCGGTTTCGGCAAAACCGATATATTTGTAAGCTACCTTGGGGAGCAAAACGTTTGGAGTGTCCCGAAAAATTTAGGACCCAAAATAAATACACCAGAGGATGATGCTGCACCATTTATACACGCCAACGGCAAATCTCTATATTTCAGCTCTAATGGAAGACCTGGCATGGGTGGCTTTGATATATACCTTACTACCAAAGAAGATACTGGTTTTGTTACACCTGTAAACATGGGATATCCTTTAAACACAAGCAACGACGAACAAAGCCTAATAATATCTACAGACTACCAAAAGGGCTATTACTCGGGTGAAGTTATTACTAAGGGCAATACCTCAAATGTAATTTTTGAATTTGATGTACCGAAGGCTTTGCAAAGTACCCAAAAAACAAATATTGCCAAAGGAACAGTTTATGATGCCGTCACCAAACAAAAACTACAAGCAAGGGTAGAGCTAATTGATATTAAAACTAATAAAATGGTTACAGTTGTAAACTCCGACAACATAAATGGAGACTACACCTTGGTACTAAATGAAGGGGCTGAATATGCACTATATTGTAGTAAAGAAGGATATTTATTTAAAAGTATGTCATTCAATTATACTGATCCACAAAAATTTGATCCCATTTCTTTAGATATATACCTCGAACCAGCTGTAGCTGGAGCACACATTATTTTGAACAACATTTTTTTTGAAACGGGCAAATATGAACTACAAGAAAAATCAAAAACAGAACTTGACAAACTTGTTTCATTCCTAAAAAATAATCCTCAAGTAAAAGTTGAAATTTCTGGTCACACGGATGATGTGGGAAAACATGAAGACAATATGAAGCTATCTAGCCTTAGAGCCAAAGCCGTCGCAGAATACATCATAAAATTAGGTATTAATGCAACTAGTTTAAAATACGTTGGTTACGGAGAAACTCAACCAACAAAACCCAATGATAATGAAGAAAACAGGCAGCTAAATAGAAGAATCGAATTTAAGATTCTGTAAATAGTTTATCCTCCATGAGCCATTGCATGGCCAAGAGTTCACTATCAAAATAATGTGTTTTGTTGCTTGCATAAGTCATGCGTTCAATAGCTTTAAGTACCTTTTCTGCAATTAATCCATCATTACTTAAAAGAATCGCTATTCTAGTGGCATAATCGGTATTGAGTTTTTCAATTGCGTATAACTCTTGTTCTTCGGTAGAAAAGTGCTTAAACTCTCTTAAATCCACCAACACTTTGGTAGGTTCAAACTGACGAATTTGTTCAGCAAGCTTATTTATCTCTCTGGTATGTAATTCTTCACCTAGCTTTTGTGTACTCTGAAACCAGGTATTTTTTAAAAATTTTAAGTCCTTGTCGTATTGTATTACTTGATATTTGCTAGTGTAAAATGCACGCATGTTTCTTTATAAAGGTATGATCGAAAACGCATGCAATTTACCTATTAATGAACAAATTTATAGTTCAAATAGTGACCATGTAATAAAATACGCTAATTTTTACAATTCATTGGGAGATTTAAAATTCGTAGCCCAAAAATTAAGGTTTAATATGGTCGTTTCAAAAATATTATTTAAAGCATTTTGAGTTAAAAATGCCTGATGTCCAGTTATCACCACATTTGGAAAAGTGAGTAACCTTGCAAATATATCATCAGTTAATAGTTCATTTGAATGATCGTAAAAAAACAAGCCTTTTTCTTTTTCATATACATCCAAACCTAATGCACCTATTTTACCAGATTTTATACCTTCAATTGCGTCGATGGTATTTAATACACCACCTCTCGCAGTGTTGATGATCATTACCCCATTTTTCATTTTAGCAATTGAATCTTTGTTTATCAGATACTTAGTATGTTCATTATAAGGAATTTGCAAGGTAATTATATCTGATTTACTAAATAATTCCTCCAAGCTAACATATTCCAAACCATAACTTTCCTCTACCTCTTTATTAGGCACAAGGTCAAATCCGAGTAGTTTACATCCAAAACCATATAAAATTTTAGCTACAATAGCTCCTATTCTACCCGTGCCAACAATCCCAACGGTTTTACCATTCATGTCAAATCCTATAAGTCCATCAAGCGTATAATTATTAAGTTTAATGCGATTATTAGCCGGTATAATTTTTCTATTAAGTGTAAGCATCAAGGCAACAGAATGTTCTGCAATTGAAAACGGGCTGTATTCAGGCACGTTTGCTACAGAAATTCCAAGCTCATGAGCCACTTTGAGGTCTATATGGTCTACCCCTACTGATCTTGTTGCCAAATGTTTAATGCCTTCTTCATGCAGCTTATACAACACAGGCGCACTACAGACATCATTTGTAAATACCACTACTGCTTCATGGTTTTTAACAAAATTGATTGTGTCTAACGATAGTGATTCTGTATACAATGACAATTCGTGTTTACCTTGATTGGCTTGCCTTAAATTGTCTAATTCAAATTTTTTGATGTTGAAGATTGCGGTTTTCATAAATTATAAATTTAAATGTTTATTTGCTTTGGTGAATACAAAATAGAACGAAAAATTTTGTAAGCTAGATGATAAAAGTCAACCTTGAAAATAACTTTAATTTTATATAATCGCTGGAACTTGATTATATGATTTAAATCCAATCTTTGGCTTATCTTAAATCAATAAAGTCTTAATATATAAAAAAAACGGGCTATTAAGTTACATTAATTATTTACTTCTACAAGAGACCTTTGAGGTTTTTGATAAATGAGGTAGATTTATGGAGAAGACGATACCTTTAGCACTAATTATTTAAAACTTCTGTTTAATTCACGTTTTAAATCTTTCGTTTTAATATCTTCTCTTTTGTCGTATAATTTTTTACCTTTTGCTACAGCAATTTCAAGTTTTGCCAAACCTTTGTCGTTAATAAACAATCGAATGGGAATAATGGTGATGCCTTTATCAATAAGTAATTGAGAAATTTTATATATCTCTCGCTTTTTCAAAAGTAACTTTCTGTCTTTTAAAGGATCGTGATTATTGTATGTGCCTTCGTTATACTTGCTTATGTGCATATTTTTTATCCAAAGTCCGTTGTCGTTAATGTAACAAAAGCCATCATTGATGTTAACGTTTTGCATTCTAATAGACTTTATTTCAGTACCTTGCAATACAATACCTGCAGTAAAGGTTTCAATGAAAAAGAATTCGAATGATGCACTTTTATTTTTAATATTAACAGTAGAAGCAAATTTCTCTTTGGTTGACATAATTAAAATAGATGGCTAAATTTGAAACAGAGCGTAGATTGCCGTAAGTTTGCAAACCAAATACAAAAATAATAAAATAAACACGAATACATGCACCCACAAATAATTCTTACAATTATACTATCAATTGTTCTGTTTGATTTCGCAGTAAGCACAATTCTAGAAATACTTAACACAAATCATCAAAACAAGCCACTTCCAGAATCTCTCCAAGATATTTACGATAAAACGGCTTACCAAAAATCGATTGATTACCAAAAAGCACACACCAATTTCGGATTTATTCAATCTGGATTATCTACAATAATCACGCTAGCGGCTTTGTATACAGGATTATTTGGGGTATATAATGATTATCTTAGAAGTTTTACCACACAACCTATTGTTTTGTCATTGTTGTTCTTTGGTGGTATATTTTTGTTCTCTGAGCTAATTGGGTTGCCATTTCAATACTATAATACCTTCGTAATTGAGGAAAAATTTGGTTTTAACAAAAGTACTATACAATTATTTATTGCCGACAAACTAAAAGGCTATTTGCTCACTTTAGTCATTGGAGGTGTATTGGGCACCATTTTTTTATATCTTGTCAACTGGCTTGGAGTTAACTTTTGGTGGGTATTTTGGGCCATTGCAACTTCATTTATTTTTATAATCAATGTATTTTACACATCCCTTATTTTACCCTTATTTAACAAATTAACCCCTTTGGAAGATGGTGAACTAAAACAAAAAATACAAGAATATTGCCAAAAAGTCTCTTTTCCATTAACTAATGTTTTTGTAATTGATGGTTCTAAACGTTCCTCAAAAGCAAATGCATTTTTTTCAGGAATTGGTAAAAAGAAGAAAATTGTTTTATATGATACTTTGATTAATGAAAATACTACTGATGAATTGGTTGCAGTACTAGCTCACGAAGTTGGTCATTTTAAAAAGAAACATATTGTGGTTGGTTTTGCCATTTCCATTGTACAAACCGGTGCAATTCTGTTTATTTTATCACAATTTATATTTAATAATGGCTTGTCGTTGGCTTTAGGCGCTAGTTCTACTTACATACATATTAATTTGATAGCCTTTGGGTTACTATTTTCCCCAATATCACAATTGCTAGGTATTTGCTTTAACTTGATTTCTAGAAAAAATGAATACGAGGCAGATGATTATGCCAAAAATACATTCGGAGGCCAATACTTAATAACGGCATTAAAAAAGTTAAGCAGGAATAACCTCAGCAATTTGCTTCCTCATCCTGCTTATGTGTTTGTAAACTATTCTCACCCTCCACTTTGGCAGAGACTTAAGAATTTGGCAAAATCCTAATGTTGAAAATGGAAAAAGTAGCCCGATGGAGTACGTCTAGACTTTTTATGGCTATGATGCTTACCTTGTGGTCCACTACTTGCGCAACTCATCCCTAATACAGAAAGTATAAGGGAAATACATATAATTTGAAATAATCTCATCATTTTAGTGTATAGTTTATCTTTGTGCAAAGGTAGTAATAATAAAGTAAAAATTAATTAATTAGTGTAAATTATTGAAATAATACAATTTTTGGGATTTGCTAACTAATATTAAACTGTTGAAATGAAAAAATGTATTTAACAAAACAGTAAATGAAAGTTATTATTACTTACCTATATTACACCTAATTAACAATTTTACCAAGACAATATTGTTCAAATCAACTCATTTTAATTTACCATAAACTTAAAATGTACTTTAGACCATTCTTTAAAAATAACTAATCAATATTTAAATATTACAACTTTAATGAACGCAAATGGCCAACCTTCTGGAGTTACCCACAAAGGCAAAGTGCTTATAATTTATACTGGTGGAACATTTGGTATGGTATATGACACATCAGACAATTTATTAAAACCCTATGATTTTCAAAATATTGTTGACTATTTTCCAGAAATCAAGAAACTAAATCTTGAAATAAGATTTGTATCTTTAAGTAAAATCATTGATTCGTCAAATATTGAATTAGAAAATTGGCAAGAACTTGGAGAAATTATAGAAAAAAATTATCACGACTATGATGGATTTATAATTATTCATGGTACCGATACCATGGCTTATAGTGCTTCTGCTCTTAGTTTTATGTTGACTAATTTAGCCAAACCGGTGATTTTTACCGGCGCCCAATTACCAGTAAGTGAGCTCAGAAGTGACGCAAGAGATAATTTTATAACAGCACTAGAAATAGCTTCTTCTAAAACTGAGGGTACAGCTACCGTGCAAGAAGTGTGTATTTATTTCAACAATTTTTTATTGCGAGGCAACCGAGCCAAAAAGGTAGAAAGTGCTCATTTTGATGCATTTGAATCTCCAAATTATCCACCTTTAGCTCAATCAGGGATCAATATTGACTATTTTTATAACAATTTGGTTATAAGGCCGAAAGGTGAGTTTAAGGTATTATATGGTTTTGAAGCTAGGGTGGCAGTAGTTAAGTTGTATCCTGGCATCAATGAAATTTATGTCAAACACATCCTTCAACTTCCTCATTTAAAAGGTCTTATATTGGAAACATTTGGATCGGGTAATGCCCCAAGTTTTAGTTGGTTTACTTCAATCATAAAAAATGCAATCGATAATGGTGTAGTTGTTTACAACGTATCACAATGTTATAAAGGTCATGTAAACCAAAACAGGTATGAAACTGGTAGACATTTGCTGGAAGTTGGAGTAGTAAGTGGCGACAACATAACCACTGAAGCTGCCATCACAAAAATGATGCACCTATTGGCGAATGAATCGGATTTAATGAAAATTAAAACATTATTAGCTCAAAATATAAAGGGGGAGCTAGGGTAGGTTAAATTCAATAATAAATTTGGTCCCCTCCCCTTTAATAGTTTCAAACCAAATCTTGCCCCCTGCATGTTCAATGCCATTTTTAGCCACAGCCAACCCTATTCCTGAACCGTAATATTTGGTACTAAAATTCGGCAAAAAAACTTTGGATTGAATTTCTTCAGGAATACCTATACCATTATCGGCCACGATTAGTGAAAGAGTAGTGTCTGTTTTGTTAAGGTATATTTGTACTAATGGTATCCTAGAATCTGGTACAGATTGTAGCGCATTTAAAATCAGGTTATTAATTATCCTACCCATCAATTGGGCATCTCCACGTATGACATACTTTTGAAATTCATCTGCTTCAAGTTTAATTTGCACATCCTTAGAATTATTGTACAATCCAATTGTTCTTTTTGTTACTTCAAGCAGATCATATTTTTCAAGCTTTGGATCTGGCATTTTGGCAAAACTTGAAAATGATGTTGCTATATCACTTAAATTGTTAATTTGCTCAAGCACTGATACAATGGTCTTATCAGTAAGTTTATCAACGTTTTCATTTTTGTTTTTAAGTTGCATTTGTAAATACTGCAAACTTAGTTTCATTGGAGTAAGTGGATTCTTAATTTCATGAGCCACTTGTTTGGCCATTTCTTTCCAAGCACTTTCCTTTTCAGATTTTGCCAACTGCTGTTTACTTTCGTTTAGCTTAAGTAACATCTTGTTATACTCGTTCACCAACATACCTATCTCATCAAATGAATTCCATATAAGTGGCTCATTTTCATAATCTAATGAAATACCTTGGAGTCTTTGTCGAAGTAATAATAAAGGATAGGTCAAAAACCTCGTTGCATAAAACGATAATAACAGAAATAATATAAAAACTATGGTGAAAATATTAATAATGGTAGTAAAAACACTGATCAGTTTTGTTTCTAGTTCAGATTCTGTTTCAAAAAATGGTACACTTAAAACACCAAGTAATTCTCCAGTACGTGGAGACTTAACTGCCACATAAACAGCATAGTATTTAAGTTTACCTATCATTTCATCAATAATTATATTTTTCTTTTTAAGTTCAATAATGGCAGAATAGGCATTGGGATTTATGAATTGTGATAGAAGAGCTAAATCATAAATTTTTGATTGACTAGAGATTAATAACCTACCTCTTCGATCATATAAATTAATATCACTTTCTGAATATTTGGCCAACTCAAAAAATGCGTTGGAAAGTGCGTCTTTACTAATTCTTTTTGATTTATAGGCCTCAAAATAATCCGAAATTCCTTCTGAGGACTTTTCTGCCAATGTTGAGAATTGTACTTTTAAGTCATTGCGATAAATATTGGCCATAAGCCCTAGAGTTGCTATACTTACCACAAAAAGGGGGAAAAAGAATGCCAAATTAAGATAAATCTGAATTTTTGTTACAAAATTGAGTTTGATGCTCACCATACGGACGTAAAGCGAATAAGCTAAAACGAGCATCATGATTGAAAAAATCAAGGTTAAAAACCAAAATGAAAAATTTGAAAATGCATCATAAAATTGATATTTAGGAGATGAAATAATGATAGTTCGTTTGTTAAATGCCTTAATTACCAAATGCTTATAATTATTGTAATCAAAATCAAATTCATTGTCTTGTGATATGGACATTTTATTGACTGTCTTGATAAAATTTTGGACGTAGTTATACGAACCATAGCTATAATTAAGGGTGTCGTTTTCAAAAATGGCGTAACTAAAGTCGTTTTTATCAACAGATTTGGTGAATTTTTTATCTACTAACAAGGAGGGATAGACACTATTAGGAATGATCCGTTTAAGCTGAAATTCTACAATTATATAGCCTACTATTATTCCTTGTTTGTCTATTTCTATAAAATTAATGTATTTTTTGGGCTTATTTTTAGACAACTCATTCACCAATAACAAATTACGATAATCTGTTTTGTACTTTCTGTTAGAATATTTTCGTTTTATATTATGATAAATCTCGCCGTTATTAATAACCTTTTCTTGTCCGTTTTCGTCAAATAGCTTAATATTAATATCGTATTTGTCAAAATATTTACTCAAATAATACTTTCTTACTTTCTGCTCTACAAGTTCCTTTGAAGATAAAATTCCATAAAATCTACTACGGATAAGTGCATCATTTTTAATTGATTCTGACGACTCTTTCATTAAAAATTCCCCATATAAATCATTGTCAGTAAGTAACTTGCTACTAAACAAGCCTTTACTCGTTAGATCTTTTATTAGATTAACTTGATAAATTGAATACGCTGCTGCTATCGAACAAACTATGGCACTTACTAAAAAATAAACATAAGTTTTATACTCAAATTTAGCCAGTGTTGCGGTTAGTTTAAATTTAACCAAAATCAAAATCTGAACAGCACTGCAAACCCACAATGGCCAATAAAAATCATTAAAATAATACGAAAAAATGGAGTACACCCCAGAAGTTCCAAGGATGAGGATTACATTTATTAAGTCTGATGTTTTTCTGTGGATTTTTATGTAATGTTTCAAACACATTTGGTTGACCCAAAAAAACACCATAGAAACAAGGGCAAAAATCAACAGGCATAAAATTTTAAATAAATCAAATTTTAAGCTTTTGGTAATATCGAGTTCCCATTGTGAATTAATATAGAGTATTTTGATTACTTCAAATACTCCTAACAGGCATAAATGACATATCACAATAATCAAAATTGAAATCATCCATTGATAACGGATTTTAAGTTTGTTGATTATCGATGATAAGTGAAGCCATTTGTGATTATAAAAAATAATTCCAAATATTGTAGTGAGCGATATAACATGAAGAACCATATCTCCTAGAGAAGGCACGAAAATAGAATAGGCGAAATATTTGGCATTGAACAGTTTGAGTGATTTAATTATAGTTGGATAACGAATAAGCAACAATCCAATACGAAGCAAGATTACAGATCCTATCCAAAAAATAGAGGTGTAAATTCTACCATATTTATTAAGCAACCTTTTGCCTTTTTGATATGTATATACACCTATTAACATTAGCCCTACCAGTGAAATCATCAATACCAACCAAGCAATATCGTCACTAACTCCAAACGTTTCTGGTAGCACAATTGTAAAAAGATATTCTCCATCTTGAAGATAAATGTTATTTTCATTATATTCTGACAGATAGCTAGTTACTTGAATCTGATTATTATCAAAAATCCTAGGATTAAAGCCGGAAACCAAATATTCGTTTTGAATTGGATATTTTAAAAAAAGCGGCAATAACACAAACACTTCGAAGGTGGTTTTGTCGGTTGTAACAAGTTCCTTCTTTACTAAAAACTTACCTTGTTTAATAGAAAAATATTTATGTCGATAGTTACCTGAAAGTTCCTCATATTCAGGTATAAACTTATTATTTGACCAAAGCAATAATTTTGAATCTGAAAATACATAAAACGGAAATTCTGATTCTATGGTGCTGCTGGTAAAATTAACATAATCAGCTTGTTGTAAATTACGACTAATTAAATCTAAATCTTTATCAACCAGTTTTAATTGGTAAAACACCCTTTCTTTAATACCAAATGACACTTCTTTGTTATCTCCAAGGTAGTTGTACAAAGAAGCAAAAAAATGTATTGCATAGGCTATCAATAATACGCCAAGTGCATACCATAAATATAAGTTATTCTTGTAAAAATTATATAATCTTACCAATTTCTTCTAGAATCAGTTTAAATACCAAATTGAAATTTTTTAAAATGCTGCAAACCTAATACCTGTTTTTAATCTAATATACAAATAAATGGTTAAGTTTTTAAAAATGGTACATGCTAATATCGCATAAGCTATGCCTAAAACTCCATAATAAGGTATTAATAAATAAATTAGAATTCCTTGCACAATAAGGTTTAAAATCGAAATAACATTTGCTTGTTTTTCATGAGATATCATTAATAAAAAAATGGTAGATGGTCCAAAAAATAGATTCAAAAGTTCAGCAATACAAAGAATAATTAATGCCTCATAACCAAATACATATTCAAATCGGATAAATATCAAAACTTCTTTACCAAAAAAGATTAAACCCAAACCTAATGGCGCAAACAACAAAAATACAATTCTTGTACTTAATGTTATTAATTTTTGAACTTCCAATAACTTATTTGCTTGATAAAGTGTCGCAAATTTGGTTCTTATGGCTATACCTGTAATATTTATTCCAAATGCTGCTAACAAACTTAATTTTCTGCAAACGACGTAAATTCCAGTATCTGATTCAGTTAAATATTGTTTGGCTATAAATATGTCTAAGTTATTGCCAATGTTCCCAACTAGGTCATATAGAAATAAAAACATTGCGGTGACCAACCACTTTTTGGTATTAGACTCATCAAATTGGTTATTATTTACCATTTCTCGTTTAGAAAAAAAGAACCACTCCATCATAAAAAATGTGATTACTGTAGCCAATAAAAAAATGAATAGTGCATTTTCAAAGTTTACTGTAACAGCATTTATCCAATATATAAACAAGACAATTACGATTACCAAGGGCCGAGTAACATTAAAAATAAACTGACTTTCACTTACAAATTCCATCGCTTGAATTAAATGTTGCCTTAGAATAGCAAATCCAACAAAAACAAAGGACAAAATGTAAATTACAAAATGCCAAAAAGGTAATTTTTCAATATTTCTATCATGGTTTTGATAAAAAACATAATAAACGACAGGAATAGCAGCAACAACAATGATTATTGACACGAAATAGGCAAGTTTTAACAAGGCATTAAAGCTACCCCACTTTTTTAGAGGTATAAAAATCGAACATTCGCGTAAGACCAAGGTGTCAAATCCAAATGGTAAACAGGATCCTGCCACCAGTATAACGCTTACGAAATAAGAGTAACTTCCAAATTCGCCAGGTGTGAGGGTTTTGGCAAACAAAAAGTTACTTAATATACCCAAAAATATGGCCAATCCTTGAAATATAAAAAGAGATATCGTTCTTTGAGCTAGTTGATTATGTATAAGGGATAAAAAATTTTTCAAAATCTGAATACTGATATTCTAATCACAATTTTCTTCAACCACTAATGTACTAGTTTTTACTTCAAGGCACAATAGATTGCCCATAAACCACTTTTGTTTTGAAAAACACCCATTATCTAGACAAATTTTATTACGTTTTTGTCTGATATTCATTTCAATAGTTGGCAACGTTGTAGGCACATGACCATGATAAATGGTACCATTAAAATCTTGAGGAACAGTAAAATTTCTTATCCAAAGCATATTTTCGAAGTCCTTAAATGGCAAACTACCGTTAAAATTAAATCCAGCATGTACAAAATAGTAGTTGCCCATCACATAATAGTAAGGCAAGTTTAACAATAATTCTCTGTATTTGAGGCTTATTTTCAAATCCTTATCAATTAACCCATTGGATAAAAATAAAGAAATTAGGCTATTGGATCTATCGTAACCTTCATGCACGTTTATCAGCATTTTTTCATGATTACCTAGCAGCGGCCAAACTTGAAGTCCTAGTTGCATCAACTCCAATATAGTATCTAATACGCCACAACTATCGGCACCTTTATTGATATAATCACCTAAAAGAATTAAACAATCTTCTTGTTGAAGATTAATTTTTGAAAGTAGCTTGCGAAAGGTATTGACACAACCATGGATGTCTGCTATCACAAAAAGCCTTCCAGCAGGCTCATTGATTTTAATATAATCAGGAATAAAACGTTCTCCTACGTTAAAGGAATCCAAATTAATTTTTTTAGATTTTGAATAAAAAAAATGCGATGATAAATGATTTAAATCTAATAAACAATGCCAAAACAAGACAAAAGCTCATAAAAATAAAACAAATTTATATATTTATCAATTTGAAAGCAATTCATGTGTATAAATTGTAAAATAGGGGTGTTTAATTGGTAAAATCCTTTACAAATTGATAATACATAAATAACAATATAATAACGCAATTTATCTAGCTTGCTTTAATGAGAAAAAGACTGAAAAGAAAGTCGTTGCTGCAATTTTCTAATCGTACCAAGGGTATTTTGTGGTGGGTTGTAATTTTAATTTCTTCTTCCATTACAATATATTTTTTAGTAACAGACAGCCTAGGTATAGGCAAAACGTATGAACTAAAAATATCAGCTGGTAATGCACGTGGAAGTAGACATGAGCTTGCTTATAAACTGGCCAAAATAGCCATTAAAAACAATATTGAAATACAAATTGTGCCTACCGAAGGCTCTAAAGATGCCCTGAATAAAGTATCAAAAGGTGAACTTGATCTTGCCTTGGTGCAGGGTGGTCTTACACCTATCGCCAACGTAAGGCAAGTTGCAGCACTTCAATTTGAAGCATTACATTTATTAGTTAAAAAAGAACATTATTCCAATAATCTACATAAACTCGTTGGAACTAAAATTAACTTAAGTACCAAAGGAAGCGGTACCAACATTATAGCAAAAAAAGTGCTTCAATTTGCAGGTTTAAACAGTTCTGACTATTTAGAATACAATTTATCCTATGATGAAATTGAGTCCTTGGCTAAAACTACCAAATATTCTGAATTACCGGATGCATTTTTCTTTGTATCCTCTTTACGTTCGCAACAAGTGCTTCATCTTGTCGAGCAATGGAACTATCAGTTGGTAGAACTACCATTTGGCAAGGCCTATGCTATGGAAAACTTTGCTGTAAAAGAGGTAATTATTCCGAAATATACTTACAGCGTGAGCCCTGCTATCCCTAACGAAGATATGAACACAATTGGAACACAATTATTGTTGGTTGCCAACGAAAAAACACCTACTCCAGCTATTAAAATAATTTTGGAAACAATCTATAACAGTGATTTTGCCCGTAAGTCAAACATAAGTACTTTGGATGAGGCCAATTTTTATGGTATTACTGAATATCCACTTCATGAAGGAGCCATTATGTTCAAAAACCGAAATCAGTCAGCCATCACAAGCGAATTTATCGATAATCTAGAGAGTTTCAGAAGTTTTGTATTTTCTCTAGCTATAGCTGTGTTTCTTTTTTGGAGATGGTACGTATCGCGACGTGGTATTGGCTTAGATATTTATCTAAGAAAACTTGGTAGAATTGAGGAAAAAGCTCAAAGTTTAATGGCCAACAATCAGGTAAGCATAAGCGAGGTTACAAAATTATACCAACAGCTACTACAAATCAAACACGACGCCTTGGTTAAAGTCACCTCAGGCAAAGTGCGTGACGATGCCATGTTTACTGCGTTTTTAACCAACGTGTCAGACGTAAGAAATATGTTGAATGAACTAAAAAATTTAGCTTAAGACCTTATTTTTTCTATAAAAGTTAATAAATTAGTCAAAAAACTTACTTATGAAAATTGGTTAAAATAATTTTACATAAAAACTGCGAATAATAACCCTACCTTTACAAAAAAATATAGGAATAAATATGGCTAAATCGCAAGAAACGTTTAACAAAAAAGAAAAAGAAAAAAATAAAATAAAAGCTAGAAAAGAAAAACAAGAAAAAATGCAAGAGCGTAAAGCAAATGCAAAAAAAACAAACTCTCTTGAAGACATGATGGCCTACGTAGATGAAAACGGCAACATCTCTTCCACCCCTCCAGATCCTAAAAAGAAAAAAAGTTTTAAAGAAG
>JAIYAU010000038.1 GCA_027488865.1 Cytophagaceae bacterium
AACAACTAAGTTTTCGTGCTGGCTGCAAGTCAAACCATGAATTGCTAAGCACTCACGAATTCCTTTAAAAATAAACGATTTGAGTAAAACACTGTTGAAAGAAAGCTTTGGTGGCGGATTTGGAGGATGAATGATCTTATAAAGTTGTCGGGGCTTGGCTTTAGGTTTTACAAGCCGATGCAAGTATTGTTAATCGGCTTTTTGCTTTTTTGTGGCTGTAAAAAACGGTTTTAGTTAGGCAAATTGCACAGCTTCCCTTACCCATAATTTATAGTATATTTGGTCAAAAAAACATACTGAAATCTTTACATTTTATATTAAATAGAAAATTTGTGATATCGGGTTGTAATGGTGCTGGCAAGACAACTGCTTCATATACTGTACTTCCAGAGATTCTACAATGTAAGGAATTTGTAAATGCTGATGAAATTGCAAAAGGATTATCGCCTTTTCAACCAGATAAAGTTGCTATTCAAGCAGGTAGGATAATGTTAGATAGGATTTCAGATTTAATGCAAAAGCAGGTTGATTTTGCCTTTGAAACAACATTGTCTACTAAATCTTATGTTAGCTTCATTAATCGAGCTAAGTCATGCGGATACTTTGTTACTTTGATATATTTTTGGCTTAATTCGCCTGAATTAGCATTGGAACGTGTTAAACTTCGAGTTCTTTCAGGAGGCCATGATATTCCGGCTGAAGTAATTCTTCGGCGTTATAGTGCCGGAATAAAAAATCTTTTAGATCTTTATCAACCAATTGTTGATTATTGGATTATGTTTGATAATTCTGAACATCCAGAGATTTTTGTTGCAGAGGGTAACGGAAGTGGCAATTCTATAATTTACAATCAAGAAATTTATAACAAAATAATTTCATATGGAAAAGGTTGATACAAATGATTTGCGCGATAAAATCTTAATTGGTGTTAGTTTGGCTTACCAAAGATTGATTCTATCAAAACAACGTGAAAATGCGGAGATTGCCATATCACGTAACGGAAAGATTATAAAAGTAAAAGCATCTGAACTTAAATATTAATAATCTAATATACTCAAGTCATAAAATTTCCTACTGCCCAAAAGCCAACCCTTGAAAACCCTATTGAATGAAAGCTTCGTTAGCGGATTTGGAGGATGAATTATCTTATGGAGATTTCGGGGCTTGGGTTTAGGTATTACAAGCCGATGCAAGTCTTTTTCATCGGCTTTTTGCTTTTTTGTGGCTGAAAGCCAAGTACAGAGAACAACCAAATTTATTTGCACATTGGTTATTGGTAAATTCGTAAATTAGTATAGTTTTATGTGATTTATTAACATGAAGAGCCGTGTGAGGTGTGTATCTCAAGCATGGTTCCGTGAGAACGCCGGGGTGAAATTTTTCTGCGTTACTCGATTGGTGGCTATTTTAGACAACACACAAATTAAAATGAAAGAATTAAAAAATATAATTATACTCCTAACGCTAATTTTAACACTATCATCTTGCCAAGAAAATCAAAAGAAGGCAGACTTAGAAAATGACAGTCAGACAAAAAATAACTCGACTGGATTGCAAAAGAAGTTATTAGTTGACTATAAGAGCGACACATACAAAATTTATATTGGCGAGAGTTATAAGATAAGCGACAAAATAATTGATTGGCATTGGGCTGCATTGAATGACCCAGACGACAAAATTGACTCTACAGGAAAAGACGCATTTTTGTTTTTAGGTGAACCACTTCTTAAATACAATGATGGCGAATATCTTCCTTCTTTGCATATTGAAACCGACAAAAACTTAATTAAGAAGTTTAGTTGTTCCATACTCTTTAATTTGGCAGATACAGAAAATGCTAAAATTCAATTTTTAAGACTGCTAAGCAAAAACATCAAACAAATAAAAAACGATAGCCTTACAAAGACATTAATTGAAGATGGTAGCTACGTAAAGGAAAAACAAGATTTCATTGAAATTTTTAGGCTAACAAAAGGCAAAGAATTAGAATATGACAAATTTGAGTATACTGTTAAACAGAAATAAAAAAAACGGCAGGTAACAACTAAGTTTTCGTGCTGGCTGCAAGTCAAACCATGAATTGCTAAGCACTCACGAATTCCTTTAAAAATAAACGATTTGAGTAAAACACTGTTGAACGAAAGCATCGGTAGCGGTTTTTGAGGATGTCGAGGGTTGTGTTTAGGTTTTACAAGCCGATGCAAGTATTGTTCATCGGCTTTTTGCTTTTTTGTGGCTAAAAGCCAAGAACAGAGAACAACTCAATTTATTTGCACATTGGTTATTGGTAAATTCGTAAATTAGTATAGTTTTATGTGGTTTATTAACATGAAGAGCCGTGTGATGTGAGAGTCTCAAGCACGGTTCTGTGAGAACGTAGGGGTGAAATTCCTCTGTGTGACTCGATTAGGCGTCAGCAAAAAAGAGACTGTTAAATAATAAAACGATAGCAATGAACAAATATTTATTACAAGGCAAATTGACAGCAAAGGATGGACAAAGACAATCCCTTGCTGAAATCTTAGTCAAAGCTTCAAAACTTATGGCTACTGCAAAAGGTTGTCAATTGTATGCTGTCGCACTTGATGAAACAGATGCCAATTCTGTTTACATTACAGAAATCTGGGATAGCAAGGAAGACCACGACAACTCACTAAAAGTTGAAGGGGTACGAGAACTAATTATGACAGCAATGCCTGTTCTTGAAGGTCAGCCGCAAAAAGGACAAGAACTTGAAATCATAAATTAATCCTATGAACATTAACAAGAAAGTTTCGGATTACTTTAACAATGCAACAGAAGAACAAATTGCTGTCCTTAATGAATTACGAAAACTCATTCACGACACAGTTGACAATGTTTGTGAAGAAATAAAGTGGAATATGCCAGTATTTAATAATGGTAAAGATTTTGCTTACCTAAGATTTTCAAAAAAGCATATAACCCTTGGTTTTTACAACATTGACAAAATTCAAGACCCTGACAATTTGTTAGAAGGCGAAGGGAATACATTGAAACATGTTAAAATTACCATACTAGAAGATAAGCAAAAGAAACAAATAGAAAAATGGCTTAAACAAATAACGGAATGAAATGATTGCAATTACAAGGATAAAGGCAAATGATGACCTAAACAAAATTGTTTTAGAAATTCAAAAGACCAATTGGGTTGCGCCTCTGAAATTTCGCCAGAAGACTATAGTGTGGAAGATTTGTAGGAGTACTTATTGAAAACCGAAAGTGTATTTGTTGTTGCCTATACTAAAAGAAACAAAATGAAATCAATTTAAACTTAATAAATATGAAATTAGGAGCATTTTCAATTAGTCTTACTGTAAAAGACATTCAAAAATCCAAAGAATTTTACGAAACTTTAGGATTTTTAATATTAGGTGGTGATATTAATCAAAAATGGTTGATATTGAAAAATGGAAACGCCATTATTGGTTTGTTTGAAGGTATGTTTGACAAGAACATTATTACATTTAATCCAGGATGGGATGAAAGTTGTCAAAATTTGGAAACATTTGATGATGTAAGAGTAATTCAAGACCATTTAAAAGAATGTGGGATTCAATTAACTAATGAGGCTGATACAACTTCAAAAGGTCCAGCCCATATTACATTGACTGACCCAGATGGCAATAACATTCTAATTGACCAACATAGGTGATATTTAAAGATTCTTCCATAACAGTTATTAACTAGACAAAAATGGAAAACAATGAAACACTAGGAGCGAGTTTTAAAAGAGAGCTTGAAGAAGCAACAACCAATACAATACTCGACCCTGCATACAGAAAGAAAAAACTTATTTTATGGACAGTTAGGACAATCATTTCGGTAATACTTTATACAATTTTTTGGAAATACAATTGGGTTAAATGGTCTTTATTCTTGACAATCCCGTTGTCTTTATTCAGCATATTTACAATAATAGGCTCACCATTCTTGATTAAAAGAAAAATTAAACAGACAAAGAAAAAAATTGAAGAAATCGATAATGATTAATTGTGAAAATCTGGCGTAATCGGACAACAGGAGAAACAACGCCCACTAACATAGCGCATACCAAGTGCAAAACAACATAAACTAAGAACCTAAAAACTATCATTCATAAACGTAAATTTTCGTAATCATTGAAAATATCAGCTGACATACGACAACTTTACAAACCCATTCAACCGACCGTTAAACAATCGGCCGAAAACGTAACCTATTCAGAATTTCTGCCTGACATGCGACTACAAAACTATATTTATTGCTATTGGCAACTCAAAACATCTACAGCACTTTCTGAACCTTTTATTTATCGTGTGGTAGCTGACGGCTGTATTGACATCTTTTTTGAACTCAACAATCCCAAAGACAATTTTGTAATGGGGTTTTGTAAAAAGTTCACTGAGTTTCCTCTTGATAACTCGTTTCATTACATAGGTGTTCGTTTCTTGCCGACAATGTTTCCGCAACTTTTCAGAATTAATGCCTCTGAGTTGAGCAATCGTTTTGAACAATTAAGTAATGTAGTTCCCAAAGTTTCATCTTTCATTGCCGACAATTTTCATGATCAATTAACAACAGAACAAATACAAAAAACATTTGACAGATATTTTATTAATCTTATTGAAAACACAACTTTCGACAATGACAGCAGACTGTACAATGCTATTGAAAAGATACTTCAAGAGTTTGGGGTTGTAAATATTGAAAATGACTTAGATACAGGTATAAGTCAAAGGCAACTTCGCAGGATTTTTGAGTTTTATATTGGCGATACGCCTAAGACTTTTGCAAAAGTGGTTCGTTTTCAGAATATTCTTCGTGCTAAGCCTTCATCGCAAAGCTTACGACAAAACAAATTATTTTTTGATACAGGATATTACGACCAAGCCCATTTCATTAAAGAATTCAAGAATTTTTATGGCGTAACACCAAGCAAAGCGTTTGGCAGATGATTATGTCCGTTTTATACAATGTTTGAGCTGTGATTTGATAGAATTTTGTAGCGTTAATCAAAACAAAAAAGATGAAACGAATACTTACAATTCTAACAATGGCTTGCTTAACAGCAAATGCTTTTTCACAATCAAGTTCAACAGTTAAAAATCAAAACAAGATGAAATTAAACGCAGGAGTTATCACCACAAAATTGGCAGAAAGCAAAGCTTTTTATACCAAACATTTAGGTTTCGGGGTCACGTTTGAAAACGAATTTTACCTCTTATTACACACCCCTAACCACGAAGCGGAAATTAGTTTTTTGCTTCCCAACCATCCAAGTCAGCAACCTTTTTTTCACAAACCTTTTTTAGGACAAGGAATGTATCTGACAATTGAAGTAGATGATGTGGACAGCATCTACAACGACCTTAAAAAGAAAGGTGTTCCGATAAAAATTGACATCCGAAACGAGCCTTGGGGCGACAGACATTTCGCCATTGAAGACCCAAATGGAATTGGTATTGATATTGTAAAATATTCACCACAAAGCAAATAGGTATGAAACCCTAACTTTCAAACAATTAAGAGGTGCAAAAAATATTGAGCAACTATTGAGAAACGCTTAAATGAAATAGGCGTTTTCTCTTTTGCAGACCTTGTTCAAATGACTGGCCGTGCGGCTTGTGGAACGGTGCAAGCTGTAATTAACGCATGGTATTTACACTTTTTCGGGAGTGACAAACCTCCTCATAGTAATCAATTCACCATTTTCAATTATACACTTACTAAAGACCTAATTGAAAAGAAGTAGAAACCTACACCATAGGATATAAAAAGAAAGTAGATAGGCCAATTTAGGAATAAGTACCAAACCCTATTAACAATTTACAATTATCAATTCACCATTCTCAATTCACCATTACTTTGTCAAAATAAAATTTTGTATAAATGGTATTTATTGCGAACTTGTTTCTCTAAAACAATAAAATACGGTATAAATGATAAAACTGGATAACATTGATAGGAAGATTTTAGAAATATTACAACTTAATGGAAATATTACCAACGCGCAGTTGGCCAAAGAGGTGGGGTTGTCACCTGCGCCTACCTTAGAGCGTGTTAAAAAACTCGAAAATACCGGTTTAATTAAAAGTTACCATGCTGCGTTAGATAAGGAAAAGATTGGACTTGGGGTCAATATTTTTGTGTCCGTTACGCTATCTAGCCATAAAATGAACCAAATAATGGCTTTTGTAGATAAAATTGATAAGATCGAGGAAGTGGTGGAGTGTCATCACATCACGGGTCAAGGTGATTTTTTGCTTAAGGTATTGGTAAAGGACATCCCTAGCTATCAAAAGCTAATATTGGACACGCTAAGTCAAATAGAAGAAATAGGCAGTATGCAGTCGATGGTTATACTTTCAACCTTTAAGGAATCTAAAGTAATACCTATTCCTCATTAAATTAAAAAAATTAATTCTAATCTTAGCTCACTTACTGCTTCAAATACAACTAAGTAAATGAAAATTTATCCTAGTCTTTGGATTGTATTTCAATGTTTTACCTGCTTAGTATTTTCAACATCTACTGCCCAAGAAGCTGAAAAATGGACCAACTATACTGTAAATGAGGGGTTGTTGGACAATTATATCGAATGTATACACGAAGATCAACTTGGTTTTTTGTGGATAGGAACTTGGAGCGGCATAAGTCGTTTTGACGGTAGGGAATTTTGTCATTACCGTAAAAATATTAATGATAGCCTATCGCTGCCCGGCAATAGGATTTATTGTATTTATGAAGACAAGCTAGCACATTTATGGGTGGGTACTGACGAGGGGTTGGCTATTTACTATCGTTCAGCAAACAAGTTTAAAAGAATACATACCGTACGCGGCCATGCGATTGTTTCTATCTCCGAAGACAACAAGGGTAATATTTGGGCAGCGGGAGACCAACATATTTACCAAGTAGATGCGAGGAACAACAAATTGATGTATTATAATACGCTTGTCGGTGCAGATAAAAAGAAGCCAATAGAAATCGGTGCGATTGCGGTAAGCAAACAAAACGTGTTATGGATAGGTACCTCCTCACAAGGGCTTTTTAAGTTAAAACTAGATAAAAACGAATTATCAAAATATCACGACCCTTCCAACATACTTGACCAATCACACATTAAGGTGCTTAAAGAAGATCAAGATGGGTCTATTTGGATTGCTACCCTCAACCAAGGTTTATTTAGGTTAGAGGCTGATGCTAAAAATGAATTGAAAAATTATAAAACTGACCCCAAAAATAACCTTACCATTGCCGACAATCTGGTGCGTACTATCTACATGGATGGTGGTAAAAATCTATGGTTTCTGAACACCAATGGATTTACAAACAAGTTATTTAAGGATCATTTTGAGCGCATAGAAATTAAAAGTGAGTTGATACAATCTAATGACAAGTTGACTACTCGATGCATGTTAATAGATAGAAATGGCAATGAATGGATAGGCACACATGGCAATGGATTACTTAATAGAAATCGCCAAAAAGAAAAATTTCACAATTTTGCGGGTTTAGCCATCAATAAAACGAGTAATAAAATCGCCTCATTTATGGAGCTAGATTCTAACCGAATATTAGTTGGCACCGATGGTGGTGGATTATATACTTTTAATCGCAAAGACTATGTATACAAACCTGTTTTGATAAATAAAGCCTATGCTCATGCCATTGTTCTTTGTATACAAGCCACTAATACCAATATTTTCTTAGCACTATGGAGAAATGGTCTTTTAGCGCTTGACAAAAACACCTTACAAGTGAATAATACACAAACATCAAAGTTGGTATCCAACAAAAATGCAGGGAATCTTGATTTAAAATGGATTATAAACAAAGACTCGTTGTTGTGGCTGGCATCTAGTGGCGAAGGAGTATTTACTTACAACATCCATAACGGGCTATTGACCTCCTTACAAGACATGGTGCCTAATAATTATGATTTACCTAAATGGTGTAATCATATCATGAAAGATCGGAAAAACAGAACTTGGATTTCTACCGATAAAGGGCTTTTTCTGCTTAAAAACAACCAACTTATAAAGTTCAAATCAACTGAAAATAGTCTAAACGCTATTAATTCCAACTTGATCACTTGTACTTATGAAGATAGTAAAGGCAGCATTTGGGTTTTAACAGACGAAGGTTTACAACAATTTATTGAAAATGGCCTTGGTTTTTCCAATGTCACCCAACCACCTTTGCAAGGCCAGCAATTAAAAGCTATCGTAGAAGATCGAGGGGGAAATCTTTGGATATCTTCTAACAATGGACTTGTTTGTTATAACACACTTCATAACACCACCAAGCTGTATACCACGGGGAATGGCTTACCAGGAAATTTCTTCTGTTCGAATGCAGCATTACAAACACGTGATGGGTATTTGCTTTTTGGTGGACTTAATGGGTTCACTTATTTTCATCCTGATAGCCTCAACACAAACCACAAGGTAGATAAATCGATATTTACTGATGTACAATTAAATTTCGTTTCTCAAACGGGTAGTTTGATACAAGGACAAAATCAATCAAAAGTTTCCAATACCATGACTTTGCCTTATTCTAATCAAATCCTCACCTTTAAGTTTACCTCCATCGATCTTTGCAATGTGCAAAATATACGTTACGCATATCAGCTTACCAACCAAGACACTAACTGGGTAGAAATCGGTAGCCAGAACTATATATCATTCACCAATTTAGCACCAGGCAAATATGAATTAAAGGTCTTAGCTAAAAATCTTGATGGTACTACCTCCAGCCCAAGCGAAAGTTATTTTATTGAAATTTTACCACCATGGTACCTAAGTACATGGGCGTATTTGTTTTATGGCGTTATATTCTTAATGATTTTATACATCATTTATTATGTACTTACGCTAAGATTGCGCACTAAAAATAAGTTGATTTTGCAACGTTTTGAACATAGCAAAAAGCTTGAACTATATAAATCAAAAATAGATTTTTTTACTTCAGTTTCACACGACATCCGCACCCCGCTAACCTTAATAATGGCACCGTTGGAATTATTAAGAACCATGATACTTGATAACAAAGAAGCCATAAAAATGCTGAATGTGATGGATAAAAATGCACAAAGTTTGTTAACCCTCACCAATGAACTTCTCGCCTTTAAAAATTTAGAATCTGGTGAGCGCAAGTTACATTTAGAGCAAATTGACTTGAGTGAATTGGTGCAAACAGCAGTAGCATGTTTTGTAACTGAGGCTCAAATAAAAAATATAGCCCTCCAAGTTTCAATAGAGCCATGTGGCGCGATGTTAGATAAACATTTAATAAACAAAGTGCTGAATAATCTTTTAGTGAATGCATTTAAATTTACTCCAGCTCATGGGAGCATACAGGTTAATTTACAGCGTCTGAATAATGAAATTTCTATTTCCATTTTTAATAGTGGCTCTGCTATTTCAAAAGAGGTGCAATCAAAAATTTTCGATCCATTTTACACCACCAATAATGAAGCTGGGTTTGGTCTTGGTTTGGCCATTGTCAAAGAGATTGTTACCCTTCATAAAGGAAAAATAAAAATTATCAACCAAGATAATGGAGTAACGTTTACCCTCCTATTACCCAAAAAAATGTTAACTAAATAAACGCCCCTTTCTAGGTCGAGCATATGAATGAGGAAAAAGAATTTTCGATTTTAATAATTGAGGATAACATTGACATGTTAGACCTCATTAACTCTTTTTTACAACCCACTTATGAAACATATTTAGCACAAAATGGAAAAATTGGTTTAGAAATAGCCAAGGAAGAAATACCTGATATAATACTAACCGACGTGGCCATGCCAGAGATAGATGGTTTGGGATTTTGTAAGCAGCTAAGAAATACTTTTGAAACGGCTCACATTCCTGTGATAATGATTACTGCCAAGGCCATGGAAGAAGATCAATTAAGGGGTTATGAAAGCGGTGCAACTGATTATATTCTTAAACCTTTTAATGTTGCCATCTTGCAACTAAAAATAAAGAATATATTAGATGGTGTAAAACGATTAAGGAATCGGTTTTCAATTGAGCACAATAATGTGGAAGAGGTTACAACTAATTCTTTTGATACAGAGCTCATGAAAAAAGTTGTTAATTTTATTGAAAAGAACTATCAAGAATCAAACTTAAGTATTGATGAAATGGCGCATGAGTTAGGCTTGAGCAAATCTACCTTGTATCGAAAACTTAAGGCCATTACTGGCAACTCCGCCATGGACCTACTCCAAATATATAGACTTCAAAAAGCGCACAGCCTGTTGTTGAAGTCAGATTTAAACGTTTCAGAAATTGCGTACGCCGTTGGTTATACCGACCCAGGTTATTTTGGCACAAGATTTAAAGAATATTACCAAGTGGCACCCTCATCTTTAACAAAAAAGGGATTGTGAAAAATAGAAAAGGGTTTATTGGGTGATCAATTTTTTGCTTAAATGATATAATAAAAAAATCACCCTTTGTGCCATAAGCACAAGGGTGATAACAACTCAAATAAAATTGAATTTACACCTATTCAAATTTGCTGCAACTAGAAATTGGTTCGTTTAATTGCTACTTTTTTTAATACCTGCCAGGGTGTATCATTTCCTGACAGGTATTTTGTAAGTGGGTAATTAGGGTTTAGTTATTCCTTAGTATTTTGAAAGTTTTAGTGTCACCCAACAAATTGCTTACTCTTACTAAATAAAAACCAGTGGGATAATCAATACCAAAAGTTTTGTGATCTGCTACATTGAATTTTTCTATTTCTTTACCTAGTTGATCTATAACAGTAACGACAACATCCTCACTCACGTCGATATTAAAGATAGAATTGGATGGATTTGGATATAGAATAATATCAGCTAAACTATTGTTAGTTAAATCTTTATTTAAATTTCCATTATTAACATTAAGTGGTGAAATTAAATCTTCCAGTACTGCGGTGCCGAACAAGGAAGGGTTTTGCCAGGCATCGTCAGTGGTGGCATTCCAACTTAATTTACCGTCTCTTTGTCCTCCATTATCATCGTCATTGGCATGAAGGTCAAACCCAACCAGCTGGCCAACTGTTGGAGTGCCTTGTAAGGTGGACCATGGAATTCTTGCCTCAAAAACATATCCACCAGTTTTAGCCACCATCGAATAACTGATGTTGGTAGTTGATCGACCTGCCGGGGTAGTAGTAATAGCTGCGCCATCGTTCCATCCGAAAGTATAGAGGAAATCATTAGCACCGTAAGTGGCTGCTTTGTTATTATTAATATCAAGGTGAAGCTCTAGTGCATCGTCAAAATAAATTTCTGGGCTATCGTTCACTTTAAGTTCATCATTGATATCTGCCAAAATATAGAGATACGTGTTGTCCCATAAGGCTTTAAATGTACCTGATAAATCCGCCGCATTGGTCACTGTACCTAATACCAAATTTGTTAATGATTGACTGTTTCCATTTGATTGCCATACATCATCAATGGTGCCATCTACAGTAGGAGTTGTTATAGTTTTTGGTATTTTAAATAATTTCATAATTCCTACGGTAATACTCGCTTTGGGACCTTCACATCCATTTAATGTTTGAGAAACATAGTAGGTAGAAGTGCCTGCTGTAGTAGTTGCTGGTGTAGGAGCAGTTGAAGAAGCCGTACCACTTATAGTGCTATACCATTTAAGATCAGTACCTGTTGCTGTCAGCTGGTTGGCCACATCTCCTATGGCATAATTAACAGGACTTGTTACCACAGGTGCAGGAGTTGTACATGAGTTGGTCACGTAGCCGTCTAAGTTATGCGTTAATGTTTCAAAAAAGATGTTCCAGTCAGATTGCCCATTGGCACGTACCCTTGTTGTAATGAGTGAATTGGTATACGGCAAGCTAAGTCCCTTTCTATTGTGATAATGGTTATAACCAACTTCCCAAGTGGCAAATAAACTTGCTGTGGTAGCATTATTAGCACAAGTTCCTTGCATTTGTCCAGTAAGTATTTGGTTGGCCATCAATTCCAAAGTGGCAACGTATCTTTGTTCGTTTTCAGTGTATAAGTCTACTCCTTGGTTCCAAGCTACCTCTGTAGCATGAAGTGCCGAGGCCATGGCATATTGTGCATGGTGGCCGTTATCCCTGCACGTTTCTTGTGTGAGACCATTTACCCAAGCAGTAGGGTTAAACCAGTTTGCGTTGTCAGTACGTGTTCCATCGGTGGTAACGTAAAAGTAATTTAAATTACGCGCCCTTAGTCGCTGTATACCTAGGTTAAATTCTGTTTCGTCTTCACAAAAAACTGCGATATTCATCATCGCATCTATTTGGGTAAGATCCACATTGCCGTTCCAGGTGCTCATGGTGTTTAATACAGGATAAAAAGCCGTTTTAAACATATTTTGTACCCTTGCCATATCCGCAGGAGCCCATCCACTATAACCCCGCATAATTTCTGCTGCTGGCCCTAACAACGCACCTATCCAGCCCCCTTGTAGTTGATTTTGCCCAACGAGTGGGGTGTATCCTGTAAAAGTATTTCCCCAAACATTAAGCACATCAATAGCATTTTGTGCATAGGTCGCGTTACCCGTGTAGTACCATGCCAAGGCATTTGCATAAGCCTTTCTGGCATCTGCCTTTTGTCCATTTTCGTCGGTTGGTGCCGTAGTTCTGTTGTTGGCAGTGGCGATGGTTACCATTTGATTAAAAATTCCACGCCATGGTTGCTCGTTGGCGGTGATTTTTGCTTTTACAAAATCAAGTTCTGCTTGGTTGTGTGTTCCACCTGGATGTACAAACGTTCGTTGACCAAAGCTTGCAAAGGTTATAGAAATACCCATAACCAACAGGCATTTATTGAAGTAGTTTTTGAGAGACTTTAACATAATTATTTATTCTAGATTGATGAAGATCTTGAATGCTATTACTTTAAACAAGAGCGTTTAAAATTCACAAACATTTATGATATCAAAGTTACTAGATGCATAATTGATGTAGTTTTGATATTAATTCATTTTATCTAGGTTTTAATTCAATACCAAAAATAGAGCAGAAATAATAAGGCATAGGTAAGAATAGAGGATGTATTTGTACCAAATCAGGTTATAATTGAGTTAAACCAGAGAGTACCAACAAAAATGTTTAAACGGCAATTTTCTACTCAACTCCAATAGGACAATAGTAGTCTAGCTGTTATCTTTGAAAGCTTGATCATTTAAATTATGTAGATAAGGATTTTGTCGTCTACCTAAAGTATCTGGTTAATGGTAGGATATTTTTGGCAATATAAAATTTATAGTAAGTACAATTTTATTTAAAATCATCCTTTTTTGGGTTTAAGAAATTATAAAAAATGAAAATAATTGGTGTAATGTCCGGCACTTCCCTTGATGGAGTCGATTTAGCCTATTGCGAATTTTTTCAGCAAAACGACCAATGGCAATACGTGATTCATCAGGCATATACCTACACCTACTCTAAGGATTGGGAAACACGACTTAAAAACTTGTCAAAAGGATCAGCTTATGAGTTTGAAAAGACCAACCACGAGTACGGAAGATTATTGGGTAGTTTTATTAATGAATTCGTTGAAAGCAATAAAATTCAGCCAAATTATATTGCTAGTCATGGTCATACGATTTTTCATCAGCCTCAGTTAGGATTTACCAGTCAAATTGGCTCAGGTGCGGATATTTACGCTATTACCAATATTCCGGTTATATGCGATTTTCGGTCTGTAGATGTAGCCTTGGGTGGCCAAGGAGCGCCATTAGTGCCACTCGGAGATCAGTTGCTTTTTGGTGAATATCAATTTTGCTTAAATATGGGCGGTATTGCCAATGTAACCATAAATGCGAAATCAAAAATTGAAGCCTTTGATATAGCTGCGGCTAATATTGTACTGAATAATTTAGCTAATCAAATTGGTTATGCCTATGACGATGATGGCTTATTGTCGAAAGCTGGCCATTTTAATACAAATTTATTTGATGAGCTCAATTTAGTTGAATATTATGCTTTAACCCCGCCAAAGTCTCTCGGAAGAGAATGGGTGGATGCTGTCGTGTTTCCAATACTACACAATTTTGATATTCCAATTGAGGACAAATTGCATACCTATGTTATGCATTTATGTATGCAAATATCAAAGGCAATAATGCCAAGCATTACGGACGGCTCAAAAATGCTTGTAACAGGTGGAGGTGCCCATAATTCCTTTTTGATTTCTAAACTTAAAGATTGTACCACTGTGGAGGTAGTAGTTCCAGATAAAGAAACAGTTGACTTTAAAGAGGCACTTATATTTGCATTTTTAGGAATGTTACGTATTAATGGCCAATTTAATAGCCTTGCTTCAGTAACAGGTGCATCAAATAATGCGATAGGTGGTGCTGTGTATGGAATAATGCCCTAGATATATTTTATCTAAGGCATTATTAAAATTAGTTTTTAGGATCATAAAGATTGTCGTTGGGAAAGTTAGTTAATGGCACAACAAAACTACCCGCTGGAGAATCATCAACTACTTTAATATCTATGGCTACTCCATTTTTTTGGGAGACTCCTTTTACAAAATGTTGCGGATAATCTGCAATTTTAAGTTCTAAGCCATCTTTACAGTTAGTGGTTTTAATTAAGATCTGCTTGTCTAAACCATTTTTTTTGCCATTAACATCGGCTGGTGCATTGATATTATCTTTTATAAACCACCTCAATACTGATTTTGCAGAGTCGATTTTAGCATTAGGATAAGACTTACTAGGTACATAGTTTATTTTTACTTTTATTACCTTACCATCAGAAGAAAAAGAAGGAAAAGCCATAGGCTTATCAGGTCGCTTACCAATTGGGAAATTTTTCTTTAAGGTTGCAAGTATTGTTGCATTTTGACTATCTGTGAACTGTCCACCTATTTTAACAACATAAGCAAAAAAGTCATGAGTCATTGGGTGTGAGCTTGTTCCAATTCCAATAGTTCTAAAAAATGATTTGGAATCAAGAGTCGTTTCACCAAATTTTTGATTGTCACCTTTGTGGTTTGTAATGTAAATAGTGACTTTGCCAGCTTTATAAACAAACCTATAAATTACCGTGTACATGGTGTCGTAAGGGGCACTAAAATCGTAATCTTTGGAATTTGGCAAAAAATCATTATTATTAAATCTCAACTTAATTTGCTCAGATGGATTTGCAGAGGCTATTATTTTTAAAGTAGGTGCTCCAACGCCAGACATCAATGCCTCATACGTGGTGGACAAATAAGGTCTACACACATAATAAAACTCTCCTACTGCTGGTTTATCTGGACATCCTGATTCACAATCTTTTGCAGAAAAGGAATACGATAAATCTACTCCATTATAAATATGCACAAATCCACCATCTTCTGAATAAAATTTAGGATATCCTCCTTCCGATTGAGAAGGCACTTGGTTACCCAAAAAAGAAGATATAGTTGTGCTCCCCATAAATGGCACGAATCCTTTTGACGTCTTTATTGTGGCTGTAGGATCTCCATTTTTAGTGGCTGGTGTAGTTGCAGCTGCATCTATATAGGCATTTCTGGCAAATACTGCATTATCGGCATATTTTATTACCGAATCTAAACTTTCATAAACAGGTTGCTCTGGATTTTCATTTTTAGCAGTGTCTTTATCTTTTGGTTTGCAAGAAAAAACTACAAAAAACAGAAAAGCAAAAATCGATAAGTAGGATAAAGTTTTCATATCATATAAGTTTTAGTGTAGGTAAATGTAAAATAAATTAGATTAACAACCATGAGAAACCTACAAAAATATATTGACTAAAATTAACTAACATTATTCCTTGGCAACCATATGAAATTTAAATTGAGTAAAACAAAAATGAAGGTTTATTGTAGGTACTTAGGTAAAAAAAACGAGTGTCACAACTGGGTTAATGTTCGTCTGGTCTTATTATTTGAAATTCAACCCTGCGATTTACTTTTTTATCTTCCATGGTTAACTCTTCCTTAATAGGTTTAGAACTGCCATAGCCTATTGCAGTAATTCTTTCTTTTTCCACAAGATCATTAAGTGTTAGATAGTTTTTTATGGCATCTGCTCTACGTTGTGAGAGATCCAGATTGGCTTTAGGATCACCATCGGTATCTGTATGTCCAGAAATGGTCAATTTTACTTCAGGATTATCAATGAGGTAGTTAAATAGTTTATCTAAATCACCGTGCATTTCCTCTAAAATATCAGCTTTGCCATTCTCAAAATTGAGTGAAGCAAATTGTAGCCGTTTAAATTTAATGCTTGGAGTTCTAATTTTGAGTGATGTATCGCCATTCAAATGAATTTTTTGCTCAACCCTAAAAAAATCCTCACCTTGAATAATGAGTAAATAATCAGCATGGTCGATCAAGTCAAAATTAAAACTTCCATCTGGCCTTAATTCCTTAGGAGCCACTTCGAGGCCGTTAGTAATGTCAATTACGGATACTATACCATGAAATGGCTTACCTGTAGCAGAATCTGTAAGAGAACCTTTTAATTCAGTTATAGCATTTGGCTGGGCCTCCATGGGCAACGGAAACGAAAAAAGATCTAAATTTTTCACATCGTTTTCTTCTGATCTGGCATAATAAAGATTTTTGGCGTCCGCATCTATGGTAAAATAATATTCGCTGCCTTTACCATTTACCAAAGGGCCTGTGCTTCTTGGTTCTTGCCACATGCCGCTTATATTTCTACTTTTATAAATATCAAAATTACCAAATTTAAGCATGTGACCAGTTGAACTAAAATACAAAACGTTGTAATTTGGGTGAATAAATGGGCTTGCCTCGTTTTCCCTTGTATTGATAATTGGTCCTAAATTTTGTGCAGGAAACCACCTGCCAGTAAGTGGATCCTTGATCGTATAATATATATCAGCTAATCCAAAACCCCCAATTCTGTCAGATGCAAAATATAATGTATCTTCAGAATGTGATAAGGCGGGTTGTGAATCCCATGATTTACTATTGACAAACACACCCAAATTAGCTGGCTTACTCCATATTCCTTGGTCATCCATGCTTGTTATGTATAAGTCACAATTACCATATCCATCAGGAGAGTCGCAGCGAGAAAAATACAAAGTTCGCCCATCTCTTGTGATGCACGCCGAACCTTCATTATATATGGAGTTAATGGCCTTAAATGGTTCTGCATCGTTCCAAAGTCCATCTTCCATTTTAGAAAAATATATATCCTCATTAGATATCTGAGAAACGGCAGATTTTGGAATACCTCTTTTTGAGGTAAAAAAAATAGTATTTTCGTCCACCGACATGGTAGGGGCGTAATCTTCCTTTTTAGAATTTATTTCGGAGCCCATATTGATAAAAACACCGTGAGGCGGCCTCAAGGTATCTATGGAGCGTCGATATTCTACAAGTTCATAATAATAGTTCAAGGGAACATATCGATCTTCAATGTTTTCTGACAATGTGTCATAGTGTCGACGCACCTTTCCACCATCAATGGTGTGTCTATGATGTTTTAAAACCAATTTGTATAAAAATACCGCTTCTTCTACTTGTTGATCTTTTTCGTAGAGCTGTGCAAGTTTCCATATTAACTCTGTGTCCTTGTAAAAATTTTGGATACCAAACTTAGTGATGTAGTTGGTAAGTGCCATTTTAAGGTTATCAAAATCGCCTTGGGCTTCTAATTTTTTGATTTGACCTAGTAAAACAGGGTCTTGGTAATAGTTTATCCGATTTATGTTGTTAAAAATAAATTGGAATTCTGGATCGTCGTTTTTGTCCAAAAAAGTGCTGGTATCAATGGAAATTTGATCTGCAACTTTGTAATTATCTTTTTTCTTTTTTTGACCAAAACAAAAAAGGCTAATAAAAAAGGAAAATAATATTACAAAAAGTAGCCTTTTAATGAACATATATGGGTATAAGCTGATAAATTAAATGCTTAAACAAAAACAAAAATACAATATTTGCCTCATTAATAGAATTATATAGGCAATTATTTAAAGAGTAAAAACATTAAAATGCCATTTGTCACGTTAAATCCTTAATTTTGATGCTGGCATGACTATTGAACTGTCGCAATACCAACCATACGCAATTTGGCGTGTGAATGCCTGCTAAATTTTATGCATAAAGAATTAGATTTAAATTTAATGAAATTATCTCAGTTTGTTGAAGATGAAACTGGTGAACTTATTCCGTTTTTACCAAATGAGGAAAACAGTTCTAAGGATTCTTACCCAGAGATTATTCCTATTTTACCTGTAAGAAATACAGTGCTTTTTCCTGGAGTGGTTTTGCCTATTACTGTGGGAAGGCAAAAATCTATAAAATTGGTAAAAAAGGCGTATAAAGGAGATAGAACTCTTGGGGTAATAGCTCAAGAAAATGCTACCAATGAGGAACCAGGTGTTAATGATATTTATAAAGTAGGAACTGTTGCCAAAATACTAAAGATGCTTGTGCTGCCTGATGGTAATACAACCATAATTATACAAGGCCAATCAAGGTTTGAAATAAAAGAAATTGTTCAACAAGATCCATACATAACTGCCAAGATAGAAATTTTGCCTGAAAATTTCCCTTCAAAACTAAATAGGGAAGACAAAGCATTGATACAAAATCTTAAAGATGCGGCCACAAGAATTTTAAAACTTAACCCTGAGATACCTCGTGAGGCACAAATGGCTCTAGATAATATTGAGAGCCCAGCTTTTTTAACTCACTTTTTATCTTCTAATATTAATGCTGAAGTAGTTGATAAACAAACGTTATTAGAAACCAACGATGGCCTTAAAAGAGCCACCAATTTATTAGAGCATTTGTTAAGGGAAATTCAATTATTAGAGCTTAAAAATGAAATCAATAACAAGGTTCATCACGACCTAGATCAACAACAACGCGATTACTTCCTTCGCCAGCAAATGAAGGTATTGCAAGATGAGCTTGGATATGACACCCCTGAAAAGGAAGTTCAAGAATTAAGGCTGAAAGCCGAGAAGAAAAAATTACCTGCACATGCCATCAAACACCTCAATAAAGAACTTGACAAATTATTGAGAATCAATCCGCAAGCTGCTGAATACCCAGTAACCATCAACTATTGTGAGTTCATAATAGACCTACCTTGGTCTGAAACTACCAAAGATAATTTTGATCTAAAAAGAGCCAAGAAGATTTTAGACGATGAACACTCTGGGCTAGAGAAGGTTAAAGAAAGACTAATAGAATATTTGGCAGTATTAAAATTAAAAAAAGACATGCGGGCGCCTATTTTGTGCCTTTATGGCCCTCCGGGTGTAGGCAAAACCTCGTTGGGGAAATCAGTGGCCAAAGCACTTAATAGAAAATATGTAAGGTTGTCTTTAGGTGGTGTGCGCGATGAGGCTGAAATCCGTGGCCACAGGAAAACTTATGTAGGAGCCATGCCAGGAAGAATTATTCAAAGCCTAAAAAAGGCTGGTTCTAATAATCCTGTTTTTATCCTTGACGAAATAGATAAGGTTGGTGCTGACTACCGAGGCGATCCTTCCTCGGCTTTGTTAGAAGTGCTCGATCCTGAGCAGAATACTACATTTTCCGATAATTATTTGGAGCTTGATTTTGATTTATCAAAGGTCCTATTTATTGCAACTGCCAATTCATTAGACACCATACATCCTGCTCTTCGAGATAGAATGGAAGTGATAGAAATTAATGGCTATTCTCTTGAAGAGAAGGTAGATATTACCAAAAAACATATTTTACCTAAACAAAGGCGTGACCATGGACTCAAAGCTAAAGATTTTAACTTGGCAGACGATGCCATTGTGAAGGTTATAGAAGGATATACGCGCGAGTCTGGGGTGCGTAATCTTGATAGGGAAGTAGGAGCTGTGGCTCGGAAAATAGCAAAAAAAATAGCCTTAAATGAAGAATACAAAAGGCTATTGCACAATGAGGATGTGGTTAGACTGCTAGGAACCGAATATTTTGAAAAGGAGACTTATCAAAAAAACGACATGGCAGGTGTGGTGATTGGTCTGGCTTGGACTCCTGTAGGTGGTGATATTTTATACATAGAGTCAAGCTTGAACAAGGGGAAAGGTAGGCTAATTATTTCTGGACAACTCGGTGATGTGATGAAAGAATCGGCCACTGCAGCTTTGTCGTATTTAAAAGCCCATGCCAGTGATTTTGAAATCGATTATCGTATTTTCGATAATTATGATTTGCATATACACGTACCCGCTGGTGCAGTGCCTAAAGATGGGCCATCTGCAGGCATAACCATGGCGACTTCTTTGGCATCAATTTTTACGCAAAGAAAAATAAAGGAAAATCTTGCGATGACAGGCGAAATAACCTTAAGAGGCAAGGTACTACCAGTTGGTGGGATAAAAGAAAAAATATTGGCTGCCAAAAGAGCTGGGATAAAGGAGATTATTATGTGTAGTAAAAACAAAAAGGACGTAGAAGAGATTAATGCCTCCTATATAACTGAACTACAATTTCATTATGTAGACAAAATTGAAGAGGTTTTTGCAGTAGCCATATTGCCTGAAAAAGTATCAATGCCATTAATATTTGAAATTCCGGATAATAAAACGGAATTAATTAACGTTTAAGGCAGGTATTTAGTTAATTTGCTTTGTCAACATGAATAAGCCCTTGGTTGTTTTTCTTATTCTACTTTTGCCCGTTTTAGGCTTGTGTCAAATTGGGGGTAAGTCCTCATATCAATTTTTGACTTTGCCAACCAATGCACGTATAGCGGGTGTAGGTGGCGAGAATGTTTCGTTTAGAGATGGAGATGTTAATTCACTAATTTTTAACCCAGCTTCTTTAAATAAACAAATGCACAACCACTTATCAGTAAACTATTTTAGATATTTTGCTGATATTCAGGCTAGTAATATTGCGTATTCTAGAACTAGTCCGGTGTTGGGTACTTATGGATTGGCGCTTCAGTTTGTAGACTTTGGGCAGTTTTCTTATTTTGATGCGGCAGGCAATTATCAAGGCAATTTCAGTTGTAGAGAATTTGCAATCGGTTATAGCCAAGGTCAGCAGATTGGTAATTTTGCCATTGGAGGTACTGTTAAAATGGCTGGATCTTATTTTGAAAATTATAGTTCCTATGCATTGCTTGGCGATATGGGAGGACAATTTAAACATCCTACTAGAGATTTCACTATAGGCTTATTATTTAAAAACTTAGGAATCCCTCTTAAAAATTATCAATCACAAAGTAATACAAGGCTACCCACTGATATTCAGTTAGGTGCAAGTATTAAACCTGAGCACATGCCTTTGAGGATTTCCCTCACTATTCATAAGTTGTACAGATATGACATAGCATATTACGACCCTAATTCCAAGATCAATGTGGATGCAACAGGTGCTTCTACTAATAAAAAACCTAACGTAATTGATCAATTGGCAAGGCACGTTGTGATAGGTGCTGAAGGAATTTTGAGTGAAAATGTGCAATTAAGATTTGGTTATAATTTTTTAAGAAGAAGTGAATTAAAATCTGAATCTGGTAATTCTGGCTGGTCGGGACTAAGCTTGGGAGCTATGGTAAATATTAAAAGGATAAAGTTGGCCTATACTCAAGTTTTTTATCATGCTGCTGGCAGTAGGGGAATTTTAACTCTTGAGAGTAATCTAAGTGAATGGCAAAGTTCAAAGCCAATTAAGCTGTTGGAATAAAGTTTATTTTTTAATTTTTTAAGTCATGAAAAATAGAATTTCAAAGCTCCAAAACATGGTTTTGGACTCAAGTTTTATTAAGCAAATTACCCATCTTCTAAAAAACTTAAAAGTAAGTAGGTACAAAGTAAGCTTGTTTGAAGTGTTGCGAATATTTTTTAATCAAATAAAGAAAGACGATTTACAAACAAAAGCAAATGCCATGGCCTACAACTTTATTTTGTCGGTTTTCCCAGGTATTATTTTTATTTTTACCCTTATTCCATACATACCAATTGCCCATCTTGACGTTGAAATAATGGAGTTTTTGAGCAATACTATGCCCAAAAGTCTGTTTGACCAAGCTTCTGAAACCATCTTAGATATAGTAAGCAAACAAAGAGGAGGTTTACTTTCTTTAGGATTTTTGTTGTCTTTGTATGCGGCTATGAATGGTAGCTTAGCCATGATGGGAGCCTTTAACAACTGTTATAAAACCGTGGATAAACGTGGGTTTTTAAAAACAAGGTTAATTGCATTAGCCATTACTTTTATGTTAATATTCGTTTTATTAATAGCCATTGTTATAATTACTATTGGAGAGCTGGTGCTCGGATATTTAGAAAAAAACACACAAATTTTTGACAATTACATTTGGTATTTATTGCTCATTTTAAGGTACTTAATGGTAATAATCGCATTTTTCTTTTCAATCTCATTTATATATTATTATGCACCAGCTCTGCATAAGCGGTTTGGTTTTTTGTCCTTTGGATCAGTAGTTGCCACCATTCTTATTATCCTAGTTTCTTTAGGCTTCTCTGTTTATCTTAATAATTTTGCTACTTATAATAAAGTATATGGTTCAATTGGTACACTCATTGCACTTATGCTTTGGTTCTACCTTATCTCTTACATACTTTTGATAGGATTTGAACTCAACGCATGTGTAGACACGGTTAGAATTTTAGAAGAAAGAAAACTAAAGATGGCTCAAAACAATTATGAAAACGGATAGAAATTTTTGGATAAGTCTAGCCTTGCCATTAGGCTGGTATCTTTTACTACTGGTGCTTAACAACTACTCCATCTCTAGTGGCAAAACCACACAAATTGCCCTAGATTCGGTACAAATGGGTGGTTATAATACTGAAATCAGAAAGTTTGCACACGTACTTTATTATGGTTTTGAGGGAATATTAGTTTATCTTTTTATTCAAAAATTGGCAAAACCTTTTTACAAAGTTCTTATTTGCAGTTTACTTACTATTGGTCTTTTAGGATTCATAGACGAAACAATTCAGTATTTCCTCCCTGATAGACATGCAAGAGGCACCGACATCCTGCTTGATGTATTAGGTGCTTTGTTGTTTATTACCTTTTATGAATTTATTTTTATTAAGTACTTTCTTCATAAGGTATTGTCCAAAACCAAGTGATTATTATTTGGACTATTAATTAACTTGACTTGAAGTAACCCAAATTACTCATTAGAATAGGGATTTATTGTATGTAAACATATACCTGAATGAATAATTTGGGTTTTTAAAAATCATCTATTTATACCCCAAACTGCGTCAAGTGGTGTTCTAAATGCTTAGAAAACATGGTATTCCATTCTGTGGTAGTTAGTTTGCCAAATGCATTTGACTCCTTACCTTCAAAATATGCTCCACCTAATTGTTGAGTCTTTATGATATATTCAATTAAACGTTTCTTCTCCAATTCAAAATCCTTTTCTGTTTTTATAATAAAAGCTGGAGCACTTTGTGAATTATGTTTATAAGGCGTTTTGCCAACCACTGTATCCTTTAAAAAAGCTTTTAACAATAGTTTTACAAGAAAATTCGGTTTTGCATGTTTATTTTCATAAACCATTTCATAGGCAACACTACAATGTGCTAACATTTGTGCAGCATTCATTTTGCCCCAAGAGGGTTGCGTTGTATCACTCAAATGATTAATACGTGATATCATTTGGTGCATTTCAGTTTCGTTAAATAGATTTTTCATTTGTTAAATAGGGTTAATTATTGTCCAAAATTTTAAAAAGTTCGTCAAGTTTAGGTGTTAAAATAATTTCTGTTCTTCTATTTTTTTGTCTTGCTTCCGCCGTTTTTGCCTCAGATATTGGCGAAAACTCTCCCTTCCCTGATGGAGTAATTTTTTGTGCTTGCACACCTTCATTGGTTAAAATACGAGTAATAGCAGTAGCCCTTAAAACACTTAAATCCCAGTTATCCACCATACCATTGGTGCCTTTTACAATGGGCACATCATCTGTATGTCCTTCCACCATTACATTTATTTCTTTTTGCTCTTTTAATACACCACTTAATTTTTTTAATGCCTCCACTCCCTTTTCATCTACTTTGGTGCTCCCAGATTTAAATAAAAGTTGCTCTGCAAGTGATACATAAACTTTCCCGTTTTTTACAGTAATAGTAAGGTCTTTATCTTTAAAGCTAAGTAAAGCATTACTCACCTTGGTTTTAAGTTCTTTTACTGCTTTGTCTTTATTAGCCAAAACTTCTTCCAATTCTTGAACACGTATTTCTCGTGCTTTTAAATCTTGGCTAAGTTTATTTACTCTGTTTTCAAGGGTTATAAGTTCATGTTCCTTTTTGGTAATATAATTGTTTAATTTACCAGCCTCAGCAGTACTGATATCCAACAATTCTTTATAATCCTTTTTTAATTTCTCATGATTTTGTGCTTCCTCAGAATAGATTTTATTCATTTTGTCTAGCAATGATTTTTGTTTTGTGGAATCATTCCTGAGCTTACTTGTATAATTCTGGCTTTCAGAAAGCGAATTGAACAAACTATCAACCATTTTTTTTGCTTTGATAAGGCTGTCGTTACACGCTTCACGTTCTAACTCGGCTTTAACCTTTTTTGTAGTCATATCATCCAATTTCTTTTTAGAAACCAAACAAGAGGTTAAAATACCTGTTAACAAGAAGACTACAATCTTACCAGAAATTGCTAAATGGAGTTTATTCATGAAATAATATTGAAAAAAATTAAAATTTCTTATCACAAATATAACTGACATATCTAAATTACGTAAGCCAAATATGACATTTGCAAAAATTAATGGTTTTCAGCTTATTGACCATTGGATTTCAATATCTAAGCTAATTGAAATTTGTGTTATTACCAATGATTGACCAGTTAAATATATTATCATTTGAACTTAGTTTATAGGTTAAGAAATGACACGAAAAAATTATTTAGTTTATTATCAATAGAATAATTAGGGATTAGGGAGGAATATCAAACTTTTTACATATTATGAAAGAAAAACTCATGTTATCTGTAAATGCACTTTCGGGAAAGGTTATTATCATAACCGGTGGTGGTACTGGGTTAGGCCGTTCCATGGCAGAAGCCTGTTTGCATTTAGGTGCACAAGTAATAATTGCGAGCAGAAAAATTGAAGTTTTAGAGAAAACGGCTCAAGAATTAAGTACCAGCACAGGAGGGCAAGTACTGCCAATTGCCTGTGACGTTCGTAACTATGAGGAAATAGAGCAACTTTTAGCAGCTTCCATTGCCAACTTTGGTAAAGTAGACGCATTATTAAATAATGCTGCTGGAAATTTTATTAGCCCAACGGAACGGCTCACTCATAAAGGATTTGATGTAGTAGTTGATATCGTTTTAAAAGGCACCTATAACTGTACTTTGGCACTTGGTAAATATTGGATTGAAAACAAAATACAAGGTAACATTTTAAGTATTGTTACTACTTATGCGAGCACAGGTTCTGGCTATGTAGTACCTTCTGCTTGTGCCAAAGCGGGTGTTATTGCACTTACCAGAAGCTTGGCTGTAGAATGGGCCAAATATGGCATTAGAACAAATGCTATAGCCCCAGGGCCATTTCCAACAGAAGGAGCTTGGAGTAGACTTTTCCCGGGAGAAGTGGCCAAAATGTTTGATCCTAAGTATAAAATACCACTTAAAAGATTCGGAGAACACTACGAACTAGCTAATTTAGCAACCTATCTTATTTCCGATTTTTCTGCTTACATGACTGGCGAAATAGTAACTATAGATGGCGGAGAATGGCTAAAAGGTGCTGGCGAATTTAATATGTTAGACATCATCAAACCAGAACAATGGGATGAACTAGAAAAGATTGTTAGAAGTTCTAGGAAATCTTCCTGAGATTGAATCTATTTTATACAAGAAAAAAATATTTACCTCAAACAGAATCATCAAACATATTGCAGGTAATAACCAAAAAAGCGACTGTTCGTTGCCACAGGAACAGTCCTTTTTTGATTTTTAAAACAGATTGTTGTTCAAAATGGACTGCAATCACGCAGATCAAAAAATGTTGAGGGGTATTAGGCCATTTGACCAAGTGCTGAATACTGATTTACAACATCTTACATTATTATTATCGGTTTTCTCTATGCCCTTATAGAAACAATCAATTTCTTTCCTTTTGATGCAATGTGTACATTTGTTTTAGTGCTACTCACTTAAAGCAAAACACGATGAAAAAGATTTACTTTATTCTTAGTTTGATATTTTTATCAAATATTTACGCTCAAGACAAAAAGGAAGGCAAATGTCCTTTTGGCCATGATAGCAAAGCTTCAGTTGCAACGGATTTTAAAACAGATGCTTCTGTTACAAAAGAGTTAAAAGCAGATGCTTCTTCAACTAAAGTGTTTACCAATAAAGATTGGTGGCCAAATCAATTAAATGTAAAACTTTTGAGAAGTAATTCCGATTTGTCCAATCCAATGGATAATGGTTTTTCTTATGCCAAGGCTTTTCAAAGTTTGGATTATTTTGCCTTGAAAAAAGATTTAAAAGATTTGATGACCCAATCCCAAGATTGGTGGCCAGCAGATCATGGCAATTATGCAGGATTTTTTATTCGGATGGCTTGGCATAGCGCAGGCACGTACCGCTCAGGTGATGGACGAGGTGGCTCTAGAGCTGGCCAACAACGATTTGCACCACTTAATAGTTGGCCCGACAACACTAACCTTGATAAAGCTAGAAGATTGTTATGGCCTATAAAACAAAAATATGGCAACAAAATCTCTTGGGCTGATCTCATGATTTTGACAGGTAATGTAGCCTTAGAAACGTGTGGATTTAAAACCTTTGGATTTGCAGGAGGAAGAGAGGACGTATGGGAGCCTGAAGAAAATGTGTATTGGGGCAAAGAAACAAAAATGCTTGACGACAAAAGATATAGTGGAGATAGAAATCTAGAAAAACCACTTGCAGCAGTACAAATGGGTCTCATTTATGTGAATCCAGAAGGGCCTAATGGAAATCCTGATCCTAAACTTGCAGCTAAAGACATTCGTGAAACGTTTGGAAGAATGGGTATGAACGATGAAGAAACCGTTGCGTTGATAGCTGGAGGGCACACGCTTGGAAAAACACATGGCGCAGGAGATGCCAAACTAGTAGGTGCAGATCCTGAAGCAGCAAGTATAGAACAACAAGGTCTTGGATGGAAAAGTAGCTACAAAAGTGGTAAAGGCAAAGATGCCATCACCTCAGGCCTAGAAGTTACTTGGACCACCACACCCAACCAATGGAGTCAGGACTATTTTAAACACCTTTTCAAATATGAGTGGGAATTGACCAAAAGTCCTGCTGGTGCGCAGCAGTGGATTGCAAAAACAGACGATAAAATAATTCCAGACGCATTTGAGAAAGATGTAAAACATAAGCCTTACATGCTTACCACCGATTTGTCATTACGTTTTGATCCTGAATATGAAAAAATTTCTAGAAAATTTCTGGAAAATCCTGAAGCATTTAATTTAGCTTTTGCCAAGGCTTGGTTTAAACTTACCCACAGAGATATGGGGCCAAAAACTACCTATTTAGGGCCAGAAGCTCCTAAAGAAGACTTAATTTGGCAAGACCCTATACCTACCAAAAGTGCTGTAGTTGTTTCTGCGAAAGATCTTTCGAAACTTAAAGCAATCATATTAAAATCGGGCTTGTCAATAAGTGAAATGGTGGGAACTGCTTGGGCCTCTGCTAGTACTTACCGTGTTACAGACAGAAGAGGTGGTGCAAATGGTGCAAGAATACGTCTACAACCTCAAAGAAATTGGGAAGTTAATAATCCGGTTCAATTGACTAAAGTACTCTCCATACTTGATAAAATACAAGCGGATTTTAATGCGAATTCAAAAAACGCTAAAATATCTATGGCTGACCTCATCGTGCTTGCGGGCAATGTGGCAGTAGAGCAAGCAGCGAAAAATGCAGGTTTCAACGTTGCTGTTCCTTTTAACCCTGGTCGAATGGACGCAACCCAAGAACAGACTGATGTCAATTCATTTGTGTTACTCGAACCACTAGCTGACGGTTTTAGAAACTACGCCAAAAATCAGTACACGATACCAACAGAGGCGTTATTAATTGATAAAGCACAACAGCTTACCCTTAGCGCTCCTGAAATGACTGTTTTAGTAGGTGGCATGCGCTCTTTGGATGCTAACTTCAATCGCTCTTCACATGGAATCTTTTCTACTAGCAAAGACCAATTAACAAATGACTTTTTTGTTAAGTTGTTAGAAATGAATGTGAATTGGAGTCCGAAAAATGACAAAAACGAAGAATTTGAAGGAAAAGATTTAAAAACAAACGAGATCAAATGGACAGCTACAAGAGCAGATTTGATATTTGGTTCGAATTCAGAATTAAGAGCATTGGCAGAAGTTTATGCTTCTAGCGATGCCAAAGAAAAATTTGTTAAAGATTTTGTAGCTGCTTGGACTAAAGTAATGAATCTAGACAGATTTGATTTAAAATAATAAACTAGCGTAATGATTATTTCAAATGTTAAGTTTGATAATTACTCAACCTTAATTGCTTAAAATTTAAGGTTGAGTAAACAATAAGATAAAGTAATTTCTGTTAAAAGGCATGTCTTCAGTGATATGCCTTTTTTACTTAACCACTAAGTGAATTTGATAAATTAACACTTCATTACTTCTGTGTTTTATTTTCCTGCAATTTCTAGTCGGCTTTTACAGTTGTTGTATAAAATTATGAATTGGGGGTAGAACACCCAAATATTGAACAATTAGTGAAAGTAGTTACATTCTTTTTAACCTGAAATATTAAATTTAATGCAGTTTATCACCTACCTCAATGAAACCCCAACAATCTAGTAAAGAAAAATTGATTTAAAATCTATATTAATTGAATCATTAATAGAAATCAATTTTTAAATATGCAATTACCTTTGACTACATAAAAGTATTAATCTCAACTATGTGTCAATTACTTATTATAAAAATAGTATCACTCCTATTTTTATAACTTTTCAAAGAAATAAATACATTTGATATTTTAATTTAACTTACTTCAAAACAAAAACCTTATGAATGCAATCAACTTTAGAAAATCACTTATTTGCTTGGCATTATTAATAGGAGTTATTAATTACCAATCTCAAGCACAAACCAATCCAGAAGTGACGGTAGACCAAATTTTAATCAATAACATTGGTAGTCCTTGGTCCTTAACGTTTTTAAATAATGATGAAATTCTTTTTACAGAACGAAGTGGTAATATAAGACGACACAATATGTTGACCAACACCACCGTAGCTATTACTGGTGGGCCAACTGTTGCGCAAGTGGGCCAAGGTGGTTTGCTAGATATCGTGCTTCATCCTAATTTTAGAACAAATAATTTAGTGTACCTATCTTACGCCGTAGCAGTTACGGGCGGGCAAACACTTGCCATCGGGCGAGGTACTTTGGTAGGAAATGCCTTACAAAATTTTACCCAAATATTTTCAGCGCTTCCAATAGTTAATTCTGGTCAGCATTTTGGCTCCAGGATCGCGTTTGATAGAAATAATTTTCTTTATTTCTCAGTGGGTGATAGAGGTACGCCATCCAACGCACAAGACAGAAACAATCATGCAGGTAAGGTAATGCGCTTAAATGATGACGGTACAGTACCTGCCGACAATCCATTTGTGGGCGTAGCAAACACAAGACCAGAAATTTTTTCTTTTGGCCACAGAAACATTCAAGGCATGGCGATGAACCCAGCCAATGGACTTATATATGCACACGAGCATGGCCCTAGAGGAGGAGATGAACTTAATGTAATTAAAAGAGGCGCAAATTATGGCTGGCCTTTGGTAACTTTTGGCATTGACTATAATGGAACGATCATTTCTGAAGACACTGCAAGACCTGGCCTTGAACCACCCTTGACTTATTGGGTACCTTCTATTGCCCCTAGTGGAATGGTATTTGTGCAAAATAACCAAGCCCCAAATGAAGCAGATATATTAATTGGAGCCTTGGCGGGCACTCATTTACATTGGCTAAAAATGAGTAATGACCAGGTAGTTGTAGCTTCAAGAAACGCAGGGGGTTATGCCCGTTTTAGAGATGTAAGACAAGCCCCAGATGGCAGGTTGTATGCCCTTACGGAAACTCCCAACAGATTAATAAGATTAAGAACAAACGTCACACTTCCGCCAATTGGTATCAGTTGCCGCGTGCCTAACTTAGGCAATGATATCTCCATTTGTGGTAGTACTGGCAATGTTACGCTCAATGCTGGACTTACAGCAACCAATAGGACATTTAGCTGGGAGCGAAATGGATTGCCAGTAACTGGCAACTTACCAACCCTAGCCATTAACACAGGAGGAACCTACACCGTATTTGTCGATTCTGCAGGCTGCAAAAGACAAGAAGAAATTGTGGTTTCCACTGTGTTATCTTCTCCTAATCTTGGTATGGATGCTGACTTGTGTAATCCCGCTACTTTAACACTTGATGCTGGCGTAAGCGGAACAGGAATTTCATATCTATGGAGACGCAACTCCGTAAGCTTAGCAACTACTACACAAACCATTAATATTTCACAAGCAGGTACTTATAGTGTAACCTTGAATGCAAGCAATTGTGCTCCTAGGTCCGACACTGTTGTCATTACCTCATCTCTTCCATCAGTAGTTGGTGATACCCTCTGTCTTCCTGGCACAGCCCAATTAAGTGCCATAGGAACAGGCCCTTTTAATTGGTATAGCCAATTATTGGGTGGAACTTCTTTGGCTACCTCCTCTACTTATTCGCCAGAAATTACTGCTACCGCTACCTTTTATGTTCAAGCTACTCCGGGCACCAATTATACCTATGGCCCAAGCAACAGAGGAACCAACCCATGGGATTTAGGTGGAAATGACTTTGCCACAAATGATAAGGGATTGGTAATAGCTGCACTTGCTAATACTATACTTGAAAAACTTGATGTAGACCCTCAAAGCGGAGCACAAACGGTTACAATTAATGTGACAGATCTTTCAAATAACACTGTCGTGCGAACTGTTACTCAAGCCATAAGTTCGTCTTTTAGTACCATTAATATAGGAGCAAGCCTTACTAGTGGAAAATCTTATAGAATAGATGCTGTGGGTACGACAGGTCAACTTTATTTTAGAAATCAAGGAGGTGTTTTATGGCCACAAACAGTGGCTGATGTAGCAACTATTCGCGCGAATGATGGGGTCACTTGGGCTAACTCTTGGAGTTTGTTTTATAACCTAGTTGTTTCTACAGGAAAAGCATGTAGTAGAATTCCGGTGGTTGCGGCAATTACATCATGCCAACCTTTGGCAATTGAATCTGTAGGTACAGAAGAGGGCTCAGATTCAGAATTAAATATTTATCCTAATCCATTTGAAAATAGTTTCAAAATCAATTTGGGAGACACTAAAAACGAGATTAACAGAATTGATATACTTAAAACAGATGGTCAATTACTCCAATCTTTCACCCATAATTTACCAACCGAAATTGGACAAGGCTTGGCAAATGGAACCTACTTTGTTAAAATTATTAAAAACAACAAGGTTTACGTAAGACAAATCGTGAAAATTAAATAAATTTCCTATCCTTATTATTGACTTGTAATAAGGATAGGAAATTTATTCTATTTAATGCAATAAGGGATTTAACACTCAAAATCAATTTGTCGTCATTTTTCCATAACTATCAACTTAGAATTGCACTATTTAGATAAAATGAGATAATTGTAAAATGAAATTTTACTCTTGAGTTAAGGATTGGCCATGAATAAAATGCTTTAAGAATTTCAAGGAGTGGAGCGATTAAGAAATGTTAGTTGTTTGAGTGCGAGGAACGAATCGCGAGTTTCAAACATTTCCGGCGTAACGTAATGAAATTTAGCATTTTATTCATAGCCTTTACTTTTTGTGTTAAAACAAAAAGTAAAGAAATCTAATTGACCTATATAGTTTCAATTGAATATTTATATTATTCAAACAATTGAAATTTTTCTAATGCATAAAATGGGATAAATAGTCTACTAGTCATCATCCCTTCTACCTAAGAAGATCATTACATAATAGGCCAAGTTAGCTAAAGCACCCAATGCAGAAACTACATAAGTTAATGCAGCCCATTTTAAAGCATCTTTGGACAAAGCATATTCGCTAGAATTTACAATTCTTTTGTTTGAAATCCATTCTAAAGCTCTACGGCTTGCATCAAACTCTACAGGTAATGTCACTAGGGAAAACAAAGTTATAACACCATTTAGTGCTATTAAAATTAGCAAAAGGGTGTCTCCAGCCCCTCCTTTAGAATAGAATAGGTATCCAGCACCAAACAGCAACGCCATGTTTATGTATTGTAATACAGTAGAACTTACGTTTACTACTGGCACCATGGCTGATCTAAATTCTAACATACTGTAAGCGGTAGCATGCTGCACTGCGTGACCACACTCATGAGAGGATACAGCTGCCGCAGCCGCATTTCGTCCGTGATACACTGCAGAACTTAAATTTACCGTTTTATCTGCTGGGTTATAATGGTCGGTAAGTTGACCTTCTACACAAATAACTCTCACATCTCTAATTCCACTGTCACGTAACATTTGCTCCGCTATTTCTCTGCCCGATAAGTTGGACTGTAAAGGGGTAAGCGAATATTCCTCAAACTTCTTTTTTAACCTCCAGCTTACAAACATACCAATAAGCATAAAAGCAATACCAATAATGAATATCATAGCTCTTTCTAATTTAATTATTTATTATTCATCAAATTTACAATAAATGCACCAAACTTTCAATACATGACATATTGGCATAATGAAGGAAAAGACTGTATACTTTCCTAATCATTGTATTTTAATTTATCATTTTACTAATATTTTTTTATATTTTTTTAAATTTTATCGTTACTTATTTTAACCTGTAGTTTATTAACCTTATGTGAACACAAAGGATATGTGGTTAAAGTTATTTTGGTTTTTTGTTATGATTCTGTCTTGCGGTACACTGTGCGGTCAGATATGTCCTGAGCCATCAGGTACAGCTAATTTAATTACCAATGGTAACTTTAGTTTAGGGGCTAATGGTTCTTTCACAAGTGGATTTGCTTTTGCATCTGGTGCCACAAGTCCTGGTACTTGGGGTATAAGTACAGATCCGGTTTTGAAGGACAATGATTTTGCTACTTTAAAAGATCATACCACTGGAACTGGAAATATGATGATAATTGATGTGGATGGCACAATTGGAAGAGCTGCATATCAAACCAGTATTAATGGTATTGTGAGTAATACCACTTATTTTTTTTCTGCATGGTTCGTGAATATCAACAGAAATTTTACCAATACCCCGCAACTAAGATTTTCCGTTAATGGTGTTCAAATAGGTAATGTAGTCACCGTTAGCAATACTTCTAGAAATTGGCAACAATTTTTTATTGCGTGGAATTCAGGTTCATTTAATGGAAACGGGCTGGTCTTAAGGATAGACAATATGAGGAATACAGCAACTGGAAACGATCTGGCATTGGATGATATTGTTTTTACTACTAATTGTAGTGCCATTGAAAATCGTACTTTATATGGCAAGGCCTCTTTATTACCAGATACATTAAATGTTTGCGAAACAAATTTGCCTTTTACTCTAAATCCTCAAATAAATGCTTTGAGTCATACTTATACATGGAGATCTACCTTAGGGTTGTTGGCTTCTACAAACCAATACACCGTTTCATCTATCCCAAACATTGATAAAATTTATCTTTGTTACGATTCTATTGGAGATCAAATAACATGTCCAAAAATTGATTCTGTAATTCTACTTAAAAAGATAAATGTTGAGCTAGGACCTGATTTAAAACTTTGTGAACCGGTTTCAACCACTTTAGATGCTCAGGTGAGTGCATCTGGTGTAACTATCCAGTGGGCAAGAAATGGAAGCACAATTTCCGGATCAAATAGCCTTCTTCCCATTAGCCAAACTGGCAGTTATCAAGTTACAGTAACCAAGATGGGCTGCCCAACAGCCCAAGACCAAGTCAATATTTCTACGTATTCGCCTGCATTAACAAACACTGGTTACTATTGTGCAACTGGAGATTTGGCTCAATTTACGGTAAGTAGGGCAAATAGAATTAATGGATTGCAAAAGATACGATGGTATAATCAGGCAAATGGAGGCACAGCACTAAGTGCATCAATTATTAACGATAGCACGATACAAGTCGGTAGTGGCTCCTATAAATCAGTAACGGGATGTGCAAGAACCTTATGGGCTGAGGATGAGAATGCATTTCAAACCATTTTGAATCAACCGCTTACTTCTGCAAGTTCCACCAATAGTGTAGACGCAAGAACAAGAATTTTGATAAGAGGAAGCCGAGTTACTATTGATAGCATCTTTTTTTATTCTGACAACAATACAAATAGCGCTGGTACCTCTCCATATCAAATTTCGATTTTTTCAAATACAAATCTGGTGACACCGTTGTACGTTTCACCAATTTATAATTTTAATAATACCAGCACACCATCTTTAAGAAAAGTGGCAATTGGCCATATCCTTTCTGGTTCAACCACAGGTATCTCTTATTGGATCATGATTACAGGTGAAATAGCTAATTATACAAATGATCCTGTTTATCCATATGTTAACTCAGGTACTAATACGGTGATTTCCACGCAAGAATATTTCAGGGCTGGTTCATCACGACCATCGGAGATAGGATTTATACAATCCATAAAAGCGACAGCAGGTAACCTGAATCCATGTAATCGAACCTTGGTATGTGCGGATGTTTTAAATTGTGCCCTTTCCATAGACATTATAGATTTTTATGTAGAAACAAACAGTGAAGGTAAGTTGATGGCATTTTGGCAGTTCGCAAATCCAAATGATGTTTTAGAGATTTACCTGCTTTATGGAACATTGGGGGAAGAACCTCAATTTGTAAAATTATCAAAAAATAACAATTGGACTACCTTAGATCTAAACCTTATAAATGGGTCAATAAAACCCTATATTCAACTCAAAGTTATTGATTTAGAGGGAAACATCTCCCTTTCCAAGCCTCAATATATTCAAAAAAGCATTGATATCTCTATCTATCCTAATCCAAGTCATTCCTGTTTTAGAGTTGCCACCAAAGAGGCATTACTTAGATACATAATCACCTCCATTGATGGTAAAATACTTGAAATAGGCGAAACGACCGACGAGAATGCTGAAATAGGAGCGAGCTTGCTTCCAGGATTTTATGTAGTAACATTCTCAACGATCAATTCCCTTCAACAATTTAAAATTCACAAACTATAAATCAAACTTTAAATAAAATGAAATATTTACTCTCACCACTGCCGTTAGTATTATTATCCTTTCTATTAGTAAAAAGCATTCAAGCACAATTTCTATGCCAACCAGTTGGTTGGGCCACCGAATATGGCACAGTAAATGGAGGCGGTAATGTAACACCTGAAATCGTGACAAGCTATAACGATTTAAGAACCAAGGCAACAAATTCTACTTCTAAAGTAATACATATTCAAGGCACGATTACCTTTCCTGCCAATGGAAGAATAAATATAAGTAGTGTTATTGGAAAAACCATCTTTGGATTGCCAGGTTCAAAGTTAGTTTCAACAGATCAAACAGCCTCAGGATCAGGAATATTTTATGTAAAGGATTCAAGGAATGTCATTTTTAGAAATATCACATTTGAAGGACCTGGAGCCTATGATGTAGATGGTAACGATCACATGACACTTGACAATTGCCAAGGTATTTGGGTTGATCATTGCGATTTTCAAGATGGAGTTGACGGCAACTTTGATATTAAAAATGCCTCAGATTTTATCACAGCAACCTATTGTAAATTTGGTTATGTGAAACCTCCACGTGCGGGTGGTCCAGGTGGTGCTGATGACCATAGATTTACAAGTTTATTTGGTTCTTCTGATAATGCTACAGGAGATAGAGGAAAGTTAAGAGTTACTATGCAATATTGTTGGTGGGCACAAGGTTGTCGCGAAAGAATGCCGAGGGTTAGGTTTGGAAAAATACATATGGTTAACAACCTTTTTAATAGTACCGTTGCTAATCATTGCATTAGAGCAGGATTTGAGGCAGATATATTAGTTGAGAGTAATGTTTTTGAAAATGTCGCAAGGCCAATAGATTTGTTTAATAATGACTTTACAGCTGTTACTGCTAGAAACAATATTTTTACCAATACATCTGGAAATACTGTAGGTAGTCGCACCTCATTTACTCCTCCATATCTATTAACAATTATGCCAGCAGCGCAGATAAAATCATGGGTTTCTACTCATGCTGGAGCTACATTAACTAGTACGAGTTGTGGAACAACTACGAATCAAAACCCTACTGTTTCAATTACCGCACCGAGTAACGCAGCTAGAATTTGCATAGGAAGCACGTTAACTATTAATGCAACCGCAATGGATAATGATGGAACAATTAGCAAGGTGGATTTTTACAATGGATCAAGCTTGATAGGAACAGATAATTCTGAGCCGTTTTCAATAGGATTTACACCTTCGAGTTTATCAAATTTATCATTAACTGCCGTTGCCACAGATAATGGGGGTGCTACAGGTTCTTCTGCTGCTGTAACAGTAACTGTAAATCCATTGCCTACAGCCACCATCTCCACCACCACCCCAACCACCTTTTGCCAAGGCGGAAGTGTAGTGTTAACAGCAAGTGCAGGCACTTCATACATTTGGAGAAATGGAAATACCATTTTAGCCACAACCACCCAAACGCACACTGCCAATGCAGCTGGTACATACACAGTAGAAGTTACCAATGCAAATGGTTGTAAAGCAACATCAGCTGCTACCACAGTAAATGTAAATCCATTGCCAACTGCAACCATCTCTACCACCACCCCAACCACCTTTTGCCAAGGCGGAAGTGTAGTATTAACAGCAAGTGCAGGAACTTCATATATTTGGAGAAATGGAAATACAACATTAAGCACTACTGCTCAAACGCACACTGCCAATGCAGCTGGTACATACACAGTAGAAGTTACGA
>JAIYAU010000043.1 GCA_027488865.1 Cytophagaceae bacterium
AAGGGAAGGTATTTATACAATTTGTGATAGATGAAAAGGGCAGTATGTCTCAACTAAAAGTGATAAAGCCACTCGGATTTGGCTGCGAGGAAGAATCCATCCGTGTGCTTTCGCAAATGCCGCCTTGGAAGCCAGGCAAATCAAGCAACAGAGCAGTGAAGGTGCGGCTTACAATTCCAATTAATTTTAAATTGAACTAAGGTAATACCTCATAAACAACCTTTATGTGGGGGATGTACATCAGGAGCCTAACCTAAAGGTGGTTGATGCTGTTGGATTTTAAGAAAGGGTTGGTAAAATTTCCGCCCTTCATGCCATTTGCCTTAGAAAAATGCTGCGCAAAAGGACACAATTTCAGGGCGTCATCAACACATGTTCCATACTCACTTGTTTATGGAGTTTTAGCGGGCAAATGTAATGGCTTGAGTAATTGTTGGTGACGTCCTTCCTTGATAAGACTTTAAAAGGCTTTGTTGGATGAGGGCATTATAATGGTAGAAAAATATCGCTTTCAAAGGTACTCATTACTACCTTAAGTTTGTATTATAAGGTTTTTTATAAAACGCTTTAATTCATACCAATAAAATTCTTTTGCTAAAAAAAATTTAGTTGACGTTTAAGGTTCCAAATCCGCTGAATAAATCTATTTTTTCTCCAAAATTATTATCTTTGAGTGTTCAACCGATCTTTTATTCATGAAATCAATAGCATTTTATTTTTACCTTCTTTTTAGCACTTCCATTTGCTGCCTCCATGCACAAACATGCAGCCTGCCAAACTTCACACTTTCCTCTTCTCTAGATACAATATGCCCAACCATGCAAACAACCTTGTTGGCGTCTATAACTGTCATACCTCCACAAGATTCTACTCAATATGGCCATTTTTGGTCCTTGGCAACGGATTCCTCCAAACACCTTTCCGATGGAGATATGTTATCAAAAGTACCACAAGGCACTTACTTCTTCACAGTATACCACAAATCACTATCAGGATGTGCTAGTTCCAAAACAATATCCATAGTGCCTGTACCTAGTCTTAACCCTCTTATAATAAGCGCGAAACGAGTAGATGCAGAAGGAGGCCTAATAGAGCAGTATAATCTTTCCAATAAAACAATTGAACTTTGTTATGCTGACACCTCCACTGGTCATGCTATTGTATTGAGCACACCTTTTCAAGATTTCGCAAAATACAAATGGTATCAGAAAAACAGTATAGTTAGCAACAAGTCGAGCCTTACAGTATCTTTAAAACAATCAGCCACTTACTTACTCAAGGTGTCAATAGAGGTCAATACTCCTAGCGGCCTAATGAAATGCAGTCAATTACTTGATTCTATTACAATTAAGTTCAAATTAAGACCAAATATCTCAATTATTAAAGGACCGAACACTATTGTTTGCCCTGATACATTCATGGTAACTGCTACCCCTGGGGCTACCTATTATAAATGGCAGCTCAAGCAATCAGGAATAGTTCAAGAAGGAATAACAACCAATCCGAGCTTTGTTTTTGATTTCAACAAAATACAAAATGGTAATTTCAGTTATATTGTAATTGGTTTTAATGGTTGTGGTGATAGTGCTTTTTTTAATAGATCCGCTATTCTTAACAGAGTAAAAGCCTCTCTCCTCCCGACTGATACTCTATTTTGCAAGCAAGACTCAATCGACATTACAGGTGATGCTATTGTAGTTGGAGGTATAAACCAAATGATCTGGTCCCTTAAGAATCGGTTTCGATACATTTCACCTTTTCAAATAAGAATGTTGGCCATGGAGGATGACACAATTTCAATAATTACCACTTCCAAGACCTTCTTAAGTACTACAAGCAGCCGATTATGTGTTGACACTGCTAAGTTGGCTTTCAAAATAAGAGATTGTGACTCAGAAGATGAACAAGATGAAACTGCTAAAAATGTTAAGCTATTGTGGCTCAAGCAGCTTGGAGGAACAGCAAATGAAGAAGGGAACCATATTGTAGCTGACAAGGAAGGCAATGTTTATGTGTCTGGATACTTTTCTGGAACTGTAGACTTTGATCCTTCTGACAATGTGTATGAATTATCTACTTCAACTTTTAATAATATATTTATTTTAAAACTAGATCGAAATGGGAATTTTGTGTGGGCTAAACAGATCAGTGCTGATTATGTGACTCATACATCGTTATCCATAGATTCTAAAAACAATTTATTACTTACTGGCCATTTTGAATTCAGTGTTGACTTTGATCCTAGCACCATGGTAAACACGCTTACATCCACCGGTGGGGATAATATTTTCGTATTAAAGCTGGACGATAATGGAAATTTTGTTTGGGTAAATAAAATCGAGGGCACTAAGCCAGATCTTGGAAATTGGCTAGCAGTTGATGATAAAAACAACATACTAGTAATCGGGAGTTATGAAGGCACTGCCAGTTTTACCATTGGTTCCAGTGTGGTTAGTTTAACCTCCACAAAACATGTTTCTTTTTTACTAAAAGTGAGTGAGCAGGGCAATTTAGTCTGGGTAAAAGAAATCCCGCTAACTCTAATAGTTGATACAGACAAAGAAGGAAATATTTACTTGACCAACACATTTTATCAATCTACTGATTTAGACCCTGGTTTGTTGGTTAACGATGTCACCCCTAGCCAAAACGGGGATGTATTTGTGATTAAACTTGATAGTGAAGGACAATTTAATTGGGCCAAACATTGGCCCGGCAAGGTAAATACATTGGCCGTAGATGATAATGGGAACGTCCATACGGCAGGCTTCTTCTTAGGTAAAGTTGATTTTGACCCTAATTTAGATGATTTTTACATGTATGCCAGTAATTACCAAAATAGCTTTATTCATAAACTAGATACCGATGGAAATTTCCAATGGGCTAAAGAAATTGTTGGGAACTTCTATGATACCCCAAATATCACTTCATTAGCAATAGACTCTCTCCAAAATGTGCTAATTACTGGTTCCTTATATTCTCATTCAGATTTCAACCCAGGGGGAAACGTCTTTGAAATATCGTCTATAGGGAGTTCTGATATATTTATTCAGAAACTTAATATTGACGCCAAATTTGTTTGGGCAAAAGGGATGGGCGGTATGGATAATGACAGCCCATGTTCGATTTTTGCTGGTAAAGATGGCAGTTTTTATGTTTCTGGTTTTTATACCAAAGATTTTAACACGTCTCGTTCTAGTACTGCTTTCGGTAAGGAAGATATTTTCGTAATCAAGTTTGGTCTGGATGTTCCCACCTCCCTAGAAGAAAACATAAATAGTTCGAATACATCAGTTATCCTATACCCGAACCCCACCACCGGCCAAATCAATATCCAGCTACCCCCTAACACTCAAAATGTTGAGTTACGAGTATACAGTATAACAGGTGCGCAACTTAAAACCCAGCCAGTATATAATACCAAAGAGCCAATAGACCTCAGCCTGCCATTGGGTACTTACCTCTATAGCCTATGGCAAAATGGAGCAAGAATGGCTGGTGGGGTGTTATTAGTAAGGTAGTTCTTCCGAATTAACAATTAAATCCATTCTGCTGAAAAAATTTGAAAATACAGTGCCTTTGTAGTTTGTACATAAACCATTTAAATTAAAGAAACAAAGATTTCTCAAAAACATCTTCCAATGCCAAAAATATACCTTGCGCCCAAGGGTTTTCATTTGTTGCGGATTCGCTCACGAAAAGGGAATATCAAACCGAACAATCAAAGGATTGATGTTAAATGGAACAAACTTTACGGTGATGACGGTGCCAATACCAGCATCTATTTCTTAGCTCCCCCCTATCCGTAGACTTCGAAAGTTGTCTACGGATTATTACAAATCTATATTTGCCTCCGTAGCAGCTATCCCACTGTGATCTCCCCACAATCACATTCACCCACCCATTCTTTCAAGTCATATTATATTACTATTTAGAATGATTAAAAATAATTAGCCAAATGGTTAGGTTTTTTTAATTTATGTATGTTATTTGTATTAATTCTAAATAACAACTAAAAAACAAAGCTTATGAAAGAGATACTCTTCACCTATTCATGGACCTCCATGGTTTTTGAGAATAGAAATCAGGCTTATGGAGCCTTTATGTTAAGGAAGCTATATGAAAAGCATTTGATAGTCGCTTTTTTGATGAGTATGTCCTTTGTTAGTTTGTTTATAATCGGCATTTACTGTGCACAACTTTCCCAAAACGCGATCATCAATTCCTTACCACTGATTGAAGAGCGTAGCGATCGAGTAATCGAGATTTTAGGAAATCCATTTGAACGTAAATCAGAAATAGTTACTGCTAAATCCGCTTCCTCCATCAAAAAAAGTAATAGACCAATAGTAGTGGCTGACCAAGAAACGGTGGAGGAAGAACAAAATACTGCGTCAGAAATAGTATCAGCAGATATTGGAGGTAACCTGGAAGGTTCTTCAGCAGGAGGAAATGCCTCAGGAACTGAAGCCCCAGTAATAATACAAGAACTACCCCCTGCCCTACCTGAAGTATTTCTAGTGGCAGATACCATGCCTTACTTTCATGATTTGCAGAAATACCTAAGCAGACACATCAACTATCCAAAACGGGCAGCAAATAGCGGCATCGAAGGGAAGGTATTTATACAATTTGTGATAGATGAAAAGGGCAGTATGTCTCAACTAAAAGTGATAAAGCCACTCGGATTTGGCTGTGAGGAAGAATCCATCCGTGTGCTTTCGCAAATGCCACCTTGGAAGCCAGGCAAATCAGGCAACAGAGCAGTGAAGGTACGGCTCACAATTCCAATTAATTTTAAATTGAACTAAGGTAATACCTCTGAAAACAACCTCTACGTCGCTGATGTACATCAGGAGCCTAACACCCCACATTTACAGGACTAAAATGGCTGGATTTAAAAATTAACGGGTTTAAAGGGTTGGATTTGAGCAATCCTTCGGTAAATTTTAGCTTAGTTCTAAAAATATGGATTAATATAATTGAAGTAAAAATTTAAGATATTTGCTATTTTTTATTTGGTTTCTCTATTTTATATTTGTCTTGATTGTTTTAAAACCTTTCCTATAAAGATGAAATCAACTTTAAATGTATTAATAGGCTTAATATTATCGGCATTTACCAGTTTTATCACCAACATCTATGCCCAAACTCCTAGTAATGAATTTGTTACCGTATGGGATTTAAGTATCGAAGGAAGTAGCCCAACAGCCTTGTCTTTTGACGTTTCACTAAGGGACTCAGTCAACTATACGTGGGAAACTATACCAGCAGGTCTTTCTGGATCTGGAAAGTTTGGTATCCGTATGGCCGAAATAAATGGACTTCCTGTTGGTGCAAAAATCAGGTTGCGGATAGACCCTAAAAACTTTGGACAATTAACGATCAACAATGGCATTGACCGCAAGCGACTGTTAGATGTGGAGCAATGGGGTGCTATAGTATGGAGCAGTATGTCAGGTGTTTTTTGGGGTTGTACAAATTTAGACATCAGTGCCATTGACTTGCCCAACTTAACAAACGTGACCGATATGAGTAGTATGTTCTATAATTGTGGAAAACTAAATGGACCAAGCAACATCGGAAACTGGAACACTGCAAACGTAAAAAATATGGGTGATATGTTTTCTGGAGCATCCGCTTTCAATCAACCCATTGGAACCTGGAACACCAGCAATGTGATCAGTATGACTGGGATGTTTAATGGAGCATCAACTTTTAACCAGCCCATTGGAAAATGGAATACTGGAAAGGTGATCGACATGGGTGCTATATTTGCTGGAGCATCGGCTTTTAACCAGCCCATCGGTGAGTGGAACACCAGTAATGTTACAAAAATGTATAGCATGTTTGGTAAAGCCTCCACTTTTAACCAGCCTATTGGAAACTGGAATACTGGCAATGTAACCACTATGAGTAATATGTTTAGTATGGCATCCGCTTTTAACCAACCTATAGGAAATTGGAATACAAGCAATGTAACTTCTATGAATAGTATGTTTTATTACGCATCATCGTTCAACCAGCCCATCGAAAACTGGAACACGGAGAATGTGGAGACTATGCTCGTTATGTTTTTTGAGGCGCGTGCTTTCAATCAGCCTATTGAAAAATGGAACACATCAAAGGTGAACAATTATGGTAATATGTTTTTTTATGCAACCGCTTTCAATCAATCGATTGGTAATTTAGCCTTAAACGCCTCTGTAATTATGGATAATATAATCTATTATTCTGGAATGGATTGCGCCAACTATTCTGCTACCTTAATAGGTTGGGCAAACAACCCAAAAGCACCCAATGGACGATTTCTTGCAGCTGATGGAAAGTCGTATGGGGTAAATGCCTCCGCCGCTCGGCAAACTTTAATTGATAAAGGCTGGACGATAAGAGGTGATGTTGCCAACACAAGCAGTTGCGAAATAACCAGCGTCAAAGATCCTCTCTTGCCAGTAGCATTGTACCCTAACCCTACCGATCAGGAATTTCAAGTGGTAGGCCTTGGCAAGGGAGAGGCGGAATTGTATGATGCACAAGGTTTATTGGTTCGCCGTGTTCCGCTAGGTGATGTCATCAGCGTAAAAGACTTAGCTAGAGGATTATATCATGTGAGAATCACTAGTACCCAAGGCCTCCAAGTGCTCAAACTAATGGTGAAGTAATATTTCCGCCCTTATTTGTATTTAGTCTTCATGCCAAAACAGCACTTCTTCAAACAATTCCAAGGAGGTAGCGCATGTTGGGTATAATGAGGTAATAAAAAGCTTTGTAGTCTAAACGACAATTAAGGGTCTTTGGAGCCTTCGTGAATGCAAAGGCATATAATCCCTTGTTTTGCAGACAATACTCTAACTTTTGCCTAAGTCCTCGGTTTAAGGCTTAGGAGAAGAATTTAGATTCCACTTTTTATATCCCCATATCAATAAAATAGATAATATCGCCATGACAATGGATTCCCAAACCCTATTTGCAGTTAAGACAAAGAGAACAATTAAAACTGTAAATGCATTACTAGCTAAACCTAAAAACAATCCATTTTTCCTCACCAGAAATATATTTCTAATGGCAATTACCCGCAAAAAAACATTAATAGCGAGGAGACTAAATATCCAACTAAGATTGATGCCTTTAATCATCATAGGCAGTTGATTTCGTATTTCAGCCTCAACGCTTTTTAGGAATCCTAAAAATATCAATGGGTAAAAAAATAATTGAACTCCGTCAACAATAACAAAGATTAAACCAACTACAATTACAATTGCAATCTGAATATTCTTTTTGGCTCTAGGCATTAGCTTCTCTCTCATACATTAGATTATCAACTAGATCATTTTTTTGTCTTTAAACTAACGCATCGAATCAGTTTAGTCTGTGGTTGTATCCTAGCATAAGATAGTAAGGCACCAAAGGTGTTGCCTTGAAGTCTTGGGTCCTTACCATTCCAATGTTGAATGTTATATCCGACTTTTTAAATGACCAACCTGTTTGAATCCCATACATAAAGTTTCCTCCTGTGGCAGGTTTGTACCAGCCGTCTTTTACCTCTGCAAAGATTGTTTCTTTGAAGGTTTCGGAATGCTTGAAATGCGTAACAATGGCTTTGTCAAAACCAACTTCCCCTGCCACAAACCATTTCTGTTTGTAATAGCCCAATGTACCTTTTAGCTCACTTCCAAAATTTTCTAGTCTAACTAGAGGGTTTTCATATCTACGGTAGATCCCATTTAAAGCCATGCTACCTTTTACATTAGATGTGTTCAGAAGTAAAATCTGCCCTCCGATTTTGGTTTTAAAGTCATCTAATAGCTTTTTGCCTGAAGGTATAGAAAAATTGGCAGTCAAAATTATTGGTGCATTAGTTTTGAGTTGGTAAGCGTAACCCAAACTATAAGAAACACTGTAATCCCAAGCAAAACAAGCAGTTAAAATATGTTTTGAATCTTCCAAAGAATTCCAATTCACTGTTTGTGAATTGCCTATTTGATAAACGCAGAATGACACTGTAATGAATATTAAAGTCTTTATCGCCTTCATGATTTTTAGTTTAATGAGTTTAAATAGTTAAGAACCACAGGATGAACCGAATTCCATTTGAAATAAATCATTTCATGCCCAGTATCATCTATTTTAACAATTTCTGAATTCGGGAAAAATGCCGCTTCTTTTTGCGCAAAACTCAATCCATAAGATTTGTTATTTTCGCCATATATAAAGAGTACTTTGGTTTGATATTGATTTAAGTTGGTGGTAAAGTCAAAACCTTCATTTTCTGAAATGTCCATAAAGGCTTGTAAAACTGTAGCCCCATTCCTCCAAAAAGGAGAAGGCCCTTCAATCCCTTCGTCATTGCCAGCCGCATAGGAGAAACTTGATGCTATGCTTAACTTGTAATCCAGAATTTCGTGTTCATTTTCTCGGCCAGTCAGAAATTGGTCGTAATAAAGAACATCACTTGTTATTTCCGAAAAAAGGTTCAACTTACGGCTTGCCTCTCCATACTCATCAAGTAGATGTTTATTAAATCCTCCAGCTTCAGCGAAAATAACCCCATTAATTCTGTCAGGATAAGCATTGATGTATGCCGCAGCAAGCATAGCACCCCATGAATGACCAAATAAAAACACCTTTTGATTTGGAGAAGTCCTATAATGCCTAATCACAGCTGCGAGGTCGTCTAAGTAGAGTTGTATGGAGTAGCTATGCTTATCATGTCGTTTTGACAAGCCTGTGCCTCGCTGGTCGTAGAATACTACCTGATAGCCATCATTTTCTAACTGCTTTACGTTAAGTCCATTTTGGTAATCAGCCCCAGGACCACCATGCAGAAAAACAACAAGAGAACTATCAGGGTTGCCGTACGATTCAGCATGAAGGGTTGTTCCGTTTACCGATATATTAGACAAACTGGGGTCTTCTACCACAGTTTTAGGTACTAAGTTGCCCGGTTCTTGTATCTCTTTATTGCAGGAAAAAAGCATAACACAAACCAATCCTGTAACCGTCAAAATTTTTAAATTCATCCTTTTAAATTTTAAATTCTGAGCAAAGGTCTGTATTTGCTATATGCTAATCGCCCCAAAATGAAAAGTGGAACTTCTTTTTTGGCTTATAGATAAAAATTTTAATACATTTATAATCAAATAATTATATTAAAAAATGAAAGATACAACCGTTTAATTGATCATTTTGTATTTTCTTTCATGTACTCTGATGGGGATTTACCAGTAAGGTTTTTGAAATTTCTGTTAAACGATGTTTTTGAATTGAAACCGCATTCGTAAGCAATCGACAAGAGCGTAAATTTTTGATTATCTGGCATGGCAATACGCACTTTAAAATCTTCAATCCTCAATGTATTGATATAGTCGAAGAAGTTTTTCTGTTCGACCGAATTGATAACTAGAGAAAGCGTGTTTGGATGTATATCAAGTTCTTGGGCAACCATTGTCAAAGTAAGCTCAGGCGTAAGGAATAATTTCTTTTGATTCATCAATTGTACTAATTCGCTATGGATGGCTTTCAGTTGGCCGTCAGCAAGTGCTGATTTGTGATATTTGGTATTTTCGGATTCAGCAACGGATTGCTCAGTAACCACTTTTGATTCAACAGTGGGGGCAAATTCTGAAACCTGCTGATTTGTAAAAATGCCTACTTGTTTTATACCGTAATAGCCAATAAAGACCACAAACAAGACCACAGAAGAAAAAATAATCTCCTCATCAGCAAATAGAACCAGCACCCATATACCCGACAAACCAAGGACTAATCTAAAAAGCCATTGCAGGTTTATCTTTTCAATAGAAGAATAGTTGTCCTTGACTTGCTTTTTATGAATATTTAAAACACGTAGCGATAAAATAGTATAAGTTATTCCCGATACGATGATTCCAGCAAAAATGATTATCGATATGGTTTCAAAACCTTTTCCATCATTTTGGTAAATCAGGATTTTCTCTTTTGGACTAAGTATTAAAAACGGAACTGTTGCGAAGAAAGCAATTGAATAAGGAATAAAATGGAGAAACATTTTTGGATTGGCAGGTTGTCCCGAGGTGAGCATCAATGTGTAAAGAAAAAGAAAAGGCCCATGCAAAAGTGGGAATGGTATTTCAATTCCCAAGAGGTAAGGGAAGTTCAAATATTCATTGGAGGAAACAATCGAAAATAAAATCAAATGCACCAAAATCACACAAAGCCATATAAAAAGTAATCTATCTGCCTCGCTTTTTCCATTTTTCGTCAACAAAATAAATGACAGAAAGAATGTAATGGCTATTCCAATGGTGTAGATCATTAATTTAGGAGGTCTTTATAACTTCTGGCTAATTACGTTTTTTGGTATTTGTAAATCAACATGTTACTAATCCTAGTTAACTGTTGGATAGTTCAAATTTAGTGATTTGTTTTTTATTCTATTTACCAAGCCGAGTCTTCTTTTATCAACTACCAGTGAGTGCTTGAATAAGGGTAGTTGTACCCACTAGTACACACTATTGGCCTAAAATTAGCTTTAATGTCCATAATTTAAAAAATAGTTAGGCATTTTACCTCTCAATCCAGCTCCACCTCTCACAACTCACGGCTATCGTCAGCAACACAAACCGTCTCAAAAACTCAGAACTATTAAAAAGAACACGCAATGCCTCCAAAATTCCCATTTGCGGCTATTTGATGATTTCTTTTACACCTAAAGAATTGGGATGGAGAAATTTTAGGTTATATATATACAAAAAACATAATTAATGCATATTCAGATATACATAAATATATTGTATTTGTATATCTAAATGTGCAAATTATGGAATCGTTATTTCAAAAATCAGAAATACTGGTTCGTAATCATTCCTTTCTATACGAAGAGTTAGCTTATGCTCTAAGGAATGTAGAGTCGTTGACTCAGATTCCTGCTAGTGTCTTTTCCTTTTCCCAACAATTTCCCTCGCTGGCGCAAGTCTGCGACTTGTGCCTCCCTATTCTACAACCATTCCAATTTAAGCATACCTACATTTTTTCCTTCATAATAATCTTTGGCGCTGCTGTATAGATATTCTTCTTCTTTTTCAACAATACCAGCTTCTACTGGATTATAATGCAAATATTCCAGTTTTTGAGCTATCACATCGTGACTATAGATTTCAAGAGGCTTGTTGTTTTGACGCCAAAACTGAAATGATATATTGTTGCTATTTTGTTGGCCATGCTTTTTGAAAATTTCTAGCATCCATTCTTTTCTACTTTCACCTACATTGTTCGAAATTGCCTCTACTATTTTCTTGCTAGTAAATTTCTTATAGTCTCGTAAAATTTCTTGAAGCAAAAAGCCTTCTTTAGCTCTCACTATTAAATGTACATGATTGCTCATTATACACCAAGCAAATATTTCAAGCCCCTTATTTGCTTGGCAATATTTTAGATTTTCAATTAAAATATCTCTGTATTCTTTACGAGTAAAAACGTCTACCCACTCCACGACAGCAAATGTGATAAAGTAAACACCATCTGGATTGTGAAATTTATACTTGGTACTCATGTATAGTAAAGTTGCAAACTTTACAAATTTAAGGAATTATTGCTAAAGAGGCACAAGTCGCAGACTTGCGCCAGCGAGGGGTAAAAACCAACAACGGCGGTAAATCAGGAACTTCGGCTAATCTTCTTTTCAAACCGTAGCCCCACTACGCTTTTCGAATAAAACTAGCTGATTTATTGTTTTTTAAGTTCTCATCCCGATTCGTAATGCAATAAAATGGGTTCAAATTTTTCCAAATAAAAAAACCTTCGGAATTCCGAAGGTTTTTTGGGTAAATGAACGATTTTTTTGAAGAACCTATTTCACAAACTTTTGTCTGATGACTTCGTTATTGAGATGAATTTCTAAGAAATACATGCCTGATGCTACGTTGTCGATGATTAAGCGTGCTTTGCCGTTTTCATTTTCTAAAGCGCTTACTGGAACTTCGTTTCCGTTTATATCTTTGATAACTACCGAACGTATTTCATTTTCAAATACTTCTACATGCAGTACTTCCTTTGCAGGATTTGGATAGACTTTTACTTCTTCTAAAGTTCCTTTGTCAATAAGAGAAGTTAAAGGGTTAATGGTTAAATTTAAAGTAGCAGTGCTATCACAGCCTTTAGCATTTACCAATCCCGTTTTGGTGTAGGTTCCGCTTTGCGTATACGTAGTGTCGTTCCAAGTATAAGAACCTGTAACCGTTTCATTAAATGAGGAACTACTAGGTTGGTTAATGGTTAAATTTAAAGTAGCAGTGCTATCGCAGCTTTTAGCATTTACAAATCCCGTTTTGGTATAGGTGCCGCTTTGGGTATAGGTTGTACCATTCCAAGTAAAGGAGTTACACGCAGATTGTGTTGTAGTAGAACTGCTAGGTTGGTTAATGGTTAAATTTAAAGTAGCAGTGCTATCGCAGCCTTTTGCATTGATTAAACCCGTTTTGCTATAGGTGCCGCTTTGGGTATAACTTGTACCATTCCAAGTAAAGGAGTTACACCCAGATTGTGTTGTAGTAGAACTGCTAGGTTGGTTAATGGTTAAATTTAAAGTAGCGGTACTATCGCAGCCTTTTGCATTTTTTAAACCCGTTTTGGTATAGGTGCCGCTTTGGGTATAGGTTGTACCAATCCAAGTAAAGGAGTTACACGCAGATTGAGTTGTAGTAGAACTGCTAGGTTGGTTAATGGTTAAAATCAAAGTAGCGGTACTATCGCTGCCTTTAGCATTTTTTAAACCCGTTTTGGTATAGGTGCCGCTTTGGGTATAGGTTGTATCATTCCAAGTAAAGGAGCTACAAGCCGATTGTGTTGTAGAAGAACTGCTAGGTTGGTTAATGGTTAAAATTAAAGTAGCGGTACTATCGCAGCCTTTTGCATTTTTTAAACCCGTTTTGGTATAGGTGCCGCTTTGGGTGTAGGTTGTTCCGTTCCATGTATAGGAATTGATAGCCGTATGAGACGAGGAGGAAGTACTGTTCGTACAAGATAGACCTAGCTTACTAATAAAGATATCTAAACCACCTTTACTAATCAGGTTAGCTGTGTTGGCAGAAGGGTCAAAATCGACCGTACCCCTAAACTCCCCCGTGGTTTACACTTTGCCCGAGGCATCTACTGCGATGGATCGACCATCGTCAGAACTTGTTCCACCCATGCTCTTTGCCCAGACAAAATTACCATTCGCATCTAGCTTGCTCACAAAGATATCCTGACTGCTATTACTGGTAAGGTTAGCTGTGTTGGCAGAAGGGTCAAAATCGACGGTTCCATCAAAATCCCCCGTGGTGTACACATTGCCCAAGGCATCTATTGCGATGGAATAACCAAAGTCATTACTTGTTCCGCCAATGCTCTTTGCCCAGACAAAATTACCCGAGGCATCTAGTTTGCTTACGAAGATATCTGCATTACTACCCTTAGCCGTGAGGTTAGCCGTGTTGGCAGAAGGGTCAAAATCGGTTGTACCTAGAAAAGACCCCGTGGTATACACATTGCCCGAGGCATCTACTGCGATGCCGTAACCAGATTCAATACTTATTCCGCCCATGCTTTTTGCCCACACAAAATTACCCGTAGCATCTAGTTTGCTTACGAAGATATCTGTACTACCCTTACTAATTAGGTTAGCTGTGTTGGCAGAAGGGTCAAAATCGGCCGTACCCGCAAAAAAACCCGTAGTGTACACATTGCCCGAGGCATCTACTGCGATGGAATAACCAATGTCAGAACTTGTTCCGCCCATGCTCTTTGCCCAGAGATAGGTGTCGTTTTGTGCAAATGCCATAGCCACCATGCAAAGGCAAAAAAGGGTCATAAAATTTTTTTTCATTTTTTTGTTTAATTTTTTGTCTACTCAGTTGCACCTTTTCGGCTACTGTTGTTTTGAGTTAATACATTGGCTGGTTTTAATCGTACATACATGGCCTTAGTAAAACACCACAAATTTATTGCTTTTTTTTGTACACACTGAATTTTTCAACAAAATTATTAAGATTTTTACCCATGCTCTTTGGCACACAGAATACTGTACATTGAACCATGAGCTATATTCGATACGTGGCAGCTTGCGTTAGTGATGGAGCGGATACCCCACAGCGAGGTTCGAGCGAGCACGGACCGTAGGCAACGCCCTAAAATGTAGTGTAGTCGACCTACTCGCTCAGGTTTTAAACCATTTTATGCATTAGCACATCTAGTACGAACATAAAATGCTTCAAATCAGAAATTTATCTCGCTGTTTGTGATGTTCCGTAGAGTATCTCGAACGTTGTTTCCTCGGTCTGTGGCATAAGTGAGCCACAGGAAATGGAGTAGGGAAAATAAAATTTAGGAATTATTTAGTCCAGTTTTTATTCAAAACTATGGTATACTGAATCTAAAAAATAAGTTAACGTTATCTAAAACACTAACAACTGAAATAATATCCTTACTACTTGACCATATTAAGTGGACATATAACCAAAAAGAGAAAGATTTTGACAATTCTACACTTGAGAAATTTGATTAGAATGTTGTTTGAGTTGTATAAAAGAATATAAATAAATGGCTACCCCTTCTAAGCCCTTGTTTGTTTCTTCTTAAACAAGCATTTAAGTCGTTTATAAGATTCAACTTAAAGATTATAAGTAGCTTTGCAAACGCAATTCTCGGAAGTCCTCATTAAACAAGGGCTATTACGGTTTAAGTCAACACAATAAAAATTCAAAAGCCCAAAATGCGATACGTTATACTATTTTCAATCCTCATAGTTTCCATGAGCTTACAAAAATGCGTCACTATCCATGATTCATTAACACTTCACATTCCACCTAAAGGATTTGAGGTGGTTCAACATATCCCTGCTACCAAGGAAGGAAGAGACCAAAATACCTTGTATTTACCACCCAGAAAAATAAAAAAGGAGGAGTTTAATTCAGCAAAGCTCAATAATTTTATAGATACTTTGTACCGCGTCATGGTCAAAAACGCTGGTGTGGGTATTGCAGCCAATCAGGTAGGGAAAAGATTGCAAATTTTTATTATTGAAGCTAAATCGGAAAATCCCAGGTATAAAATTTTAGGTGCTGTGCCAAAACAAATATTTATCAATCCGATCATTACCAAAGTATCTTCTGAGAAGAAAAATTTTTGGCATGGCTGCTTGAGTGGTGTGGGTGAAAATAGGGGTAACGTAGCCACCTATGAGTGGATTGAATATAGATGCCAAAATCCCAAGGGAGAAATTCAAGAGGGCAGATTAGATGGCTTTGCTGCTGTAATTTTCCAACACGAATTTAAACACTTAATGAATGGAACCTATTTAGATGTTGCACATCAATATGTACCAAAAGCTGAGTTAGACAAAAAAATAGGCTCTGGGGAATTGCCATTTTTTGAGACAGCGCCTGATACTTTGCCTTTGTTAATTCAAGGGTACACTATTGGTAAAACGCTGGATGAATATCATGCTAAATAAGCCCGTTGGCGACATCCCTTTCATACTAGTTTGAAACCTAATCCGCGATTGATGTAACTTTTTAGGCTTCCGATGTAATGCTTTCTTTTTTGGTTTCGCTCAAATTTGTAGGTGGTCTTTAATCCTTGACGTATGAGCTTGAAAAAAATCTTTGGCGCTATCTTAACTGCATTGGGTATTTGTTCACTTATTTACGCAGCTGTCTTGTTTGTTAACACGAATTCAGAAGGTAGCCGTGATGTAAAAATGTTGATTACTTTTGGGGTATTGGGATTGTTGTTTTTCATTTCTGGGATCGGCTTGGTTCGCTTGCCAGAAGATGAAGGGGCTTTGTAGGTGTGATTGATAATTGAGAAATGAGAATTGAGAATTGATAATTGAGAATTATCAATTAAAGAAACCCCTTAATGATATAACTCATCATTAAGGGGTTTCTAATTAACTAATTACTTTTTATTATTTTATATATTTTACTTTGGTTCCCATTAGTTACCTGTAAAAAATAGATTCCAACAGTAAGATGTGATGTATTTATTTCACTGTTTGCACTGTTTTTGTCAATTAAATGACCCAAAGCATCCACTAATTTATAGCTACTTCCGGCTTGTAATGTTATTTTTAAATAATCAGAGAATGGATTAGGATGTATATCCACTACTTGATTAAATTGATCTTGTATTTCGGTAATACAAACTTCTTTATCCAAAACTGGATTTAAACTTGTTCTTCCTCCGGCACATTTGCCACAAGAATCTACAAAGGCTGTTCCACCAAAATCACCATGACAATCTTTGGTGCAGGCTTCTTTTTGTGTTAATCCTCCCACACACATTTTGCAATCATCCAAGAAGGCTGTACCATTTGGTGTGCCAAAGCAGTCTAAGCAAGAATTTTCTGTATTGCCACAACCGCAATTGCCTGCTTCTGTTTTGTTTACATCGTTCGGACAATTATCACCACTGGTAGCAACATAACCAACTGGCTGAGTACATTCTGTTTTGGTAGTATTAATATCTCCAAGTCCGTCATTGTCCAAGTCTGCATACCAAATAGTGGCTACTCCAATGTTTTTATCTAATGGCGCACAGTCATTGGCATCGGTTATACCATCATTGTCATCATCCGAATCACAAGCATCTCCTTGGCCGTCAGCGTCGGTGTCTGTTTGGGAAGCATTTGCATTGGTTGGACAATTATCACCACTTGTTGACACATAACCAACTGGTAAGGTACATTCCACTTTTCTGGTATTAATATCTCCCAAACCATCGCCGTCAACATCGGCAAACCACGTTTTAGCTGTACCAACGTTTTTATCTAGTGGAGCGCAGTCTGTAGCATCGGCAATACCATCATTGTCATCATCCGAATCACAAGCATCACCTTGGCCATCAGTGTCAGTGTCTGTTTGGGTAGCATTTGCAGTTGTTGGACAATTATCACCACTTATTGACACATAACCAACTGGCTGAATACATTCCACTTTGGTCGTATTAATATCACCCAAACCGTCATTGTCTAAGTCTGCATACCAAGTTGTTGGAATTTGAACCTCAACTGGTGTGGCCGTAGACGTTGCTTTACAACCATTAGCATTGGTTACTTCGACAGAATAAGAACCTGCTGCATTGGCAGTTAATGTTTGTGTAGCAGTACTTAACGTTGTATTTCCATTTTTCCAAATATATGAAGTTCCAGCACTTGCAGTTAATACTACACTTCCGCCTTGGCAGAAAGTTGTAGGCGTAGTGGTTGAGATAGTTGCAGTTGGCAATGGATTTACAATTACTGTTGTGGCCGCGGAAGTAGCTTTACAACCATTCGCATTGGTAACTTCGACGGTATAAGAACCTGCTGCAGTTGCAGTTAGGGTTTGGGAAGTAGTACTTAACGTTGTATTTCCATTTTTCCAAATATAGGAGCTTCCTGCACTGGCAGTTAACACTACACTTCCACCTTGGCAGAAAGTAGTTGGTGAAGTAGTGCTGATACTTGCAGTTGGCAATGGATTTACAATTACTGTTGTGGCCGTGGAAGTAGCTTTACAGCCACTCGCATTGGTTACTTCAACAGTATAAGAACCTGCTGCAGTTGCAGTTAGGGTTTGGGAAG
>JAIYAU010000033.1 GCA_027488865.1 Cytophagaceae bacterium
AATGCTTTTTATCTCTATGATCCTTATGACTTGGATGTACCCGTTTATCAGCGACTAGGATTTAAATATTTACCTCACAAAAACTTGTATTTTGGGTATTATCTTAAAACCCATGTTTATAAAGCTGATTTCTGGGAATTTGCCATTGGTACCAGATTTTAGTAGTTAAAATAACTTAATACTTTCACACTGCACCACGGAGCCATCACCTTTAGCACGCACAACAGCAATAATTTTACATTGTTCAATTCTCCAGTCTATTGAAGGCGCAAAAGTAAAAGTCCGCTCAATGGAAGTGCCTTTATTGGTAGGATTTTCAAAAATACTTTGGTTGGGTACAGGCTGTAAGTCTTTGCGCAAAACGTCATGATGTACATAGTCTTCAATATCTTCTGGTTCTAGACTATAATCTCGTTGCCAATTGACTACACTATCCTCAGTAATATAAAGTTTTAATTCCATTGCTTCATTGGAAGAAGCATTTAATCTAACAGTTATTTTGCCAGAAATTTGATTATTGGCATTTAAGATGTCGCTAAATTCAATTTTAACCAAACTACTGTCCGCCAATCGCTTATTAATGGCAGCGGCCCAATTGGTAGGTGTTAATATTTTGGTATTGTTAAACCCTGTTCGGTCTATCATACCTTTTGGTGTACCAGTGACCGTTACCCCGTATTCTGTGTCTAATTGATCGCCTGCTGTAGTTTTAAAATCGTAGTCAAAAGGCTGACCAGCTTTAGAAACATTCGCAAAAAAGCCAGCATGAATGGTAATTACCTCAATTTTATCACCAAATACTTTCTTTAGTTCAGCGATGGTTTTTCCTCCATTGCTGGGGCAGTTGCCACATTTATGACCGGTATAGTATTCAACAAGCACCTTTTTATCTGAAGCACGCTGCGTTAATTTTTCTTCGATTTGATCAAGTGGTACTACATCACAACTTGAAACCAGCCAAGATATTGCAATACAAATACTTAATCTTAAAACAATTAGATTTTTCATATTTTCTATTAAAAACTACTTGATAAACTCACTGATAACCCGTTGGTTGCTGGTACTAATCTACACAAGCCACCTACACAAACCACGCCAGCTCTTTGTCTACCATAGCCTATGGTAAATCTTGTAGTACCTTTAATTATTCCCACATTTCCATTAATATAATGAACCGCAAGAGTCTCATCTTTATTGCCATAATTATAGTCATCATTAATCGAGGCAAAAAACATTGGACTTATATTGTATTCTAATAACAGTGAAGCCCAATCTCCTCTGTCTTGTGCGGTTTTTAGCCATTGCACCTGTGTTTTGAGGGTATGTTTTGGTTTAAGCTTATAAGAAAAGTCGATGACACCAATATTGGAATAAATAGTACCATCATATTCGGCAATTCTCAGTACTTTATTATTCGCTTCAATATAAAAGTAACTGGTAATTACTTTCGCATTTTTATTTAGCTTTTTATTTATTTCTATTTGAAAGCTTTTATACAAAACATTATCACCTGCTTTGGTAAAATCAGATTCATAGCCTAACACATTTTTTGTTTGCTTTTTGTGAATATCATTAATGTGGCAATAGTTAAGTAAATACATTGTTCCGTATTGTCCACCTAAGCTACTCTCAGGCACAAAACGACCTGATACTTCTGACTGAAAACCCATTTCACCCAACGGCTGGGTGGCGTAAGGATACAAAGTAGTAAGTCCATAACTTAGCTGCGGTGTGATGGGCGGCAAATAGTTGATGAGCAAATTATTACCCGACTCTCCCCTATCGCTTCTAAAATCCATGTTGTCTATTCGTTTTAGATTTAGCGAAAATCCTATCGTTGATCGTGTATAGGACAAATTGAGCAGATAAGCATTTCCAGTTTTATAAATATTAGCGTTTGTAAAAGATGGATCGTTAATTTTATAGGCATATTCAGAAGCCAAAGAAAAATCCTTATAAACAATGCCCGTCCGTACGGCGCCTCCAGCCACGTTTTCAGGTAATTTTAAGATAGGATCCTCGTCTTTTTGATATTTACTTACAAAACTCCCCCCTAAGGAAAGTTTTACAGGACTCATTGATAAACTAGCGATACTTTCATTTAACTGAATATCAACATCTGCCCCACGAATTGTACCAGCTCCTTTATTAAAAAAATAACGTTGGTGGCCTGCCAAGGCAGTGATATTTATTCCTTTATATATATTTGACTTAACCCGAAATCCATCTATTGAATTGTCAAATCCCAAAGACCAACTTTGGTAAGATCTTAAGAGAAGACCATTTCCAAACTGCTCATAAAAATTACCAGCGGTCACTTCTATCCCGTTAAACTTATATTCAACAAAACGATTGGCAATGCCACTGCCAGTCCACCTACTGTCGTAGCCCAACAACACAGGCTGATAGGCCTCAAATCTTACTCCTGCCTTTAAGTTTCCTCTGGTAAAATTGAGCTGCAAGAGGCTATTAGAACCAATCTTTTCCTTTACCTCAGGTACACCAATGACAGAATCCTTTTGATACCACTGAAAATCAGATTGAAAATTTCCATGAATTTGACCCAAATCCTGACTTAATACCTGGGCAGACAGGTTAAACGTATTCACCAAAATAAAACCTAATATTCCTAGAAATAACCTGAATTGCACCATATTATTTCAATTTTCTTATTTGAGCAAGAAGAAGTTCCTCATCCCCAGCAATGTACGAACTATGCTGCCATACAATTTGCCCCATTCCATTGATTAGAATGGTGTGTGGCACTTCGTTGATATTAAAGGCGCGTTTTAAATCAGCATTTGAATCTAGATAAATTTCAAATGGCCACCCACGACTTTTGGTAAAGGGCTTTACCTTCCCTTGACTACGTACATCATCAACCGAAATTGCAATAAATTTAACTCCGGTCTCAGACACCCAATCTGAATGCTGATCTGTAATGTTATCAAGTTCTAAAATACATGGCTTACACCAAGTAGCCCAAAAACTTAAAACCACTGGCCCGTTATGCTTTACCAACTCTTTTAGGTTAATTTGTTTTCCTTCAAGGTCTTTTACAGCTATATCAGGTATTTCTCGATCTTGTGCATACAGACACGAAGCAACCAAAAGCAAGAATAAAGTCAATTTAGTCATTTACAACTAGTTTAAGTTTTTGATTACCAATCACCACAATATACACACCATTATTTAATTGAAGCGGTATACGTAGATTTGAAGCATTTACTACACCTTCAAAATTCAATTGACCGTTTATACCAAGGACTTGTAATTTGCCCGAGATGGAATTGGCATTATTTATAATCAACTGGTTATGTTGATAATAGACGTTAAGTTCGGCTAAAGTATTAACGGCATCCTCCGTTTGTAAAGTTTTATTGATATTAAGGGCTCGTTCCCGCGCGGTGGCGTCGTTGATAGTGTAATTATTACTTCCAAATTTTTCTACTTTTTTTGTTAATGGATTAATAACCGTGTAGGTAGGATAACCAACAGCTGCCCAAGATCGGTCCGTATCAACAAACATAAAGACATTATCCCAGCTATAACTGGACTTCCAATTATTTATTTGAGTACAAGTAGGTGTGGTACTACTGTATTTAAAGTTCATAGCACCCCAGACCCTAATATTAGGATTGTCGTTGGCAAAGTTCTTGATGGCTGGAGCATGACTTTGGCAAACACTACAATCAAAGCCATCAGCTGCTATTAAAACAACCTTATTTTGAGAAAGCCACTTGTACAAGGTATCTTTTGCAGAGGCATCACAGTTTGTTTCGATAACATCTGCAATATCTTGTGCCATAGCACATAAGCTTGACACTAAGAATAATAATATGATTTTTTTCATGAGTTTAATTAGTTAAGCACAAATATAACCTGCTAGCAGCGAGTCGGATTGTCCCACAGCCGACAAAAAGGATTAAACTTTTATGAAAAGGATGCAGCTAATTAACTTCACTTGTAAACTCAATCCAATAACCATCTGGATCTTGCAAGAAAAGCTGCCACTGCCCATCAGGTCTTTGTTTAGGGCCTAGGTGAATATAATCTTTAGATTGTATATAGGTTGCAACAGCTGCAACAGAATCTACTTTTAAGGCAAAATGATTTTTTCTTGATCCGGACAAAGCGAACTCAGCGGGAGTTTTACCCGCTATTAGATGCAGCTGTACTTGTGGAGTAATCTCAAACCAAGCACCCTCAAAGTCAAAAGCTGGTCTATCGATTTTGGATAAAAACAATAAATTCTCATAAAAATCACAACTTTTAGCTAGATCAGACACGTATAGTGAAACGTGGTCAAATGAGCGTATTTTAATAAAATCTTGCTTCTTACTCATTGTTTTCTAACCAATAACAAATTTAACAATTTCAACCTTCAGTCCTAAAAATGCCCCAATTATTCAATAAAAGATAAAATTAAAAGAAAATCATTTAAAACTTAAGCGAATAATTTTTAAAAAAATATTACACTTAAAGTACAACATATTAAAAATACTTCCGTATCTTTGTATAAAATAAACAATAAAAATTCACAACTAAACACAATTTGTAATATGAAAAAAGTAATACTACTACTGTCAGCATTATTAGCGACCAACTTTTCTTTATTTGCTCAATCCAAATCAGTAGGCACAGGACTTGTTGATGATTTCGCGGCAGTAACTGAATATGGTTCAGCCTCTGATGGTGGAATATTTTGGTTTCCCGGCGAAACAGCTTCTCCATACACAATTACTAGGAGCGCTGGTAAAATGGCAATTTCTTGCGTAAACGCAACTGAATTTAAACCATTCGGCTTGGGATTTGGCGATGATAATGGAGTTTTAGCTGGTGGTAATGATTTCTTCCTAGATTTAGCAAAAAATTCAAATGCAAATATTTCAATTACCATGAAAAATACCTCCTTGACTGATAGTGCACACGTTACACTTCAACTTGAAAGTATTGACAAAAAAACAGGAAGCTATATGCCAGATGAATCAGCTGTAACAACTGATTGGGGAGGTCCAAGAAAACAAAAAATTGGTTTTTTACTTTTGCCTGGTGAAACAAAAACATCTACTTTAAATCTTTCTTTAGTTGGTAAAGTTGGAGGATTGGCTGCAGTTGGTTTTCCTTGTACTTCGCCCCTTGATTGCCCTACTACAGCATATGAGTTAGATGCGTCTAAAGTTGCAAAATTATTGTTCTTTGTTAACGGAGATGCTAGTTTATTGCCTGCTGGTGACAGAGTCTATCCAAATCTTACTCCATATGATGGTACTTTAGAGGTAACTGCCTTTTCATTTGGAACAACAGCTACTAAAGCCGGTTTGAATATAGATGGAGTTACATATTCTGTTGATGAAGTTCTTAATCTATTCAATAACGAAACTGTTACTGTTTACAATACTTTAGGTAAGGTAGTTGCAACTGGCAAATACAATGAGCTTTCATTAGAAAAAGGTCAAATGTATATTTTAAGATCTGCTTCAAAAACTCAAAAAGTGATATTGAACTAATTTATAATACAAAACAAGCTACTTCAAAAAGGGGCTGTCTTTTAAAGGCAGTCCTTTTTTTTTGTTTAAACTTGAATTTACCACCCCTGCCCCGTTCTTGAAAAAAGGAGTGAAATTCTAATTCGAATTAAAAAGCCAATTCAAATTTTCTTGTTTTCAACGTAAAATACTTGCACAAATCCCAAAAATACACTCATGGCTGCAGTTCCCCCCCTGTTTAATAACTTAACCACCCCTCCTTGAAAAAAGGAGGGGAATTCTAGCGCAACCTAAAAAAACCAATTCAAATTTTGTTGTTTTCAAAGTCCAATACTTCCCCAAATCTCTCATGGCTGCTGTTCCCCTCCTTTTTAAGGAGGGGTTAGGGGTGGTTATAATCGAATTGTAGGCACCAGAAATACAACTTTAAACCTTTCAAAACAATATATCCAGCCAAAAGAGAAAACCACCAAGAAGAAAGTTACATTTTACCTACAAGTTACCAAAAAGAAGTAATCAATTTGCCTATATTTGTAGTAACAAAATTCTAATACGACTTCTATGCAGCTACATGAGAAAAAACTTTACGTGATTGAGCAATTGATTATGCTTAATGATACAAAGGCTATTAAGAAAATAGAATCGATTATAAATGACTCATTCAAGAGACCTAAGTTGAAACCATTAACTATGGACGAACTTGCTGAAAGGACAAAAAAGGCAAATCAAGATATTTCTGATGGAAAAGTTTTTTCACAGGAAGAGGTAGAAGGATTAACCAACAAATGGTAGGCTTATGAGGGTCTTTTGGACATCTTTTGCTTTGAATTCCTTGAAAGAAATTTACGATTATTATAAAGAATTTGCAAGTATACAGGTAGCTAAAAACATCAAAAATAGCATTTTAAGTACTACTTCCCAGTTATCCACCCATCCACTATCTGGTACCAGAGAAGAGCTGTTGAAGAATTTTAACGAAGACTATCGGTATATAATAAGAGGGAACTATAAAGTTATCTATAAAATCAAAGATAAAGATATTTATATAACAGACGTATTCGATACACGCCAAAATCCGGATAAAATCAAAAATCAATCATAGAAGGTAATAGAGCAGAATTTCCAATTTCTCGAAAAATAAAACTTTCCGGAAATTATAAAAACAGAAAGCATTTCTAGTGTGCAAGAAATACGATTGCAGCTTCAACCTTGTTCCGATTTAAAAACCATTCTAATTAGAAATAGCTAATCTTCCCGCATTTTGTATCATCTTTCCGCATTTTGCATTCATTATTCGGAAAGATCATTCATTTATCTAAAAATGTGTTCTAAATTTAATTTCTGAACTATAAAATTAACTTTAATAAGAATTAGAAGTTTTTATTACCATTTTTAAGAATTTTGCATCACTTTTCTGACTTTTGCATCAGTTTTCCGAAATAAACATCCAAAATTCGGAAAAAGTATCATTTATTCGAATTCCTCTGGTGCGGAAGTTCACTTCCGTACCCAAAACAATATAGGAACTTAGTTCCGAAAGTTGCAATCCAATACGGTAGCTACTGGCATAATTTTCAAGCTAGCGGACATCCGTTGGTGATATTATATAAAAAGGCGTCCGCCCAGCCATCACGTTCATTTAGTTACTTTCTTACTGCGCACGCCTTCCTACTGTCTGTTAAATACTAGGTCGTGTTGTAAAAGCCGAGCTTGCCTAAACTAGTACATTGCTTGGTATTCATAATTTGTACATAACGTTGCAAGATAGGCAAAGCTGGTTTTATTACTTTTGAGGCTCCAGACCTTCTTCTGCCTTTGCTTGGTTGCATCTGGTGTATTTCTTCTAAAATGGCCTCCCAACTAGCATATTTCGACGCTAAGGGCAATGGCAATGGAATATGAATACCTTTAAGGAAGTATTGCGTGGCCAACAAATGAATGTTATTCTTCTTTTTGTTTTTGGCCATGGCAGTGTATGCTGCCTTGATTTCAGGTATTAACATGGCTTGGTTGGCATAGTGTACTGCGTCGCGGAACTTGCTGCGGCTTTTCTGTTGCTTGGGTGTGTTGGATACTGGCCCTGAGTACTTTAGATAATGCACGATGTGCCCGCCCTTTTGCCGACGAAACACCCAGTTGCCAAATGTGCCTACCACACCTTTTAATAATCCAGCTTTTATGAGATACTCCAATCGATCACGTTCCATACCACAAAGATAATTTGGCGCAGTGCAACCAGCGTGCACGGTGATAAAAAGTTTAAGGTTAGTTAAAAGAAAAAGGGAACATACTCGAAGGATGTTTGGAAGATGACCGTAGGATAGGCTTAAATAGAGGGTTTTCTTTCGTGAATTATAATTGAATAAATAAATATTTTGATTAAGATTGTAAAGGATGTTGGGAATTGGATTTGAGTATAATGGATAGAGGTCATGGTATTGCTATGTAACTAACGTAACAAAGTTCCTATAACGTTTTGGGTGCGGAAGTAAACTTCCGCACCAGAGGACTCCATATTCACGAAATCCATCCTGTTAAATTTGGGGGTAGCCCAACAGATATGTCTAACAAAATTTTCTTAACCCCTTCTCAGCATTCGCAATACACTAATTTTTGGAATTCATTAATGAGAAGTACTAAATAAATAAATAGTTAAAGTAATGGCAACAATAGATAGAAATACAGCTCCGACAGTACAAGAAGTCGAAGAGTTTTTAGAACAAATTGATTTTACTTTACCAAAAGGATTTATTGAGTTTTTTAAAGAGTCAAATGGTGCAGATATTAGCACAGATGAAAGTTATACACTTTTATGGGCATTGACAGATATGATTCAACTTAATAAAGATTATAGTGTAGAAGATTATGCACCTGAATTCTTCATTTTTGGCTCTGATGGCGGAGATACAGCTTATGCAATAGAAAAAAGTACAAGCGATATTTATGAAATGCCGTTTATTGGAATGTCAAAGGAAGAAGCTGTTTTTAAAAGTAAAACCTTTACAGAATTTATAGAGAGTTTTTAATTAGAACAACAACCCTTTCTGTCAGTAGTCTTGCTGTTGGAGCCAATACACACCTTTGGACTCTATATTTTGCTTACAACGATGGTAAATTTGCTAGTAGAATTGGTATCAATGCTCCTTGGGTTCCCGCTGGCGCCGACGTCCGTCGGTGCTACCCCCTTCTGTCTGTAGTGTTCGATGTTGTTCCAGTTCGTAGTCTAAACGCAGTGGGACTACGAACCCTTTCTATCCGTAGAGTTAGCTTGCGCTCTACGGATTATATAATGACTGTAGAGTCTCCGACTCGGATTCCTGCCATAACACATGCGATAGCTCCAGTAAGTCTCCCTCTAGTGCGGAAGTTCAGTTCCGCACCCAAAACGTAACAGGAACTTCGTTCCGAAACCTGCCCTCCAATACCGTTTGTAATAGCGTTGAAACATTTGGAATGTTAAATCATTATGTAGACTTTTGTTACGTTAAGAGAAAATTTGTTGGTGACGCCCCGTAAATGAATAAGACTTCAAAATGACATGTGAGGCTAAACACCAACACGGGCGGAAATGTTATTAAATTTTGGAAGTTGGTTAATTGATGGCGCTTTTGAACAAATCTTTATAACCGAAAATTCTTTACAAAATGGTTGGAGACCAAGATAATCATTTATATTATCGAATAAATCGAAAGGATTTTTTCAAAACAACGTCTAATACAATATTTGCCTCAATTTTTATTATGGTTTTAATTGGGTATTATATTAGATTAGCAATTATTAATGGAGGAAACCTCGAACGACTATCTCTGTTTTTTATTCCTTTAGCTTTGTTCATGCTTCCATCTATAATCCTGAGTATTAACTATTGGTTGATATCGATAAATTATAAAATTGGGATGGATCAACTTAAACAAGTTCTTTATGTTAAGAGGAAAAACATAATAATTGAATACAAATTCGACGATATTGATAATATTTTGCATGTTTGTGGAAATCCAAATGGAGTTACCAATATTGGTGGACACCCAGTTGGAAGATTTTTCTTTTTTAAATTAATCATGAAAAACGGTGAGGTTTATATAATTACTTCCTTCATGACTGATAGAAATTTTATGATTTATAGACGTTCTATTGAAGTTAAAAAGACGCTTTTCCCAATTGCCATTTGCTAGTGCGGAGTTTGCCTACCCATATAGCCCTCGTTGCTCTTATAGTTTAAACAAGGATAGGTGTAAGTTAAGAAAAATTTGTTGGTGACGCCCCGTAAATGAATAAGACTTCAAAATGACATGTGAGGCTAAACACCAACACGGGCGGAAAATAGCCCCAGCAGCCCCTCCCTTGAAAATATTTAATTATTGAACTCCTTATTACTTAAAATATTATTTGATATTAATATTTTTACAATTAAATTAGTTTTAATAAGGGTTATTTATATTTTTGTAACCTGATATTGATACATCCGTTTAAAAAAACACTTGATTTAGCGATTTTTTATAAACCAAGTTTTTTGTTTGCTAATTTATTCTGAAATTTTTAATAAACCCTATTATGAAATCGAAATTCCTTTATTTGCTTTTATTCGTTGTGTTAATTGATTTATTTGCACAAGAAACAAGTATTCGCTTTTTTAGCCACCCCGGATTTGAGTACCAACACCATGCTGACAGTGGTACGGGCAATCCTTATTTTAGAGGTGGTCCATTAATTTTGTTTGCCACTTCCCAGATAACCGAAAATATTACAGCTGGTGCGGAACTTAATGCGCACTATATGGTGGAAACTGGTGCTGAGGTTGAAATTGAACGTATTTTTGTTAAGTATTATCACAATGACTATATTAGTTTACGTGTGGGTAGAATGTATACCCCCATTGGCTTTTGGAATCTGAACTATAATTTTGGTTTGATTTTACAACCCAATATTGCCCGCCCAATGGCACTTAATCCTACACATGATGGCGGATTTGCCCTTACCAGAGATGCTGGAATTCAATTAGAAGGTGAAAAGATTGGCAAAGCAGGCCTTTTTTATAAATTCTTCTTAAGCAATGGCATCGGAAAAAACGGAGGTTTATTAGGTTCATCCGATAGAATGGGAAGAACGAATTGTTTTACTGGCCAAATAGGTATAGAACCAGTTGACGGTGTAAAATTTATCGCTTCAGGCCAGTTTAATAAGTTAAATAAAGGGCAGCTTAACCAATATGGTGCAGCACTTCCTGAATCAGTAGATTATATGGTAGGTAATTTTTCGGTGGTATATCTTAACCCAGATAAAAAATTGGAGTTTATTGCAGAGTATTTTAATACACAATATAAATATCAAACACTAGGAAGCCATACCATACAAAGTGGTGTTGCTTATTTAGGCTATAAACTTACAGATCGTGCAATACCTTATGTGTTTTATGAATCTTCAATTTTCGGAGATAAAAATCCATATTTTCCTTCAATAAACGAATACATAGGCAGGCCATTTCAAAGTGTAAGCAAATATGATGTGGGTTTTAGATATAAAATCAATACGAACTTAGTGTTTAAAGTAGAAGGTGGGCTACAGTTTGAAGATAACTATGGAACATTAATTAATGCAAAAACACAATTGGCTTTTGCATTTTAAAGATTTCTCTTAAATATTAATTTATAATATTATGAAAAATTATAATTGGATAATAGGTTTTTTCTTGTTGGGTTTTGTGCTAGCCATGAAACCAAATGCCCCTATCATTGTGGTGATTGTGAATCCCGCTAATCCTATAACTGCTTTATCTGCTGGTGAGACTAAACTATATTGGTTGAGAAAAATAAAGAAACGATGGCCTACTATTAATAAAAATATCAAGCCTGCTGATAGAAAATCTAAATGCGCAGAACAAGATATCTTTTATTCAAAAGTTCTAGCAATGACGGCCAATGACGTAGAAACATATTTTACTCAAAAACAATACGAAAACGCAGAAAAACCACAAGATAAATTTACCTCCGATGCTGAAATCATCAATTTTGTAGCGAGTGAAATGGGCGCAATAGGTTTTGTAAATGCTGCCTCACTTACTGGTGAGGCCAAATCAAAAGTTAAAGAAATTCTAACCGTACAATAAATTGGATATGAAAATATCACTCAAAAATAGTTTGGTTGGTAAAATAATTCTAGGTTATTTATCTGTTGTAGCACTGGGTCTTGTGATGTCTGCTGTGGGCGTATTCATACTTAACAATACACAAAGTTATGATAAAGACATCACCGAGAAATATTTTCCTTCTTTAATATTGCTCAAGGATCAGCTTTCCACTGCCACAGAAAGTCAAAGATTAACCAGTAATTGGATTTACCAACCTAATAAGCAGGACAAAGCTCGTTTAAATCAATTGCATGAGGTAGAATATAAAACACTCATTCAAAAATGGGACGATCAAATTCAAAAGTACGATGCTGTTAGTCAGGCCGAAGACAGTTTGTCTTCGATTTCCAATTTGCTTGGTAAACTCGCGGAGCAACAACAAAAAATAACCACATTGCTAGGGAGTGATGAGGACTATGGCAATGACCAAGTTGTTGATAATTGTATTACCATATTTGAAAATGAAGCTACAAAAACCTTTGCGAGCCTAGAACATCTTCTGCAAAAACAAATAAATGAACAATATGACCTTATGAACATTACCGATGACAAAAAGAACTTTTACTCTTTTATTCTTAGGATGGTGTTTGGTGTTACACTATTGATTTTTGCTATAATAGCTGTATTGGCGACCTATTTATGTTTAAAAAACATATCTAAACCCATCGAAACGCTAAAAAATCAAGCTAATGCTATGGCCTTGGGTCGTTTTGATATTGATATTGATATTAATCAAAACGACGAAATCGGTGATATGGCCAAAGCCATGAGCAACATAATTGTTGGTTTAAAAAAGAAAACAACATTTGCCATGCGCATTGGAGAAGGTAATTATGATGAAAATTTTGAACTCCTTTCAGAAGAAGATGAAATGGGTAAAGCACTGCTTACCATGAAAGACAATCTAAAATTGAATGCAGAAGAAGATAAAATTCGTAATTGGACTACCCACGGACTAGCACAGTTTGGCGAAATATTAAGAGAAAATAATTCCTCCAATTCAAACCTTTTAGATAAGGTGTTAAAGTTTATCGTGAAGTACTTAAATGCTAACCAAGCTGCATTATTTTTGCTGGAAGAAGATGTAGAGCTTAAGCGAGAAATATTAAAACTGGCAGCTTGTTATGCTTATGAACGTAAAAAATATCTTGATCTTAAAGTAGAAATAGGGGAAGGTTTGCTAGGACAAGCTGTTCTTGAAAGAGAAATGACCTATTTAACTGATATTCCTGAAGGTTTTGTTCGCATTTCATCAGGACTGGGCGATAGCGGCCCCAATGCGGTGGTTATTACACCTATTATGCACAATAATTTGGTATTAGGCGTAATTGAAATTGCCTCATTTACTAAATTTGAGGCACATCACTTGCAGTTTATAGAAAAAATAGCAGAATCTTTAGGGTCTACTATATCAAATGTTCGTACTAATGAACGAACCAAAAAGCTGCTGGAAGCCTCTCAATCATTTACTGAACAAATGAGGAGCCAAGAGGAGGAAATTCGTCAGAATATGGAGGAATTATTAGCAACACAAGAAGAAGCCAATCGCAAATTGTCCAATCTGGAGCAACTTTTAATAGAAAAAGACGCAGAAATAGCCATTTTTAAAGCTAAGAATTAAGCAATTTGAAGTAAAGAGGATAGCATTTCTATGGTAGTTTTAATATTCTTATCTTGGTTTCGATTAAAAACATTAACAGCTTTTAATCAATGAGTTTAAGGCAATTATTTAGTCTTTTTTGATATCCTAGGAACTAAATAATTGGTTATTTTATTAAATGATAAATAGATATTTAACATGAACACAATTACACTCGAACAAAAGGAGGCATTTGCATTGCAAATAGAACAATTAGAAGAACAGGCTAAAAAAGAAAATGATTTTGAAGCTAAATTAGAGCTAAAAGATAAAATCCACAATCTTAAAATGGTGATAAATGGCACCAAACCAGTTGGTTCAATAGATTTTGAATGTGTAGGCTGTGGTTCTTAGTGGTGGTTAGAATTTAATGGTGTTGCAGTGATATATTATTAATGGAACAAAATATTTGTTCATCCCACTTTATGCATTAAGGTATTTAACAATTCTAAATCATTAAGTTGTATCAAATAACGATTGTTAATATTATAAATTTTCCAGATATACATAATATCTAATTCGCTAGTGCATAAAATGGGTTTATGGTTTATATAGATATCGTTTATCTATGATGCTATTATCCTAGGCTTGGAGATATAACAAACTGAATATTAAATTCTTTTAAAAAAAATAGGATTTACAAAAACACTCCTCGTTAACATTGGCAACGCCACACAACAAGGAGTGTTAATGATATTAATAAATCACCAATTTCTTGGTTAGTATTTGTGATGCGTTTTCTATTTTCACGATATATATTCCTTTAGCAAGGTTATTGAGTGCAAGTGAAATTACACCTTCACTGGTTTTTACAGATTGATACACAATATTTCCTTGCAAGTCGGTTACTTCAATTTGTAAGGTTTGTATATCAGCTATTCCAGCCAGTATCAAGGAGACATTGCCATCACTTGGATTGGGTAGAATATTAAAATCCAAAGTGGCACTTTGTTTGGCCAAAACACTTATCACTTTGCTGTAGGAAGTAGAACCATCTTTATCTACTTGCTTTAATCTATAGTAATTAGTACCTTCAAGAGGTGTCTCATCTTCAAATTCGTATACCTTAGTACCCTGACCATTATTCAATGGATTGATGGTAGCAATCGCAGTAAAATTTAAATTGTTATTACTTCTTTCAATTACAAAATGGTCATTGTCTTTTTCATTTGAAGTTATCCACTGAAGTACATTTATTGACTCCTTAGGCCAAGCTTTAAAGGAAATTAAGTTGACCGGAAGTGGACACAACACTGTGGCTACAATTGGCTCAGATACAGAATAACTTTTACATGGGTCATTCGCATTGGCATAGTTGGGTGCTGTAAAGTTAGTGTTTGCCGTAAAGGTGGCAGCTGAGGCAGCAATCACCCTAAAATAAATCTTATCACTGGCATTAAGCCCTAAGAATGGGGCACTTCCGCCAAAATTATTCAGGTTAAGAAATTCCGCAGATACAGGTGTTCCCAAGTTTGTCCAACTGGTATTGACTGAGGGCGTTTTGGTCCACTGGTATAAGAAAAGTGGAGCATTGCCATAAAAGGCCTTTAATAAATTACTGGCTTTAGATACCAAAGGCAAAGTGCTAGCACCATTGGCGCACAGGGTAGTAGCTTCCGAAGCAGTGGCTAGATCAAAGTATAAATTAACAGCAGGTGGGGCACATGCTAGTATTCTAATATCATCGAGCACAAGGTCGTTGCCATTGGCTGACACGTTTTGGTTATTAATAATGTCCATTTGAAGACTATTGCCCGACACCAAATTGATTTGTGCAGCTACCCTCACCCATACTCCGCCACCATCTGCTTCACGTGTTGCGGTGGCAATGGTAGAAACGGTATTGGTTGGATTGCCTACTTCTGTTAAATTCACTCTTATATTTACAGGATTGTAGGTACCAGATGCACTATTCGTAAATACAGCAATATAACATTCAAAGAACAACTGTTTGCCAAAACAAAGGTTGTTGATGGTTCTGGAATATAATACTTGACCTCCCGTGTTTATTGGGCAATTAAGAAATAGAGCTCCACCGTCCTCAATACCAGAATGGTCGTAACTTAAACTTGGCGAGGCAGATAGACCTTTTACATTATTTGCCCAGCGCAATAATGCACCATCATATCCATTTACTGCATTGTATCCTGTTATATAGGCTGCTACAGTATATTCGCCATCATTAATAAAGGTAGGTGCTCCTACAAATGTAGCTCCTAAGGGTGCGGGCGTAATTGGCCAACGAAAAGGAGTGGTTGTAGTTCTAGCCACTTCTACAGGATTAAGCACATTGGTATAGTCCCAAGTAAAATATTTGGTACCGGTTTTGTCACTCATATCCAACCTACCAAAATTATCATAATAAACCGTTTGCCTAGAGGCTGAAACTGGCGGGCTACCTATTTGGCAACAAGTAATGGCACTTACCGATACAGGATCTGTGGTAACAGCGGCTCCTACACTGGGCGTTACTACCAATCTAAATTGATAGTTTCCTACAGCGGCTACCTCATATAATAAAGATTGATTGGTGCCTCCGCTTACGTTACCCCATCCACTGCCAGTATTAACTTGCCACTGAAAAGAAGCATTATAATTTTGGGTTGGTTGCAAGGATATTTGCTCTCCAACACACACCTCCGCACCCATGTTAGAGATGATGACAGGTTTGATAAATCCATTTACATCAATTTTTTGTAAACCCATGGCCTGGCAGCTTCCGTTTCCATTCATGGTAGCATTGATTCTAAAAATCATGTCACCATTGGCCGCTACAGTACCTGTAAACGTTCTTGTTTGACACTGCCCCATTCCAATTTGTGGTGCATCAGTACCGTTTAATTGATTAAAGGCGTCTAGGTTAATTCCAGCTTTAAACTCGTTCCTTTGGCTATTACATGAAGCTAATGTACTACTTACAACGCTACAATAATCAACTGTGACAGAAACAGCTGAATTAGGCAACATACCTTTTACTACATATTCAAGTACGTTGGTATTTCCTCCCGAAGGTTTTTGACCAAACACATACATATAGTCAGGTGTGGCCAAATTGGTGTAACGGGTGTTGTCAAGCTTGTATGGATTATCGGTGATGGCATAATAATAATTGGCATTAAAAACGTTAGCATTTACGTTGGGGGCAATCACGGGAGTACTGGTGATACTTCCAGACTGAACACCATATTGTACAATATCGTTGAGCCCAATATACGTACGACCAGCATTGCCTGCGGAAGGATTAAAGGTGGTACCAGCTACAAGTATTTGTGCAGAAAGGTTGCTCATGTTGCATATTGATGCAACGTAAAGAATCAGTAAACCTACTGTTCTTAAGGGTAGGAATTTAATCATAATATAATTTGAAGTAGTATATAAAATGCTTGGTACGAAATTACCTTTACATTTTAATTGTTTTAATAATAAAGTGTTGTTTGAAACAGCTAGCTTTTAATCCAATTTGGGTTGTAAAGGTAACCATAATTATTGTAATAAAATAGGATTTCTTGGTATTTTATGGGCAATAGTACCAGTTTAAACCTTAAAAATGAGGGAGGTGGATTGACAAAATTGGCAACGGGAGTGGTGTTATCTTAGTAAGTTTAAAAGAAGTAAAATAATTGAATTCAGGGAGGGAGTGTTACAAACAAAACCTAATTTAAATTCTCGCACCAACATAATTAAAAGGAAAGCGAATAGGTTTAAAAGCTTCAAAATGAATTTAAAAATAAAAACACTCCTTGAACATGTTAAAGATCTATTTTGGATTGTTAAATTCGCTGGCAATATTTACACCAGTTTTTCAATTTTCTTATGGCTGACACTACAAAAAACTTATCTATAGAGCAACAGGAGGAACTATTAACCACCTTACGAATCCGTTTTGAAAAGAACGTGTTGCGTCATCCAGGGCTTGATTGGGCTATTGTACACAAAGCGTTACTAACAAAACCTGATAAACTTTGGTCAATTTATGAAATGGAACGAACTGGTGGTGAACCAGATGTGGTAATTGAACAACACATAAAAGATGGATTTACTTTTTATGATTGCGCCCCAGAAAGTCCAAAAGGGCGACGCAGCATTTGTTATGACCACCCAGCACTTCATGCAAGAAAAGAAAACAAACCAGACAACTCCGCTTTAAACATGGCCGAAGCCATGGAAGTAGAAATTTTGACAGAAGAACAATATCGATACTTACAGGAATTTGGAAATTTTGATACCAAAACTTCTAGTTGGGTTAAAACTCCCGATAAAATAAGAGCTCTTGGCGGTGCCATTTTTTGTGATCGTCGTTATAATATGGTGTTTGTTTATCACAATGGTGCAGAATCATATTATGCTGCCAGGGGCTTTAGGGGGAGATTGTCGCTATAGTAAATACCCTTTTTTAAGAGTCTCCCTTATTTACTTTTGCGAAATAATAAACTTAGTAATTAAAAGGTATCAAGCAAACAAACTAAACCTTTACAAAATACAAAGTTAAAATCTAGTCAAATCAATTTTTTATCTACTTTTGATAAAGTTATGAAAAAGTATTTAAAAAGGATTGGTCTTGCGATGTTACTGTTGTTGGCAGTGGTAATAATTTGGCAACATGAGCTTATTTTTTATGGCATTTCTCAAGGATATGGACAAGTTAAAATAATACTGCTAGCTAAGCCTGTTGAGGATTATTTAGCCAACAAAACCTTTCCCGATTCTCTAAAAGCTAAATTACGTCTGGTACAAGAAATTCGTCAGTTTGCGTTTGATTCTTTAGGAATAAACTATTCTGATAACTACACAACCCTCTATGATTTACGGGGCGATACGCCCATGTGGATGCTTACAGCCTGTAGTCCTTTTTCGTTTGAAGTGAAGGAGTGGGATTTTCCTATTATTGGGAGCTTTTCTTATAAAGGCTATTTTGATAGTAGCCAAGTGGCTAAGGAAGAAGAAATATTAAAAAAACAAGGCTATGATACTGATGTGGGAGAAATAAGTGGTTGGAGCACCTTGGGATGGTTTAAAGACCCAATATTATCCAACATGCTGGAGCGCTCCGAAGGTAGCTTGGCCAATTTGATAATTCATGAACTCACACATGGCACGCTTTATGTAAAGAACAATGTTGACTACAATGAAAATTTGGCAAGTTTTGTTGGTGATGTGGGAGCGCTAAAATTTATGGAATATAAATTTGGCCCCAATTCTCCACAGGCCAAACGCTACATTAATAGTAAAAATGATTATGAAAAATATAGTAACCACGTATTAAGAGGTACTCAAAAACTGGATAGTCTTTATCATACTTTTGACAAATCTATGACGACAACCCAAAAATTAAATTCAAAAAATACATTTATAGCGACCATTATGCAAAGTATGGACACGATTAAATATAGCAATCGTCACATTTCAAAATTTGAAAAAGATGAACCATTGCCAAATAATACCTATTTCATGCATTATGTACGATATCGCAAACAACAGAATACATTTGAAACCGAATTTTTACAACGCTTTCATGGAGACTTTAAAAAATACTTTATCTATCTCAAGAAAACATATCCATCGCTATAACTGTACTGGTACCTTGAAAAACATTTTGTATTTTCTATTATTAACTTTTACTTTATTCAGCTGCTCCTTTGCTAAAGGCCAAATTACCGTTGGAGCAGCACAACTTGATAACTATCTAAAACTCATCAAAGGTAAAAAGGTTGGGTTGGTGGTAAACCAAACGTCGGTAATAGGCCAAACTCATTTGGTGGATACCTTAAAAAGCTTGGACATTGAGGTTAAATTTGTTTTTGCACCAGAACATGGATTTAGAGGAGAAGCTGGCGCTGGCGAACATATTAAAAGTGAGATTGACCCTAAAACAGGCATACAAGTAGTGTCACTTTATGGAAAAACCAAAAAACCAAGTGCTGAGATTCTTGCCCAACTCGATATAGTAATTTTTGATATTCAAGATGTTGGAGCAAGATTCTACACATATATAAGCACACTACATTATGTTATTGAAGCTTGTATTGAAAACAAAAAACAACTCATTTTATTGGATAGGCCAAATCCTAACGGGATGTATGTACAAGGACCAGTGCTTGAACCCCAGTATAAATCTTTTGTAGGAATGCACCCAATACCCATCCTTCATGGCTTGACCTTGGGAGAGCTTACCCAAATGATTATAGGTGAAAATTGGGTTCAAAATAGTAATCTACTAGACTATAAAATTATTTCATGTAAAAACTATACCCATCAACAGGCTTATCAACTTGCGATAAGACCTTCGCCTAACTTACCCAATCAACAAGCTGTAATGTTATATCCTTCTCTGTGCTTATTTGAAGCCACAAAAGTGAGTGTAGGAAGAGGAACAGTATTCCCGTTTCAAGTATATGGCACCCATACATCTAGCTTTGGAAATTTTCAATTTACCCCAAAAACGATCAAGGGTTATGTCACTCACCCTCCATATGAAGATACCTTGTGTTATGGTGTCGATTTAAGAAAAGTAGATATTGAAGATGGTTTTAGTCTTAAGTTTATTTTAGATGCCTACCAGAAAATAGGTAAAGAACAAGCGTTTATCGCTAGCCCTTCGTTTTTTGATAAGCTTGCAGGTACTAACCAGTTAAGATTGCAATTGCAAGCGGGTGTGAAAGAGGAGGAGATTGTTAAAAGTTGGCAACCGGCACTTGATAACTTTAAGAAAATTAGGACAAAATATTTGATTTATCCTTAATACTGCATTTACATGAGAATTATCTATATGGGAACGCCAGAATTTGCGGTTCCAAGTCTTGAAATTTTAATACAAAACGATTTTAATGTGGTAGCTGTTATTACGGCACCCGACAAACCTTCTGGAAGGGGCTTGCAGTTAAATGAGTCTTCAGTTAAAAAAATTGCTGTTCAACATAATATACCAGTTTTACAACCCACAAATCTGAAAGAACCAGCATTTCTAGAAGAATTAAAAAGTTATGAAGCAGATTTACAAATTGTAGTTGCTTTTAGAATGCTGCCTGAGGTAGTTTGGAATATGCCTCGTCTTGGTACTTTTAATTTACATGCCTCTTTGTTACCCCAATACAGGGGTGCAGCCCCCATCAATTGGGCTATAATAAATGGAGAAAAGGAAACGGGGGCTACCACCTTCTTGTTACAACATGAAATAGATACTGGGAATATTCTATTCCAAGAAAAAATAGGGATTTCTGAAACAGAAAATGTGGGAGAACTGTATGAAAAGCTCATGATGCTAGGGAGCAATTTGGTGTTAAAAACAGTAAAATGTATGCAAACTGGTGATTACCACCTTGCACCTCAGCAGACTGACGGAAAAGAACTTAAACATGCACCAAAAATATTTAAAGAAACTTGTAAAATAGATTGGGACTTGCCAAGTATTAATGTATACAATTTTATTAGGGGATTGTCACCTTATCCCGCAGCGTTTTTTGAATATCATGGTAGGATTTATAAAGTATTTGAAGCAGAAGTAGCAAATGATAAATTGGACGAGGTAATGGCTACAGACCATAAAACCTTTTGGAAAATGAGAACTAAAGATGGTGCAATTGCCATCAAAGAGCTTCAACCCGAAGGCAAAAAGAGAATGACTATTGAAGATTTTTTAAGAGGCAATAAAATTTAGCACAACTAGGGTTTGAGCACTACACCTAAAAGCGGAAATGGTTTTATTCATCCATATTTAGGTATATGCACCAACGGTTGAACATTATGCAGCCAAAACGTTTAACCTTTTACCGCCCTGAAAGATTAGCTGTTTTATAGCCAATAACTTTATCGGTTAATCCACCAAACGGCCTAAAATAAACTAGAATATCATAAACGTTCTCGGTAACGCTGTAAGAATTCTCAAAAAAACTTAGGTCATAATTATTGCTATTATCTTGTTTGAGGGCATACATATAATTATAGTACCCCTGTTTTAATAAAGCTTGTCCTTTATAGGTTTTGGAAGCTTCATCATATACCATTAAAAAGTTCTTATTGATTTTCCAGTCAGTTAAGCCTCCTATAATATACACTGAACCCGCTGTTTTCTCTGATTTCAAAGTAAAATTTACTTTAACATAATCTGCTTGAAGAGGGTCGTTGTTGGTTTCTGCTCTACCCAACAAAAATCGTCCGTTAATGTCAGGTGTAAGTTCATAGGCCCTACCCATTTTGGACTTGTCTTCCATAAGTTTTAATTCCAATTTGTTATTAGTATGTTGTAGCGCTTCAACATTAAGGGCCGCGTAACGCACATTTCGTATATCAAACACCCTAAATTCATTATAGCCTTTAAAACAGTTTTCGTTATTAAAAAATTGAAAATCCAGAGTTTTTTCATTTTCTCTAATATAAAGCGGTTTCATATCAATAATGGCGTTATCCCAACGATAATTTTGTCTTACCACCACTTTAAGGTCATTTACATTCTGTATATTAAAGGTTGGATAGTTAATTACAAAATCTAGTTGTTGGTGTGTTTCTCTCACATCAGGATTGACGGCCATGGTCAAACGAGGAGAAATATTTATTAAATTTTCATAAACTATAAATCGTCGAGTAAGCACAAAATCACTTTGGTTACCATCACGATAAACCATTAAAATGTAATTTCCTGATTGTTTTACCTTGGGTAAGTTAAATTTATAATGTACAAACGGTGTGTAAGTACTGCTTGACATGTTGTATTGATTAATCGTGTATTCGTTGTATTCGCTGAGTATTTGCATGTCAGGCACTTGAGAGGGTGTCCAATCTGCAGTACAGTTCACTATTTTGGCATAATAATTAGTGTAAGTAGTGCCTAACTCTTCAAATTCAAGTGTGAGGGGTAAGTACTGATAAAGAGAAACTATAGGGGGTTGAAAGGCATCGGTGTTTTGGCCAGACACCGGATAGAGCATAACACTTTTAATATTATCTTCATATATAAGGTCATCCATTCTAAGCTGTTTTTCATAATAACTGGATTTGGTAGAGCTGCTTGTAGCTGTGCCAGCAGGTACACAACTATCAATGATTGCAGCCAACCCAACCAAAATTACAACTTGAAAGTAAAACCTTGATTTGTTGGTTTTAGGTATTGTTCTAAAATTATTCATTGCTTTTGCGCCATTCATCCAAAGTGATTAATCTATCTTCACCTGCATCGTATAGCTTGATCTCTCTGGTGTCTTTATCAATATAAAAATCGTACCTTACCTTGGATTCATTTCCTGTTTTTTCACTCACCTTCACATTATACAGATTGTCTGTTTCTAGCGGAGTATCAGATAAAGTAGCAGCTAATTTTGTTTTGCCTTTTGAAGTTGAATCCAATAAAAGCGCTTCTCTTTTAAGTTCTGGTAATTTAAGAATGGCGGCAGTTAGTTGACCTTGTATGCTGGTGTCTTTTAAGCTAGTATCTATGGCAACGATATGTTTGGTAGTGGTATTATTCTTATTTTTAGAAGAATCTAAAGATAAACTATCTATAGGGTTAGGCCTTTTATTTTCACCGTCATCTCCAAAGTCACAAGATACCAAAATTGTGGCCATTGAGATAACCGTCAATAAGTAAACTACACGTACACAACTTGGTTGGTTGTTCATAACTAATTATCTTATTCTGTCAAAGGCATCTTTTACCAAGCGCTCATCTCTTCTAATAAATCTATTAGCAATCATATTTAGGATTAGTCCAATTGCAGGAACAAAAAATCCAAAGCCAAACTTGCCTACCACCTTAGCCACCACCAACTTGTTGGCTTCTGAGGAATAATAAATCATAGCACCCAACATTCCTAACACCAGCAAAGTATTCAAAAGCCCAACCAACATTTGATTTTTTCTATTATTGTATTGAAAAATAGAAAAAGTAGAGGCTACAATTGCCAATCCTGCAATAATGGCGATTACAAAGGTAGCTTGTGTATTTATTACCTTGTCGTCTTTCGTTACCTGTGTATTAAGTGCAGTCATCACCACCCTTTCGTTGGTAACGAGATCGTGCTTAATAAAAATAGGCACAAAAAACAAAGAAATCATGAGCGTAACGAAAATTACTAATAATAGGGTTTGTACTCTTTGTATCATTGTAATGGATTATAATACAAATTAAGGTATTTTTTAGTTATTTATGAATAAAAGAAAAATTAAGCTACATTCTTTTTAGTAGATAACCATTCCATGATGGTAATAGGGAGCAGTAGGCAAGTAAAAGCATAAATAGTATCCTCCACTGGAATAGTGTATAACCGCTGTCCAATTATCTCTAGGTGATTGTATTTTACCACAGGCACTGCTGTAAGAACACCATTTACTACAAAGAATGGAATTAAATGTACTAGATAAGCAATCCAAAAGTAGGCCATGTATTGTTTTTTTAATACATAGTGATGCAACACCAACAATAACAAGGCAATGGCACAATTGACAAGCGTATAGGTTTTATCTTTGAACACAATACAAAGCACCAATAATACAGCAATTCCAAAAAAATTAATTTTATCCACATAAGGCGTGAGCCATTGATCGGAAAAATAGGCTTTAATACAACAATAAATAAAAACACTGGCATAAGGCACCACAAAAAAGAAGCTCCATTCTTCTATTGGCAAATCGTTAATTCTAATTGGCCAAACATAATCGGGATTAAAACTCCACACTCCTATACGCGTAAACCAGCCGTCCCATAAAATAAAAAGTGCACCATTCACCAAAATACCCACAAACAAGGGTATCCAAATTTTATAATAAGCCACTTTTTTATCAAAACTTAATATAAACGGCCCCAAAAAAGAAGCCAACATTAGCCAAGCGTACAAAGACATAATCAAAAAATTAATTTAAGACATTATTTTTAACTTGAAAGGCCAATTAAATGTTTAACCGAACAATAAACGCAGGTAAAACCTAGGATTGGTAAATTTTTTACGAAGATCCACATCATCAAACATGCAGGAGATGGTTTCTCTTAGTTCTTTGTTGGTATTAGCCTTTTTTACTACAAAATTAAAAAGCCAAGGATATTGTACTAATTTTTGAAGCCAAGTGCTTATTCTTAGTTCAGGGCCTAGGCGTTTATAAACTTGGGTATCGTAGTTTTTTATAAAATTAGCTGAAAAATCGTTAGCTACAATACATTTTTCTGCTTGCTGAGCGGCATACATTCCACTTATCATGGCATTGCTGATTCCCTCCCCTGTAAATGGATCAATTAACGACGCGGCATCTCCACAAAGCATATAATGATCTCCTGAAATAGCATGTTTTTTAGCGCCGAGCGGCAGCCCAAATCCTTTGATTGATTCAAGTGCCGTTGCATTTTCAAATCTTTTTTTAATCTCAGGTATAGATTCAATTACTTCTTGTAGTTTTTGTTTAAGATTAATTTTGTGTTTGCTAACATAGTCGGATCTTATTCCTAAGCCAACGTTTGCCTCTCCATTGGGTAATGGGAAAATCCAAAAATATCCAGGTAGTAAATTTTCTAAGAAGTAGAGCTCTAAAAAATTCCCATCATTTGTGAACGAAATACCTTTGTAATAAACCCTTAACCCAGCACAGTGTTCTTTGAGTTTTAGTGATTTCTGTATAGTTTTTCTCACAAACTTTGATTGAGCACCAGAGCAGTCTATTATAAGCAAAGTTTGAAATACTGTGTTATCATCTTCTATTTCATACCCGCTATGAATTTTTGTAAAGTTAGTTATGGCAATGTTTTCTAAAATGGTAATTTGTTCAAATGTTTTTGCCCTTTGATATAAATAATGGTCAAAATCCAATCTTTTTGATACAAAACCAGAAGGCAATATGTTTTTATTAGCAAAAAAATCCTTTTTAAAAGGTATTTCTATATTGGTTAAATTTGGCGCAATAAAATTTATTCCATAACAACCAATGGTATTATCTGCCTTGTTGAAGTCTTGTAATGTTTGAGGAAATAATTTCTTGAGGACAGAAACAACTTTGCCACTTAAAGCGTCGCCACATATTTTATCGCGTGGAAATTTTTCTTTTTCAAGTACTACACTAGGAATATTATTTTGTGCTAAAAACATGGCACAGGACAAACCTGCTGGACCTGCTCCTATAATACAAACTTTGGTACTGATTATTTTTTTCAAATTAGTAGGACATGGTTACAAATTTTGCGAAAATTACATTAATACTCAAACATGTTTGTATTATGGATAGGCAAAATTTAATTTTTGCATTAGTTTGTGGGTTTATATTAGCTATTTTTTGTTCGTGTTTTCGAAAATTTGAAAGACCAAAATGGGATACAGATTTATTAACACCAATTGCAAAAACAAAGCTATCTATTGATAATTTACTTAAAGATTCATTAGTCGAAAAACAAATAGACAGCTCATACAAAATAGTCTATAGACAAGTGTTAGATAGTGTTTCTACAGATACTATTGTGCCATTAAATGGTAAAGAATACGTAAAAAGTATACTTCTTAAGGATTTTGAACTTAATTCTTCTTCGGTTTATTACAAACTGAGTTTAGGGCAAGTGGCTGCTAATGCAGGTCCTCCGCTTAGTTTTATTATTCCGTTATCAAACGGCCAACGTATATCGATTCCGCAGCCAGGTTATTTAGGGCTGAAGGCCGGTCCTGTAACTTTAAATGCTGATAAAATCTTTAGTTCTGCGGATGTACTTTCTGGCAGATTAGAGATTTTGATTAAGAATCAACTCAATTTTACAATTACAAATATCACATACAATATTAAAAATACCGTAAAAGGAGATATACTTGGTACCAAAACCATTGCATCCATTGCACCTGGAGAATCAAAAATTGAAGAAATTGACCTATCTGGCAAGTTTATTGAGGGCTTTTTAGATTTTAATGTGACTAACCTCGATATTCCAGGTACAGCGCCCAACAGGGTGCTGATAGATACTGCCAAAGGTCTTGACTTGACAATAACTGCAAGAAATCTTAAGGTAAGCTATGCACAAGCGATTTTCCCAAAACAAGATGTGGTTAACGATACCATTTTTACAGAAATCACCAACCTTGGAGACAAAAAACTTAAAAGAGCTGCAACCAAAAGTGGTTTTGTGGATGTGACAGTAGAATCGACCGCGCCAGATACAATTTTTTTTAAGTATAAAATATGGGATGCAAAAATTGGTAATGATACCTTTGTTGTAAACGCAAAAACGTTACCCGCACCTGAGGGTACTACCTCTAAACAAACATTCACTTACAATCTAGATGGATTTGACCTCAATTTAAGTGGAGAAAACGGTGATTCTTCAAATTTCTTTAGAAGCCAACTTATTGCAAGCTTTGATTCAACGGGTCGGTTGGTAGAAATTAATGGCAATGATAGTATTAGGATTACTATAAAGGTTTATAACGTAAAACCATCCTATGCCAAAGGATATTTTGGTAAAACTGATTTTAAGGTTGGTCCAGGAGACATAGCCATATCTACTTTTAAAGGTATTAAAAGTGGTAAATTGGACTTTGATGAAATTAAAATGAAACTTAAAATCTCAAACGGTGCTGGAATACCTTGCAAATTGATTTTAGAGGATATTTCCGCACAGAATACTGTTAGTAATTCGTCACAAAAACTAATTTTACAAAATAGTCTAGATCAAGTATCGATAAAAGGAGCAACGGAAACTCCTTTTAGTTTCACAGAAACCAACGTTGAGATAAACAAAACCAACTCTAATCTTACGGATTTTATTAATGTTTTTCCAAATAAAATTTCATACACTGGCACACTTACTACCAATCCTGATGGTGATGATGGCTCTTTTAGCAATTTTTTATCCTCTGAAAGTAATGTGGTAGCAAACTTAGACATTGAAATCCCACTTTCATTCATAGCTACCGACCTTGCTTTAACGGATACCATCGACTTTATTACTAGCAGTATCAAAACACCAGAAAATATCAAATCAGGTATTTTTTCGCTTATTGTAGAAAATGGATTTCCATTATCTTTAAACATGAAGCTTTATCTTTTGGATGAAAATGATGTTGTTTTTGACGAACTCATTACAACCCAACCTGTGCTACCTGCTATTACGAACGCTGCAGGAAGGGTAACAGAAAAAAAATACAACAAACTAGATTATGTTTTTGATCAGACCCGATTCAAAAATATTTTTAAGGCCAAAAAGATTTTGGTAATTGCTGATTTTTCAACCCCAACAGACAATAAATTTTACAAACTTTACAGCGATTACTCAATCGATATCAAAATGGTGGGTGATTTTAAATACACCTTAGATTAATCCACTTATATAAAAATTGATTTACTGATGTTTAAAAATCATTTAATATTAACGGTTTACTGCTTTTGTTCTTTAATACTGTTATCTTTTTCTGCTGCCCAAAATGCTTCAAACTTGAGCAGATTTAAATTTGAAAATGCAGATTTTAGTAATTCAGAGTCGAAACTGTTGGTATCAGCTTATGTAGATGTAGTTGGCAATTCTTCTACCGTAACTAATTCATTTATAAATGCTTTATTAGGTAGCTCGTTTATTAACGATGGTAATAAAGATGATGTAAGTAAGCGACTTAAATCATCCAACAGACTTGGCTTTGATGCAGAAGAAGGTATTTTGACAAAAATAAAATTGGGCGACAACAAACCGATTTTAAGCATCGGACTATCGAACAGAGATTTAATCGGCGCTGTTTTTAACAAGGATCTTTTTGAATTGTACCTTCGAGGAAACAAACCCTTCGCTGGAAAATTAGCTAACCTTGGTTCTACTTCATTTCAATATTATAATTACCAACAAATTACCTTTGGCCTAGAGAAAAAAACTGGACAATGGCTATTTGGTGGAACGTTAGGTTTAGTAAAAGGTGGAAGATTACAAGCCGCTTCTTTAAAAAAGGCTGATCTATTTACCGCCTCTGATGGTTCGTACATCACTTTTGACGTAGATGCCGATATTTCTTATGCTGGCAATACGAGCCAATCGAGAGTTTTAACAGTAAATGGAGCTGGAGCTTCCATAGCAGGAAAGGCCATGTATACCACCGAAAACAATAAACACCAATTCGCTATTGAACTCAAAGATTTGGGTTTTATTAATTGGAACAATACTACCAACTACAGCAAAGATTCTACTTATCGATTTGAAGGGATTGTGATTACTGATGTATTTCAAATAAACGATTCCCTATTTTCCGATCTCAAAACCGATAGCATCACGAGTATTTTGAATATTGAGGCACAAAAAAAATCAAAGAACACATTATTGCCTGTAAATGTACACTTTAGATATAGCTACCAAGCCACCGACAAATGGAATATTATCGGCGGACTGCACTATATGTATTTTAAGGGGTATTTACCAAAAATATACGGCGGTGCCAACTATCAACTAGGCAGCACGGGTATCAATGCCACTGCCTCCTTGGGCGGTTTTGGAAGAGCTGATTTTGAAATTGGCGCAACCCAACGTATCAAAGACAAGTTTTTAGCTACTATTAACTTTTTATACCTCGAAAACCTACTCGCTCCAAAGAAAACAAGCGGACAAGGAATAAATGTAGGGTTAAGTATGAGGTTTTAAAATAATACTTTTACCAAAAGAAAATATTGGTATTAAAATACATTATGGCAAAAAAAACAGTGAAAGGGTTGTGTTTATTGTTGACTATTTTTTTTAAAACCAATTGCTTTGCACAAGTGTCAGATACCATCAATATTCAAATACGAGTTCCTGTTGCTAACCATGAAAAAATTATTTCAAATGATTTGAGTAAAGGTGTTGGTAAACGAATATTAGGAGGAGGGCTACGCTTTTATAAGAAGTATATTTCTTCTCAAGATGGTTCCAATTGTAACTTTAAGCCATCTTGTTCGGAGTATTGTTATGTTTCCATTAAAAAGAAAGGAGTTTTTTGGGGTTTGCTTAATGCTTTTGATCGGCTAACACGATGTAATGGCAATAAACATGGCTATCAATATGACCCCATATCAAACAAATTGCATGACCCAATATTATAAATTATTGATTATAATAGGGTTTTGTTTTACCTCACCCATCACCGCTCAAGATTTATTTAGTAAAGATAATTCGCGAAAGTATTGTAACTACCTGCTAGAAACCAGTCAATACGATGCTTTATTGATTGAACAATTAAGAATCTATAAAGAACAACCTAAAACAGACTCATTAAACAAAGAAATTTATAGAACCTATCTAATTCTGCGAGACTACAAACATTTGGGTGAGTTTGTAAAATCTAACAAAAGGAGTTTTAATACACTTGAGCTATTGGATGTTTGGGTTCTAACTATGCAACTTGATTCTTTGGAAAACCATTTAAAAATCAACCAAAAGGACTCCACCTTGTTAAAATATAGATTAATAGTTGCGATTTTAAAAAATGAGCAAAAAGCTGCCAAACAAATATTTAAGCAAATAACAGATTCTACATTAATCTTCGCCTTTAATCCTGTTTTTACAACTTTTAATAACCGCCCCAAAAGTGTTTTTATTGCTGGTGCTTTAGCTACCTTAGTACCTGGATTAGGTAAATTGTATCTAGGAAAAAAACGCGATGCCTTATCTGCTTTCACCATTACAGGCGTATTTGTATGGCAATCAATCGTGGGGTTTAACAAAAAAGGAATAAAAAGTAGCTATGGCCTCATAAATGGTACATTTGGCCTAGGGTTTTATTTGGGCAATATTTATGGCAGTGTTCGTTCAGCTAAAATAATTAATCATGAAAGGAGAAACCTTATTTATAATCAAATTGTGGATGCTGTTATTCTTCGTTAATGCTGTAGCAGTAGGACAAGATGCAGAACAAACTTACAATATGGCTATCAAAGAATACCAAAGGGGCAATCTGGAATCAAGCAGAAGCCTATTGACCAGATTAAACTATTTTGACACAGCACATGTCTTCAGCGTATCCTCCTACTTAATACTGGGCGACATAGAAGAAATAAATAAACAGTATTATGCAGCTTTAAGTAATTACAAAGAGGCATTACGATATAATCTTGACACCTTAAAGAAGCCCTTTATTATTTTCAAAATAATGGCTTGTTATGTTAATATAGGCGATTACAATAGCGCAAAGGAATTTCTAAATTATTCATGTATCGATACTACCCACGTGAGTTACCTTGCTATTAGTTCCATTTTAGGCGTTTGGGAGGGAAATTATGATTTATCGAAAAAGTATTATTTAAAAGCTTTCGGAAGCATATCTAAAGAAATAAAACATGAATTTGACCAAATTGAAAAAATTGAATCTAGGAATATCAACAAGGCCAAAATACTAAATGCCATTGCGCCAGGGTCAGGAATGTGGTATCTTGGATCAAAAAAGGATGCCCTCAACTCCCCTATCTTAATATCCTCTTTAGCTGGTTTATTTATTTATTATGGAAACATCTATGGATGGTTAAACTCCTTAGTAACATTTAGCCCATGGATGGGTCGATACTATTCTGCGGGCATAACTAGAGTAGAAAATTTAAAAAAAGATTTAATTCATCAACACTGTTTAAGTATAACAAAAAACATTGTTTCCAGCTATCCAAAAAACAACAAACTCAAATTAAAAATGAATTAGTATTGTTTTTGCCTCCAATCCTAGGCTTTAATTTCAAGAAACTTGGGTAAGGCTTATTATCTTGCGCTATTGTATTTTTTAAGTTAAATTCGTAATAAGTTAAGTTTTTTATGATGGGTAAATTCAAGAAAAAAGTAGTAGACCACATGCCTGCAGGTGAAGATCTTGGTATGGATCGAACGGTAAAAAAAGGAAGAAAGCGCACCATTAATCAAGATGGTTCTTATAATATTAAAAAAACTACGGGCACCCTTTTTGGCAATATCAACCCCTATCATTGGATAATTACTGCTTCTTGGGCCAAATACTGGTCAGTTTTGGTTGGTTTTTATCTGGTGATGAACATACTATTTGCCTCTATTTATTTTATTATAGGTACTGAACAATTGAGTGGGCTACAAGGTGAAAATGCATGGACACAATGGCTCTATTGTTTCTTTTTTTCAGCACAATCTTTTACCACGGTAGGTTATGGAGGTATACATCCTGTGGGGGTGGCAGCTAATTTGCTGGCGGTAATTGAAGCATTCATTGGATTAATGACTTTCGCTCTTGCCACAGGCTCTCTTTATGGGAGATTTTCAAGGCCTATTTCTAAAATAAGATACAGCAAAAATATTTTGATAGCCCCCTTTAGGCAAGGTACTGCTATGCAGTTTATGGTGGCTAGTGAATTAAATTCTGGATTGATGGAAATGGAAGCTACTATCAATATTAGTTGGAACGATCTGGACTTTAAAGGAAATCCTACCCGAAAATTTCAACAAGTAAAGTTAGAAATTGACAAAATTGCCATGTTTCCTACTAGTTGGGTCATTAACCACCCCATTAATGAAGAAAGCGCCTTATACGATTGCAGCATGGAGGAATTGATGATGATGGATTTGGAGGTATTTGTGTTGTTAAAAGGATTTGACGATATCTTTTCACAGACCATTTATAGTCGACATTCTTACGTAGTGGACAACTTTGTGTGGGGCGCCAAGTTTCGTAAACCATTTCATGTGGATGACCAAGGCATTATTATTATGGACTTGTCTAAAGTGGGAGATTATGATATAGCACCCATGCCAGATGTTGTTAATAAAATCTAAAAATAATATTGTTAATACTTTAGACAATAACAAACAGTCCAAAATAGTTAAAATACGGATCTTATCTAATTGCAAAAAATATCAGGTATAATATTTAGGAGTAGTTGAATTTTTTGATAAAGTAATTAATAAAGCTAAAAACAATGTTGTAAATAAAACCTTATTATGGGTAGTTTTAATGCGAAAATAGAAATTCTAAAACATACAGAAGAAAGCCAACTCATTTCAGATTGTTATGATTTTGTAGGTGAAATAGAATCAGAATTTGGTTATAAGACAGAACTATTGGAATCAATTTTCATGCTTTTTGAGGAAAGGCCTGAAGATGACTTTGGCGTACCTGGTCCTTTAGTGCATTATATTGAAAAAGTTGAAGGGTATGAAATAGAATTATTGAATTCGTTAAAAAGGAAACCAGTTTTTCAGACTTTAATAATGACTAAACGATGTTTTAATGCCTCTTCTCAAAGTAGCGATTTACAACGTATATTTGAAGAAATTTGCAATGACCCAAATACAGATCCTGAGGTTAAAAGTATGATTAACAATATATTTTTTGATTAATAAATGGAAAAAACCAAAAGCAAATAATTGCTGTTGGTTTTAAACAAATTAATAAGTTCAATTTTCATAATCCATAAAGTAAAAATCTATTCTTTCACAAATTTAGATAAGTGAAAACCAAGTTTTATTAGGTAGATACCAGATGGAAGTTTAGAAACGTCAATTTTGTCTCCGTTACCATTTAATAATTCCATCCCAAATGTGTCAAATATTTGATAATTACTTGAATTCGAGAGATTCAAGATGTTATTTGTAGGGTTTGGAAATGCCTTCAGTGAATTATCTATAATATTTTCATTTTCGGTAGACAAAATTGTACTACAGCTCACTTCTTCTACAAAAGTCCACGTAGAACTTTTATGATCGAGCTCCTTATTTTTTACAGCATCTGCTTGTGCTTCTACAAGTCCATTTCCAAATCCTACCGCATACCTAGCCACCGTACAATTCCAACCCGATATGGGTTTATCGTATTTAATGATAACTACAGTGGATTTGGTGCTTGATGTTGTAATACTCGTATTGGTTGAAGTAACTGAATATTTTGTGGCAACATCGGTTTTTAATTTATTCTGCTGACCAGTGTAATCAAATGGTGAAGCACAATCGAATGAAATAATGTAACCAGCTCCATCTGAAAATGTTGACGTTGCAGAACCACTTGTGCATTTCTTGTCTTTAAAAGCCTTCCCAACCATAATAAGAGGATAGCTTTGACCAAATCCGTTTGTGTAGGCAAACAATACCAGAATTGAATAATATAGTTTTTTCATCGCTTGAAGTCTTTTTATTAATTAAAATTTGATTACTCCTTTACAAACTTTGACACTCTATTGCCCAGTTTTATAAAGTAGATACCTGTATTTAAATACGAAATATCCGCTTCTGACCCCTCACCTGAAACAAGAGAAACACCTTGGGAATTAATTATTTGGTAATGAGTAGATTCAATAAAGTTTAATTTATTACTTGAAGGATTTGGGTAGAAAAAGGTTGATTCCGAAGGTTTTACTTTATCATCCAAGTCGGTTGTAATTGCTACTTTGCTTTTCAATACCACATACAATTCACCTAGTATATTATTCAGGTTATTGTCCCCATTTAGTTCTAATACTTTGTCTGTTCCAAAGGACTTAATCACCGGTTTGTAGATTTTATAATTTGAAGAGGAATTATCATTATTTAGTATACTGGAATCAATGTTGGCAGCTCCATAGTAATAGTATTGTAGCACTTTTAAACTATCTATTGTTTTATCGGAATTGTATTTGTTATTATAGCTTTGTACAAATTTTTGCAGTTCCGTGGTACGTAAATAAATACTTAATTTAGTATCCTTAGCTATGTATTGGTTATAACCATTGATGTAAAAACTTTTATTCAAGATCATAACGGTTTCATCTATATTGCTTCCAAATTTTCCACTAAGCACTTTGTGTTTCAATAATGTATCTTTCGAGGAAACTTGTAAACAAACATTTGGGGTATTAGAAGAAGTTGTAGTGCCAACATTGATGATTGTTGCAAATAAATCACCTTTCTGGTCACTGATGCTAGACGACATTCCAGTATTTAGAAAACCTGATCCACAAATTATTGGTTGAGTTGATGTTAACTGGGTAGATACTTGAGAGGCAAACAGGCCTACTTCTTTCGATACGCCCGCATTGTATGTCAACTTGCTTAGGCTGTTTATATATAAAACTCCTAAAGGCGGTGTGTTATCATAACCAAAGGCGAAATATATACCATTATTTGAGACAGGTATTATGGTTTGGTTTACTATATCCTGTGGCATATTTAAAATATTTGTCCAGGTACCAGTTGAAGGATTATACTCAGCTAATCTTTGGGGATTAGAACCTACAAGAGCATATCCTTTGCCGTTATATGAGTAGGCTTGATTTCCATATGAGGTTGAAAGTGATAAATTATTAAATTGTCTGCTTGTCCAGGTATTAGATAAAAAGCTATACTTCATAAGGTGGGTCGAATTTTCGAGGTACTTAGTTAATAAGACGTAAGCAGTATCACCAATTGTAAAATAATTACGATTGCTGCCACCAAATGGTGCATTGGTTTTAGCTGCCCATGTATTGGTGGCGGGATTGTATTCGTAATAATCTGTTGTGTTTTCACCTCTTACATTTGATCGACCCATCCCTGCATAAATTTTTCCATTATATGCGTGAACAACCATAGTCGATCTTTTGCCTCCAGGAAAATTCGCGAGTTTTTTCCATGTATCCGTAGTAGGATCGAAAGAATAAACAGAATCTGTAAAAGATTCTCCTGATGCATCTCCGGCATTGTATCCTCCAAATAGATACCCTTTGTTATTTAAGCCTATGCTTGCAATTTGTGAAAAATAGTAAAAGTTTTTAGAATTAGACTTCTGAGTCCATATATCCGTAGCCAGATCATATTGCCAAAAATCCAAACAACCCTCACTTCTTTGGCCTGCACCTGCATATAATTTTCCGTTAGCATAAAAACCAAATGCTTCTGAACGGTTTTGTCCGGGATCCCTATCCTTCAAACTCCATGATTCATTTGTAAAACTATAATTGTAAATATCATCGAAATAAACTTGTCCTTTAAGACTACCTCCAAATACATGTAGTTCATTTCCTAATACAGCCGCAGAAGACAAGTATCTTCCGGAAACATTATTATCACTGGCATTTAAAAAGTTAGGGTTTTTTGTCCAACTAGAATCCGAGGGATTATATTCATAAAAATAGGGCCGTAAATCTATCGCTAAAGGGTCGGAAGTTTTAAAACCAATGCCTAATCCTATATACCCTTTACCATTATAAGAGACCCCAATTCCTCCAGAGAAGGCTAAAGGTGCCTGAATTTTTGTTTTCCATTGATTTTTATCAGGTATATACTCATAAAAAGAAGCTGAATAGCCTCCGGACAAAGTTCCTCCTCCTATTGAATATCCTCTTCCGTTAATGGCAAAAGCTACTGCGTTCGTACGGCTTGGTGAGGGAAGATTTGCCCTCTGATTAAATTTATCTGTTTTTATGTTATAGGAGTAGAAGTAAGTATAATAAAGACTTGTAGTCCCTCCCTGAACACTTGATATTAGAAAAATAGTATCGTTAATAACAAAACCAGCATCAGGCGCTAAATTACCTCCTAAATTACCATAACTTTTCAAATACTGATTACCTCCTGGATTCGAATATTCCCAAATATTTGTATTTGGATCATAAACATTATATCCATTTGCATTGAAATAATAAAACTTACCTTTTACCTCAAAAAAACATTTACCACCTAAAGGATTGTAAGAACCAGTTGTAAGGTTAGGGAGTTTCTTAATTTCACCTGTAGTTGGATTGTATTCAGTAAAATCCTTTGGTCCACCACTATTATATCCTCCTAAAATATACAGTTTACTGTTGTAGGATAACATTGCTGCATTGTGTCGTGCAACAAGATCATTACCTAGTGGGGTTTTAGTCGCCCAGGATGGGATCTGGGCATGAGTAAATTGAACTGAAATAAAAAGCAAGAAAATAACGAAAGACCTCATGATACAATTTTGATTAAAAGTCAAAATTCGTCAGTCGGTAAAAAAATATCAATAGCCCTTTTGGGTCATTTTTTCCTAAATTAATCCTATCAAAGTCATTTTTCGAACCAACTGTACCATATTTTTGCAATCCGCCTTTTCTAGTATGTTTTTGCGGTGGTTGCGAACGGTTTCATTGGAAATATGGAGTTTGTTGGCTATTTCTACGCTACTCAAACCTTCTGCGAGAAGTGAAATAATTTCAACCTCTCGGTTGCTAAAATAATATTGATGTTCCTCGTGACGAACAAAATCATATTTCAAATTAAAATAAGATGGTTCTCCTTTCAGCCCAATAAAAGAAATAGAATAATCATTTTCTTTGGTCAAGTGGCTAATATCCGTATGTATATTCAATGATTTTGCAGTCCGTCCCAAATGATCGACACTTAAATTCAACGATTGGTGGAGAAAAAGTCTGTAACTACCATCTGCCACCTTGAATCGAAAGCTATAACTTAATTTATAAAAAGTGGATTTCTGCCATAATAGCTGGTTTTCACCTAAGTAATAGGAACATAATGATTCAGACTTAGCCACATGTTCCATATCATCAGGATGTATTAAGCTTAATATTTCGTCCAAAGTAACATTGGACAAATCTATGCCATGTATTTCCTTCATCGATTGACTCACATGCGAAATACTTCTGTCGGAAAAATCTATGATAAAAAAATAGGTTGGCCCTGAGGAAAATATACTGCCTGCCAATTCTTCAATATTGAGTTCAGGTAATTCTATTTTAATTGGCGAAACCATACCATGGGTGTTCCAAACGTTGTGCATTTTTTGAATATCTGGCTTATTCATCTTTCGAATAAAATTTAGATCAAGCCTATCAACGTCATTTTTCGAACCAACTGTACCATATTTTTGCAATCCGCCTTTTCTAGTATGTTTTTGCGGTGGTTGCGAACGGTTTCATTGGAAATGTGGAGTTTGTTGGCTATTTCAACACTACTCAAACCTTCTGCGAGAAGTGAAATAATTTCAACTTCTCGGTTACTGAAAATATGTTTTTTGTTTTCAAGGTCAAAATGGTCATAGGAAAGGTTAAAATAAGAAGGCTCCCCCCTTAATCCAATAAAAGATACGGTATAGTTATTTTTACTAGCAAAGTGACTTATGTCGGTGTGGATGTTCAGAGAACGTGCGGTTTTCCCTTGATCATCTACACCTAACGTTAAAGCTTGGTGCAAAAAAAGCCTGTAACTTCCATCGGTCACCTTAAACCTGAATGAATAACAAACTTTATAAGTGGTTGCCTTCTGCCAGAGAATATGGTTTTCAAAAAAAGACCTAGCACAAAAATATTCAGCCTTCGCCACATGATCCATGTCATCGGGATGAATGATACTTAAAATGTCATCCAAAGTGACACTTTGTGGGTCAAATCCATGTATATCTTTAATGGACTGGCTCACATTTGATATGCTTTTATCTGAAAAATCAATGATATAATAATACGTTGGCCCTGAGGAAAATACATTTCCAACCAGTTCTTCTAAGTTTAATGCAGGTAGTTCAATTTTGGATTCGGAAATCACACCTTTTATATTCCAAATCGCATGCATTTTCGATATTTCAGTATTCATGTATTAAATGAAATGCCATAAACGCATAAAAATAAAAAATACAGAAGAAAAAAAACAACAAAAACGAGAATAATTTGTTAAAAGAGTACTTTTTATAATTTATTTTTCATCTCCTAACCATCCTCTCAATTTGTTTATAAAACACCAAAAACATACCAAAGGCACCACCAGAAAGTTAAAAGGAATAACTTAAATGGTTAGATTACGAAATTGGCAAAAGACTTAAATTTAACAAATAAAGCTCTTATTTTGTATATTGATTTTAAATAATTAGCCATTCCATTTATACTTTTTGCCAGGTAAAGACCTAACATAACCTGCAAATTCCAACCCAAGCAAAACCGATGCAGTTTCACTCATAGAAAGCTGACTTTTCCAACTCAAATCATCTATTTGCATTTCAGGAGTGGTTATTAATAAATCATAAATTTTACCTTCTTGCTCACTTAAATGACTCGGTTTTTGTGATTTACTTTGCTTAGTTACAACCTTGGTATTGGTTAGGTCCCAATTCATAAACTGAAGAAGGTGGTCGACGTTGGTGAAAATATTGGCTTTATGATTTTTTATTAAATTGTTACATCCCATCGAGTAGGGATCGGTTAGTTTACCAGGTACCGCAAAAATTTCTTTGTTATAGTTGTTGGCATATTCAGCGGTAATTAATGCGCCACCTTTGGCCGCAGCTTCCACAACTATGGTGACGTCGGTCATGCCCGCAATTATTCTATTCCGTTCTGGAAAATGGGGAGCATCGGGTTTAGAGCCCAGCGGGTATTCGGTGATGATACCCCCGTTATTTATGATGGTTTCTGCTACTTTCTTATGCACGGAAGGATAAATAATATCCACCCCACTTGCCATGGCGGCAATGTTCGTTACATTATGCTTGAGGCAGGCTTTATGTGCTATTATATCAATACCATACGCTAGCCCACTTACTATTAAGGGATTATATAGAGCCAAGTTAGCTATGATTTCTTCGGTAATCTCTTTGCCGTAGTTAGTAGCCTGTCTAGTTCCCACAATGGCCACAGATTTAGGATTTTCAAGATTTGCCTTTCCTTGAAAAAACAAAACAACTGGAGCATCCAATAATTGTTTTAATCGATTTGGATAATTTGGTTCATTGTAATAAAGAATTTGTACATCCCCTTTTTCGCATTTACGGAGTTCTTCCTCGGCACGCTTCAGGGCTTGTTCTTTTTGGGTGATAATATTATTTGCCAATATTTCACCAATGTTAGGAATACTTAGTAGTTTATGCCTATTCGCATTAAATACATTTTGTGCTGACCCACAATAGCTTATTAATAGTTTTGTGTTGGCATTGCCAATCCCTTGTATGAAGGTAAGGGCGAGTTCGTGGAGCATATTGCACTAAAAAAATTTAAAAAATCTGCGCCTTACCGTATCGTTGGCCTGTGGAGTTCCTTTGATATTCTTATCATACAACATTTGAATCATGCCATCTTTAAGCCCAACATCAGGCACAGTCATCACCGAAGATTTGGCCCATTTCATTACAGATAGGTAGATCTCAGAAGCTGGCACAATTACGTCGGCACGATCGGCATTTAACATGAGTATATTTATTCTTTCCTCCAGCGAATATTGTTTTACAAAATTTACAGTTTTTTCAACTGCCAATCTTGACATAGTGCGATTGGCCTTTTTGCCCGTGTAGAGGTCGTATATTTTACCAATGTTACCACCAGTACCTATTGAAATAATGGGGCCAAATTCTTGTGTTACATTATTTTTTATCCACAACCGCATTTCTTCCCAAGCTTCTGGTGAATCAAGGCCATTTAACCTACGCACAGAACCTATTTTGAAAGAATTGGATGCAATTTTGGATTTATTGACATAAAAATTAAGTTCGGTACTGCCCCCTCCTACGTCGATGTGCAAGTAATTTTTATCATCTAGGTTGGTATATACCACATTGTTGATATATAAAGCCTCTATTTCTCCTTGTATTATATCTATCTGCAATCCTGTTTTGCGTTTTACCCGTGCAGCAATACTTTTGCCATTGATAGATTCACGCATGGCAGAGGTGGCACAAATCATATAATCATCTACTTCATACAGCTCAAAAAGCAGTTTCACAGCCTCCATGAGCTTTACAAACTTTTCCTCTTTTACCTTACTTATTTCACCGTATTTAAATACATCATCCCCAAGACGAAGCGCGTATCGTATATATTCAACTTTTTTAAAACTCACGCTATCGCCGTTTCTTAACACCTTGGTGATCTGAAACCGAATCGCATTGGAACCTATGTCTACTACGCCTAATTTCAAGTAATTTATTTTTTTGCAAAACTAGTGATTTTATTTTTTTAACGCATTGCTTGGTTAAAATTTGAAAAATAAAAATATCGAGAAAAGCGGTTATGCATAGGAGGTTAAAGTACAAATATTAAAAGCGACGCTCACCCTGTTCCTTACTGTGCATAAAGAAGTTACGTACCCTTTTCTAGTAGATTTTTTGTAAAAATAAATGTAACCATAGATAAATTGTGGTATTTATGTAAAATTACCCGTTGCGGATGTAATGGATTTAGATCTTAAATGAGCCAATTTTGATAAGTCATTATTAGCACAAACATTAATCTAAATCAATCTTAAAATGAAAAGCAACGAAGAACTACAAAAAGATGTGCAGTATGCCATCAAATGGGAACGTCAATTACATGCTGCTGAAATAGGAGTAACTGTACATGACGGTGTTGTTACACTTACAGGTGTAGTAGATAGCTATTCTAAAAAACTTGAGGCTGAAGACGCTGCTAAAGGTGTTGCTGGTGTAAAAGCATTGGTGGAAAAAATCATTGTGCAACTATCACATCCTACCACTACGCCTGATGGAGATATAGCTTCTGCTATTTTGAACAATTTCAAATGGAATTGGGAAATACCTAAGGATAAAATAATGGTAAAAGTAGAAGATGGTTGGGTTACTTTAGATGGTGAAGTAAACTACAACTATCAAAAAGAAGCTGCTAAAAGGTCGATCAGGACACTCACAGGTGTAAAAGGAGTAACCAACATCATTAAGTTAAAACAAGATACTTCTGACGAAGTGGAAGAAAAAAGTATTGAACGTGCCTTAGAACTTAACTGGTCCATAAACGCAAGCGATATTAAAGTAAAGGCTCACGGAAACACCGTAACCTTGTCGGGCACGGTAAGCTCTTGGTATCAAAAAGAAGAGGCAGGTAGAATCGCTTGGAATGCACCAGGAGTCTGGATTGTCAACAATGAACTCATTGTAGAGTATGATTTTTCATTGGTAGATTAGAGGCTATTAAAGGGCGAAGTGAAAATCTTCTCCCTTTTTTATTCATCAAAATCCTCAAATGAGTTGGCCTACATGGTTTATGATAAAGTGAGTAGGTTGCTTCTAATAAAAAAATTAAAATGGAAAACACGCATCATTACGAAGTAGATATTCATTGGTCTGGTAAATTTGAGGGAGAACTATCCTCTCCTTTGGTGCCACTTCAGATTCCTGTGGCCATTCCAGATGACTTTCCTAATGGCATAAAAGGCGTATGGTCGCCAGAACACTTGCTTATTGCAGCGGTAAATAGCTGTATTATGGTCACTTTTATTACCATAGCTGCTAATTCCAAAATCCCCTTCATACGCTATGACAGTAATGTAAAAGGTATAGTTGAAAAACTGGTAAATGGATTAAAATTTACTAGCATAATAATCGTGCCCACTGTGGTTATTACCACTGGGCAAGATGACCACAAAATAAGGCACTTATTCGAAATGACCGAAAAAGCATGTGCTATATCTAACTCATTATCAGATAGAATCAAATTGGAACCGCTTGTTGTTTTTGAGCCCATTCTTTCAAACTGATCTGCCAAATTATTTATCTTTTAAAACTTATTACAAAATGATTTACGAAAATTATTACTGGGGCATGAATTTTATTTGGTGGATTATATGGGGGATTATTCTTTTTTGGATTTTTGCCTTGCCGTATGACATACCCGGCCAGAGGTACAGTAAAGAAACAGCCTTGAGTATTTTAAAAAGAAGATTTGCCGCAGGCCAATTAAACGAAGATCAGTATCAGGCAAGAAAAGCGGTATTAGATAGACAATAATAATGTTTACCTCTCAAAAAAGGGGAGATATTTTATGTTAAGAAAGCTATCAACTGGAACAATAAAAAATCGCTATTTGGTTTTTTATTGTTTTTATTGTTTAAAGCATCAATAAAACCTTCCTTCAAGCAAAACACGATTGATGTTAGCAAATTCGATCTATATTTTTAGTTTAAGTTAAAAACCAAATACGCAATATTCGATATTTATTTAAAAATATTAGAATAAATTAGTCATATTGTAGAATAAACATTTTTTCCTGCAAATACCAAGGCCTTGACAACCTTGTAAATCGATAGTTTAATTTTATCCGAATATTATGAAATTATATATTAAATACATGGTGAGCTTGCGTTGCAAGATGATGGTAAAAGAAGAATTGAGAAAGTTGGGAATTGAACCTGTCTCAATCGAATTAGGCCTGGTAGATGTATTTGAGCCAATAAGTGAAGATAAAAAAAAGCAATTTGCAGCAAGGTTACTCATGTCTGGCCTTGAGCTACTCGATGACAAAAAGTCAATCTTAATAGAGAGAATAAAAAATTTGATTGTTGAAATGGTTCATTATGATGAAGAGATGCCCAAGGTTAATTACTCTGAATACATTGAACTTAAAATCGGATACGACTACACTTATTTATCCAATATTTTTTCGGAGGTGAAAGGTATCAATATTCAGCAATTTATTATTCATCACAAAATAGAGCATGTAAAAGAGTTATTGCTTTATAATGAACTTAATCTAACAGAAATAGCCTATAAACTTCATTACAGTAGTGTAGCACATTTGTCTACACAATTCAAGAAAGTCACTGGACTCACACCATCTTATTTTAAGTCCATTAAAGAAAAAAGATTGGGCAACTTAGAAAGTTTATAGAAAGACACTGGTTTCTTTTAGTTGGCAAATATTCGTTAATGAGAAACTTATAACAATATTGTTAATTTCTATAATGAAAAGGGTGGTGTTTGGGGTCAACTTTGATGTATAATTTTAATAATCATAAAAGCACACAAACATGGAAAAAACACCTCATAAAACCATCGAACCCTTTAAAGTAACAGGCAATTGGGATGCTCAAAGTAAAGCACTTAAAGAAAAGTATTCTCAACTTACTGATGCCGACCTCAAATTTGAAACAGGAAAAGAAAACGATTTGCTTTCAAGAATTGAAAAAAAATTGAATAAAAAGAGAGATGAGGTAATAAACATTATTAAAAAACATCAGCCTGAAAAGGTATAACAATGAGCGTGCATCAAACTGGTGCACGCATTTTTTTAAAGTTTAACAACACGCTCAATGGAAAATACCGAAATAGAAAAATCAAAAGCATTTATTATCGTAGAAATTATTGAGTATGTTCCTAATTCGGTGGTCATAAAAACGATTATTAAAAAAAGTACGGGTACCGTTACAGCCGTTTCCTCAGATTCTGGAGAAGAACTAGCTATTAAAACATCTCCATTTGATAAGTTTATTCAAATCATAGATGGAAGAGCGGAAATCATAATTGAGGGTGTTTCAAATATACTTAGCACTGGTCAATCTATCATTATTCCGGCACATGCCAACAATGTGATTAAAGCAACTGATCGCTTCAAAATGATTTCAACAGTTATTAAAAGCGGCTACGAGGAAGAAATGAATTAAGAATACCTTCTATCGATTAATAATTTTAAAACTCTGCTGGCAGGTTACTTCCTTTTATAATTAACTAACGCAATCAGGTTCGCATTTTAATCGCCATTTACTTCAATTTGGGTTATTATATAGTAGCCAATCACTTAAACACACTTATTATGAAAAGAATCTTATTGGTATTGATATTTATTTCACTGATGTTTTGGGCTGGTTGTGCGGCAAAAAAAACAACCATATCGACTAAGGCGGTGGATGTAAAAACTAAGGGAAACACAAAACCTAAGGTAAATGAGCCTAAAGAGGTGCTTCATAAAGCTGTGGGTACTGCAAAGACAACCTCTATAAAAGAAGATAAAACTAAGGAAACTGTTCCTGTACTTCCAACATCGACTGTCATGGTTGAACGTGTGCCGATAGCTGTGGAAGATGCTTTTAAGGTAAGTTATCCATTAGTTGAATATCCCGCTTGGAATATTGAAAAAACTGGAGAAAACCCTATTAGTAGATCGTATCACGCCTTATTTAAGATAAATGATAAACGACAAACTGTTTCTTACGACAAAGTGGCAAATGTAATAGGATCTCGCGCCGAAATAACACCAGAACAGTTGCCTCCTTTACTGAATAATGCCATGAAAGCCAAATATCCAGAAGCAAGAGTTTTAACAGTTTACACCTATAAAAACACCCAAAAACAAGGAGCTTACTTGGTTAATATTATACCATATTTAGGTGCAAAGGAAATGGAAGTAATATTAACTGACATGGGCGAAATAATGAATTAAGGACTACACAAAAATTATAATTAAAACAATTAACTACCTATATTATAATTACTTACTCATTTAATAATGTTGGAATAGTACCCAAATGCATAAAACTTTAATAATATGATAAAGGTACAAAAGGAAGGAGTAGTGCTTAATAAAACACATCTAGATTTCGAAAATGAAGGTGTGCTAAATCCAGCAGTTATAGAGGAAAACGGCGTTATACACATGTTTTATAGGGCTGTGCGCCGAGGAAACCATTCCACAATAGGTTATTGTCAATTTGACCTATCCTTAGGGTTACTATATAGAGCAATTCAGCCCATCATGGAGGTAGAGCATGAATATGAGCAACATGGAGTAGAAGATCCACGAATAACCAAAATTGACGGGAGGTATTATCTTACCTATACTGCCTATGACGGACATAATGCCCTTGGGGCATTGGCGATGTCAAACGATCTCACAAGTTTTGAAAAACACGGAATAATAGTACCGAAGCTTACTTATAAGGAGTTTATGGTGCTGGCTGAATCCAAAGGGGCTCTTAATGTGAAATATCCCCGTTACAATATCCCAAACACAACCAACCGTAGCGATAAAATATCTTATGTATGGGATAAAAATGTAATTTTCTTTCCTAGAAGAATAAGCGGCAAATTACATTTTTTGCACAGGATAAAGCCGGATATTCAAATAGTGTCAGTTACTAACCTGATTGAACTGAATGATGATTTTTGGAAAGCTTATTTCTTAGATTTTCATAATCATATTGTTATATCTCCCAAATACGAGCATGAAATAAGCTACTTAGGTGGTGGTTGTACACCAATAGAAACAGAAGAAGGCTGGTTATTAATATATCACAGTGTACATGACACAATTAAGGGATTTGTGTATTGTGCATGTGCCGCATTGTTAGACCTGCATAATCCCAACAAAGAATTAGCTAGACTTCCCTATCCTTTGTTTATCCCCGACCAAGAATGGGAACTAAAAGGAGAAGTAAATAATGTATGTTTTCCAACAGGGGCAATAGTTCACCAAGGCTTGTTGTACATATTTTATGGTGCCGCCGATGAACAAATCGCCTGTGCTACTGTCAATTTATCCACTTTAATAGCAGAGCTATTATTAAACAAACAAGATCATGTTAAACACTAATAAAGCATTAGAACAACATCGGATTCCACAGGCATTTTATAGTCAAAAACCGCTCCAAGTCAACTTATCTAAGGCACAACCTACTGTTCTTTTTGTTACCTCTTATCCTCCAAGAGAATGTGGAATAGCCACCTATTCCCAAGATTTAATTATAGCACTTAAATCAAAATTTAACAAAACTTATGATATTGAGATTTGTGTCTTACTTACTGAAACAGAACTTCAATCCAATATAAAAAAGCCCAAATACAGCCTGGATACCACCTCTTGGGTTTCTTTTATAGAGCTGGCCAAAAGCATTAATATGAATAACAACATCTGTTTGGTAGTTATTCAGCATGAGTTTGGCTTCTTTGAGCTTCACCCCCAATTTCTAATCGATTTTCTAAAATTACTTGCCAAGCCAGCTATTACTGTCTTCCATACAGTGTTGCCCTTGCCGAGTGATTCGCTTAAACAAACGGTGCTCGCAATTGCAGATAGTACACAACTGGTAGTAATGACCAATTTCTCTAAAAAAATCTTACTTGATGAATATGCGCTAGCTCCAGAAAAAGTTACGGTAATTGAGCACGGTACCCATTTAGTACCTCACATTTCTCAAACAGTATTAAAACAGAAATATGGCTTTGTAAATAGAAAGGTACTTGTCACATTTGGGCTATTAAGTGCGGGTAAAAACATTGAAAGTACGCTGCTTGCACTTCCTGATATCATCGCTAAACATCCGGAAGTAATTTTTATAATAATGGGCAAAACTCATCCCAGTGTGCTCAAGACCGAGGGAGAATTGTATCGCAATAAGCTGGAGGCCCTAGTAACCGAACAGAAACTAGAAAATCATGTTTGTTTTGTAAACAAATTTGTGCCACTTGATGAGCTGCTAGAAAATCTTCAAATGGCTGATATTTACATATTTACTTCCAAAGATCGTCATCAGGCCGTTAGCGGTACTTTTTCTTATGCCATTAGTTGTGGTTGTCCTATCATTTCCACGTCCATCCCACATGCCATAGAGGTAATTGGCGATGATGCAGGTGTCTTGATTGATTTTGAAAATTCACCTCAAATAACTAAAGAAGTAAATCGTTTACTTGCAGATGACAGCATCCGATTAAAAATTAGCACCAACGGTCTTCACCGAATGGCTTCTACAGCTTGGGAAAATTCAGCAAATGCTCATGCTACTTTATTCGCTACGGTGGCAAACAAAACCATAAAACTAAAGTATAACATGCCGCCAATTAATCTTGATCATTTAAAAAAGATGACCACCGATTTTGGAATAATTCAATTTGCCAATATTAATGAACCCGATAACACCACGGGCTACACACTTGATGACAATGCAAGGGCACTGGTGGCCATGTGTCAATATTTTGAAATCACCAAAGATATTGCAGTCATTCCGTATATATCAATTTACCTTGACTTTATAACGTTTTGTTTGTTGCCAGAGGGGTATTTTCTTAATTATGTGGATTATGACAATCATAATTTTACAGAACAGAATTTTAAAACAAATCTGGCTGACTCTAATGGAAGGGCAATATGGGCACTAGGTTATTTGATGTCTATTGAGGCGCTTTTGCCTACCAAATTTGGCGTACAAGCCTCCAAGAGTTTAAATCTTTCACTCAGTCAAGTGTATAAAATTCACTCTACACGTGCCATGTCTTTTATAATTAAAGGGCTGTACTATGCGGGCTTGGCGTATCCTAAGGAATATTACAACGTCTTAATTGTCATGCTTGCTGATCGACTAACACAAATGTATAAACATGAGTCAGATGCACATTGGTCTTGGTACGAGAGCTACTTTACTTATGCCAATAGCGTGATGCCCGAAGCGCTATTATGCGCATATCTAAGTACAGGAGATCCCAACTATAAGAAATTAGCCAAATCTTCTTTTGATTTTTTACTATCAAAAATATATGAAGAAAATGGTATTCATGTTGTGTCAAATAGAGGATGGACAGAAAGCCATGCGGCACAAGCTGCTACCAAAGGTGGAGAGCAACCAATAGATGTTGCTTATACTATATTGGCCTTAAAAAAATTCTTTGCAGTGTTTAAGGAAAACGAATATCTGAATAAAATGGAAATCGCCTTTAACTGGTTTCTAGGTCATAATCACCTCAATCAAATCATCTATAATCCTTGTACAGGTGGCTGTTATGATGGGCTTGAAGAAAATAACGTGAACCTCAATCAAGGGGCAGAATCAACAGTAAGTTATTTAATGGCACGATTGGCAGTGCATCGCTCACTAGGGATTTTAAGAGATGCTACTAAACACAATTATATATTAGATTTTGACAAGGTAAATGTGCACAAGCCCGTCTTTTCGGTTATGTAGTAAGTCAACTGTACCTAAGGATAAATCTTACTAATCACACCATGGCTTTAGAGATTGGTTTTATAAATTATTGATAAATAAATAATTATAATTCATTCCAAAGTTCACGGCTGTGAATATTGTAACAATTACGCCATCCGATGTAAAACAAAATAGTTGAATTAAAATCACCTTTGTATGGTAGTCGCAAAGGAATATGACTGCAAAAAAAAGTTAATTTTTATTCTTTAAAATTCTTAAACATACTTAATATGAACACAACCGAATTACTTGGCAATTGGAATGAGCAAAAAGGCAAATTAAAACAAAAGTTTGCTCAACTTACTGATGACGATCTTTTGTTCGCCAAAGGACTTGAAGATGAAATGTTAGGTAAAATTCAGATCAAGTTGGGAAAAACTAAGGAAGAAATGCATAAAATATTGCTAGAGTTATAATTCGTTTAATTACAAGCTTCTACTAATAAAAATCAAATCTCCATGGCAAATCAAAAGTATCAAAATTGTATCAATGCATGTGCGGAAGCAGCAGTGGCAAGTAAATATTGCGCCACTTCTGACTTAAACGAGGTGGATTTATCAATGTTAACACGATGCATCAGAATCAACCATGAATGTTCAGCCATTGCCATGTTGGCAATGCAGGCCATGGCGAGTGAAAGTGAGTTTATCAAACCGATTTGCGACTTGTGTGCACAAATTTGTAATGTAAGCGCTATGGAATGTGAAAAACACCTGCACATGGATCACTGCAAAGCAAGTGCAGAAGCATCGAGAAAAGCAGCGCTTGCCTGCTTAGAAATAGGCAAAATTTAGCATTGAATCACTATTATCTATTTATAAACATCTTTAAAAATTAAAAAAAATGAAAAGGACATTATTATTAATTTCTTCATGCGCTGTTATGTCAGCATTCGTGATTACTAGCTGCAACACACCTGCAAAAAAGGTTGAAAATGCGGAAGAAAAAGTGGCAGAAGCCAAAGACGATTTGAAAGACGCCAACCAAGAGTATCTTGATGATATTCAAAACTACAGGAGACAAACTCAGGAGCAAGTAGATGCGAATCAGATTATTATCAACGACTTTAATGAAAGAATTAAGGATGAAAAAAAAGAGGCTAAAAAGGACTATCAAGAAAAAATAGCCAAACTTGAACAAAAAAATTCGGACATGAAACGCAAAATGGACGAATATAAAGAAAATGGAAAAGACAATTGGGAAAAATTCAAAACTGAATTTTCACATGACATGAGTGAGCTTGGTCAAGCTTTTAAAGACCTTACTGTAAAGAACACTAAATAAGTAAAAACTTCTTTGTAAGAATTGTCAAGAGTGAAACATAAACATTTAAAAACTATAAAAATTATGAAAAATTTATTCTTCCTATCGCTTATGGCGATAGCGTGTTTGGCGGGTGCTCAAGAAGTTATCGATAATAGAACTGACTTTAGAAAAAAGCTGATCATTGGGCCAAAAGTAGGGTTTAACTACTCTAACATCTACGATAGTCAGGGTGAAAACCTAACCCAAGATGGTAAATTCGGCCTTGTTGCAGGTGGATTCCTTGCTATTCCTATTGGCAAATTATTTGGTATTCAACCAGAAGTGCTATTTTCTCAAAAAGGATTTAAAGCCAAAGGTTCCATTTTGGGTGGAGGGTACAATCTTACGCGTACCACTAGTTATTTGGATATACCGATTTTGTTTGCTTTAAAACCAAGTGAGTTTTTTACTATCGTGGCTGGTCCGCAATATTCCTATCTCATAAGTCAGAAGGATGTTTTTGACAATGGCGTCACCACAGTAGAGCAGGAGCAACAGTTTAAAAACGACGATTTAAGAAAAAACACACTCTGTTTTACTGGTGGTTTTGATATCACCATCAAAAGAGTGGTGTTAGGTGGCAGAATAGGATGGGATCTTCTAAATAATGCTCCAAATGGCAACTCCACTACGCCACGATACAAAAATGTATGGTATCAAGCCACTTTTGGCCTAAGAATCTTTTAAATATTAATCGCAGGCTAATTTAAATAAATGGTTTTTAATAATTTCTGCAAATCCTTCTAAATAATTTAACATGAAACCAAAACATACACCGATCATCATGAAACCGGCCAAAAGCCACATCACCACCAAGTCGTATGACCGTCCAGATCATACCAATAAGGATGATGATGCGGACAAAACTGGAGCTGACAATGATAATGATCACACACAAAATAAAAAGGCTAAGCAAAGTAGGTCTTCTAGTAAAGATCAACGAGAGATTAATCTTGATAGCATTGAAAACGGTAATTCAACAAACCAAACTATAACACCTCACTAGTATTAATTTATTTTAAAGTCATGGGAAATATACTTTATATAGTTGCGGTAGTGCTCATTATAATATGGGCGGTAGGATTTATTGGATACAGCGCGGGTGGATTAATCCACATTTTATTGGTGATTGCTGTTGTTTCAGTTCTTTTGAGACTTATTAGTGGTCAGAAAATTTTATAAATACATTCCTTTTAATTAGTAAGATTATGGACAATTTGAAGAATACAGAAAAAGTACTTGGTGCATTGTTAATAGGTGTTGCTGTTGGCGGCATATTAGGTGTTTTGTTTGCTCCAGCAAAAGGAAGCGACACGCGTAATCGTATAACTTCTAAAGGAGATGATGTTAAAAACGCATTTTCTGAGAGAGTTAATGAGTTTTTAGAAAAAATTAATGGTGACTTGCAAATGGTAAAGACCAGAGCTTCCGAAATTATGGAAGATCAAATGGATGGAAAATCTAAATTATCAAGTTAAAAATTAACAAGTCCCAAAAAGGTAATAATCAGGAAGAATAGGTTTCAAATCTCCTCCTTTTTGGGCACTATTAACCCTTCACTTTAATAAAAATAACATGGAGACAAATATAGTTAATCCATTGATTGATCGGGCTGAGGCTTTTAGCAAAACAAGCCTTGAGCTTTTAAGACTCAAGGGAATAATAAAGGCTTCCAACATTGCCACCTCGGTTTTTTCAGGGATACTTTTTTTGAGTATTATAGTATTGGTACTGCTCACTTTTACCATTGCCGCAGGCCTTTATCTTGGTGAGGTATTCGGTCGATACTATTATGGTTTTGCAGCTATGATGCTCATTTACATCATGTTTGCAATAGCCATTTATTCATTCAATCCTTATATTAAGTTTAAAGTACATGCCATTGTTATTAACAAGTTATTACAATCTTGATGGTCAAAAAACTAATCACCGAAGAAGAACTTAAAAGTAGAATTTCCATGCTTGAGATTGATCAAGCAAATGAATGGCAGTTGCTCAAACAACAGTTGGATATCACATACGATCACTTAAACCCAGTAAATTTTGTAAAAAATTCAATTATCAATTTATCAAAAGATGTTGAAGTAAAGTCGAGTTTGGTAACAACCTCGGTAGGTATGATAGCTCGGTTGATAACTAAAACCGAAATACTTGGTGGTGCTGCTCACCCAATTAAGCAAATAACAGTTACAATTTTACAAATACTTGTTTCGAGCTTAATCTCTAAAAAAGGAGAAGTACTTTTAACCAAAGCGGTTGATCTCATACAAAACACTTTCAACAAGACTAAACCTAAAACCTAATTGAAAAACGACGTAACATTTCCATTTTATGCCAAGGCTTCATTGGTGTTTTTAGCCTTGTTTGCTTTTGTGGGGATGCTTTTTTTGGCACAATCTATTATTGTACCCATCATTTATTCCACATTATTGGCCATTTTAATTAGTCCTCTGGTTGATTTTTTGGTGAGAAGAAAGGTTAATAGAAGTATTGCAATTATAGTTACAGTTTTAGTAGTAATTGGTTGTATTACCACCATTATAGCACTTTTAATAGGCCAATTGATTCAATTTAGTGATTCCTTTCCATTATTTATTATCAAAATATACGCACTAATTGACCAAATTATTTTTTGGGTGTCTAATAACTTTGGTTTGAGTACTTACAAAATAAATGCCTGGATTAATACCAACCGTATAGAAATGTTGAATAACAGTGGCCAGCTAATTGGCCAAACTTTGCAGTCAACTGGTAATCTTGTTGTGGTTTTATTTTTAGTACCTGTGTATATTTTTATGATTTTATATTACAAACCCATTTTAATTGAATTTATCCATATGCTTTTTGCAAAAAGCAATAGTGAAGTCAACGATGTTCTTTCTGCTACCAAGAGCGTAGTACAAAGCTATCTGATAGGATTATTATTTGAAGTTCTATTGGTTGCTACACTTAACTCCATTAGTCTTCTTGTTATTGGTGTGCAGTATGCAATACTATTTGGAGTAGTAGGTGCCATTTGTAACATCATTCCTTATGTAGGGGGCATGATAGGTGTTACACTTCCTGTATTACTCGCACTTGCTAATCTGTCTCTAACCCACGCAATTATGGTAATTGTCACATATTTGTTCATTCAATTTCTCGACAATAATGTAATTATTCCTAGGGTTGTGGCTTTTAAGGTACAAATTAACGGGTTAGTTTCTATTATCGTCATTCTTATAGGTGGAGCCATGTGGGGGCTGGGAGGCATGTTTTTGTCCATTCCGCTTACAGCTATCATCAAAGTATTATTTGACCACATTGAAGGTTTTAAACCTTGGGGTTATTTATTAGGTAATCGTTTTCCAACTTTAGTTCCTAAGCCTTCCTAAAACAAAATAATTTATGTTCGTTACTAATTTTCTAATACCATGAAACCAGAAATAGGAATTACCGACAAACACCTCCAAAAGAGCATCAACTTGCTTTCAGTGACCCTCGCCGACGAAATGATGCTCTATATAAAAACTAGAAAATTTCATTGGAATGTAACAGGAGAAAATTTTATGGAATTGCACCTTTTGTTTAAAGCCCAATACCAAGAATTGGAGGAATCCATAGACGAAATAGCAGAAAGAATTGGCAAGCTAGGAGGACAAAGCATTGGTACCATGAGTGAATTTGTGGCGCTTTCTAGACTGAAAGAATCTCCGGATAAATATCCCAACAAAAACGGAATGCTGAAGGAACTTTTAGAAGACCATGAGGCAGTAATTGTGCATTTAAGAGAAGATATTGTAGAGAGTGCAGAAAAAAATGCAGACTTGGGCACAGCAGATTTTCTCACGGGGCTGCTAGAACAACATGAAACTACCGCTTGGGCGCTAAGGCGTTATTTAAGTTAGTAATACATTCATTTAAAGCTTTATTGATGGTGGCTGTTGTAAATTCCTTTCTTGAAGAACTTGCCAATTTGTATTTGTTTGTAATTCGCTTTTTCAAAGAAGTATTTACGCCTAGGTATGAATTAAGTGAGCTAGCCAAACAATGTTTTACAATTGGTTATAAATCTTTTCCGTTGGTTGCAATTACTGGTTTTATCATGGGGCTAGTGCTTACCATCCAATCCAGGCCCACCATGGCGGAGTTTGGGGCTACATCTTGGCTGCCTGCCATGGTTGCGGTTTCCATCATTAGAGAAATTGGCCCTGTAATCACTGCACTTATTTTTGCCGGAAAGGTTGGCTCGGGCATTGGTGCTGAACTCGCTTCTATGAAAGTGACAGAACAAATAGACGCCATGGAGGTGTCAGGTACTAATCCTTATAAATATATTGTGGTTACCAGGGTAGTAGCCGCTACATTAATGCTTCCCTTACTTGTAATACTAGGAGATGCAGTAGGATTGTATGGCGCTTATGTAGGAGTAAATATTAAAGGAGAGGTGAGTTGGACCCTTTTTTGGTACAATGTTTTTCAAAAAGTGGTTTTTTCTGATGTATTTCCTGCTTTGGTAAAAACCTTCTTCTTTGGTTTTTCAATCGCCATCATCAGCTGTTACAAGGGCTATAGTGCAAATAGTGGCACTGAAGGAGTGGGTGCTTCTGCCAATTCTTCCGTTGTTTTTGGTTCTCTGTCCATTTTTGTTATCGATATGTTGGCCGTGCAAATTACCGATCTATTCTTTACGCCATGAGTCCTACTGTAGTCGAAATAACCCATCTTAAAAAATCCTTTGGTTCTAATAATGTACTGGAAGATGTGAGCTTGTCGCTTGTAAAAGGCGAGAATTTAGTAATTCTGGGTAAATCTGGCTCTGGTAAATCAGTTTTAATCAAATGTCTGATAGGGCTTCTAACTGCTGACGATGGACAAATAAACCTTTTTGAAAAAAACATCGGTGAGCTAGATGAAACCAATCTAAATGTAATGCGCAAAAGGATTGGATTTCTATTTCAAAGTGCTGCTTTGTACGATTCTATGACGGTAAGGGAAAATTTAATGTTCCCACTTCGAGAACTTACTGATTCGTCTAAGCAAGAAAAAGATAACTTGGTTAACGAGGCACTTACGAATGTTGGTTTGCTTGAAGCTATAGATAAAATGCCTTCTGAACTCTCAGGGGGTATGAAAAAACGCATTGGCTTGGCTAGGGCGCTTATAATGAAACCAGAAATTTTACTCTACGACGAGCCTACTACTGGGCTAGATCCTATCACTGCCAAAGAAATAAGCTATTTGATATTAGCCATACAAAAAAAATACGAGGCTGCTGCTATTATCATTACCCATGATGTAGAATGTGCAAAAATAACGGCCAACAGAATTATGATTATTAAAGATGGTTTGGTAAAAGCACAAGGTACTTACCAAGAGTTATTTCAATCACAAGACGATTGGGTAAAATCGTTTTTTCATTAACTATTAATTAATGTACTAAAAATGAAAAAGTCAACAGGTGATAAAGTTAAGCTAGGAATATTCATTGTTGTAAGTTTAATGCTTTTTATATCAGGAGTATATTTTTTGGGCAAAAAGCAACAGCTTTTTGGCTCCACCTTTCGTGTGGTAGCGTTATTTAAAGACGTAAGCGGCTTGCAAATCGGAAACAATGTAAGATTTGCTGGCATCAACGTAGGGGTAGTTAAAAACATCTATTTGATTGCTGATTCCACTGTTCGTGTAGAAATGGTGATAAATGATATGAATCGAAAATTTATGAAAAAAAGCCTAACCGCCATCGTTGGGGCTGATGGGCTGATGGGAAACAAGATAATGCTGTTATTGCCTGGTGTGTATACCGCCGCATTATTAGAAAACAACGATGTTATAACCACTGCCCAGCCAATAGGCTTAGATGATATCTTGAAAAAAGTTAAAATTACGAGCGATAACGCCGCCAGCATTACCGGCGACTTGGCAGCCATCACCAAAAATGTACGTGAAGGCAAAGGAACCTTGGGTAAATTCATCATGGACGATAAATTTGCCGATAATATTGACCACACCTTTACCAATATCAAACGAGGAACGGATGGTTTTAATAACAACATGGATGCCGTTAGCCATAGTTTTTTCCTTAAACGATTTTTTAAACGTAAAAATAAAAAGGCTTTAAAAGCAAAATTGAAAGTTACAAAGATAGAGGAGTAGAGCTATTTTGATTGAGCTAGCCGAAATCCGTCGGTGCTAATTTTGTTTTGGTTAAGGAAATAGATTCCAAAGGGTTCTTGAGCTAGCCAATGTTGACTCCGACGTCCGTCGAAGTCTGTCATTACTAAGTTTAAGTCTATTAAACATTGACGTTTAAATGAGTTCCTAACTTGTTTTGGGTATGGAAGTAAACGTTTGAATCAGTGTGAATCCGAGTCGGTGAGTCTAAAGTCATGGCTATAATTTGTAGACATATTTTGGAAGTCAAATAAGTTGGTAGGTAGGCCCATTTCTGTTGGAGTTTTTCCAGTTTTTTGAATAAGTTTTTCCACGAGTTCTCCAAAGCCAACCAAATGAATATGAGCTTTTATTTTCTTTTTTTTGCTTTTAATAGTTAGTTCTTGACTTACGATTCCAAATGAAATGCTTTCGATTTCGTTGATATTAATTTGAGTTATTTGTCCGAAAATTCCTGTTTCTACAATGTCTGTTTCTGAAATTAATATTTTTGAAATATATCCTTTGGTGAATAAAAAACCACCTAGGATAATCGCACCTAAACTCATATATAAAACAATTTCCTTATCATCTGTTGCTTCAACATAAAAATTTGCAACAACTAATAATGCTATTCCAACTGATATCATAAATGCACCAAAAAACCAATAGAATTTTGGAAGTTGTAAAACCAAATTTCCTTGTTCATCTTCATTTGCTTTTCTTTTAGAAGCCGAATAAAGCATTCTTAATATTAATGTAACTGCAGTTACGGTTAAAATATGGCTAATCATAGTTTAATTTTTTTGGTTTATTGGTTATTTTCTGCAATTCCGCCATTGATTGGTGTTTAGCCACACAAGTCATTCTGAAGTCTTATTACCATGACAGAGCGTGACTAGTACCTTTCCTTGCCCTTGACAAAAATCTGCATAATGAACCAACATTCCAAATGAATCAACGCCTAGTTCAAGGAATATTGGACTGCAATTTTCGAAACAAAGTTCCTAAAAATGTTTTGGGTACATAAGTGAACTTCCGCACCAGAGGGGTGGCCGTTGGTGTTTGCCAACTTCTCGAAAGTTTTTAACTTTCGGGAAGATATTAAAAAGCTTAAGTCCTTTAAACCGTTAAATTAGAACAACTAATAAATGAAAAAATCTTTTAACCTGACCACAACACTATTCTTTTTGTCAATTCTAGTTTTTAATTTTATTCAATTGCAAGCACAAAACTTTTCAAGTCGTATTGCTCAAAATGATACCACGCTGATTGTCAACAATAAAACCGAAAATCCAAAACCATCCTTTGATTCTAAAAATCAACTGTTATTCCAATTGTCCGGATTACCATTGCTTAACTTAGAGCTTTCTTATAGCCGCAAGGTTTCACCTCATACATTTATTGGGCTGGTACAAGGCTACAAAATAGCGAATGGAAAGACGCCGTATCAGTATTACAACTCTGGCGGCCAGCTATTTCAGTCCACGGATCCATTTACACAAAATATGCTCATGCCTTTTGCCTCAAGTTATTATTGTGGGCTAAATGCCAAACAGGTTGATTTATTGGATGGTCCGCTGTATTTTGGAGTAGAAGTATTTGGCCGTTTTACACAATACGACAATGCTGTAGTGAGCTGGGAAAACAAAATTAACACAGACTTTGTTAGAATCGATGACTCAGTTAAAGTTACAAGCAGAGCTATTGGCCTTAAGACGCTAGTTGGTATTCAAGCATTCATTCCTATCAAAAACAGTGTTAAGCTAGTTTTGGATATTTACGGAGGCATCGGGACTAGAACAAGAAAGGCTTCAATTTATCATTATAGCCTTAGCCAAACCTACAATGACAATCCTTATAAACCAACGGAGTATAACTTTTCAGAAATAAATAAGAAAGACTACCTTACATTTCAATTGGGTTTAAAATTAGGTGTGGCATTTTAAAGGAAAGCATCCTATTTAGGCAATTGTTCCCCCGAGGCTGGTGTCCCCACCAGCCAACAATTTTCGGTAGGTGTGACACTTATCGAGGAAATAGTCTTTAAGCAAATACGTAAAATCCATGGCACAATCGGCGCTAGCAGATGGGTATTAAAAGGAGTAACCTAAAGACAAACCCATGGATGGATAGTAATTATATTCGTAGCTGTAAATGTTACCGTAATAAATGTTAGAAAATGTATTTCCTCCAACTCCTTGATATTGTGACTGCACTCGTACCTCCTTACTTGTATACATGGTAAGGAACATTCTAAACAAAAATCCTTTTGCCCCTTGTCTTCTAAAACCAAGAGTTGGAGTAAAATAAGCATAATTATAATCTACTTCACTACCAAATCCGTAGGAATCATCAGTAGAAAAATAACCAAAGCCTCCGCCAACTTCAAAATAGTTCATACCATCACCTAAATTATAGGTGGCGGTAACATTTGCAAGGTTAATTATCCCAAAAGGTCCTAGTCCAGCCTTGAGTGCTACAAAATTATTATTCTTTGAAGAGAAAATTTTTCTTTCATAATTCAAAGAGGCAATCAAACCATTGCCAGCTGCTTCAAAAAAAACTGAATTTTTCCTTTTTAAAGGTGCACAAAGTGTAGAAATATCTGAGGAAGGTGTTTGATTTATAGGAACAATGTTTACGAAAACCTCCTTTTTCCCGTTTTCAAATTTTACAAACAATATACCACTCTTTGGTTCAACATATTCCGGCCCTTCAAGATTGTCAGCTTTCTTATAAGTCACTTCATTTGGTGTAATCCTAACAATCTTACCTACCAGCTCATCGCCATTGGTTTTAACAATAAGATCTTGACCAAGAAGGGCAAAAGCCAGCGTACTGAATGATAATAACAATATTAGGCGTGCTGAAAACATAGTAAAAGGTATTTATAATAATATGCCAAAGTTAAGAATAAAGTGAAAATCACCAATAAATTATTCTTCAAATAACCAACATGCAAACACTCATCTGTTGCGGAGTTTACTTCCGTACCCAAAACGTAGTAGGAACTTTGTTCCGATGGTTGCATAGCAATATCATGACCTCTATCCAATAAACATCACATACCCAACTCAAATCCAATTCCCTACATCCTTTACAATCTTAATCAAAATATTTATTTATTCAATTATAATTCACGAAAGAAAACCCTCTATTTAAGCCTATCCTACGGTTATCTTCCAAGCATCCTTCGAGTATGTTCCCTTTACTTCTCAACTAAACTTAAAACTTTTTACAACCATATTCACTGGTTGCGTTGCGCCAAATTATCTTTGTGGTATGGAATGTGATCGATTAGGCTGGATAAAAGCGTCTCGCTTTTACTCATTCTAAACTCTTATTTACCGCCGTTGGTATTTTGACCAACAAGTCATTCTGAAGTCTTATTACACTGACGGGGCGTCACCAACAACTTTCCCTACCCATAACAAAAATCTGCATAGTGAACCAACATTCCAAATGTTTCAATGCCTGATTCGTAATAACTAGTATATGACCACTAGTAATCATCCCTTGGTCTAATTACTCTAGGCGTCCTTCATGAAAAATTGTTTTAAATCAGCTTATATTCAGTTTTTTTATGTAACTATTTTACAAGGAGATATAAAACATTAGGCTTAAATAAACCTCAATTTTGTAGGGTCAATTAAATTGTTTTGACGGTAAATACAAAATTATGAAAAACAAAAAGCTATTATTCTTGATCCCAATCATTTTAGGTACCATGTTGTTTAGTACTTCATGTCAGAAAGGATCTGATGATCCAGTTGTTAGTTTAAAATCGCGCAAAGACAGGGTAACCAACACTTGGACGCTTACTAAATACGAAGTAAATGGAGCAGGTCAAGATATAAGCGGTACTACCTACACCTATGCCATTTATAATAACTACACCATCACACAAACCATCGAAGGTTCTATTTTTGGCTTTGCCACAAGAACAGTTACTAACGGTACTTGGTCGTTTGTGAATGATGATGAGGATTTAAAGGTGATTATTAACAACGATGTCACTGTTTATAACATTCAACGACTTGCCACCAAAGAACTTTGGTTAAGAAGAGTAAGAGATACCCAAACGGAACAATATTATTTTGAAGGGTTGTGATAATTATAGGCCTTTAATTTAGTGATGGGATTTTCAATAATCAAATCAAAAACATTATCAACGTGAGAACTAAAAATTTTGAAATTATGCAAGCTGTAAAATCAAAAATAAGACCCAAAAGTCCGCCACATCGGCTGGAACATGAGACGGAAGTATCGCTTTCAATAAACCAATACCTGTTTCTATTTGTGTTTGTTATTATCGGAATGGGTATGGTAGTTTTGCTGGGGGTAATGATTACTAAAATTATTGGATTGTTTTAACCCTAACCATTTATTGGGCGGCATCCATTTGCTAAAACCTGTCAGATTTACTTAAAACAGATGAAAATATGATTTCTCAAAGTAAAAACCTGACAGGTTTTCTATTACCATTACCCACCACTTTTTCGCAACATTTATATAAAAGCGCCTAATGAAAAAAACTAAACAATTATTACGTCGCCAAATTAAGATTGCAAAAGTAATGCAAGAATTTAAGCATGGCGAATTACATTCCGGCAAAAGTAACATCATTGTAACCAATCGAAAACAAGCCATAGCCATTGCACTAAGTGAGGCGGAAGCCTTGGAGAATAAAACTTAAACAATCTAATTCAAATAATCATGAAAAAAGTACTTATTATCAATGGCCACCCCGACAAAACAAGCTTGTGTTTTGCCCTGGCTGAAAGCTATAAAAGAGGGGTCGACTTGGCTGGAGGACAATCTAAATTAATTCACTTGATAGATTTAAACTTCAATCCCATTCTTACCAATGGATATAAAGAAGTATCTGAATTGGAACCTGATTTGGTGCAGACACAAAAAGATATCATAGAAGCTGAACACTTAGTTTTTGTATATCCCAACTGGTGGAGTACCTACCCAGCCTTACTTAAGGGTTTCATTGATAGGGTTTTTCTACCAGGATTTTCATTTCGATATCGTAAAGATTCCCCTTTTTGGGAAAAACTATTGAAGGGCAAATCAGCAAGGTTAATCGTAACCCTCGACACACCAGCTTGGTATTATTGGTTATTCAATAAAAATACTGGTCACAACTCAATGAAAATAGGTATTTTAGAATTTAGTGGCATTGCACCCGTACGTATTACCACTTTCGCACCTGTTAAAACCTCTAATCTTGAGAAAAGAAAAAAATGGATTAAAGAGGTAGAAGAACTTGGCAAAAACGGGGATTAGTAGCCTAAAATTACATTTCAAAAAAGCTATTGTACATATTAATATGAAAAATTCATGGATTGTTGTGTTCACTTTATTCTTTGTGTTGGTTTTCGTAGTCACCGTAACGGCTCAAAGAAACCCGAATAAACAAAAAAATCAAAACAAGGTAGCTAAAACAGCTAGGGTGCAGAGACCAGCGAAAACAAAGGTAATCTCTGCTCGCCCTTCAAGATTCCGCTATCCACGTAATCAATTTCCTAGAACAAAAATTGTCGTGGTAAGGCCAAGGGTGAAAAAGATTCAGGTGCTAGCTGCTAACCACACACGTATTATTTACAGAAATAGACCTTACTATTATCAAGAAGGTAGATATTATCGATTTTATAATAATAGCTATTGGATAATTCCTCCTCCCCGTGGTATCAGAATTGGATTCTTACCCGTTGGTTATAGACGCGTTTTTGTAGGTAACGTTTCAAATTATTATTATTTGGGCAGCTATTATAGACCGGTTGGCAATGAATATGAAGCGTTTGAACCAAACATTGGCACAATTGTTCCCGACTTACCACCAGACAATATTGAGGAGGTTACTATAGATGGATTGACTTATTATGAATGTAACGACATACTGTACAAATTGATAACCACGACAAACGGCATAGAATATGAGGTTGTTGGCAAATTAAATGATTAAATAGTACATCAAATCAACTATTTGTACAAAACACCAATTTGTTAAACCCATTTTATCCAATAGCGAATTATGTATTTTGTATATCTTGAAAGTTTACAATAATAACAATCGTGAGTTTACGATTTTTGTTATCCAGTTCGGCTCAATCGTTATCTCGCCTACTTTATCTAAATTTTTGGTTGGTTTTGTTAGTAACTGCCTACCAGATGGACAACGCTGTTCTAAAAGTATTGCAGTGGGCATCAACGGTGTCGACTACTTTGGCAGAGTAGCCTCCGCCCATTGCTACAGCCACAGGTATTTGATGCGTTTTACAATATTCTAAAACCAGTTCATCCCTATGTTTACAACCTTGTTTTGTAAGTGCTAACTTTCCCAGTTTATCGGTAGCCAACACGTCTACCCCCGAAAGATAAAACACAAAATCGGGCCTTTGGTGCTTGAATAGTAATGGTAAATTATAATTTAAAACAGCTAAATAATCATTGTCGACAGTGTAAGCCGGCAACCCTATGTCTAGGTCAGAGTTTTCTTTTTTAAGTGGGTAATTATCTGCCCCATGCATACTAAAAGTAAATACGGCCGGTTGATTGTTAAAAATAGCCGCTGTGCCATTCCCTTGATGTACGTCAAGGTCTATTACCAATATTTTTCTAGCTAATCCTTTATTTAACAGATAATTAGCAGCAACAGCTATATCGTTTATGACGCAAAAACCTTCTCCCCTATCTACAAAGGCATGATGGGTGCCTCCAGCTGTGTTAAGTGCCACTCCATATTCCAGGGCATACAATGCACATTGTAAGGTGCCTTGAGTACTCGTATAACACCTTTTTATCAATTTATCATTAAATGGAAAACCAATTTTTCGTATTTCCATATCCGTAAGCTGGTGCTGCCAAAGTCGAGTAAGATAGTGCTTGTCGTGGGTTGTGGCAACTATTTCTTCATCACAGATGGTAGGTTCAAATAGCTGGTCTTCCGTAATGCTGCCTTCATAAAGCAATTGATCCTTAATTAATTCATATTTGACCATCGGAAATCGGTGGCCTTCTGGCAAATCCAACACAAAACGATCTGAATAGGCTATTTTAATCATGGGCAAATATAAAGTGCAATAGCAATTACAACTCAATTTGGCATATTCAAGTTTAAGTATGTTGATATTTTTTCATTTTTGTTGTGCTAGAGAAAATAGATTATCTAGTTTATGAATTTATTTAATGAGTTTCACTTCATCGTTAGCTAGTTTCATTTTATTACTAGGGTTATCGAGCAATGCTTTTATAAGTCGACGGGTATATTAACTTACCTAAAAATGACACCTAATGGCTCATTTTGAGTAGTATTTTATAGTAGCTTTTCATAAAATCCCTTTTTTTTATTATTTTTAGGTTTATAAAACATGAACTACAGTCAAAACACGGCCAATTAGGTCAATTACAATTTATAAACGAATCCTGAATGGCCAAAACCATCATCATTTCTAATCGACTACCACTTACCATCCAAAAAAAAGATGGCACCTTTTCTTATAGCGAAAGTGCAGGTGGCTTGGCTACTGGCTTGGGTTCCATTTATAAAACCAACAATATGCTGTGGGTAGGTTGGCCGGGAATTAACCTCAAGACTGATACTGAAAGAATCGCACTCAAAATTGAACTATTAAAAGAAAATTTATTCCCGATATTCTTAACTGATAAGGATATCGAAAATTATTACGTAGGTTTTAGCAACAAAACCATCTGGCCGATTTATCACTATTTTACACAATATGCCTCATTTCATCACGACTTATGGCTATCATACAAGAAGGTAAACCGTATTTTTTGTGATGAAATCGTCAAGCTATATAAACCCGGTGATATTATTTGGGTGCATGACTATCAGCAGTTAATGTTATCATCTTACCTTAGGCAAAAATTACCACAAGCTACGATTGGATTTTTTCAACATATTCCATTTCCCTCATATGAAGTATTTAGGTCTATCCCTTGGCGAGAAGAAATACTCAAGGGTTATCTTGGAGCAGATCTAATAGGCTTTCATACATACGACGATACACGACACTTTTTCAGCTGTTTAAAGCGGGTATTGGGCATCGAAAATAACCTGGGCAAAATTGAGTACGAACAAAGAACCATCCACGTGGATGCGTTTCCGATGGGTATAGATTTTGAAAAATTCAATACCTCTGCTTCGGAACAAGACACTACAGCAAAGGTATTGGAATATAAAGCCTCCTTAGGCGACCGTAAAATCATCTTGTCAATAGATCGTCTAGATTATTCTAAAGGTATCCCGCAGCGTTTGATGGCCTACGAATCTTTTCTAGAAAAATATCCTGAGTATCATTCTAAAATCATTTTGGTACAGCTTACTGTGCCCTCACGGTACGATGTTTCGCACTATAGAAATCTAAAAATAGAAATAGACGAATTGGTCGGGAGAATTAATGGGAAATTTGGTAAAATAAATTGGATGCCAATACATTACATCTTTAGAGCAATTCCCTTTACGCATCTTTCTGCATTATATGCCATTTCTGACGTTGCCTTAATTACGCCCATCAGAGATGGAATGAACTTGGTTTCTAAAGAATATGTAGCCACCAGACATTTAAACACTGGGGTGCTAATCTTAAGTGAAATGACAGGTGCTGCTAAAGAATTGGTAGAGGCAATTATCGTTAATCCTAACGACAAGGAGGCACTTATCGCTTCGCTTAAAAAAGCCCTTAGCATGTCCAAAGAGGAACAAAAAAAGCGAATGACTTCGATGCGCAATACCATAAGGGCGTATAATGTGCATAATTGGCTTGAAATATTTATGGGAAGATTGGCCTACACCAAAGAGCTTCAAAAAGAAAAGGCCAGCAAATTTATTTCAAGTAAAAACAATGAACATATTCTCAAAACATATAAAAAAGCTGAAAAACGATTGATTTTATTGGATTACGATGGCACTTTAATGCCTTTTTTTAACAATCCTTACGATGCCCAACCCGACAAAGAGCTTTGTTCTATACTAGATTTACTTACAGCCGACGACAAAAACCAGGTGGTAATAATAAGTGGTCGAGATAAAAATACACTTACCAATTTTATGGATGACTTTAAAGTAGATTTGGTGGCCGAACATGGGATATGGTATCGAAAAGGTATAGCAGAGTGGAAGTTGAGCGGCCAGCAAACAGAAAGCTGGAAGAAGGAAATTATGCCATTTCTTAAAATGTACGTAGCCAGAACTCCAGGAACTTTTATTGAAGAAAAGGATTATTCGTTGGTCTGGCATTTTAGAAAAACAGATAGTGAATTTGGAGAGATGCGTGCCAGTGAATTAATGGCAAACTTAAATTATCTAACCTCCCAAATGAATCTACAACTCTTAGAAGGAAACAAGGTAGTGGAAATAAAAGATTCAAAAGTAAATAAAGGCAAGGTGGCGGATTTATGGCTTGAAGAAAACTATGACTTCGTAGTGGCCATAGGCGACGACCGAACAGATGAAGATATGTTTAAAATTCTTCCAAAATGGGGGCATTCAATTAAGGTTGGTCATCAAGAAACCTCAGCAAAATATTGTGTAGCTAATTATCAAGATGTAAGAGAGTTACTGCTCACTTTTATTAAATCAATTGAGTAGCCTATCGTTCAAATTGGTCAAGAAACTTGAAATTAGACTATCTTCATCGTCTTCTTGGCTTGCTTCGGCAAGGTCTTCCAGTACCCCAACTAAAAATTTATACTCAGGGTCCGGACCGTTTTCTTTGCAAATTTCAATGAGTTCTTTATAGGTTTCTACAAGGCTATAAACCTCTGTGTTTTCAGCTTGAAAATATTTATCAACGGAAACCTTTAATGGATGCTCTCCTATGGCACGTTTCAAAACTGTTTTCTCTTCCTTGTCAATTACTCCATCGGCCATGGCAATGGAATACATTAACCTAGCAAAAGAATCATATAACTCAGCTTTTAATGGCATATAATCTTAATTATTCAAATCAAATATATGATTTTTAATTAATATTGGCAACAACCAAGCTCTAATGCTACTTTCCACTAGGTAGTTAAATGCTTTAAAAACAACGCTTCAGCTTTGCTAAGCCATTTTTTATAATCTTCGTGAACGCTTTTGTGATGCGGCAGGTATTCCTTAAACTTGGTAAGATCAAATGTTTCACTCATAATGCCAGCACCTGATTTAACGGCATCTGTGGCATTACAAAGCTGTTCGTATTGGCCTTCGGTGGGTATCATCATAATAGGCTTGCCTAAGTACATAGCTTCACACACCGATTCAAAACCTGCACTGCTTATGTAGCCCATGCAGTTTTCCATATATTTTAAAAACTTAACATCATTTAATTGATGAAAAGTAAGATTCTCTTCAGGACTCCACTCTGGTGATTCTTGTTTTCTATCCCAGAAATAGTGTATTTTAGTTTCTTTATTGTTTTTGTGCCATGCTTGAACATCGTTACCATAGCCATAATTTACCGAATAACCTAGTATATAATCGCCTACAGTAGGGTTTAACAATGCGATGTCTTTACGCAACAATGGAGGAACTACGAAGTTTTTGGCAGATGGATGATCCTTTTCTTCTCTGAACGACAGCGAAAGTTTTTTATAAGCACCTGAAGCGGTGATATTGCTATTGATATTAACCAAATATTTCTCAATAGATCGGCCTAAAGGAAATTCAAATGCAGGATGTTGTAAAAAGTATTGATGACCTATAACTATAAACTTCGCTTTTGGCTTGTAGAGTTTATTATAAATCCCCCCTAGTAAATCGTAAAAATTAACAATTACATCTGGTGCTGTAGCCTTTACAATTGCATCCAGCTTTTTCATATTACCGAAATATATTGACTGGCGTTTTAAGTTAAAAAGTATCGTACCAACGATATCTATAGATTTATTAGCCTTGTCGGTAACAAAATTAGGGCTTTCAAAAGTATCTACTGGAGCTAGAATTTTTTCATAAAAGAACTTTGGTACCTCTCTTCTTTCGCTTTTACCTACCATTACTTGCACTAGCTCATGGCCATGAGAAACCAACATATCTCTTAAAGCAATTGCTTGGGTCATGTGGCCTCTGCCTTCGCCTTGCACTATGAAAAAAAACTTCATTGTTTAATTATTAAAAATATGAAAAATTAATTTGACAAATTAAATCTAGAATTGAGTATTTGTTAATAACAGGTACGGCGTTTCTCAATAATTGGTTTATATCGCAATTGATTTACTATCCATTTCTCCATTTTTAGGAGTATTTTTTTCATTTGACACCTCAGGTGATTTTACCCTTTTGGTTTCATTGTAATAGGTCAAACTCCATTCCCCATCAAAATCTTCAACCAAGGCGCTTAGCGATTCCACCCAATCACCCGAATTAAGGTATTTTACGTTACCATACATTTTAATTTCTGGATGATGAATATGCCCACAGATCACACCATCACATCCTTTATTTTCTGCTAATTCCGATAGTTTTTCTTCATAATCAGATATATAAGATACCGCAGATTTAACTTTCAATTTAATTTGCTGAGATAATGAATAATAAGGCAAACCACGTCGTACCCTATAGTTGTTGTACTGTTTATTAAGCCATAACAAAAACGTATAACCAATATCACCTAATAAAGCCAACCATTTCATTTTTGAAGTAATAGAGTCGAATATGTCTCCATGTACTACATAGTATTTTTTACCATGACTTTCAAGCATATAATCCTTTACTATTGACAGTTTGCCAATTTTCATTGGTAATACTTGGTCAAGAAAATCATCATGGTTACCCCTAGTATAAATGACTTCGGTATCATGCTCTTCTATCATTTTTAATATACGCTGAAAAAAACGGGTGTGTTTTCTTTTCCATTCACCTGATTTTCTCAATTGCCAACCGTCAATAATATCTCCATTTAAAATAAGGAGGTCACAAGAGTTAATTTTTAGAAAGCGAACAAGTTCTTTGGTTTTAGATCCACTCGTACCTAGGTGGACATCGGAAATAACAATAGTTTTGTAGTGATTTTTCAATGGGAATATAAAATTTCACAAAGGTATTAATTACTCAATTTTCAAACATTAACTAAATGTTAAGAAATCAATATGTTTAATTACAGATAGATTAAATCATTTTCTTGAAAATTATACTACTTAATGGACTTTAAGAACTGTAATTTTCATAAGGCAAAAACATGTTTCTTGTGCCTTTAATCAATTGTTGAAAGAAGCAGCAAAAACATCGAAAGGACTTCATATTATTAAATATTTTTTATTCTACTCGGTCGGTTTAAAAATATTATACACTTAATTCGTTTCTTTAGCTGTTATTTTTTGTTAAATACATCAAAAGCGCCAAATCAACGACAGGGGCTTAAATTGAAATGACTAAAATTTTTAGGATGTTTGTTGTTTAAGGATTAAGTGGTATCTTTAACCTCAGATTTTAGAAAATTAATGTATTGGAAATGCTCAAACAGCATTGCTTCTTAGCTTTTTTTGAGTATTTACCTTTAATTTTTTATGTCAGATAATCAATTTATTTACAATTAATTAAACCACTATTTTATGTTAAAGAACACCCTATTCGGTTGCTTTGCTTCACTTATGATAATGCAGGCAACTTTTGCACAAAACAATTTGATTTTGGACGTGCCCATCGCTTCATCTATTACCGAAAACAAAACGGCAGTAATCGCAACGTTAACACCAACTGGTAACATCACTTATACCAAAGATAGATATGGTGTTGAGGGTAGCGCGGTAGTTTTTGATGGTGCGTCTCACTTTACTATTACATCAGACACCATCCTAAAAAACTTGTCTTCCTATTCAGTTTCTGTTTGGGTGAAGCCGGCAGTGAATGATGGTATTAATCAATACATATTTTCAAAAGTAACTCCAAACCGCGATATAGCACTTGGTTTGAATAACGGAACGTTCAATACACATTTTACCAATAATACAAATACGTACTTTTGGCTCGATGATGTTGAAAAGTATGTTGCAGGTGTTTGGGTACATTTAGTGTCTGTATATGATGGTACCACACTAAAGCTTTATAAAAATGGAACACTAGCAAAAACTATCACCCCTGCAAGTCAGCCGTCTTGGACTTCTGCAAACATTTATTTTGGAACCCTAGCTAGTTACCATTTTAATGGTGCTGCAGATGAGTTAAAAGTATATGGAAGGGCTCTTTCTTCTACGGAAATAGAAGAGATGCAAGATGACCTAATCTTAAGTATGCCGTTTACTAACACTGCTGTGGATGTAAGTAAGTTTAACAACACTGTGACAACCACAGGAACACCTACTTATGTTGCTGGTAGAAATGGCGAAGCAAACGAGGCAGTGAAGCTCAATGGCTCCTCTTACTTTAAAATCAGCCCATACACCAATTTTACAGTAGCCTCCTACACGGTAGAAGCATGGATAAAACCAGCCGTGGCCAATGCTGCAAATCAATATGTATTCAGTAAAGATTCACCACAAAGAGACATAGTGCTTGGCTTGAACAATGGTCAATTTAACACCCATTTCACCAACGCTAGCACACAATACACGTGGGTGGAAGACCCTGCTAAATATAACAAAGACGAGTGGTATCACGTGGCGTGTGTTTATACCACAGATTCACTTAAATTGTACAAAAATGGCGTGCTGGTCAAAGCCTCAAAGACCACCTCATCACCTTCGCTTCAGGCAACAAACGTCTATGTTGGTTCTTTGGCGGGTTCTTATAGTTTTAACGGCGCCATCGATGATATAAAAGTGTACAAAAAAGCTCGAACTAAAGATGAAATAGCGATTGCTGCTGAAAATGTGCAAGATGACCTTATCTTAAGTATGCCGTTTACTAACAGTGCTGTGGATGTAAGTAATCTAAATAATACAGTTACCACCACAGGAACACCTACCTATGTTGCTGGTAGAAATGGTGAAGCAAACGATGCTGTGATGCTCAATGGCTCCTCTTACTTTAAAATAAGCCCATATACCAATTTTACAGTATCCTCCTACACGGTAGAAGCATGGATAAAACCAGCCGTTGCCAATGCTGTAAATCAATATGTATTCAGTAAAGATTCACCACAAAGAGACATAGTACTTGGCTTGAACAATGGTCAATTTAACACCCATTTCACCAATGCTAGCACACAATACACGTGGGTGGAAGACCCTGCTAAATATAACAAAGACGAGTGGTATCACGTGGCGTGTGTTTATACCACAGATTCACTTAAATTGTACAAAAATGGCATACTGGTCAAAGCCTCAAAGACCACCTCATCACCTTCGCTTCAGGCAACAAACGTCTATGTTGGTTCTTTGGCGGGTTCTTATAGCTTTAATGGAGCTATTGATGAAATAAAAGTGTACAAAAAAGCACTTTCTAAACAGGAAATAGCTACTAATGCACAAAACACTATTACTTCAGTTAGTGAAAATATGAGCAGTACTTCTATCTCTATTTTCCCAAACCCAGCAAAAGAATTATTAAATGTAATTAATCTTGAAGAAGATGCGGTATTGAAGATTTTTTCAATGCAGGGTACTCTTGTATTTCAAGAAACGATCAACACCAATAGCCAAGTAAATATCAAATCGCTTGCTAAAGGAATTTACGTTTCAACGATTACCAAAGGAGACGCTACTTTATCAACTACAAAGTTGATTGTAGAATAACAAATATATTTTAGTAAATTACCTCCTCCTTGAAAATGGAGGAGGTATTTTTTTTAAATACTGGCACAATTGTTAATGTTTAGTCCAACAAGTTCAGTATTACGTATTTCATAAAAAAGCTTGTGGTTTATTAAAGACTTATAGGCGCCTTAGCAATTAACTTTTGATTCATAATTTTAATAAAATGGCAAACATAAAACAAAATACAATATTGGGACATAGTACTCTTCAAGTTAACCGAATTGGTCTTGGTTGTATGGGCATGTCAGAGTTTTATGGTTCTTTTAACGAAGAAGAATCAATTCATACCTTACATAAGGCTGTCGACTTAGGAGTTAATTTTTTTGATACCGCAGATATGTATGGCTGGGGTGCTAATGAGCGACTGTTAGGAAAAGCCTTTAAAGGCAAATGGGATAAGCTAATTTTAGCAACCAAATTTGCTATAATGCGTGGCCCCAACGGAGAATTTCTTGGACTAAATGGTAAGCCAGAATATATTAAACAAGCTTGTGATCAAAGTCTTAAAAATTTGGGAGTCAAGACCATCGATTTGTATTATATGCACCGACAAGATCCGAAAGTAGCTATTGAGGATATTGTAGGTGCAATGAGTAACTTAGTTAAAGAAGGAAAAATAAAGTACATTGGTCTTTCAGAAGTAAATGCAGAAACCCTTCGTAAAGCTCATGCAGTTCACCCCATCACAGCCCTTCAAACTGAATATTCTTTGTGGAGTCGTGAACCAGAGCAAGAGCTTTTTGATGTTTGTAATGAACTTGGAATTACTTTTGTGGCATACAGCCCACTGGGAAGAGGGTTTTTGACTGGCGCAATTAAAAGTCGTGCAGATTTAGAACAAGGCGATTTTAGACTTAATAATCCTCGTTTTACTGCTGAGGCCATATCACAGAACCTAAAATTTGTGGAAGTGATTGAGCAAATAGCACAAGACAAAAAAGTAACCAAAGCACAACTTGCCCTTGCATGGGTGTTAAGTCAAAACAATGAAATTACTACTATTCCAGGCACAAGAAAAATTAGTCGTTTGGAAGAAAATTTAGGTGCATTTCAAGTGGAATTGACTAAATCAGACCTTGAAGCAATACAGAAGTCCTTACCAAAAGAGACAATTGGGAATCGTTATTAGTGATTTAGGATTTATTAAATTATCCTGCCTAGGGATACTATTGGATTTGTATTAAAAACCCTGTGTCAGGTGTCCCACCTGACACATATTACCATTATAACCTATTGTGTTGAGCGTGGGCACCCGACATGGTATTGGGGCACGCCCAACATAATCTCTTGTTATAATAAAATTAGACCATCTTACTCTTTATAGAAGATCGAGGTTAGTTCGTTCACTTTGATAATGTACATGCCAGTTAAAAGATCGCTTATGTCTACCTCGTGGATTTGATCAAAATCCTCAATTTTAATATTTTTAACTACTTGTCCCAATACGTTTCTAATGGTTAATATTGAAGAAGTAGAATAATTTTCATCAATTTTAACATGCAATGAGTTAGTGGCAGGATTTGGATAAATGTCTAACACATTTTTATCAGAATTTTTTGATCCATCTTTAGTTTGTTCTTTTAGTTCAGCTTCAATCGATAATACTTGACTAGGCTTCAATTGTAGCTCGTCAAAATAAAAAGTATTTGCAACGCTCTTACCAAAATCGAAGAAAAGGGTGATTTTATTATAGGTATTTGATGTAGTACCAGCGAAATTAAACATCAATTCTTCCCATTCACCTATTTTCGTATTTGAAATTGATACTTCTTTGGCGATGAGATTGTTAGAGGCATCTTCTAGCTTTACTATGATGTTAGCTATCACCGGAGAATAAATTTTCATCGAGAAGATGTTTTTTGTTGAAAAATCTATTTTTGAAGAAAGTGTAGTTGAATAAATTCCTGCCCAAGTTTCTGAATTGGTTGTTTTTGTGGTTTGTCCTACCGTATTGCTGGTATTGATTCCTCCTTTTACAGGATTAGCAATTTTTGCAAATGAAGATCCTCCAAACTCGGTAAATAATAAGTCAACACCATCGTAATTTGCAAATAAACTGTTATCCACAGGATCTTTGATGATGACAGTATCTTTTAAAGACAGTACAGCCCAAATGGCGTTATGATCAGACAGTTGACCAAATTGATTTTGGTAAACTATGTTAGCATCTTTGGTCAATAAGGTTGAGTTCTTTTCAGTTAATATGTAATCAATTTTGGTGGTGCCAAAGGTGTAACCATCCCCATTGGGAAGTATTTCTCGGTAGGTATCTTTCATTTGTACCGTGTTTGCAGCACCAGATTTTAAATAGGTGATAGCATTTCCATTTTCTGCTTCATTCAAATCACCTATTACAACAAATGGGTAGGTTGGAAAGGTACGAGCTGCGATTTTATTGGCCATAAGTTTTGCTTGTTCCAATCTCCAATAAGCAGGACCTTGGGTGCTATTCAATGCATCTAAATGGTTGTTATACACATAAAAGCGTTTTCCAGAGCCGATGTGTTCATACAATACCCAATTGCATTTTCTCAACCAGCCATTCACAGCACCATCACCCCAGTCGCTTGTTTTATTTTGGTCTGGAGTAGAGGAATAACCAAACACGCCAGTTTCAAGCACCTTAATGGTATTTTTATTATACAGCATACAAGTGGATTCTTCGTTCCATGGGCCAGTTTCAAGGGTGTAATTGCTTAGAAGATTGGCGATTTCGGGTGATTTTCCTTCATCTCCCTCCGTTATAGCAATCACATCAGGCGCTTGATTATTAATCATAGAAATTATATTAGCTCTTCTGGTATTCCAAGTGGTATTTCTTCTCCATAAGTTTTGCGTCAATAATTTGACATCTGAATTGGTAGGAGTAAGTACAAGTTCTGAGAAATTGAACCAGTTGATATTAACATCCCCCACAACCACAGTAAACCTAATATCATGTATTCCTTGGCTTAGTTCGATGTTTGTTGAACTAGTTGTCCAAGTTTGCCAACCATTAGTTGGGGTAAAGTTTAAGGTTTTTACCTCAATACCATCTACTAATAGTTTTAATTGACCACTGGCGTTTAAACTAGCGTTTCTTGTTTCTAATTTATAGGTTTTAGTACTTGAAACATCCACGGTATAGGAAATCCAATCATTTGCTGCCAAGTAGCCAATATTTTGTCCCCCATCATCTGTGGTAGCCTCCAATTGAATGCCCAACATATCGCTGTAAGCTTCTGCCTCTATTTTTCCGGGTATTTTTTGTGGCGCTTTGGATAGTACTACCCCATCACTTTTCGAAACAGCACTGTTTTTTAACAATTCAGCAGCACCAATATTAACAGTAAGGTCTTTGATATTATGAGCATACGTTCCGAGGGTGGCATTTCCAGTGAAAGAAATCGTAGCTTGGGTGCTGCTATTTCTGGTAATAACACCTTTAGAAACCCCCGCGGGTAAATTTGATAAAGTCCAGTTAGAGGGATTTAAACTACTTTTAAATTCATCGTTGGTTAAGGTGACGGTAATCGTTTTTCCATCTTCTGCTCCTTCGTAAATAGCAGTTGGTTGAGAAAGTGTGATTTGGGCATTGGAAGTAACATCATTGTAGCCCACAAAAGCGATAATGGGCAAATGGTCTGAACCAGAAGGATTGACCACATAAGAGTTAGTAGTGGTATATTGATTGTTATTTGGGCAATAAATATAATCGAATTTGGTACCAAAACCGGTTGTAATGGCTCCCGTTGGGTCATAATCGCGATGGGTATCTCTACAGCGAATAGGATTATCAGATCCTGATTTCATCCAAATAGTCACCGCATCTCCTTCTGAGGAATTAAAATCACCCGTAATCCATAGTGGATCATTAATGGTTCTGGAGTTTACTCGTGATGCCAGCATTTTAGCTGCTGATAGTCTAAAGGCCGATTCGCTAGGGACATAATTATGAATGTTAAATATATAAAATCCTTGTCCACTGCTTTTTTCGATCAAGTGGACAAAGGTGCAAATGCGGTTATAATCTCCTCCAAATCGCGATGGAGTATTTGGTGAATTTGACAGCCAGAAGTTACCTGAATTGGCCGCATCTAGGGTGTATTTGGCTGTTTTATAAAATATAAAACTAGCCTCACCAGCATCTCCGCCATCACGACCTAGCCCATATGAGGCATAGCCCGAAGTGTTTTGCAAAATGTAGTCACGCATGTACGCATGTAGTTCTTGAGAACCGATGATATCACAATTTTGTGTTGTCAACACATTGGTGACTGTTGCTTTTCTGCCATCCCAATTGGTGCCAAAGGGCTGCTGCATGTTGTAAGATGCAATTTTTAGTTGCAGGGACTGGCCATCCATCCGTAAAACATGAACCAATACAATTACAATGCTTAAAATAAGTTTTAATTTCATCATTATTTAATAATTAATATTCAGGTTTAACAGCACGATTTAAGTATTAGCAAAGTATTTACACAAATGTCTATTATTACGTTTTGCCTTCTGTGTAAAACAATGATTTTACTTAATTATTACCCAAAGATAGGCGGCTAATTAGGATGATGAACTAAAAATGGAACAGGAATTATTATAAATAATATAAAAAAACTGCAATATTATCAATTATTATACGGATGGATAAACACCATTTAAACAAGCAGTTACAAGGTTTTAAATACCTTTTTTGATTGATTTTTATACGCAACAGGTATTGGAGATAGATGAATGATGAATTGTCAATTGATAATTGTCAATTATCAATTGTAAACAGTCTCTATAAAGTCTATAATTGATAGTTGAGAAGGGTAAATTGATATTTGTGAATTGATAGTTGATAATTGTCAATTGTCAATTATCAATTATCAATTATAAACATGGTTTGGTAGTTATTCCCAAAATTAGCCTATATACTTTCTTTCTATATCCTACGGTGTAGGTTTCTACTTCCTTTCTACTTCCTTTCTACTAGGTCTCTATAAAGTCTATAATTGATAGTTGAGAATGGTAAATTGATAATTGATAAAAATTCAATCTTCAGGCTACTTTTTTTTTCAGTGGGCAAATGGATTGCACGCTGAGCGCTTATGTTTGCAAAAGAAATCCAATCATCCTTG
>JAIYAU010000053.1 GCA_027488865.1 Cytophagaceae bacterium
ACAGGCAATCAATTAGCCGAAAAATTTTCAATCGGTTTGAACCAAAAAAGTTCTTACTTCCCAATGCCACCTAAAGAATTTGGTCAAATTTTAGATGGGCTATTTGGAGCGGGTGCTGGAAAAGGTGCTGAAGAAGTATACCAACAGATAGCTGATACGAAACAATATCCTGTTATGTTTTCTCCGAATATGTCAAAGGTCTTAGAAAAATTACCCGTTAAGATGACATCTATTGAGGCTTGGGTTGGTCAGCATTCACAATTTTTTAAGAAATAAGGTTTAAGTTGTCTGACTTGGCAAAGTGATTATTCTGTCAAGTCAGACTTTTTTTTAGGACTAGTCAATCACTTGTTTGCATTCAAACGTATTTTCTGAATGCGGGATTTCAATTAAATAGTTTGCCATTTTAAGAATTAATTTATAAACTATGTTTGCTACTTTCCAAACCAACGTGCTTTACGACTGCTGCCGAAATGCTCTTTGTCAACAACCAGCGTTTCAGAAGCCTCATGATGAATACCAAAGGGTTTGGGACCGGAGAAAAAATCAACATCAACTCGGGCAACATTACCCTTGCCAAACTCAATGTAACAAGAGCCTGCACCTGTATATGGAGTCTCATTTTCTTTTCCTTTGAATGCCGCAATGATAGAAGCAGCCGCAATTTTTGCAGCCCCTTCGGCAAATACGCCCGCTTTTGGTGTGCCTACACTGGTTACATCCCCAATGGCATACACATTTGAAAATTTTGTACGCAGGTTTGCCTTGTCTACTGGTATCCATCCATTTTCTGTCAAACCACTTTGCAAGACCACATCGGGAGCAACATGCTTTGGAATCCCTAAAAATAAATCGCATGGTAGTTCAGTTCCATCATCTAAGGTTACCTTTTTATTTTCGCCCACACTTGTCACTTTTCTTTGAGGAATAAAACGGATATTTCTTTCTTCAAATGCTTTTAATAGTGCCTTGGAGGAATCTGGCGATGGAGGAATGGGAAGGCCAAACGGAATTACCAAACTTATGCTGCATGCATCACGCAATCCTCGGTTTACAAGGTAATCATGAAGCATTAAAGCAGCCTCACTAGGTGCAGGCGGACATTTGAAAGGTGCACTACAAACTCCAACAACAGCATGACCTTTAGTGAATTGTGGCAATTTGTCACGCAATTTTTCGGCACCAGAAAAACTGTAATATTCATTGCCCCATGTGGTTAGGCCAGGTGTTGCTGCCATGTCATAATTGGCACCCAAAGCAACAACTAAAACATCTGCCTCATATTTTCCATTGCTTGTTGTCACCGTTTTTGAAACTGGGTCTATAGCCGTAATCGTTTCCTTACGAAACTTAACACCAGGCTTTACAATGTGGCTATAAGATATTTTCACAGCTTCCGATGATTTATGCCCAAACATCACATCCAATTTTGAAAACCCAAAGAAAAATGAATCGTTCTGATCTATTAATGTAAGATCGAGCTGATCTCCAATTGTTTCGGAAAGAATAGAACTTAATTCCAAGCCGCCAAATCCGGCACCTAATACAGTCACTCTTAATTTCATACTATTATATATTGTAGAAGTTAATGTTATTTATTATTCAATAGTTTTGAAAAACCTATCTCCATTGGACAAAATCCTAATATGCTAGCGGAGGTTAATCCAATTGACGGCAAATATAAAAGCCAGTTTGTTGATGAAAAGCCAGTCAAATATATTCCTATCCAAAGTATGCTAGCCATAAAGGCAAACCAAATACGCATTGATACAGTAGCTTTCATGATTAATTGGTTTTAGCAGGTTGTGCAATGATGCGTAAATAAGGCTTGATTGTTTTCCAACCTTCAGGATATTTTTCTTTTGCTTCAGCATCAGATACTGCTGGAACAATAATTACATCTTCGCCATTTTTCCAGTTAACAGGTGTTGCGACTTTGTGGGCTGCCGTTAACTGCATAGAATCGAGTACTCGTAGTATTTCATTGAAATTTCGGCCGGTGGTCATCGGATAAGTAAGTTGCAATTTAATTTTTTTGTCTGGTCCGATCACAAAAACGGATCGTACAGTTTGATTCGTTGCTGCTGTCCTTCCTTCTGAACTGTTAGCCTCCTCTTCTGGCAACATGTCATACAATTTGGCAATGGATAAGGTAGGGTCTCCAATCATAGGATAGGTTACCTTAACGCCTTGTATTTCTTCAATGTCCTTTTCCCAGATCAGATGGCTTTCTACCGGATCGACACTTAAGCCTATAATCTTGCAATTACGTTTTGTGAATTCCGCTTCAATGGATGCCATATAGCCAAGTTCTGTTGTGCAAACGGGCGTAAAGTCCTTAGGGTGCGAAAAAAGCATTACCCAACCTTCTCCTATCCAGTCATGAAAATGAATAGTACCCTTGGTTGTTTCTGCGGTAAAATCTGGTGCAGTGCTATTTAATCTTAAGCTCATGATGTTTGTGGTTTTAATTTTTTTTTTAAATTATTTAACACTACAAATGTACATGAGCTAAAAAAGAATTTCTGCCACAACTGTTACAAATGGTTGTAACAAATGTTACAATCCCTAAAAGTCCTTGAGTAATTTTATTTGCTTGTTGTAGATAAGCAGTTTCTTATCGTTCTCTAACTTTTTCAAAAGTCGAGATATCACAACTCGGTTGGTTCCGAGTTCATCCCCGATCTGCTGATGTGTAAGATTGATTAATGAAGAACCTGAAATGTTTGATTTTTCCTTTAGGTAGTTAATCAATCGTTCATCCATTTTTTTAAAAGCTACCTCATCGACACATTTTATAATTTCTGTAAATCGGTTTAGTATTGTTGTCATCACATACTTTTTCCATGATGGATACTTTATCATCCATTCATCCATTTTTATTGTAGGGAGGCAAAGTAGAACACTGTCTTCCTCCGCAGTTCCTTTGATCTCACTTGTTTTAGAAAGCATGCAACAGTTGAAAGTCATAGCACAACTTTCGCCTTCTTTTACATAATACAATAATAATTCTTGCCCTTCTTCATTTATGCGGCTTACCTTAATGGTACCTTTTACCAACAGAGGAATTGCCTTGATCGTTTGTCCCACGTTCAGCATAGTATTACCGTTCTTCACCTCAATAAGCATAGAATTTGCTTCAAGTTCAGTTAGCAATGCGTGCTCGAATAATCCAGAAAATGTATCTATATGATTAAAAAATTGGTTTGTCATATTTATAAAATTAAGAGTTTCGTCAGTTAGGCAAAATTAAGTGATAGCATTTTGTTTTTCGCTTTATATTTTTAAATGTTCGCATTGTTGTTACAGTAGGGTTGCAAATAACGGTTTCGGTTCATGAAGGACGGGATTTTTAAAGGCAATATACGGGACGAGAGGCAAAATTCCACACACTTTTGAACTTATTCCGATGTATCAATGCCCGTCTCTCAGAAGCGCACTATTTTTAAAAATGAGTTGCGAATAATGCTTCTCCATCCAGCACCCCTCCTCACGACAAATCCATAATTACAGCTTGCTCCGCTACCCAAGGTTACGTTCAACAGGGTTTCATCTCTTGTTTTGCAAACAAGACGAAACCTTAGTGGTTATGTGCTGCTCTTTTTGTCCGCAGAGTTAGTATCAACGAGTAAGAAAAGTCGAATATTTAAGACTGTCCAACACTCACTTATTTTCTGTTTATTTGGTTTAAAATTACACAATCTGTTATTTTGTCGTCGTCAGCTAACAACAATGCTTTACTGATAATGATTGATAAAGTTGCATCACCGTCAAAAGGTAAAAATAGCTTGTCTTTAACTGCTGCTTTAGGGTCGGGAATGATACATAAATACTCATCATTGGGCTCCATCAAAATATTTCCACTTCCAAAGTGTATTTTATAAACTCTCTTTTTACCAGTTACTTTAAGATATTTGTCAGAAACTTCACACTTGTCTTTTATTTTTAATTTTGAAATAATTGTTTGAATTACACTTTTCCTTGTTTGGGCTGTTTCAGATAAATCTGAGGTCGAATAGCCAGTCCAATACTCTCTAAATCTTTGATTCTCCCATTGTTCCTCTGCACCAATTGAACAAACACCAACAAATAAATCAGTATCTCTCATAGATTCTGAAAATATGAGTGTTGGAATATCCTCCATTTTTAAAGCTACATTATTTTCTGTATCTCTAAAATGTAGTTGCCCGGTTGTTGCAAAATCATAATCACTTTCTAAGTCAAAAGTGCATTTTATCTTAAAGTCAGGATAAGAAATACTTGGATTTTCGCCACCTGAATATAAATCGCTATGACTATATCGCCATAAACGTTGCTGTGCCAGAGCAACAAATTTAACATGCCTAATTACATGGTTATTAAATCTATTTGAAAATGTTGATGTGTTGATTTCTGCCCCTGTAACAATGTAAACTTCTCTATACGCCTGCTTAAATGGTTGTTTAACTTCATTTGAAAGCATGAAATTACGCCATGCCTGTACTTCTTCAACGCTTGATAGGGCAGGATGCCATAATGTTACTGTTGTATTTTCAATATCGTGAATTTGATTGTTTTGAAAATCAACAAACTGACCATTCAAGAAATAACCATTTTTTAATTCTCCGTCAGTTTCAAACCTCCAAATTAGTTTACGAGTAAGAAAACCAAGTAATTGATGGTCAAAAAAGTATTTTTTCCAAACTTCACCGCTCCAACTTTTTTTCTTTTTCCAAAAACTTTCAAATCTTAATTTTTGTCCAGAAAACTCTTTTTTGATGTCGTTCACAGTGGATTTCCAAACTTTTAACTCGTTTCCAAAATTAGTTTTAACGGCTGAGGGTTCACTTTTCAATATATTTTCAGATTTTGTCCAAATCACTTCAATATCATCATAATCGTTAATTTTCAGTTTTGATTTATATTCACCAAATTCCCTTTCGAGTACGCCACCAATTAAGCCATAATCTGAAATGAAATAATCCTCAACATCATTAGGATTTAACTTTGAGTATCTAACAGCCCAAGGTATAACTTTTTCGAGTTCTTCTAAAAAGACCGGATATTTGTTCCTTGATTTGAGTTTAAGAAGTGTTCCTAAACCCTCTATTGTACCACTATTATAAAAAAGGCTAAGTATTTCATCGCCGAGTTTCCTTGAAGTTGGGCCAACAAGTGGGATTTTTTTGAAACATTTTTCTACAATTTTTGTAAGTATTTCATATTTGTTTGGGGCATTGATGTTGAATAATATCCTAACAAAAAATATGTACACTCTAACTTTATCTCCAACGAACCATTGACTTCTCTTTGGCATTGGCTCACAAGTCAAATCGTGAAGCCCTAAAATAAATGCTTCATAATCGGTTGGTTTTATTTTATTTATTATAATTTGACATTCGTCTTCATTTATTCTTTTCAATGCCGATAAATTCTCTATAAGTTGATAAAATTCTTGTCTATTATCAATGAATAATAAATTTTGTTCTTGTAACCACTTCCACTTTTTATCATTAGCTAAGTCTTTGGCTAATATGGGTATTTCTTCCAGCATTTTTTCAGTCATAATAATTTATTTTAACCTCCTACTAAGGCGATAAGTCTAACGAATGATACAGATAAATTTTTGTGAATTGTGATTTCTTCTTCTAAGTCTGAGTATTGCTCATTGTCAATAAGCATAAAGAAACCGTTCTTTTGAAATGCACTTAAAGCTAAATAATATTGTTTTTCAGCGTCAATTAATTTGGGTTCTCTCATTTTGTAATGATTGAGTTTGCCTTCGACTGAATCCGATTCTAAAGGTTGAACAAGTCCCTGAAAAAACTCAGATTTAGATTGATTATATAAGCCCACCTCATGAAAAACTCTTGACTTGATTAAATCTTTGACTTTTACATTTTCATTTTGAACTTTCATAACAAACTGGTTTCTGATTGTCCCAGTCATAGATTCGTCCCTAATAGTTATCTCTGTTTCTTCCATGATTGTTATTTTGAATATTTGATTGTGACACTTTTAGAGTAGCACCCAACGGTCCACCGTTTTTAAAGGTCGAGATTTTTAGAAGCAATATACGGGACGTGAGGCAAAATTCCGCACACTTTTAAGATATTCCGATGCATCAACGCCCTTCTTTCAGAAGCGCAATTTTGTGCGTAGTGTTTTTCAATATGTATCAATTAAGTTATATTCTAAGAGTGCATCTTTCCAAATACCCTCCTTATTTATTTTAATTATTTCTTTAACCAAAGCGGTTAATTTCTCTTGATTTAATTTGTCCTTTCTTATTTCCTCCAAGAAGTGTTTTGATGCTTCAAGATTCAAGTAATTTATATGGCTTTCTAATTCGCAACATCCGTAACCATCAAAAGAAATTCGACATAATGAAATTAGATTTTCACTTGATTGGTTAAAGTCAATAAAAACGGAACCATCGAGGCATCCTAAATAAAAGTCTGCTTTTCTACTTTCTGGCATTATAGTTACGAAAAAGTCAAAGTCTGATTTCATACTTCACTGTTATGCAAATCCCTTACTTTTGTTTTCAAGAACTTTTGTAAAAACATAAATGTCAAAGATTGTCGAAATTGAAACTAATACAACCGCAATCCAAAATCCCCAAAGTATTTCACAATTGTAGGAAATAGGTCTTGAAATAATTAGGCATAATAATGATAAAGTTTCAATAATAACAATTGGTTTTATCGCATTTCTGTCAATGTACTTTACTATCAACCCTAAAATTGATAGCAACACGTATAAAAAAATACTAAAGGCAGTAACATATTTTCCTGTGTCAATAAGCATCGCTAATCCCGAAAATGTGTCCTTTTTTGACACAAGAATCAGTCGCAGAAAAGGATATTCTCTAGAAATTATTTGAGAAGGCATTTCTTCCTTATCATCCTTCCTTGAGTTGTCTGTTTTGTCAATTGTTTCTTTCGGCTCATTCGACAATTTTGAACTGTCAACAGAAGAGTCGATAGTCTCAATATTTGAAATTGTTGAATCTATCTCAGTTTGTTGAATTGTCTCTTTTTCCTCTTTACAGCCGGTATAAAAGAAAGGTAATAACAAACATAAAAATGTAAACCAGTGTAAAAGTTTTGAATATTTAAAAATTTTATTCATTTGTTTATGGGTCTATTTTAATCTTGTGCTAAGATTATGTTTCCGCGATTGCGTAAATATCCGCTATAAGCGTTATAGGTTAATAATCTAATATTTAGGTTTAATAAACAAGTTTAATCTTAATTTTTTACAAATCCAATTTATCAAAAGGTGAAATAATTTGGGCAAACCTTTTGGTAAGCAATTAAAAACCTACCCATCAAGTAGTATTGCAATAACCACGATTACCTACCCACTTGCCCTGCCGCCTTTCTCCAACGTTTACCTTTCTTGGCAATGGAGAGGCGATTGGTTTTCTGCATAATGAAAGCCTTTGCCTTCTTCTGTGCTTGCTCGGTGCCAAAGGCTGCATCTGGTGTATTTCCCTCAAAATCTCTTCCCAACTGGCATATTTAGTCACGCTGGGTGGCACTGTTAAGGGGATGTGGATGCCCTTCAAGAAATACTGGGTAGCCAACAGATGTACATTTTTCTTCTTTTCCATTTTGGCAATAGCCAAATAAGCAGCCTTGATCTCAGGCACTAACATGGCTTGGTTGGCGTAATGCACCGCATCGCGGAACTTGCTGCGGCTTTTTTGCTGCTTAGGTGTGTTGGAGACTGGGCCTTGGTACCTTGCATAAAAAACAGTACGGCCATTTTGCTGGCGAAACACCCAGTTGCCAAACTTGCCACTCAAGCCTTTTAAAAATCCAGCGTTAAATAGATATTCCAATCGATTACGTTCCATACTACAAAGATAGTATGCCACAGTGCATCCAGCGTGCACGGTGGTGAAAAGTTTAAAAGTTATTGGATGGCTGAGGGACCACCATCGAATGACTCTTGGAAGATAACCGTAGGATGGAAATAATTAATAGTTAAATACCAAGCGTTTTAGATATTTAACTTGGGGCTTCGAGCTGTAACAATGGAGTTATCAAAATTATATTTAATAATTCTGTAATTAATGTATTATCACTATTTTGTGGAAAGTTTACTAGCTTTTTCGTGGAATTCCGAAAAGAGTTATTTTAACATTTGATTTATTCCTTTTTTAAAATGGGACTAAGCGCAAGTTTATATAGGATTGACCAAAAAGATTTTTCCAAAATAATAGATAATCCCAAAGATTTTGGACTTTTTAAGATAGAAAAAGGCTGTGAAATCTTCGTAAAATCTTTTGATGGACTTCAATTTGTACTGTTAAAAATGGTCGAGGATATTCATAAGGACTTAGTTGAACAAATATTTTTTCCAAATAAATTCATTGGTGAACAAATTGATTATTCGAAACTAGATTTTGAAAACTTACCAGATGATTTTGATTTTGATGAGCAATCAATTTCCTATAATGATCCGTATACGGTATCACAAATTCATAATTTACTAGAAACATTTTCAATCCAAAAATTTGAAGAAAACTTTGATTATGAGGAGTTAAACAATCATGATATTTATCCTGGTGACATTTGGAATAACAGTAAAGATGATAACATTGCGTTTAATGTAGGCCATATGACAACCGAATTTTTAAATCTAAAATCCATTTATAAAGAAGCTAACGATCATAACGATTATATTTTAAGCTACGTTGGATAAATAAAACAGCTTATAACGCGTGAGCAGCCTTTGGAAAAAGCGACCAGAAGAAGAATGTATCCTAGACCATCAACCAAACCGAATCCTTATAATAAAATTATCAGTCCTCAATTATGCATTCAGAATTATCAATTCCAGCTAACTTACTGAACGGTGGTTAACTTCTTTTCTGCTTCTTGGGTATTAGAAGCTTCTAAAAATTGAATAAGTTTACGGTGTGTTTCAGCAGGTGAAAGATTATGAAACATTTTACCTAAGTGTGCTATGGATATTTGCCCTGTTTCTTCGCTTACGATTAATACAACACTGTCGGTTGTTTCTGACATACCCAATGCAGCACGATGTCTCATTCCAAAATAGGCAGGCAATTCATCATTTTCCGAAATCGGTAATATACATCTTGCAGCTTTGATGCGACCTTTCACAATAATGACCGCCCCATCGTGCAAAGGACTCGTTTTGTTAAATATTGCCAATAAAAGTCTTTTAGAAATAGTTGCATCTATGGCATCACCAGATTCGGCATAAAATTTTAGTTCTGAAGTTTTTGCAAATACAATAAGCGCTCCAGTATTGGTTGCTGACAAGGTCTTGGCCGCATCAATAATGGGCATTAGGTCAAATTTACCTTGCTCTAAGTTTCTTTTCCAAGGAAATAACGTTTCAGGATTAAGTGTAGTTGTTTTACCAACCAAAAGTAAAAACCTCCTTATCTCTTGCTGAAAAAGAACAATTGCAGCTAAAATGCCTACTCCAGCAAACTGACCCAAAATAGCACTTAAAAGCTCCATTTCAGCAGCTTTTACAATAAGGTATAAAGCATATATAGATAACAACCCTATAAAAATCTTGGCAGCCACACTACCTCTTAATAATTTATAAAATTGAAATAAAATAAATGCAACAAGCAGAATATCAATAACATCTACCCACCTTACTTCTAAAAACGCTATATTAAATATTAAAATCAATTAAATCTTTTATTTTGTTGAATAATAAAGTACATTCTTTAGCTTGTCGCACATCATGTACCCTTAAGATGTTCGCACCATTCATAAGTGCAACCATGTGCAAGGCAGATGTGCCATTGAGTGCCTGTTCAGGTGTAGTACCAAGCACTTTATAAATCATCGACTTACGAGATAAACCAACCAAAATAGGCAAGTTTAAGTCTGTAAGATAGTGTAAATTTTTAAGTATTCTATAATTTTCATCCAAAGATTTAGAAAATCCAAAACCCGGATCTATAATTATATCTGCTATTCCAAGATTAGATAAATAATAGATCTTTCTATCAAAAAATTTCAAAAGTTCTACCACCGTGTTGCCAGCACGGTTGGTGATATGCATATTCTGCTCATTACCCACATTGTGCATGATGATATATGGCACTTTGTATTTTGCTACCAAATCAGCCATCGCCATGTCCTCTCCCCCTGCTAAAACATCGTTTACAATATTAGCACCTGCCTCTAAAGCATATTTAGCTACCTCAGGCCTAAAAGTATCAATTGATATCACTAGTTCAGGGAAGGCCTCCAATAGGCTTTGTATAGTGGGTATCACCCTGTCCATTTCTTCTTGAACCGAAATATTTTTTGCATTGGGCCGTGTTGAATATCCACCTACATCAATTATGTGAGCTCCTTGTTGGACTAAGTCTGTAGCACGATTAAGTATTTGCTCCCTTTCTATATATTGGTTTCCATCAAAAAATGAATCGGGTGTCACGTTTAATATCCCCATTATGATTGGCTGGGACAAATCAATCAGCTTTCCCTTAGCTAAAAGGGATTTTTGAATTAAAAAAGGTGTATTTTTACTTATCATTAACCTGATCTATTACTAATAAAGAAACTATTGAAAAAATATTACCTGGATTATCAAAAGGTTGTTTTATTAACTGCATTTTTGTTATTTTATGTTTTAATTTGAATCATAAATTTGCTAAACCAACCAAACTAATTCAAATTGGTTTCATAAAAACTAACTTTTAATTTGCCAATGGCCTCTCAAACGGAAGTAGAATACAACGCTATCATCTCTACATGCACTGACATATTTGAGAAAAAAAATAAAGATTATGGTACTGCTTGGAGAATCTTAAGGCTACCTTCCATTACCGACCAAATTTATATCAAGGCCCTTCGTATTCGTTCAATCCAAATTAAAGGTACACAAAAAATTCAAGAAGACATAGAAGGCGAATTTATTGGCATGATTAATTATTCCATCATGGCGCTGATTCAATTGAGGTTAGGAGATAGTGAAGAAATGGAGATTCCAATCGATCAACTCATGCCAATGTATAATAAAGAAGCCCAAGAAACATACGAGTTGTTAAAGAACAAAAACCATGACTATGGCGAAGCATGGCGAGATATGCGTGTAAGTTCTATTACAGATATTATACTTATGAAACTTTTAAGGGTGAAACAGATAGAAGACAATCACGGCAAGACGCTAATTTCAGAAGGTATTGACGCCAACTACAAAGACATTATAAATTATTCAGTGTTTGCATTAATTCTCTTAAATCAATCTAATAAAACTACATAACAACCAATTAGAATGAAATACTTTGTTCAATTTTCCAGATACTTTGTTGGAATTTTATTCATTTTCTCGGGTCTAATAAAATTAAATGACCCTATCGGTACAGCCATAAAACTTGAAGAATACTTTACTGTTTTTTCGGAGTTTTCTCCAGTATTTGAATCATTCACACCTTTTGCCACTATTCTTTCTGTAGTTTTTTGTGTGAGCGAAGTGGTGCTTGGTATAGCCGTTTTAATATTCTATAAAATAAAAAAAACACGATGGATCTTGCTTGGTCTTATCTTGTTTTTTACCTTTCTAACCTTCTATTCTGCCTATTTTAATAAGGTAACAGATTGTGGATGTTTTGGAGATGCTATTAAACTTACCCCTTGGACATCTTTTTGGAAAGACATTCTTTTGTTGATATTAAGTGTTGTTTTATTTCTAAAGTACAACTTAGTCACCGCACTTTTTGACAATAAAAAGGGTGATTATATCATCGGAATTTCTACTTGTGTAAGTCTTGTTTTGGCCTATTGGTGCATTGAACATCTTTCATTTATCGATTTCAGAGCTTACAAGGTGGGTGCCAATATTAGTGAAAACATGAAAATGCCTCCTGGGGGTGTTCCAGATGTGTATGAAACTAACTTTACATTTGTTCATAAAACATCTAAACAAACCAAAACCATGACCGATAAAGAATACATGGCGACGAAATTTTGGGAGGATACTACTTGGGCAATAGACAACACCAAGACACAATCCAAACTAATAAAAGCTGGTGATAAGCCCAAAATAACCGATTACCGAATATTTAACGATGAAGCTGATTTCACTCAAGAGAGCCTTCAAGGAAATAAATTATTAATTTTAATGGATTTTGTAAACAAAAGTAACCTAAATGGCGTAAAAAAAGCCAACGATTTGGTAAAGGATTTAAAAGATAGTGGTATTGCGGTGTGGGCGGTTACTTCTACCGACTACCAAACCGCCGATGCCTTTAGACATGAAATGCAATTGGCTATTCCATTTTACAATGCCGATCCTAAGGTAATTAAGACAATCATTAGAGCTAATCCTGGTTTGCTTTTGCTTAAAGATGGTATTGTAAAAGGTAAATGGCATCATAACGATATTCCAAACGCCAAACAAATAATTGAATTATTAAACAATTAGTAGTCTTTCATATATAAAACATATACATGTTAAAATTTATTTTCAAAAGACTTTTTTATGGCTTTTTGGTCATTTTTGGCGTATTAATTGTTGTTTTTTTTATATTTCATGCCTTACCTGGCGATCCTGTTGCTATGATGGTTGGTCAACGTTCGGATGTGGCTACTAGAGAGGTAATTGAAAAAGAATTAGGATTGAATAAACCCCTACCTACACAACTTGCCCATTACCTCAACGATGTTTCGATAATATCATTACATGAAAATACTGACGAAAATAAAACCCGCTATAGATATACTTCTTTAGTTAATGTTGGTAATAATACATTGGTAATCAAGGCCCCTTACCTCCGTAGGTCATTTCAGACTAACAAAAGAGTTGATGAAATTATTTTTGAACATATGGAAGGAACTTTTTGGTTGGCAATTGCAGCTATGATCTTTGCCACCGTTTTTGGTATCGTATTTGGTATATTTTGTGCTTTAAAACAAAATACTTTTATAGACCATTCTCTTATTATAGTTTCTATTCTAGGCATATCTGTTCCCTCCTTTGTGGCGGCTATTTTGGTTATTTGGTTGTTTGCGGTACTTTTGTCGGATTATACGGGTCTTAATGCTACAGGACAGCTATGGGACACAGACCCTATGACGGGCGAGACATATTTGGTATTAAAAAATTTAATTCTGCCAGCATTTACGCTTGGCTTAAGGCCTTTATCTATAATTGTACAACTTACTAGATCCTCTATGTTAGAGGTACTTACACAAGATTATATCAGAACTGCCCGCGCCAAAGGACTTAAATACTACGCAATTATCGTGAAACATGCCTTAAAAAATGCATTAAATCCCGTAATTACTGCTGTTTCTGGTTGGTTGGCATCGCTTATGGCGGGTGCCTTTTTTATTGAATGGGTATTTAACTGGAAGGGACTAGGATTAGTGGCTATTAAATCAGTGGAAAGCCTAGATTTTCCTGTAGTAATGGGATGCACACTTTTTATTGCGATGGTATTTGTATTTGTAAATATTGTCGTCGATATCTTATATGCTACTATAGACCCTCGTGTACGCCTAGATTGATTTTTAACTAATGAAAATTTTCCTAATTGGCATGACCGGTTCTGGCAAAACCACCCTTGGTAAAGAAATTGCTCGAAAGTACAACTATCATTTTGTTGATATGGACGAGGAAATTGTTGCCAACGAAGGAAAAAGTATAGAACAAATATTTGATTTGAGCGGTGAGTTACACTTTAGGCAATTGGAGACTGAATTGTTAAGGTCTATCATAAATAAGGATGGTAACTGGATTGTATCTACAGGAGGAGGCACCCCGTGTTTTAACCAAAACATGTCTATAATTAATGAGAATGGAATAAGCATTTGGATTGACCCAAGTGCACAAGCACTTACCAATAGATTGTGGCACTCGGACAACAAAGAAAACCGCCCGATGATAAAAAATAAAACGAAGCATGAATTGGCTGAATTTATTAACATCAAACTCCTTGAACGTAGTCAATTTTATTCACAAGCGAAACATCAATTACATTCGGATGACATAAAATTGGAGGAAATCGTTGACCTTCTTGTAATTGAAGGTTTCAATATAGATTAAAACGAAACCCACCAAAAACGTTACAGATCCAGTTTAATTTTTGGCATAATCAAGTTTACAATATTTAACAAATTCATAAAAAAACATTTTGTATAAAAATGAATGTATTTTATAACTTGTATTAATTCTAATGATAAATTTATGCTTTTCAATTCATTTCTATTGTTATAAAGTATTTATAGTGAGAAATTTAAACCAAACTAAGTGTTAATAGTGAAATAGTACTGAAAATCTAGTGTGTTAGAAACATATTAATTTTTTTTCCGTTTAAACAAACTAGATTCTTCTAATTGTTTAAACTCATTTGATCAGATTTTTTATTTTTCCTTAAAACTCATTTTATGAAATTCAATTTTGCGTTTTTAAATACTATAAGAGGTAAAATAGGTTTTATTGCAGCAGCTGGAATGATCATCAGTGTTACAGTCATTAGTACAACAAGTATTGTAACGCTACGCAACATGGAAATTAATTCTGCCATTCAAAATGCAAAATCAATTTCACTGGATTTAAAAAACGAAATTAAAACCAACATTGATGTTGGATTAGACGCTACCATCAATATTGCTAATGCCTTACAAATCAATAACATTTTAGCGGATTCTATTAAACTATCACGAACTCAAGTGTTAGGAATTTTAAAAAATGAATTAAATAATAATCCTGACTTTTTAGGCACTTATACGCTTTGGGAACCAAATAAATTTGATGGAAAAGATCAGGAGTATATAAGTGCAGAAGGACACGACGGAACGGGACGATTTATTCCTTACTGGTACAGATGTAACAACGTATTGGCGCTAACACCTATTGAAAACTATGATAATGATGAGAAAACAACTGGAACGTATTACAATGTATCTAAAACTACAAAAAAGGAGGCGGTAATTGACCCATATTTTTATAAAGCTTGTGACCAACAAACATTTATGATGAGCTGTATAGCTCCAGTAGTAAATGGCAACGACTTTGTAGGTTTGGTTGGGGTAGATTTTGAAATAAAATGGCTTCAAAATTTACTTCTCACCCACGCTAGTGATTTATATGGTGGCGAAGGTCGTGCGACAATTTTGTCAGCCAATGGCACAGTAGCAGCTACAACCTTAGATACCTCTAAAATTGGAAAACCTGTAGGTGAACTATTTACTAACAATAAGAGCTACCTTAATGCAACATCGGCATCTATCCACGAGTTTAAAGACGGTACTTTGTATATCTACTCCCCTATTACATTCGGCAAGACCGATAATATCTGGATTATATGCATAACAATACCTGAAGATGTGGTTACAGCACACGCTGTGTCATTAATGTGGCGTTTTATAGTAATGAGTGTCGTGTTTGTGATAGGATTCAGCGTTCTAATAATATATTTTATTAATAGATTTGTGAGCCCAATTAACCTTATCACCCAAAATGCACAAAAATTGGCAACAGGATCTATTGAAGAAACCAAAATAAAAGTAGACACCTTAGAAATCCAAGAACTAAACTTAAATTTTAGCAAACTCTCTAAATCTCAAAGACAAATAACCGAAGTGTGCAAATCAATTTCTGAAGGAGATTTTAGTAAATATGCTGAGGTAAGAAGCGATGAAGATGTGCTCAGTTTATCAGTTAATAAAATGATAGATAATCTCAAATTGGCAGCTGAAGCCGATGCGAAACGTAACTGGACGGCCAATGGGCTAGCAAAGTTTGCAGAACTACTTCGTTCTAATGAGGACACACACCAAATGTATAACAATGTGTTATCAGAACTAATTAAATACATCAATGCAAATCAAGGCTGTTTGTTTATCAAAATAGACGAAGAAAGTGAAGTAATTCGGTTAAAACTTGAGTCTTGTTACGCCTACAATAGAAAAAAATTTATCAATAAAATAATTTTGGCAGGTGAAGGCCTAGCAGGCCAAGCTTATTTGGAAGCACAAACGATTTTCCTAAAAAAAGTACCAGAAGATTATATTCGTATTGGCAGTGGATTAGGAGATGCACTGCCTCGCTGTGTGTTGGTAGTGCCTATCAAATTTAACGACCAAATTGAAGGTATTTTAGAATTGGCTTCCTTCAATGTTTATCAACCACATGAAATAGCGTTTGTTGAAAAAATTGCAGAGACCATTGCATCAGTGGTATCATCCATTAAAATAAACGAAAGAACAAAAAATCTACTTGCAGAAACAACCCAACAAACAGAAGAAATGCGATCACAGGAAGAGGAAATGCGTCAAAACATGGAAGAATTATTAGCTACCCAAGAAGAAGTGGCAAGAAAAGAAAGGGAGTATTTAACCACCATCGAAACCTTAAAAATTCAATTGGCTCAATTATCAAACAATTAAAATGATTAAAATCTATTGTATTTTGCTCCTTATGAGCAATGTACTACTTGGACAGGTCATAAATTTAAAGGTAAGTGGAATAGGAACAATACAATATGACACCACAGTGGCTATATTGGATAGTACTACGAACATACAAGATGTCTTTAAAAAGTTTATTTTAAGTAATTATAAATCAGAGGAAATAGGCTTAAAAGAATTAGATCATGGGTTGATATATGCAACCTATGAAGAATTAAGATACGGAGCCAAAGCACAAGGGAGGGTTAAGTGCTGGCATTATGTACAAATAACTACAAACAGCGATAGTTTAAAAATAAAAATTGATCAAATTAAGCTGCAGGCCTATCCTGAGGTGAACACCCCTGAACCCCAAAAACAATCGTTAGAAGATTGGTATAAGAAATACCAAAATAAGATTAATAAAGGAAAACAGGCGCAATATCATTACGATTATCTGTGGTCGGTAGATGATTTTTGTAAAAAAACAATAAAAAAACTGGTTGAATGGTATCAACAGGCACAATGATAAAAATAGTAACGAATAGCAAAGGTTACCTTTTTGCAGGGCTAGATATACAATAGGTATCTAGTTAGGATCAATAATTCTTGATGGTTATTTATAATTATTAAAAGAATGTGGTAATTAATAAAAACTGCTATTATAAACTATAAAAATTAAACCTAACAGGTTACCTTTAGTATTGAAACAGTATTTAACATCAAAGCGTGAGGCTTTTTAATAGTATATCAGACGAAGAAATTCTTGTGCGAATTCGCCAAGGTGACGAAAAAGTGGTTGATCATTTGTATAAAAAACATTACAAAATGATGGTTAACCACATTATGAAAAATAGCGGCACCGAAGACGAAGCTAAAGATATATACCAAGAGGCAATAGTAGTAGTTTGGCAAAAAGCAGCAAGTGGAAATCTAACATTAACCTCCAAAATAAGTACATATCTATTTAGCATATGTCAAAATTTATGGAGAAAAGAGTTGGAAAGAAAAAGCCGCTTAAGTAACGAAGAAAGTGATGCAGCCGAGAGTGTCGATGATGACCTCAAAGAACGAACCGCCATTATGAACCAGTGTATTATGGAACTAGGCGAAACGTGCAGAAAGATTTTAACGTATTACTACTTTGAAGACATGTCTATGAACGACATTGCAGAATTAATGGGGTTTGCTAATGCTGATACAGCTAAAACTAAAAAGTATAAGTGCAAGCTTGAATTAGATAAAATCGTAAAATCAAAATATTCAGTAGGAGATTTCTTAGATTAAAAAATATGTTTATCAACAAACCCGAAATTATAGAACAATATATAACTGGAAAGCTCACTGGAGAAGAATTGATTCAGTTTCAAAATGAATTACATAAAGACCCTATTCTTCAGTCGGAGGTAGCTTTGCAAAAAGAAATTATTCATTCTGTACAGCAATTTAGAAAATTGCAATTAAAACAAAGAATGGATAACATAGCTGTAAGTGCTGGAAACTCTTACACAGGATTAAAAGTAGCTGCTTCGATTGTATTAGCGGGTTTAGTAACCTTCGGAGTTTTTAACTACAACCTGCAACAAAAAGTAGAAAATTTCAATAATCAATCAATTACACCAATAAATAATCAGAAAAATGAACAGACCGATAATTTAGATTCTAGTCCAGAAATAGCTAAAAGCAACTCAGCTGAAAGTTTAACCAATAAAGAAAGCTTAAAGCCCGTAACAAACGTAATCAAACCAAAAGAATTATCTATTAAAAATAGTGAGTCAACGGTGATAGCTACTGTTCCTAACGCAGATTATCATAATGGTGACGAACATCTTATAAAAGATGGTAATGTAACACTTCCTAAAGGTGAATTGGCACAAGGCAATGGTGACCACACGCTTAAGGCAGAAGTTATTGTGGATGACCTTGATAAATCAAGATTTCACTACAAGTATTTTAGCGGAAAATTATTCTTGTACGGAGAATTTGCGAATCCTTATGAATTACTCGAATGGAATAGTGCTGAAGGTAAGAAACTGTTTTTGAAATATAACAGTGAGTATTACAAAATCAAAGACAATCAAATGGAGCCTATTAAATTGGAAAAAATTATGGATAAAAAGTTATTAAATGAATTGAGGCAAATAAGTAAATAAATCTATATCGTTTTCCTTGGTAAAGCCGTTGACCTCAATCAACGGCTTTTTGTTTTACTTTTTTTACCTATTGAAATTCGTCGTCCATAAAACAACTTAACACTCAAATAACCGTAATCGACTACCTTTTTGCCGTTAGAATTGCTGTTAAGCGCAATCGACTGTACACCAATACCTCCAAAGGCTCTTTCGCTATTGTATCCTAGAGAAAATCTTGTATCGGCCGCCGCTCCAATTGAATTATCATCTTGACTAATTTGTGGTGTTTGATAAAAGTATCTGGTAGTTTTTAATCCAATAGATGGGATTAAGGCCACATGTGCAAAATATCGCTTTTTGATAACTAAGGTATACATGTATCCAATATTAACTGCAATAAATTTGGTGTTAATGCCTTTTACAGTAGATTTTTCGGAAAAATTTTCTTTCACCTTCAAAGGCACAAAAGACGAATCGCCATCAAATCCATATTGTGTAAATGCCCCGCCCATTATGAACGAACCTGCACTTTTTATTTGACGCTCAAAATTATTAACTGATGCCATCACACTGAATTTTTTGTGGTTAAAAACATAGTTAGTAACAATATAAAATGTACGTGTGCGCATGTCCGGTCGGAGTGGATAATTTTTATTTTTTTCAAACCACTGTTTGTCTACTACATCTGTATTGCTTAAGTAAAATCCTTGATAATTGGCAATAATTAAACTAGACCAAAATTTTTGTCGAATTACATTAGCTCTTAGTGAAAACTGGTCAGTTTCTCCTTTGGTTGGATTTAATTTATCAAAAGGTGACCGAAAAGCTGCCTCCAAAGACAACCATTTATAACAAAAACCAAAACCGAAATTTGCTAGATCATTAGGAGCATATTCCAAAAATTGTCGTGAATTGTCACGATTATATAACTTTACGTTTAAGCCCCTAGTAAGTGTAAGCAACGATAAATTAACTTTATGTCGATATTTACCCACATAATTGGTGTCGTATTTAGGCAAAATTAAGCTACTATCGACATGGCTTGACGCCCTATTTATCAACAGTATATGTAGAAAGCATATAAACAGCCACCATTGTAAATTCATATATTTCGGTTATTTGGATAATTCCTTTGCACGTGCCTCAGCATTTTTTAACGCTTTAATGATGTTATTATGCATATCACTTTGCTCAAATGTATTAAGAGCAGCTTCTGTAGTGCCACCTTTAGACTTTACGGATGCTATAAGCTCATCCAACGATTTATCCGAATTGTTCATTAAATGATAGGAACCCATCATGGTCTGTTTCACTAAAAGAGATGCCATGGCCTCATCCATCCCCATTTGTTTTCCAGCGTCAATCATAGCACGAACAAAATAGTAAAAATATGCGGGTCCACTCCCACTTACGGCTGTTACTGCATCTAACAGCCCTTCATCCTCCAAGAAAATCTCACGCCCTGTGGTACTTAACAACTTTTCTACTTTTCTGATTTGTTCTAAAGTGGTTCCAGATGATGCCACGTATGCAGTAACCCCCATACTTACTTGTGCTGGAGTGTTAGGCATAGCACGTATAATGGAAGGATGGTGTAACATGTTGGTAAGTTTTTCGATAGTAATACCTGCCATTATGGACAAAACAAGTTGCTTTGGCTCCAATATACCACTCAACTGTTCACTAATAGATGAAAAATCTTGAGGTTTTACAGCAACTATAATTATTTCATAACTTTTAAGTGTGGCATCTATTTGACCTACGACCTGCCCAATATTCATTTTTTGGAGTTCTTGAGCCTGATTTTCATTTTTTTCTACCAAAAGCAACGTTTGTTTGGTTACAATCTCGTATTTGATAAAAGATTTTGCATAAGCAATTCCCATATTACCACATCCAATTATTGCTACGTTTATCATGCTTGTATTTATTATTGTTGTCAAAATACAAAAGTTGTATATTTGAATTGGAAATACAAGAACTAAATTGGAGTGTGAATAATTTGTGGATATGCCTGTGGATAAAGAATTTAAAAAGCATAGACGTTTCATTTTTTTTCTCCAATTAAAATTCAGATTTTTGTCACCCTTTCTTTAAGTACGGATTAGGTAAATCATACAAGTATTAGTGCAAGAGTGTATCGCAATATGGCAACGTTGTATGGGCATCATTAAACAAATGGTGAACGACCAAGCATTTAAAACTTGGTTCGAACCAATTGTGCCTATGGCATTTAGAGTTAACACCCTAACCATACAAGTTCCAAGTCAATTTTTTTATGAATGGCTGGAAGACAATTATGTACATGTATTAAAAGCAGCTATTGAAGGTGTAATAGGTGCAGGTGCTAAATTGGAATACTCTATTATAGTTGATAAAGGTAACAGTCAAAATCAACCCTATACAGTAAACTTACCAAATAGCAAAAATGGATATTCACAAAATTCTAATGATCACCATGTAACACAGTCGAAGTTTTTAGAAATTTTTCAAAACGAATCAAATCTTAATCCAAATTTGACATTTGAGAATTTTATTGAAGGTGATTGTAATCGACTTGGGCGGTCAGCGGGTATGGCTGTAGCTCAAAAACCCGGTATTACTTCCTTTAATCCTTTGGTAATTTTTGGCGGAGTTGGACTTGGTAAGACGCACTTGGTACAAGCCATTGGCAATAAAATCAAATCCCAATTCACAAATAAGAGCATATTTTACATTGATTCTTTAAAGTTTGTCCAAATGTTTACTGACTACATCAGTAATAACGAACTTAAAGATTTTAATGATTTTTTTATGCAAATTGATGTCTTGATTATTGATGACATTCAATTTTTTGCCAACAAAGGTAAATCTCAGGAAATGTTTTTCCAGATTTTTAACCATATGCATCAAAGCAGTAAACAAATAATCATGACCAGCGATCGCTCTCCTAAAGACTTAGAAGGTTTGCAGGATCGTTTGTTGTCTCGTTTTAAATGGGGCTTGAGTGCAGATGTGCAACAGCCTGACTTAGAAACAAAAATTGCTATTATTAAGTCTAAAATGCATAGGGAAGGTATAACCATACCCGAAAATGTAGTTGAATATATTGCATATAGTGTAGATACAAGCGTAAGAGATTTAGAAGGAGTTTTAATTTCACTTATTGCTCAATCCTACCTTACCCAAAAAGAAATTGACCTAGAATTAACCAAAGAAACTTTAAAAAGTTTGGTCCATGATATTGACTCTGACGTAAGTATAGATTTTATTCAAAAATGTATTGCAGAGTACTTTAATGTAACCGTAGAAGAGTTAAAGGACAAAACAAGAAAAAAGGAAATTGTGACCGCAAGGCACATAGCAATGTATTTTGCCAAAGAATATACAAGTTTGGCCTTAAAGACAATCGGTTATCATTTTGGTAAACGAGACCACACCACAGTGCTTCATGCATTAGAAGCAGTGAATGATTTGATGGAAACTGACAAAAAATATTTAAATGCCATCAAAGAAATTCAGAAAAGATTAAAAATGAAGGCCATTTAAGTTTGGCTAATTTACTCCGTTCGCAATAATTTTATATCGGTAATTAATTTATCAATCTCACTTTTATTGGTTCCGTCATAATACCCTCGTATATAACGATTTTTGTCTACTAACACAAAACGCTCGGTATGCACAAAATCACTTTCATTCGTTTGATCTACAATAAAAAATTGATTGCTTGCCAAATCGAATAAAGCAGATTTTGACCCTAGCAAAAAACTCCACTTTTGATGATTTTTCACACCCATTCTTTGCGCATAGGCTCTTAAAACGGGCAAACTATCCTCCTCTGGTTTAGAAGTTAGCGAAATAAGTTTAACATTTGGTATAGTTTCAAATTCATTATAAAGACGTTTCATTTGTGTTCCCATTGCTTTACATATTCCGGGGCAAGACACAAAAAAATAATCCGCAACGTAAATATTTGAATCCAATAAGGTTGTATTGATGGTATCTCCAACTTGATTTACAAACGAAAAGTAACCAACTTGATGAAAATTAGCCAAAGGGGCATTATATTTTTCGATTACCTTGCTTTCTATATTATACTGAAAAAAGGGTAAAACATAGGCTGTTTTAGGAGGCTTGGTGCATAAATATACACTCCCAAGTAAGCAGGCACATATAAAGACCACCAATAGTATGTTATTTCTCATTTTAATAGTTTAACCCAACTTGTTTAACTTATATTATAACTTTTAATAACGTTTTGTGTTCAATTCAGCTTGACTTTAACCCCTTTTTTTAAAAATCACTATGGTTAAATAAGACTATAAAGTTAAAAAGCTAAGTTATTTTTGTTCTTTGATTTGGATTATAAAATACCATAAATCCATAGAAATCCGTTATTGGTATAATTTGATGCAATGATAATAAAAAAACACCTTTATTCGGTTAAAAATCCTATTTTTGTAGGGTTATTACTTTGTTGAAGTAACTTAAAAAAATGAAGAAAATATTAGTTTTGTTATTTTTATTCACATTAATCTTTAAGATTGATACCCACGCAACGCACATCAAGGCAGGGGAAATACTCGCTGAAAGAGATGCTTCAAATCCTAATCGATACACTTTTACGATAGTAATTTATTATAGTATTGACGCACTTAATAAAATACCGAGTTTAATAGACAAACTTCCTGAAATAGATTTTGGTGATAATACTACGGGTATTGCACAGTTTGCTAGTTCGGGAGGACAAGTTGATGTTGGGAATGATACAAAAAGAGGAACTTACAAAATTGCCTATACTTATTCTGGCGCAGGTACGTTTAAAATTGGATTTGTAGAAAATAATAGAATCGCTAATATTTTAAATATGGCCTTTACCAAGGATGGTCAGTCTTTTTCAAATAGTACCCCTTTTTATCTTGAAAATCAAGTCACTATCAGTCCATTTTTGGGGCGTAATAGTACTCCTGTACTTACTGTGCCTCCTATAGATCTTGCTAATAAAGGGCAAATATACACCCATAATCCCGGAGCATACGATCCAGATGGTGATAGTATGACTTTTGAATTAATTCCACCCAAAAAGGATAGAGATCTAAATGTTGATAACTATGTATCTCCTGCAGATGGTAAATTTAATGGAGAAACAACTGGTGGCGCTCCTGCGACTTTTGTGATAGATCCCAAAACGGGTCAAATTACTTGGGATACACCTGGCGAGCCAGGGTATTATAATATTGCCATTAAGGTAAATGAATATAGAAACGGGCGATTGTTAGGTTATGTAATACGTGACATGCAAATTGAGGTAAAAAATAGTACCAACCAAGCACCTCAAGTAAGTTTTAATACTAGTCCATGTATTGTAGCCAACTTAGAGTATAAAACCGATGTAATTGGTAAGGACCCTGACCAAAGCCAGTCCATTATTATGAATGCATTTGGAAGTATGTTTGAAACTTCTCCTTTGGCTACTTTCACCCCATTGACAAACCCTGTAACAAACCCCACTACCAAGCTGTTTAGGTGGACTCCAACCTGTGCTACAGTACAAGAACAGCCATATCAAGCGTTATTTAAGGTCGAAGACAACGTTGTTTCAGATCAACGTCTTGCTGTTATAAAAAATCTGCAAATGAAAGTGTTGGCCCCGGCACCTGTGATAGATTCGGTAACACTTGTTAATGGCAATCAAGCTAGAATAAAATGGAAAAGATATAACAAACTGTGCAATAGAGAATGTACATTAGAAATTTATAGAAAAACTTGCGATTCGACGTACAGTTACGACCCATGTACTAAGGCATCTATAACGCCAACCGGGTATGAACTAATATATCAAGCTCAAGCCTCTGATTCCATTTACATTGACAACAACCTTTCGCAAGGTCTTATACGCGGTCTTAAATATTACTATATGATTATTGCCAAATTTCCAGGTCCTAGATTTGGCAACAGCATAGAATCTAATATCAAAAGTTTATCCCTAAATTTAAATATACCTTTGATAACAACCGTATCGGTGCTTTCAGAGACGCAAATCCAAATTAGGTGGTTAAAACCTCAAGATAATTCATTGCTTGGCAGCTTTGGCTACAAAATATTGAGAAGTATAGATGGAATCAATTTTAATCAGATCCAAAAATTTTATAACATTAATAGCCTTGTAGACAGTAATTTTACAGATTCTAACCTTGATACGAAAATAAATAACTATGCCTATAAAATCCAATTTTATTACGGTAGTGATACCTTACAAACCAGAACGTCTGACCCTAAATCAATCATAAAATTAGTAGCTATAAGTAAAAATAAATCTATTGATTTAACCCTGTCTAGCTTATTTCCATATCAATCCAATAAAACCAAAATTTATAATGCAAACACTAATTTACTCCTAGATAGTATCACCAATGGTGCTAAAACCTATACCTCAGTAGGTCTCAAAAACTGCGAGGAATATTGTTATTATATTGAAGATGAAGGTAGTTTTTGTGTTTCTGGTCGTCAATCATACATCAATAGATCCAATATAGCCTGCGAAACACCCAAGGATGTATCTCAAAATCCGCCTGTACTATCATATAAGCCAAATCTATGCAGTAGTAGTAATTGTAGTACCGTTTTAAACGCACCCTATATTGATACATTAAGCTGGCTACCAGGAGGAAATGGAAGCTGTTTGGGTGCTAACGTTTACAAACTATATTATGCGCCCTTCAGTGGCGAAAAACATGAATTGTTAGTTACGGTAAATGATACTTTCTATGTACATGCTAAAAATACCTCATTTGCAGGATGTTACTATGTAACAAGTGTGATTAATGGAATAGAAAGCACATCAAGTAATGAAATTTGTATTGATAATGATTGTGCGTGTTTTGAACTTCCTAATATTATTACTCCAAATGGAGATCAAAAAAATGACATTTTTAAGCCATTTCCTACTCCGAAATTTGTTAATTCTGTAGAATTTAGGGTTTATAATAGGTATGGCAAATTGATTTTTTCCAAAAATAACGATATTAACATCAATTGGGATGCACAAGACCTTGCGGATGGTATATATTATTATGAAGCGGATGTACAAATGATAAGGGTAAAAAAATCGGACCAAACAAAAACCGTCAAAGGTTGGGTTCATGTGATAAAGTAAACGGGTAAAATATTACCGAAGAGTATATTAATTTTTACCCGTTTTTCTTTCATAATTCAAAATGCTCCTTTATATTTGATATGGGTGAATTGTAAATAATTAATCTTATTAAGCCATGAAAAGCTTCTCCATTGTTACCTGTTATGTGCTTATCATCTCTCTATTATATTCTTGTAACCAACAAGAAACCAAAAAATTAGAAGCAGGAAACAAATGGACACCCGCACCAATTAGTTTCGAAAATTTATATACCAAACACCAAATAGATAATTATCTTTTTAACCTAGAAGAAAGTGCGAACAAGGATTCAATAATAAAAGAAAGTAAAAAATTATTTTTGAAAGGTATCGATGCTCTAAAAAACAAAAAAGATTACGAAGCTGCCATTAAATACACCAAAAATGCACTTTCCTTATATCCAGAAGCGAAAGCTTATTATGAACTAGGTAATGCTTTACTGGCCATTGGTAATTATAACGAAGCCAAATCAGCTTTTGAAGAAGCGATTGAATTTGATTTTAACCCAAAAGCACAACTTTATTATCAAATTGCATTTTGCTTAGCTAAAGCAGAAAGTGGAAATAAATATCAAATTAAAGAATATTTAAATTTGGCCATTCAAAATGGATTGTTACATCAGCCTGGTTTCAACCAAACTGCACTTGAATTGTTCCAACATGAATCATGGTACGCGTCTTTAGTAACTGATGTTCCAGGACTTGGCTCAAAAGAACAATTGTTTTTTCAATCTTTTGTAGAAGGTTTTGAACCAGAAAATGAAAACGGGTTTGAACTCAGTGCCAATGAGGTGACCATGGAAAACGCAAAAAAAGAATTTATAAACTATGACTTCGCACAGTTTGTAAAGGAAATGGAAAATGTAAGTTTTGGAAGAGATGTTTCACATGAATTTTTTTATTTGTCTCAAGTACATCATACCGATGAGATTATAGCGTTGGTATATGGCAGTGAAGAAATTTCTTATGGTGGCATGGCTAATATAGCCTATTATATGGTTACGTACACCAAAGAAGGCAAAGAGATTGACAAACAATTGGTTGGTTGCAATTGCAGCGCAGAGAAAATAAAATCTTTTAAGATTAAGAAAAACCATGTTACTGTAACTGAACACTCAAGAATATGGGAAAAAAATCTTCAAGATGTGGCCATTGAAAATAATAGAGTTAAAAATATAATTGATGAACAACAATTTCATTATGTAATTAATGAACAAGGTGGAATTGATGAAGCTACAAATACTATCGGCCTGTTATAACCTTATCCATGAAATCATTTGTTGCACTTTCTTTTTGTTTGGTTTTATTTTTAGCTGTATCATGTAATAAACCTAGGGATAATAATTATTACCGAGATTTTAGCACGGCCATATCCGTATCAGATTTGTTTAGCGAGTACGCTTTCAAAGACTATGTTGCTACCGAAGAGCAAAAAATATGGGCTGAAGAGTACCTTCAAAAAGCAATATTACTAAAAGAAGAGTCGCCTCAAAAAGCTTTGTATCTAGCCAAACGCGCATTATCCTTATCCCCTTCACAAGATGGCTATTTACTAGTGGCGGACCTAATGTTAAAATGTGGTAAAAATATTGAAGCGAGCGAAGCTTGGGCATTTATAGTGAATAAATATTGTGATAAAATTGACAACGTTATATATATCAACTATCTATACTCATTAATTTCCTCTTCTAAGGCTAAGATATATACATACATCCCTTTACTAGAAACTTGTGATAACAATTCTGTTTCATTTGCGCAAAAACAGGATCTAAAAAATTTAATTTTAAAGGATCCAAGATTTAAAGAATTTGAAAATATAGAAAGTTATAAAGAAGTTATGTGTATGCTGGATTATAACCAAGAGGAACGTGAGGAAATGGCCAAAAATCCTGCCTTAGTGCCATTCGATTCGTTTTTGGTTCAATTTCCTATCAAACTACCAAATATTTCTATAGGAATTAACGAACTTCAAAATTTCAATTATAACAATCTCAATAATTATTTTGATGAAGGTCCGGGTTCATTTTGCGATTCTCGTTTGATGGACTTTACTCAATATTACCCAACTGACAAAAATCTTGGATGGAGGAGAACTAATAATTGGGGACAAATTAAAATATACGATACCTTTAAAACTTTAATCTTTGCTTACGATACCTCTGGTAAAGGTACAACTGGCAATATGAGATGCACTGATTATGCTATTGTAAACTATAATAACAAAGGCGAAATTATAGCACAAAAATTATTAGCTGTACATGCAGGAGAAAAACTAACTACAGCTACCATAAACGATAGCGTGATTGTATTGTCTAACTATGAAAGAAACTGGAAAGAACCTTTTAAAAATCACATAATTGATAATGAAGTTATTAGTACCAACTTATTAAATACAGAAACGATTATTATAGACACCGAAGGTCATTTTAAAACCCTGAATCCTGAATAAATTTTTTAAAAAAATAGCCGTTGTACCTAATAAACCAACTAAGCTGTGGAGTATTTCGGTATTCACATTAATAATTGTATTTTTTTCATATGTCATGGCCAAAATTGCATTTCCTTATTTTTCAGGAAGAACAGACATTGGTTTTTTGCTTACTAAACAGGGTTTATTGCATGATAAATTTTGGTGGATTTCGTTTTATACACATATCAGCAGTAGTGTATTCGTATTAATTGCAGGTACAACACAATTTAATGCAACCATATTGGCAAAGTGGCCTAGCATACATCGAATTATAGGTAAACTTTATATTGTTTTAGTTTTGATAGTTGCCGCACCAAGTGGACTTTATATGGGATTAAAAGCAAACGGGGGATTGGCTGCTCAAGTTTCATTTAGTTTATTATCAATTTTATGGTTTATTTTTACCCTGTTGGCATATATTAATGTATTAAAAAAGAAGTGGATTATTCACGAAAATTACATGATACGAAGTTATTCTCTCACATTTTCTGCCATAAGTTTGAGGTTATTTGCTATGATATTGCCCATGTTTATTTTGGTAAAACCAATTGAAATGTATGTTACCATTGCATGGCTCGGCTGGGTACCAAATTTACTCTTGGCAGAATGGTATATAAATTTCAAAAGTAAATTGGCCTAATTGACTAAAAAATATCAGAATAATAGGTAGAATTGAGTAATTAAATTTATCGATGATTTACATTCTCCTACCAAGAATTTATTTGTTAACCATAAAATTTAGATCATTATTAATTGATGTAAATTAAAATTGTTTTGACAACACCCATATTTTGATTTAATTTGAATAAGAAAATTTGTTTCTATGAAAAATATTGTACCGTTTTTACTTTTCTTTATTAGTAGTAGTTTGCTTTTCGCTCAAAAGGATAACCTTAAGGATGCATTAAAACAGGTACAAGAACTAAAAAACAAAAATTCAGAACCAACTACAAGCACTGTTTTAGAGCCAAACGAGGACATGGCACTAGTCTCTTTCAAAGTGACGGATCCTAAAAACGTAGCTGAACAAGACGCCAAGGTCACAATTTCAGGTGTAGGCCACACGTTTGAAGTAAAAGGTTTAACTGATATTGATGGAAAGTTTGATGTGCTTATGCCTGAGGGGAAGAAGTATACTGTAAAAGTAGAAAAATTTGGTAAGGTTTTCGATTTTAACAAGCCAGAAGATGTTATTAATATACCTTCTATGTTAGGAGAGATTGCTATGGAACAAAACCTAGTAATTTCTGTAATAACAAAATACATTAGAAAATTTAAAATTGAGAACCTCTATTTCGACAGCAACAAATGGGAGGTGAAACAAGAATCTAAAGGTGAATTAGATAAACTTTACGAAATTATTAGCATTAGTCCCAATATGCGTGTGGAAATTGCAGGCCATACAGATAACGTTGGGGACGACGCCACCAACATGAGACTTTCTCAAAATAGAGCAAATGCCGTACGTGATTATTTGGTATCAAAAGGGCTTAATACGGATAGACTAGTACCTAAAGGATATGGCGAAACTTCTCCAGAAACAACAAACGAAACTGCTGAAGGTCGCCAACAAAACAGAAGAACAGAGGTAAGAGTTATTACAGAATAGACCCGTTAATTTTAGTTAATGTTATCATTACCCATTATTATAACTTCGATGGCTTTGGCTGAAATTCAAAACATTTTAGTAAATAAAGGAATTCCAGCTAATTATGGCCTAAGAATTGGGAGTAAAGGCGGTGGATGTAGTGGTGTTTCGCATTATTTAGGATTTGATACCAAAAAAGAAAAAGACGAAACCTATATTTATCAAAACATTACAATTTATATTGAAAAAAAGGATTTGATGCACTTAATTGGAACTGAGCTAGATTTTGTTTCTGATGAACAGCAAAGAGGTTTTGTTTTTAAGTAAATTATTATAATTCAGGCAATTAATTAAGATTTTAATATAACAATTCATGAAAATTTAATTGGTCAAAATTTAAGAATCAGAAGAAGGCCAATTATATAAAAAACTTATTCAGTTCGAATTAAATTGAAAATCAAGGGTGGGAAGACACCCAAATTGCACCATCATCAAAAAACTCTTTTTTCCAAATCGGAACTCTCTTTTTTAACGTATCGATGGCAAAGGTACAGGCATCCATTGCGTTTTGTCTATGAGGCGCTGATGCCGCAATAGCAACCACTTGTTCACCTACATACTTTTCTCCAAGTACATGTTGAATTGCCATTTTTTCTATACCATAAAGCTCATTGGATTCGGCTATTATTAACTCCATTTGTTTGATTGCCATAGGCGCATATCCTTCAAACAGCAACTTTTTTACAGCTTTCTCTTTCGTGTGGGAACGAACCGTTCCTAAAAAAATACTAACCGCACCACAACTTGTATTTGATACAAAACTAATCACGCTATCCAAATCGATGGAATCTACCAATTGCACTAGATTTTTCATATCATTTCACTAACCTCCGCTAACAGGTGGAATTAAAGCAATCTCATCACCCAAAGAAATAATAAGATCTAAGGGAACATATTCATGATTGAGAGCGATATTAAGTGAACTAAGCAATTTTAATTTTGGGAATTTTAGTGTCAATTCTTCCTTAAAAGTTGCTATCGATTTTCCTTCCAAGTTTAGGTATAGCTCGCTTAAACCAGTTATATCTTTAGTAATCCCAAAAAATAGTATTTTATTAGAGTTTACTGACTTTTCCAAACTATTCAAAATTAAAAAACAGAGTGACTGTATGTGTCGTAAGCTTATCGAGAGACCTGCTGTAAGTATTATTATCGTTAACTAGTAAATTTACAAGTCCATGAGAAAAACGAATCTCAGGAGCAAATTTGAATAAGGGATAATAGATATCACATCCAAATCCGTAGTCTATGGATAAATCCAAGTTGTTCGTACGAAGTTTGTCAGGCCTTTGATCTTTATTTTTAGATCCAGTTGAAATGGCAGGTTTTAAACCGCCAATAATGTACATCCTAAAATTTCGTCTTCTCTCTGATTTGTACTTAATCAACATTGGTAATTCTATAAAAGTTGATTCTATAGTTTGTATGTCTCCAACGGTAGCATTCGGGTCGCTAGGAGATATAAACTGATAATTTACCGCTCTTTGGTAAAATCCGACCGAAGGGTTAAGCCTAAAATCTAAAAAATCATATAATCGGGCATTTAGAATAAACCCAATGGTAAAACCTCCACTACCAACAGGATTTAACGTTTTTAAGGTGTCAAAATTGTTAAAAAACTCAGGCGATTGTTTGGCTATAAATCGAGTATAGTTGGTCGCTAACAAAAAACCGTAGTGCAAACGTTTGTCATCATAATTTTGTAAATTCCAAACTTTGGCTTGTTGTGAAAATCCATTGGTTATCTGCAAAAAGAAGAAAATAGTAAGCGTTATTTGCTTCCAATGTAAACCGAACTTGCGCCAAATGTTAGTGGAACCCATTTTGTTTTTTTATACCCTATTTGATCTAAAATACCAATAAAATTTTTTCCTTGAGGAAATTTAGAAACAGATTCGGGCAAATAACTATAAGCCGAAGAATCTCCAGAAATTAAACGCCCAATTTTTGGCAAAATAACTTTAAAATATAGATTATAGAAAACTTTTAAGAATTTATTTGTAGGTTCAGAGGCTTCTAAAATTACAACCATACCTCCTGGCTTTAAAACCCGTAACATCTCTGAAAGCCCGTTTTCTAAATTCTCAAAATTTCTTACCCCATAAGAAACGGTGATAGCATCAAAATTATTGTCTTCAAAAGGAAGTTTTTCAGAATCACCGGACACCATCTCAATAACTTCATTTAGATTTTGTTGATTCATTTTCCTCCTACCTACTTCCAACATACCATCAGAAATATCGATTCCAATAATTTTAAGCGGTTTTAGCATTTGATAAGCTTGTATTGCAAAATCACCTGTACCCGTGGCCACATCTAACAAAAGCTTTGGTTGAAGTACTTTCAAATGCGACAAAGCTGTTCTTCTCCAACTTTGGTCGATTCCAAAAGTAAGAATACGATTAAGAAAATCGTAGCGTTGAGAAATGTTGTCAAACATTAAAGCAACTTGCTCCTTTTTGCCACTTTTTAGATTTTTGTAAGGAAGTACTGTCATTTAGAAATAAATTTGTCTCTACTAAAGCGACAAACTGATAAATAGGTTTAAATTTTTTTGATAAATCTATTCTTGATAAAGAACCTGTAAAAGAGTTTGTCCAACCGCTTTAAGTGAATTTTTGTCAATATTTTGTAAATTATCATCCAATGTATGCCATGTGTTAGCAAAATAACTTCCGTCTGAGGGCTCGTATTCTATAATATCAATCATAGGGATTTTTGCAATTTGATTTACATACAAATGATCATCAATGATTTGTTCAGAATTTTGATAAATAAAATACTGCGAATACCCAATACTATTAGCGGTATTCCAAACAGACTTTTGTATTTCAGGGGCAAATTGCCTCGAAGTGCCATCCATAGCAAACTTGGCATTTTTCCCTCCCACCATATCTAGCAATATACCATAATATGCTTGATAGTTGGCTTTATGTTTGTTTGCAGCCCAATATTGGGACCCTAGACACCAAGTATTTTCTTGTTGAGGTAGTTTCAAGAAGTCTGGTTGTCCATAATCTTCTCCATCAAACAATATTATATCAATGCCAACTTGTGGCTTTTCTTTCGCAATGCTTATCACCCTTGCAAATTCCAATAGCACCCCAACCCCACTAGCACCATCGTTGGCACCATCTATTGGTTTTAGTTGCGATTGTTCCTTAACTTCTTGATCCGCAAAAGGACGCGTGTCCCAATGTGCTGCTAGAATTATTCTTTTAGAAGCTTTTGGGTTAAATGAGGTAACTATATTTCTGAGCTTAAGTGCCTTTTTATCAAACGAAGTACCAATAAACTCTTGAACGATAACTTCTTCAGAATAACTTTTTAATGTACTATAAAGATAATTTCCACATAATATGTGTGGCGCAGTATTAGGCACTCTTTTTCCAAAGTCCACTTGTTTTTTTACAAACAAATAAGCACTGTCTCCATTAAAAACTGGTACATCTACTTTATTTATTTTTTCAATACTTGTATTTGATTGTCTATCTTCTTTAGATGGCTTACAAGACCAAATAAATACAAAAAGTACAGTGGATAAAATAATATTTAGTTTATGCTTCATAAGCCCATTCAATTTTATCTTTTAGATCTTTTACCACAATCCCTTCTTTTTTAAGAACTTGTCTTATCAGATCCACTTTATCGTATTGTTTGTTAGCTTTAGCTTCTTGATAAAAACCTAACAATGCTGCTATAGTATTATCCGCATTGACCAATTTTTCTTCCTTGAGACCTAAAATATCCTTAAAAAAAACCTTGTAAGTGCTAATTAAATGATTGAAGGCGTTTTCTGAAATGGAGTTTATGTCCTTTTGCTTTAAATGAAATTGATTAACAAAATTTGTCAAACCAAAAAGCCCTGAAATAGCTACACCTGTATTAAAATCGTCATTCATACCAGCATGGCATTCAGCAATACAACTTTCAATCTCTAATTCCAAAGTACTATTGACCTCGGTGCCTAATTGCCAACTTAATTTGTCCAATAATTTATATGCATTGAGAAGTTTTACATAAGCTACATTGGCTGCTCGAAGTGCTGTATTAGAAATATCAAGGGTACTTCTGTATTGCGCCTGCAAGATATAAAACCTAATATTCATTGGAGAGTATGCCTGCTCAAGTAAGGGATGATTGCCAGTAAAAAACTCTTTCAAATTGATAAAGTTATTAAGGGATTTACCCATTTTTCTACCATCGATTGTAATCATGTTATTATGCAACCAATATTTGGCAGGGGTGTGATGATTACAAGCCTGAGATTGAGCTATTTCGCATTCATGATGTGGGAAAGCAAGGTCCATTCCTCCTCCATGTATATCAAAAAAATTACCCAAATATTTAGCCGACATGGCCGAACATTCAATATGCCAGCCTGGGAAACCTTCTCCCCAAGGGGAGCTCCATTTCATGATGTGTTCAGGGGTTGCTTTTTTCCATAGTGCAAAATCCAATGAGCCTTTTTTATCCGATTGGCCGTCAAGATCTCTGGTATTTGACGTAAGATCTTCTAGCACTCTACCTGAAAGTATGCCATAATGATAATTTTTTGCATATTCTTCCACATTAAAATAAACCGATCCATTGGACTCATAGCCATATCCATTATCGATTATTGATTTAATGCTTTCAATCTGTTCTATGATATGCCCCGTAGCCCTAGGTTCAATACTTGGCCTAAGTACATTGAGCAAATCCATTTCTTGATGATAGCTGTTGGTATATTGTTGGGCTATTTCCATAGGCTCAAGTTGTTCAAGTCTCGCCTTTTTAGCAATTTTATCATCTCCTTGGTCAGAGTCATTTTCAAGATGCCCAACATCTGTAATATTTCTAACATAACGAACCTTATAGCCTAAAAACAGAAGATATCGGTAAACAACGTCAAAAGTAATAGCTCCACGTGCATGACCCAAATGCGGATCGCCATACACAGTTGGTCCGCACACATACATACCTACATGTGGTGAATTGATTGGTTCAAAAAGTTCCTTTTGTCTGGTTAAGGTATTGTAAACAAATAATTTACTCATTCATACTAAACTTAAACCACAAATCTAAAACTAATAATTAAATAAGTTGTGGCTATTGTGATATTAAATTAAAGATTTTTTTAACAAATAGGTCAAAATAAAGCATATGATTTTTTAAATATTTAAGAAAAATTTTTAAAAATTATTTAAGTGCAATAATACCGTTTAGATACCTAAAATAGGGCAATTATTATGGTATTAAAATGATATTTATTACCTATTGATATTCGAACTTGACAATATTAATAAAACCATATTAAAAATTTGATTAGTAACATTTTAAACAAAATACGTATATAAGTTTCAATTAGACAACATCTAAACACAATTTAAAATTATAAAAATACAATTATGAAATTAGCCTCTTATATCCCAAATCAATTCCTTACCATTATGTTGGTATTTGGATTGCTTTTAATACATGACACTAAGGTGTTTTCACAATGTACTACCTTGCCACAACGCGAGTCGGTAATTAATGGAGATTTTGAAGGTGGTTATATAGCATCCGGGCCCGGATCGTTTCTATCTGACAATCTTTACGCAGGTGCTGCATCAAATGCAACTCAATTTAATCAGTTTAATACCATCATTAGCAATAAACTGACCCTTAACGACTCTACTTGTACGTCATGCCCTTGCGCCTGGTCATCAGATGGAAAGTATTGGATCGATAGTTACAAAAAGTTTTTTAAATGTAATGCGGCTGGTCCTTTTACTACAGGTGCAGGTTCTGGCTTTTACAGAGGGAATCCATTTTTAACAGAAATGGACGGTATGGACGATCATACTAAAGGAATCGGTGGTAAAGGTAAATATTTAATGGTAGACTGTAAAAATGCCACAAACTCTCAATTATGGGGACAAAATGCATTAACTGTATACCCAAATCAAGTGTATTATTTGTCTGCTTGGTTCATTAATTTAACCCCAGTAAGTAATGGTGCAGCAAGGGCAGATTTACGTTTTCAAGTACAATGGTACGATGCAAGTATGGTTCCAATTGGTGGCTTAGTGGCTTTGGGTGGCTCTAACTGGTCTCCAGCTGATGCTAGTAGAGGTAGCAATTGGGAACAATACGTCCAAACTACTACCTCTCCAGTTAATGCTGCTTATGTGGATATTGAAATTTGGAACAACTCTGGCGATTTGATTGGTAACGATATTGGAATTGACGATATCTCTTTTTCCAATGGATGCCAATCTGTGACTTCACTTAATGTTCCACCGGCTCCAAATTTAGGTACGGATATAAACATCTGTGCAACAAATGGCACTGTTAGTATGAACTCTTCGGTGACTGCTTCAGGCGGCACAAGAACTTTCACTTGGTACAAAGATAAAGGCACTGGAATAGATTCACTTATTACTGGTCCATCTGGTGTACAAAACACCTATGCCACCACAAGACCAGGTACTTATAGAGTATGTGTCTATGAAGCTCCTGGCTGTGCAAAATCTGATTATATTACCATTAGCGAAACAAATGCAGTGGCCATGACACCTACGACAAGTATTTGTCAGCCTAATTCGCTCACGGTTCCTATAAATGGTGCTTTAACGGCTAGCCATGCATCTTATACCTACAGCTGGAGACGAAACGGTACACCAGTAGCTGGAACAAGCAATGCCTATACTGCAGCCTCCATAGGTACGTACCAGTTAACTAGTACACACCCTACACGTTCAGCCTGTACAGTTGTAGGTAGTACTATTATAAACAACACCAATACAATGACCACTACCATAGGTGCTGGGGTAGATTTGTGTGGTACGCCAAATCAAGCTTATTCAACCTCTCTTACGGGTTCAGCATTTACCTACAAATGGCTTAGAACAACAGATACGCTGGCCGGTGCTAATGCTAGTAGCTATACAGCAACTATGGCTGGAACTTACCGTGTATTTCTTGACCACCCATTAGCTGGTTGTGACGTACTAAGTAACGCGGCTACAGTAACTAATACAAATCCATCCACCCCCAATGGAAATACATTTTGTGCTCCTACTGCTAAAAATGTGGCATTGAGTGTGACTGGAACAGGCAGATACAAATGGATGAGTGCTGCAAGTGGTGGAACACAGTTGGGCGTAGGAAGTACCTATACAACTCCTCTTATATCAAGCACAACAACCTATTACGTACAAGACACTACCCAAACTTCAGGTGCGAGCATGACTACAAATACAACACTAACAAATGGTTATTTGCCTAATGGTGGTGGTATTGTGTTTAATGTTGCAAGTTCAGCAAGAATTAAAAATGTAACAGTTAGTATTCCTGGCTGGAATAGTTTTAGTAATGCTGTTCTTAGGGTCCTAAATAATTCAGGAACCCAACTTTGGACATCTGGCTCCCCAACAACTTTAAGTAACACTTCTTCAGCCTCGACTTTAAACTACACATTTAGCATTGATTATACACTACCATCATCTGGAACCTATAGATTAGTAATGGATGGTAGTGGACAAATTTTATCTAACGGTTCGCCATCTTATCCATTTACTGATGGAGGAGCTAATTTCACAGTTACAGGTTCTGCACCAAGTTACTCAACTAGCAGTACTTTTAAAAACCTTACATTCGACATATACTCAAACCCTTGTGCTAGGTTACCGGTAACAGCCCTTCACAGCGGTTTATGTGTGACGCCTGTTGAGTTTGCCTTCATTGAAGCTGAAAAAACGGATAATGGAAATCAAATAACTTGGGCCACAGCCAATGAAGAAGATGCGTCTCATTTTGTAATCTTGCGCTCAACTGATAATAAAAACTATACTTCTGTTGGCACTTTAAAAGCAGCAGGTAATTCTTCTCAGCTTATTAACTATTCATTTGTTGATAACAATGTGCTCGACGGTATTACCTATTATAAACTTGCTCAATATGATTTTGACGGAGATATTAATTATTCTTCAATTGTTTCTGTAAATAATGTTGGCTTACAAAATATCATAATCGCTCCAAATCCATTTAGCAATTCTACCAAGATAAGTTTAGTTGGCTTTGAAGGTGCAACTGTGACTATTAAAAACGCAATTGGTAGATCAATAGAGTTTATTGAGGAGGTTAGAAATAACCAACTTGAAATAGGTAACAATTACCCATCTGGAATTTATATCATTGAGATTAGTAATCAAAGTGGCACCAAAACTTTCAAAGTAATTAAAGAGTAGTTTTAGTAGTTTGTTTAATGTTTATCATAGCAAATGCCTTTTGAGTTTCTCGAAAGGCATTCTTTATTAAATGAAGGGTAATATTTCAACGAATCAAATTAAATATAAGACCTAGAGTCCACAATAAAGGAAATCCTCTATAAAATCATTAATTATTCCTTTACTCTTACTAAATGGCTCTTACATTTGTCGTGTTGCCAACTATAACTGTTCAATTAATCAAGGTTAAACCATAATATTTACTGTAATTTATTGAGTATTGTCATTACAGGAATATTTACTTCGTCAAGCACCTGTTCTGCTATGCTGCTATTTAAAAAATAATCAATGCCAGTTCTACCTTGGGTTGGCATGACAACAAAATCAATTTCATAATCTTCCACAAAATGAAGTATGCCTTCACCTTTGGAAGTGTCATTATAAATGGTCAAAAATACATTCTTTAGATCATATTTATTTTTCATTGCTTCAAATACTTTTGTCAACTTTCTGGTGGTGGCAAAACTATCTGGTGTGGCTACATATAATACATTTAGTTGAATACCAAATCCTTGAAAGATATATTCTATAGATTTAATCATTTCAAAGTGAGTTTCTTTAAAATTGGTAGCGAAAACTGCTTTTGAAATATTAAACTTTGATTGGGCCTCCTTGATTGTAATAACTGGAATTTTACATTTTTTTATCATGATCCTGGTATTATCCCCAATTAATTGATCATCCCAATATCCATTAATTACCGTTGTGCCCGATATTACTAAATCTGCTTTTAATATTTCTACAACCTCCGCCACGGACTGATTATCCACAGCAACCACAACTACCCAACTTATATCATCATTATTAAATTTGTTTTGATAAAGTTTGAATTTATTTTGTGTTTCAATAACTTCATTCAAAACAGATAATGGACTTACTTTTAGGTTTTCGGCCAAATCATGTTTGGTTATTATTGCAAATTCCTCTCCAGCTATAATATGAAATAAGGTAATTTTTGCGTTAATTTTTTCAGCTAAAGATATGGCAGAACCTACAGCTTGGTCAGCCATGTCTGAAAAGTCGGTTGGAACACAAATATTTCTCATAGTTCAATTAATTATTTAATTTTAAGCAATATACAAGCTATTGCCACATAAATAAATGATTTTTATCAATTAGGAAACAAAAAAGGCTGTCGTATTAGGACAGCCTCTTCAAAAAAACATTTGAAACTGATTAATATCTGTATAACTCAGATTTAAACGGTCCATTTACAGTTACTCCAATATAATTTGCCTGATCAGCAGTAAGTTCATCCAACTCAACACCAATTTTCGATAAATGAAGTCTAGCTACTTTTTCATCAAGATGCTTTGGCAAAGTATAAACTTTGTTTTCGTATTTATCAGCACTCTTCCATAACTCAAGTTGTGCAAGAGTTTGGTTTGTAAAAGAAGCCGACATTACAAAAGAAGGGTGTCCTGTAGCGCAGCCAAGGTTTACTAATCTGCCTTCTGCCAATACGATGATGTCTTTTCCTTCTACATTGTAAATATCTACTTGTGGTTTAACCTCCACTTTCGTGTGGCCATAGTTGGTATTTAACCAAGCCATATCAATTTCATTGTCAAAATGACCGATATTACAAACGATAGTTTTATCCTTCATTGCTCTAAAATGCTTTTCAAGAACAATTTTATAATTACCCGTTGCAGTAACTACAATATCAGCACGCTTAACTGCATCATCCATTTTACGAACTTCAAAGCCATCCATAGCTGCCTGTAAAGCACAAATAGGATCTATTTCTGTAACTATAACACGAGCACCTGCTCCTTGAAGTGAAGCAGCTGAACCTTTTCCTACATCACCATACCCAGCTACAACTGCTACTTTACCAGCCATCATCACGTCAGTTGCACGACGTATCGCGTCAACTAAAGATTCTTTGCAGCCGTATTTATTATCAAATTTAGATTTTGTAACAGAGTCATTTACGTTAATTGCTGGGAAAGGAAGTTTACCTGCAACTACTCTTTCATTTAAGCGAAGTACGCCAGTAGTTGTCTCTTCTGACACACCTTTAATGTTCGCAATTAACTCAGGGTAACGATCTAAAACCATGTTAGTTAAATCTCCACCATCATCTAAAATCATATTTAGAGGTTTGCGATCTTCACCAAAAAATAATGTTTGTTCGATACACCAATCAAATTCTTGTTCATTCATGCCTTTCCAAGCATAAACTGGAATTCCTGCTGCCGCAATTGCTGCCGCCGCATGATCTTGTGTAGAAAAGATATTACACGAAGACCATGTAACCTCAGCACCAAGTTCAACTAATGTTTCTATTAAAACCGCAGTTTGTATAGTCATGTGAAGACATCCAGCGATTCGTGCGCCTTTTAAAGGTTTAGAGGCTCCAAACTCTTCTCTTAACGACATCAAACCTGGCATTTCAGCTTCAGCTAGTCTAATTTCTTTACGACCCCATTCTGCAAGAGCCATGTCTTTTACTTTGTACTTCTCGTATGTAGCAACCATCACAATATTTTTAGTTTTCAATAAAATCAAAACCTAAAGTTACTAAAAAAGTTTTTTTATTTCAAGAAATATGATCTAAGGCTAAGATGAATTGCTTAAAACTAATAAACTTCAAATACTATTTATCGTACAGTACAAAAAAGTCAAGCTATGAATTTTATAAAATCGGTTACAAATCCATTTCTCTTTAAGTTATTTTTAATACAAAAACTACCATTAGCTTGGATAGCAGGGCTACAAATTGTAGAAATCAATAATGGAAAGGCTTCTGTTGGCCTGAAATATGGGTATTTTACAAAAAACCCTTTTAAATCTTTGTATTTTGCATGTTTAGCGATGGCCGCAGAGTTATCTTCTGGTATATTGGTTTTGTTACATGTAAATAAATCAGGCAAATCCATCTCTACGCTGGTGGTACAAATGGAGGCAACGTTTCATAAAAAAGCCACCGGAAAAGTGATATTTCACTGTGTAGATGGCGAAAAAATCAAAAATACTATTGAACAGGCCGTTAATACCAATGAAGGCCAAACTATAACTTCCACGAGCACAGGTTACAACGAAAACAACGAGATCGTGGCTAATTTTATAATTACTTGGTCGGTAAAAGTCAAGAGCAAATAAGCATAATTGCTCAAGCCTTGAAAGACTTGAGCAATTATAATTTATGCCAATGAAACTATACTTGCCTCCAATACCTTGATTTTTGTTAAGGCATCTTGTTGTTTCTTTCGTTCATTTTCAATTACCTCAGGCTTGGCATTGTTAACAAACTTTTCGTTAGACAATTTAATCTCTATTGATTTTAAAAACCCTTTAGTATATTCTAATTCCTTCAATATTTTCTCTTTTTCTGCTTCCAAATCTAATACGCCCTCCAAAGGCACAAAGTACTCATCGCCTTTGATAATAAATGAAGATGCTGATTCTACCTTTTCAAGTACAAAATCAATATTGTCCACGAAGGCAAGTTTTTTTATAATGCCTTCATATTTATCAATAACAACCCTTTGATTCGATTTTACTTTTAGACTTACCAACATCTTAGGTGGTAAGTTTTTGGCATTTTTAATATTACGTATTTGGGTAATTACCTCAAATACAGTATCTGCCTCTTGTAATATTTTGATATCAAATGGCTGAGGAGTAGGGTATTGTGCAATAATAATACTTTCCTCTATGCTACGTGGTTCTAATTCATGCCACAGTTCTTCTGTGATAAAAGGCATTAAAGGATGTACTAATCTTAGAATTTGGCCATAAAGTTCTTTGGCTTGTGTAACCGTAACTTTATCAATTGGTTGGCCATACTCTGGCTTAATCATTTCTAAATACCAAGCACAATAATCATCCCAAACGAGTTTATAAATACCCATTAAGGCCTCAGAAATCTTAAATTTATTGTAGTTATCCTCGATTTCTACCAAAGCTTGATTAAAACGTGCCGTAAACCAGTCATAAGCTGCTTGGTTGCCAGATGGAGCATCCAAATCTGCAACTTCCCACATCTCGATGAGTCTGTAAGCGTTCCAAAGTTTATTCCAAAAATTCCTACCTTGTTCGCAGTATTTCTCATCAAAAAGGAGATCATTACCAGCTGGGGAACTCAATAACATACCAACCCTCACACCATCAGCACCATATTTAGCGATTAAGTCTAACGGATCGGGTGAGTTGCCTAATGATTTGGACATCTTACGACCTTGTTTATCACGTACAATTCCTGTCAAGTAAACATCGGTAAACGGCAACTCATTTTTATATTCGTAACCTGCCATAATCATTCTAGCTACCCAAAAGAACAATATTTCAGGGGCGGTAACCAAGGTATTCGTTGGGTAATAATAATCCAACTCTGCATTAGGCTTGTTTCCTTTAAAAATCTCAGTATCAAATACTGAAATTGGCCATAACCATGAAGAAAACCAAGTATCCAACACATCCTCATCTTGATGAATTTTATCAAAAGATAAATTCATATCCTTAAACAAGGTTTGCGCTTGTTCGTAGGTTTTTGCTACCACAAACTCTCCTTGTTCGTTGTACCAAGCAGGTATTCTTTGTCCCCACCAAAGTTGTCTTGATATACACCAATCTTTTACATTTTCAAGCCAATGGCGATACGTATTTTTAAATTTGGCTGGATGCAGTTGTATTTTATCTGTCATCACGTCTTCCAACACTTGCGGATTTTTAGCCATGAATTTTTTCATGTCTACAAACCATTGGCTGCTAAGTCTTGGTTCTACCACTGCATCGGTACGTTCGCTGTAGCCAACATTATTTTTTATATCCTCAACTTTTACCAATAAACCCTGCTCCTCAAGTTGTTTGGCTATTTTTTTTCTTACTACAAATCGATCTTCTCCTACAAATAATTGACCTGCCTTAGAAATCGTACCGTCTTCATTAAAAACGTCGATAATTTCTAGATGATGTCGTTTACCAAGTTCATAATCATTGATATCGTGTGCGGGTGTTACCTTCAAGCAGCCAGTTCCAAATGCTGGATCTACGTAATCATCATAAATCACGTTTACAGCTCTATTTATTAAAGGAACTATTACTTTTTTCCCCTTTAGAGCGCCGTATCTTTCATCTTCAGGATTAACACACACTGCGGTATCTCCCATTATCGTTTCTGGCCTTGTGGTGGCCACGGTAATAAAATCCTGCGAGCCTTCTATAAAATATTTGATAAAATATAGTTTAGAATTTACCTCTTTGTGATTCACCTCTTCGTCAGATAAAGCTGTTTTTCCAAGAGGATCCCAGTTTACCATCCTGTAGCCTTTATAGATCAGCCCTTTTTGATGCAAATCGATAAAAACATCAATAACAGCATCATAATATTCTGCATCCATGGTAAATTTGGTTCTATCCCAATCACAAGATGCACCAAGGTTCTTCAATTGTTGAAGAATAATGCCACCGTACTTTTCTTTCCACTCCCATGCATAATCTAAAAATTCTTCTCTAGAAAGATCTGCCTTATTTATTCCTTTTTCTTTTAACATAGCAACTACCTTTGCCTCTGTAGCTATGGAGGCATGATCGGTGCCAGGAACCCAACATGCTTCTAACCCTTGCATACGGGCGCGCCTGATGAGCACATCTTGTATCGTGTTGTTGAGCATATGCCCCATGTGTAGTACCCCTGTAACATTAGGTGGCGGAATCACAATAGTGTACGGCTTTTTATTAGGATTTGGACTTGAACTAAACAATTTATTATCAAGCCAGTAGCTGTACCAGCGTGCTTCTACCTCTGCAGTATTATACGTCTTTTGAGACATTTATTCTAATTTTAGATCGACCAAGTTCTTATTCAATTTTATAAATTTATTTTCAAAATTTATAAACCAGATGCAAAAATAATGTTTTGAAATCGAGAATTAACAGCATCACGAGAATAATATATAATATTTGATTCCTTTTTTCGTTTTTTACTGAGTTGCGCCAACTTTGGTAGAGTATTTGCCATTATGTATCTTAGCGTCTTATATCAGTTTTATGTTAAAAAAATCAGTTACAGTTATTATCCTGTTTTTTACTTTTTGCATCAGCCATGCACAGGTTAAGGTAAATACTTGGTTTGACAGTACCCGAACATCAATAAAAGAGGAATTTTATTACAAAAGTCGAGAAGATTCAACAATCCACGGAAAATACATCAAATTTTATCTTGAAGGCGCACAGGAGGTTACAGGAAACTTTTACCTAGGAAAAAAAGAAGGCCTCTTCACTGAATACTATAAAAACGGTAAAAAGAAGGGGGAATACTCCTTTAAGAATAACCTAAAAGATGGTGAAGTATTGGTTTATAACACGGAAGGAGTAATTATTCAAAAGGGATTTTTTGAAAATGATACTATTAAGGGCGCTTTTACGACATTTTTTGACAATGGGAAAACCAAAACTATTACGAATTTTAAAAATTCAAAGGTAGACGGATTGTTAATTGAATATTATGTGTCTGGATCTATTAAAAAAGAGGCCAATTACAAATTAAATATGCCAGAGGGAATTACAAAAACCTATTATGAAAATGGTGTAGTAAGATCTGAGGAAAATTATAAAAATGGAATACTTAACGGTTTTTTTAGAACATACCATCCCAATGGCAAGCTAGAAACTGAATCAACAAATGCAAATGGGGCAAAAAGTGGTGAATTTAAAAGTTTTAGCAGCAATGGTGTGTTATTATTACAAGGAAAATATATAAATGGCGTGTTACATGGTGAATTTCATGGCTATTACGAAAGCGGCAAAAAGAAACATCTGTATAACTATGAAAACGGCAAAAAGGCTGGAAAAAATATCCAATATTACGAAAATGGTAATGTGAAGGATAAAACAATTTACTCAAATAATGAGAATGATAAAGAAACAGATTTGTATTATGAAAATGGCGATTTAAAAGAATCACAAACATACCTTAACAAATTAAAATCAGGCACTTGGAAAAAATATTACGAGGATAAAGTTTTAAAATGTGAAGAAATTTATATTAACGACAGACTAAATGGAGAACGAAAATTATATGACCCTCAAGGGAAATTAGCTACTTTAGAATTTTACAACCCAGCGGGCAAAAAAAATGGACTTTGTTATAATTACTACCCTTCTGGCAAAATTCAAAATATTATGAACTATCGTGCTGATATACTGTGGGGCGAATTTAAAATGTTATTCGAAAATGGTAAAACTGGTGAACAAGGTCAATATGTAAATGGCCAAAAAAACGGCAAATGGACCTATAGCAATGACCAAGGTAAGTGGATAAAAACGGAGATTTATAAACTGGGAGAATTAATTGAAACAAAGCCGAAAATAAAATGAGTGAAGTTCCTTTAAGCAAAGAAGAAATTGTTTCATTTTTTGAAGAATTACAAAATAATATTTGCAAATCTCTTGAAACGACTGACCAACTAGGTGTATTTGAGGAAGATGCCTGGCAAAGAACAGAAGGCGGAGGAGGCAAAACCAGAATATTACAAAATGGAAACATAATAGAAAAAGGCGGCGTTGCCTTTTCTGCGGTGTTTGGCGAAACACCAGAAAAAGTACTTTCATCGTTTGAACTTGACAAATCTGATTTTTTTGCCACTGGAGTATCGATCGTGATTCATCCACAAAACCCTTTGGTGCCCATCATTCACATGAATGTTCGCTATTTTGAAATGAGCAATGGCACATGGTGGTTTGGTGGTGGTATCGACCTAACGCCCCATTATGTAAATGCAGAAGATGCAATTTTCTTTCATAAATCTTTAAAAACGGTTTGTGACCAACATGACCCACATTATTATTCTTCTTTTAAAAAATGGGCTGATGACTATTTTTTTATTAACCACCGAAACGAAACAAGAGGTATTGGTGGAATATTTTTTGATAGACTTGGTCCAGATACAACAAATTCGAAACGTACTCGTTTTGAATTTGTAAAAGCAGTTGGCAGTAGTTTTGCCCCGATTTACGTTCACTTAATGCAAAAAAATAGTGTTTTGCCTTTTAATGAACAAGAAAAAGAATGGCAGCTAGTTCGAAGATCAAGATATGTAGAATACAACTTGGTATATGACAGAGGCACTAAGTTCGGGCTAGACACCAATGGAAGAACTGAATCTATCTTAATGAGCATGCCTCCTTTTGCCCAATGGAAATATAATTTTCAACCAGAGGAAGGAAGTAAAGAGAAAGAAACTTTAAACTATCTCAAAAAAGGGATTGATTGGTTATAATTTATTCTAAAATCTCCACCCAGCCTTTGTAATTTCCCTTGCCATTTTTGTGGGTGAGATTATAGTAATAAATGGCGGGCGGTAATTGTCCCCCGTCCCAGGTGTTATCATAATCCTTAGATTCGTAAACCTTTTTTCCATACCTATTAAAAATATTAACTTCCCAATATCCACGAATAAGTCCTTTTATTTTCCAAGTATCATTTTGCAGGTCATTGTTAGGGGTTATCACATTAGAAATGGTAATATAAGGAGAACAATCGATGGTAAGGCTATCCAACCCTACACAGCCGTTACTATCTAACACCTCGACTTTATAAAAATTATCGATCGTTTTGAGGCCTGAATAAACCTTAGTAGTTAAACTAGTATTCCATTTATAACTTTCATAATCTTGTGCCAACGTTAAAGTGATGATGGAATCGGCGCACCAGTCAATTTCCTTTTTTGGAATCAAAATAGTAGGAGTTGGTAAATTATTTACCTGTAAGTTGGTGGTATCTTTGTAACTGCAAGTATTGGAATCGGTAACAGTTACGATATATTCACCTGTGCGATTGGCAGTTAAAACCGAACTTGTTTCCACAAAATTCCATTGGTATTTGACAAAACCGTTTTTGGCTTTAATTCGCCATTTTTGATTTACGCAAATTGATGTATCTGCTGGTAACAACGAACCAGGACTAGGATTTTGGAATACCCTAATGTTATCATCGTATTTACAGTTTCCTTTGGTCACGCTTACGGAGTAAAAGCCTGTATCTCTAACTGTTATACTTTGAGATGTTTTGCCTGTACTCCATTGGTAGGTATCTTTTCCAAACCCAGCATCCAACTTTACAGAATCATTTAAACACAAAGTCTTGTCTGAACCTAGGTCAAGAAATCCGAAATCAGAAAAAAAGCCAAATCTAAAACCTGTGTTAAAATTGCCATTCATGATAGCCAAATGGAAATCGTTACTCGAGTTTGATATTATTGTGGGTTTATTAGGTACAATTGCTGAAGTGTCAAAAAAAACCTTGGCAAACTTCCATTCTTGATTTGTATTTTTCACATCAAAAAAGTCTGCCTTAGTGAGGTAATTTGCGTTTCCGTTTACTAAGAAATTTTTCTCACCTCCAGTTTTAACCAATACAGCTAGTGCAAAATCTTCCTCATTTGAACGCATTATTCCAACTTGTTTAGATCCAGTACAGCCCAATGGTGGTAAAATTGCCCCACCAAGTTCGGTTGTAAAACCACCAACCTGAAACACATAAACAGGTTTGTTCGATTTGATATATGTAGCACTGTCCACCAATACATATTCAAATTGCACTCCGCTTGAAAGAACAGTAGTTGCCACCGATTGATTACCGACAAACACTTCTGTATTATCTTCAACTGCACAAATATAAATCCGATCGATTATCCTTGTAACGGGAGATGCTTTAATGGCAATATATTCATTACCAACTACATTAGCAGGAATAATCTGATCCCCAGCCGAGTCCCAATTTAGCCCTTCAAACATGGAGTCATCGTTAATGGTAACTGCGATTGGCTTGGAAGATGTGATAAGTGTACCTGCAGGTCTTAGTGCATTATCTTGACTTTCGGCCCTTAATGCATAATTTTGTCCCCTATTTAAGGTGATTGTAAATGAAATTCCTTTTGGATGATCAATTAAATCTTGGGTAGGAATAATCGTTATTACAGTATTATCTTGGGTGGCCACTATACTAAAAGCGGCCCAAGCATCTATGTCTGGATAAGCCCTCCAATTTGTTTGAAAAGGTGTAAAAAATTTATTTCCAAGGGCATTATGTCCCTTTAATGAAAATATATCGGTGTTGGCTGGCCCTTGTGCTAATGGACTATATCCTAAAACCTCATAATACACAGAAATGTCACTTGTGGATTCAATGAGCATTCCAGTGTTTTTTATTGTAGCAAAAGGCCAAGTTTCTAAGCTATCAATTATGTTGGTTAACTCTAAAGAGCTCGCGCTGTTGGCTTTAAGTGAAAGTGTGTATGGTTTCAAGGATTTATTCGCAGGAAAACTAATGGTGACCTCAGCTGGGCTATTAAAAGAAGATATTCTTAAATACACAGGTTTATCAGCATGTAACCCAGTAAATTCTGGTACTGCAAACCAAAATTCTTTATCTATTTGTGCATTGGCGCTCAAATAACAACAAAACACAATTTTTACAATCCAACGCATTTGAAAAAAGAAAATCTAAAATCAAAGAAGAAGTTAACAAACCACAAATTACAACTAAAAAATAACAATTCTATATTTAAAGTCCTAGTTCTGTTCTTTGTTTTAATGATAACCCACTAACAACCAAATCATAAGAATGATCTATCCACTGTTTTATCAAATAATCAGAAACGTTTGAATTCATCAAAACAGTATTCCAATGTTTTTTATTCATATGATATCCTGGCAATACGTCTTCATATTGTTCTCTCAATTCAACAGCCTTCTCTGGATCACATTTAAGATTGATACTTTCAAATTTGTCTACATTGGTCAATGCAAATATTTTTCCTCCCACCTTAAAAACCAAAATATTTTCGTCAAAGGGAAATTCTTCCGTTACCGCTTTTTTAGCAAGACAATATTCTCGGTATAATTCAATATTCATATCATAATTAGATTTAATCGAACTTTAAACATATCGGTAAATATGGGTAGTAATCGTAAAAATAGGCATTTGTCAAAAACTAAAAAAATCCTTATAATTATCTATTTAACAAGATAATACAAGCACACCCTTTTGGCAGCACCACCTAACAAACTAGTTTACTCAAAGTTGGATCCATTCACTACTATAATTAGGCTTAAAGCGCAATGTTAATAAGATTGAGATTAATAAAAATTTATACAATAATTGATTCTGTCATACTGTCAGTTTTCTCACCATGGAATGACTTTTGAAAGCTTAAGTACGCAACAAGATTAATTGTTTAACCATTTCATAAATAAGTCATGCAAGAAAAAGGTAATATCTCAATACACACAGAGAACATTTTTCCCATTATTAAGAAGTTTTTGTACTCCGACCATGAGATTTTTTTAAGAGAACTAGTGTCCAATGCCGTGGATGCTACACAGAAAATCAACAAGTTGGCTTCTTTTGGAGAGTATCAAGGTGAGCTTGGAGAGACAAAAGTAAGCGTTTCTTTTAATGCAGAAGCCAAGACAATTAAGATCAGCGATCGTGGGCTTGGTATGACTGCCGAAGAAATAAAAAAATATATAAATCAAATAGCTTTTTCGGGAGCCACAGAATTTGTAGAAAAATATAAAGATAAAGGAGACGAAAAACACATTATCGGTCATTTTGGCCTAGGTTTTTATTCTGCTTTTATGGTAGCAAAGGAGGTAGAAATAAACACCTTGTCATACAGAGACGGTGCAGAACCTGCCCGTTGGATATGTGATGGTAGTACTGAATTTGAAATTACCCCTGGCACACGAACTGATCGTGGTACAGATATAATTTTACATATCGCTGAAGATTCTGAAGAATTTTTAGATCAATTCAGACTAGAGGGCATTCTTAATAAATATTGCAAATTTTTGCCAGTAGAAATAGAGTTCGATGGTAAAACTATCAACAACCCTTCTCCTATTTGGACAAAACAGCCTAGTGAGCTCAGTAACGAAGACTATTTAAATTTCTATCGTGAGCTATACCCAATGGCCGAAGATCCACTGTTTTGGATTCATCTCAACGTAGATTATCCATTTAATCTAACAGGTGTACTTTATTTCCCTAAGCTTAAAAACGATTTTGAGGTTAACAAAAATAAAATTCAACTATATTCTCGTCAAGTGTTTATTACTGACGAAGTAAAAGATGTAGTTCCCGAATTTTTGATGTTGTTACATGGTGTTATAGACTCACCAGATATTCCTCTCAATGTGTCCCGTAGTTTCTTACAAGCAGATGGAAATGTAAAGAAAATAAATACCCACATAACTAAAAAAGTAGCTGATAAACTTGGTGAATTATTCAAAACCGACCGCACAGCATATGAAGAAAAATGGTCTGATATTGGCGTTTTTGTAAAATATGGAATGATCAGCGATGATAAATTTTATGACAAAGCCAAGGATTATTGTTTGGTAAAAAATGTTGAAGAAAAACTATTTACCATCAATGAGTTTAGAGAAAAAATTCAAGCAGTACAAACAGATAAAAACGGGGAATTGGTGATCTTATATGCCACTGATAAAGGCAAACAAGACGCCTTTATTCAATCCGCCTTAAAACGTGCCTACGATGTATTGTTATTTGACCATCCAATTGATGGACATTTTATTTCTTTTATTGAACGCAAAGAGGAGAAAACACAAATTAAACGTGTGGATAGTGACAGTGTAGATAAGTTAATCACAAAAGATGAGCTAAAGGAATCTGTATTGTCTGACAATGAGCAAACTACGGTAAAGGAGGTATTTGAAAAAGCCATTAATAATACAAATATGAAAGTGCAATTGGAGCCTTTAGCTACCGATGAGTTGCCTGTAACGGTGGTAATGCCAGAATTTATGCGTCGTATGAAAGAAATGGGCGGCATGGGTGGTATGTCATTTATGGGCAGTTTTCCAGACACTTACAATGTAATTGTTAACAGTAACCATCCATTGATGCGTAAATTACTTGCGGAAAGTGACGACAAAAAATCTCAATTGGCTAAACACGCCTTTGATTTAGGGTTACTGTCACAAGGAATGCTTTCAGGGGCAGATTTAACACAGTTTTTAAATAGAAGTATTAATATGCTTGATGCGTAGGTTGTAATTTACAAGGGAAGAAGATTTATAAATCAACTTCCCTTGTAACTATTTTTTAAATTGGATTAATCTATATTAGAGTTATAACTAGCATCCTACCAGAAGTATTAACCATTTGCCCATAAACAAGCGAAGAATTTTAAAGGGGTCAACCCGTATTTTATATTCAGTGTCAAATAAAAATCTATGAATAGTTAAGAAGATTATTAGTTAAGAGTATGTTTTTCTGGAGTCTTGTTTAATATGATTAATAGTAATACCACAAAAATTGCCGTAGGAATAGCAAATAATTTCTCATAATTTGTTTTTGCAAAAAGGTTACCAATTGTATTTAAGCCAAAAATTAAAATATAAAACCAAAGAATTCCATTTAACGCCCTTGATTGAATTTGATGTTTTATGAGGTTGTTTTTAAGGATAAGTGTTATTAACAGAACCACATTTAAAAAAATGGATAAAGTTTCAAAAATATACATTTGTTCATCATTTTCTAATCTGCCACCCCAGGTAATGTTATAGGGAACACGCTTGAATAGTATGCAAAAATGAAAAATAACGATTCCACTAAGAAATATCATTAGTGATAAAAAAGCTATTTTTTTAAATTTATTGATTTGCATGAGTAATTGATTTAATGAATTGTTTTATAGGATTCTGTAGTAAATGAAGGTTAAATAGAGCTCTGATTAACCTACTTCCTTTATTGAGGTTGACAGATGTCAGCGTCCCTTACTATTACAGATTAAAATGTATGTAAAAAGGCAAGTTAGCATATTTCCTCGCACCATTGTATAACCAATCATCAGGTTTTGAAACAAAACCAGAAACCACAGGGTTCATATTTAGATACTTACTTAATTTTTTCATAAAACACTTAATCACCCCATATCTCAACCATATAGCTGCCATCTTGCCAAAAGCAGTATTGTCTATTGCCTCTCATTTATCCCACTCCTCTTCATTATCCAAACTTGTATTTATTACTACTCAGGTTTTTCTAGGAAATAAATTAAGATATTTATTTTATTTCTTGATTCAAATAATAAGCAGTAGCCCATATACTAAAATAACACCAACAGATTACAGGGGCAAGCAAGAACTATTCTTATTATTCCATACCATAACATTTTTACAAGGAGTTGATTCACATTTACAATAAATGGAACTAACAGATAAAATGTAGCAAATAAAACTGCTTTCAGCATGTAGATTTAATCACTTGTCATTCATTAGGTTCTATTTAAAACTGTCCAAAACTTATAAAAATATCTTTGTAGCAAAATTAGTTTTATTTTGGTTGGCCAAATTAAGCCAAGGTCTTTTTAAATAAATCACCTACGGCATCTAGCTCAGCATACAATTTGGCCACCAATGGTGGAATGGTATCAAGGTTTGTTCTAGAACTAGCATAATTTTCCAAATTTGCGACATCTTCTGACAAAAACCTTATATTTAATCCATTTATGGTAGATTTTAATTTATGTGCGTGAAAAGCCAAATCCTCATAATTTTGGTTAACAAAGCTTGTTTGCATATTGTTATTCATTTCTGGCACCGTATCTAAATAGATTTTCATCAGCTTTTTGGCAAATTCCTTGTTTCCTCGGGTTACTGTATCTAAATCTTCAATTTTATAAGCTGTGGTAATAATCATTTCGGTCTTTGGCTTTTGTTCTTTTATTTGAGCCGTGTCTATTTCAAGAAGATTTACTATTTTTTTATACAGTTGTATTTCGTCAAATGGTTTAGACAAATAATCGTTCATGCCTGCGGCCAGATAATTCTCTGCATCGCCCTTTAGTGCATTAGCTGTTAATGCTATTATAGGAATGTTGCGTTTTTTAGGTTCCTGCATAAGCCTAATTAATTTAGTAGCTTCGATACCTCCCATTTCTGGCATTTGGATATCCATCAAAATAAGATCAAAATGATTAGTATTTAATTTATCCAAAGCCTCTTTGCCGTTGTTGGCAATTTCAACTTCAATACCAAACTGACCAAGAATTTCAACCGCCAAAAATTGATTAATCTGATTATCTTCTGCAAGTAATACCTTTATATCACTTAGTTTTTTAACATTCACTTCGTCGGTTTTAACAACTTCCGAATTGCCTACACTTTTTGGATAGCTAAGTTCAAAATAAAAGGTACTGCCTTTTCCCAAAATACTTTCAATCCAAATTTTACCATTTTGAGATTCTACCAATGCCTTGCAAATAGAAAGTCCCAAACCCGTACCTCCGTATTTTCGTGTAGTTTGAGCCTCCGCTTGTGAAAAACTTTGGAAAATTGTTTCCAACTTAGATTTTTCTATACCAATACCAGTATCTGAAACGGTAAATTTAAGCCTTACTTCTTGCAATGTTTCATAAATAGGTTCTATCTCTAGTTTTACGTATCCTTCATGTGTAAATTTGATGGCATTGCTCAACAGGTTTAGCAAGATTTGATTGAGACGATAAGGGTCACCGTCTACCATGCTTACATTAACCTTGTCCAAATCAACCAAAAGCTGAAGTCCTTTTTCCTCAGTTTTAAATTTGAGAATCTGAAATGCTGACTTAACCACCTCTTTTATATCAAACGGAATGGCTTCAAACTGTAGTTTGCCAGATTCGATTTTGGCAATATCCAAGATGTCGTTAATCACAACTAACAAATTTTCAGCAGATTGCCTTACCAATTTAACATAGTTTTGCTGTGTGGTTTCAAGTGTTGTTTTTGCGAGTAAACCAGAGAGCCCAATAATCCCATTCATTGGAGTTCGTATCTCATGGCTCATATTGGCCAAAAATATTTCTTTCGCTTTTGTTGATTCTTCTGCGAGTTCCTTGGCTTTTTTAAGTTCTACCTCCATCAACTTTCGCTCAGTAATGTGAATACCATAGCCTATTATCATTTCAAGGTTATCGTGTTCATCAAATACCGGGCTAAACCTGCGTAATACATACACTGGATGGTCATGATCTGGCTGATTAATAGCCTCCTCCCATTCTATTTCCTTTCTTTCCTCTACTACCTTAGTAAATAATTGAGTTCTATTTTTTGCTAAGTCCAATGATTTATTTCTGAATTCACAATATTCATAGTCGTTTTTACCAATGATCCATTTTCTAATTTCTGGATTTTTTATAGCAACAGGATTTACAAAGATGTAGTTATGCGAAGAATCAAATACCACGATGTCCGCCGGGATTTTATTGAGTATTGCTTCATAAAATTCTTTTTGCGAGTCTAGTCTTTCTGTGGTTTCTTTTAGTTCTGTTATATTAGTAGCGTAAATGTTGGCAAAAGTGGTAGCAGCATTGGGCAAAATGGTAAGCTCATATACCTTTTTTCGAAAACTAAGCTCAATTTTATAATCGTGATCTATCCGAAAAGCTTCTTGTATGGCCGCTATTAAAATCGCCTTTAGTTCACGATATCGATAATCACTTAACATAAAAATAATGTCTTCACTAGCGGCGTTGGCGTAAAGAATCTCCCCATCATTGGTACAACGTAGCACAGGATTGGGGTTTTCTTTAGTAAAATTTGAAAGTTCCTCAATTTGCTTTTTAATTCGCTTTTTTTCAGTTACCTCCCTATATGTCCACAAGTGTCCCAAGTATTGATCTTTGTCAAATATAGGAATATAGTCTCTTCGAAGCACGCGATCATCCACCATCTCAAGCTCGTCAGAAAGCACTATCTCTCTCTTTTGTAGTAAGATTTCGATGTCTGAAACGAATTTCTCTGATTCTACAAAAAAGTGTTTAAACTGGTCAGCCGATTTAGAGCAATCCATACCAACTAAAGCCTGCGGAGGTACGTCAATTTTAAACAACTTGCAAAAATTTTGATTGGTGGTTACAATCTTCCTATTTTCATCTTCCAAAAGGATACCTACTTGCAAGTTTTGAATGATTGTTAATAGCCGTGTTGTCGCTAGATTAATTTCAATTTGTTTTTCTTCTATACTTTGAATCTTTTCAGCATTTTTTGCTTGCAGTAATTCTTTTAGTTGGTCCAGTTCTTGCAATGTTGTTGCCAATTCGCTGGATTTAAGCAACAACTGACTCGCTAAATCTGCTTTAGCTTGTTGAGCTTCAGCTAATTGTATTTTGAGGAATTCAATGTCAGTCATGCCAATTTTTAATAATATTTTTCACTTCCTTGTACGAAACGAAGAAAAAAATGGGTAACATTCGCATCAAAATTATTAGATAATGCTACCAAAATGGTATCAATTTTAAATACCTAAAATCAAGAAATTGTCGATAAAAAGAAAAAAAGCACGCACATGAAGGGTTTTTAGCCGAATATCCTTCAAACATAATCTAATAAATTGCCGTATATAACCTTAAAAAACATCGATACTTATGGCAATTTTTAAGGTTTTTATAGTGGAGGATGATAAAATATATGCCAACATTCTTCAATATCATTTAGAGCTCAATCCCGATTACCAAGTAGAGATTTTTAATAATGGTGAAGATTTACTTAAAAGTTTACATAAAAAACCCCAAGTAATTACCCTTGACCACTCTCTACCCGACTATAAAAGTGATAAGTTGCTAAAAAAAATTAAAGAGATAGCTCCAGAAATTCCAGTTGTGGTTATTTCTGGACAAGAAGATATTTCGGTGGCTATCAGCTTACTAAAAGAAGGTGTATATGACTATATTGTTAAAAACGAAGACACTAACAATCGACTCTGGGTTACAATTAAAAATTTAAGAGATACAATCGGTCTTAAAGAAGAAGTTCAACTTTTAAAAGAAGAAGTTCAAAAGAAATATGAGTTTTCTTCCATTATCAAAGGCAACAGCCCAGCCATACAACGCACCTTTGATTTAATGCAAAAAGCCTGTGCTTCCAACATCAACGTTTCTATCACAGGCGAAACTGGTTCTGGTAAAGAGTTGGTAGCAAAAGCCATTCATTATAATTCAATAAGAAAATCTAAAAAGTTTGTGGCTGTTAATACTGCCGCTATTCCCAAAGAACTTATCGAAAGCGAACTGTTTGGTTACGAAAAAGGAGCATTTACCGGCGCACAAAATAAACGAATTGGTTGGTTTGAAGAAGCCCATCAAGGTACTTTATTTTTAGACGAAATAGGTGAACTAGAAATTAATCTTCAAGCTAAATTATTGCGAGTACTTCAAGAAAAAGAAGTTTTGAGAGTAGGAAGTAATACTCCCATAAAAATTGATGTACGAATAATAGTTGCCACCCACAAAAACCTGCAAGAAGAGGTAAAAAAAGGAAATTTCAGAGAAGATCTTTATTATCGTCTGTTAGGACTGCCCATCTCCTTGCCTCCCTTAAGAGAAAGAGGCAATGATATATTAATACTTTCAAAATTTTTTCTGGATGAATTCTGTAAAAACAACAGTTTACCAGCCATTAGTATTGCACAAGAAGCTAAAGAAAAGCTTTTGAAATATTCCTTTCCAGGTAACATAAGGGAGCTGAAAGCCGTGATTGAGCTTGGTGCAGTCTTATGCGATAATGGGTTAATCAAATCCGAAAATATAACCTTTAATTCAGTAAATAATGCTGAGGACTTTTTATTAAATGAAACCACTTTAGAAGAATATACCAATCAAATTGTTACACATTTTCTTAACAAATATGATAACAATGTTCAAATAGTTGCCCAAAAACTAAACATAGGTAAATCTACCATATATCGTATGCTTCAAGATCAAAAAATACAAGCTGATTAGTCTCATTTTTACATTTTATTCCCAAAAATGGAATTTGATTAAAACAAAATAAAATATAAATACCTAATAATGAAATAGTTGAATAATACTTATTAGTTGGCACGTTTAATGAAACATAATAACTAAATTTTAAATCCAACGAATCATGAAAAGAATCAATAATCCAAAGGTGTTTGTAGTAGAAGATGACTTAATCACCAACGAAATTTACTCTGAGCAATTAAGATCTAATGGCTATGACGATGTTTATTCAATTTATTCCGGCAAAGAGTGTATGAGTAAAATGCACCTTATGCCTGACATCATGGTAGTTGATCATCAGTTAGGCGATACCACAGGCTTGGAAATTCTCAAAAATGTAAAAAGTATCGATCCTGATATTCACGTGGTGTTTTTAACAGGTCAAGAAAGTTTAGAAACCGCTGTAAACACTCTTAAATATGGAGCATTTGACTACATAAACAAAAAGGAAAATACCCCTAACCGCCTGTTGGGTGCAATGGATCAAATAATGAAAGTAGAGCGTGTGATGAAAAAAGAAAAAAGCCAAAAATTTTATAAGAAAGCGTTTGCACTTGCTTCTGGAGCTGTGCTTATGCTATATGTAATTGGCTTGTTGTTCTAAGTAACAATCCTAGCTATTTTGTCATTTTAGATTTTACCAGTTATATGAAATTATTGTTTTTAGAAAAGCTGATTTTATTGGGTTGGATTGGGTTGCTCTCAAGTTGCTCAGTCCAAAATTTACAAACATCCACCAAAAAAGCAGCTATACGGCGATTGGATAATTCACTAATAAACAATACGTATCAATACAAGATTAAAAAGGACGACAAACTCACAGTAAGTATCTGGAACCATGATGACTTGAGTGTGGGGTCGTCCTTTGGTATCTATAATTCTAATGAGGTGTATGGCAAATGGGTGATGGTGGACGACAAAGGCAAGGTAAGTCTGCCGCAAATTGGCACTGTACATGTAGAAGGTCTCACTATATCTGAGGTTAAAGATTCCCTAACTGCTATCTATTCGAAGCATATTGTTGACCCTGTGTTAATTGTAAAGGTGCTCAACATGGAAATATCGGTATTAGGCGAGGTGAAAAATCCAGCCTCCTACATAGTAGATAAAAATAGAAATAACTTCTTAGATATTATCTCTAAAGCTGGGGGGTTTGATTTTTATGCCAACAAAAAGAAAATTTCCATCTTGCGAAATCAAGACGACGGACAGGTAAAAACCATTCATCTTGATTTGACTAAAATAGATGCCGCCTTGGCTTCGAGTATATTACTAGTACCTGGCGATATTGTATATGTCCCTACACGTAATGGTAAAATGTTAGACAAAAAATCACCTTCGGTGGTACCATTTACAAGTATTATTACGGCATTAGCCATCATTTTTAAGTTTTTTTAAGTTATGGGCAATTTACAGTCGGTAAAAAGGTTTTTAATGCCTGCTTTGAAAGGAGCACCTATTATTCTTATTTGTATGGTGTCGGCTATCATGGTTGCTTCCAAAACATTGATATATTCCATACCCATGTATGAAGCTACTGCACGCTTAAAGTTAGATGATGTAAATCATGGCTTGGCAGACCACAATCTCTTTAAAAACTTTGATGTGTTTTCTTTTGCCAATAAGATAATGACCGAGGTGGAGGTGTTTAAGTCTACTAGCATAGTAACTGAAACCGCACTGATGTTAAATATGGATGTAACCTATCACAGAGAAGGGAAAATTAAGACTAAAGAACTATATAAATCGAGTCCTTTTATGGTCACGGTGATTTCAAAGGAAGAAGAAGCCTTGGATAAAAAAATCTATGTACAAATGCATGATAGCCTTCATTACACCCTTCGCTTTAATACAGGTAAATATGATGGTAATTTTGGCGACACTTTAAAAACCGAATCTTTTATAGTACTGGTTAATTTTAACCATCAAACATTCAAAAACGAGCCCAATTTAAAACTTAGTGATACTTACTATTTTATGATGAATTCTGAAGAGGGAATTCTCGCAAAAGTTATGAAAAACCTTGATGTGACGGAAATTGATAAAGAAATGGCCATTGTACGCATAATTTATAAAGATGAAATACCAGAGCGTGCCATGCTATTTGCCAATCAGTTGGGCCAAACCTACATCAACGATTGTATTAGAATAAAAACAAACGCAGCTAATAACACCCTAAAATTCCTTGATTCTCAATTGGATATTATTTCGGATCGACTAAGTAATTCGGAGTTAAAACTAGAAGGATATCGACTAAAAAAGCGAATAACTAACACCAGAATGGAAGTTGAAACCAATCTAAAAAAAGTAGCTGAACTCAAAATTCAATTGGCTAACATTGAAATGAATGAAGCCTCTTTAGATACTTTGGATAGATACGTAAATGATCATTCACCAGAAGAGTTTTTATCCTTAGCGCCCAACTACGAATCACAAGGAGGTTTGTTATATACCGAACTTTCAAAACGTTTAAAGGTATTACAATCAGACAAAAAAGACCTTTTGGCAAAATACACCAGCGATAACAGCAAAATAAAAATTATAGATGAAAAAATCAAAGATGTGATACAATACATCCGTGAAAACATACATAATACCCGTAAAAGTTTTAGAATCCAAAAAGGTGAAATCAAAAGAACCATTCAAGAGGCCGAATTGGATTTTGACGAAGTGCCAACCAAAGAAAAAGAAATGGTGATTTTAGAAAGAGATTTTCAGCTAAATCAAGCCATTTATAAATTTCTCAATGAAAAACGCACAGAAGCCGAAATTGCTAAATCAGCAGCAATGTCATTTCATAGAATCATTCAATATTCATTTTTGCCTAAAACGCCCGTTTCTCCCAAAAAAAACTTTACAGTTATAGTAAGCGCCTTTTTGGGAATATTCTTGGGTTTGGGTGTGGTCTATGTAAAGGATGCCGTTAGTGCCAAAGTTAAATATAGAGATGAGATAGAAAAAAACTCCTCTATTCCAGTAATAGGTATTGTAAAAAAACAAAAATCCGCTTCTGAATTTTCAACTGATATTGCCACTTTGGCCAACAAACTTTTGATTAGCGGTGCTTACAAAAAAATTGCGATTACTTCCACCATTCCCAAAGAGGGAAAAAGTTATATATCTTTAAATCTTGCACAAAATTTCGCATTGCTTGGATATAAGGTTATTATAATCGATTTAAATCTTCACAATCCTAACATCCATCAATTGACCTGTGTTCCGCTAGAGAATGGAGTATCTGATATTTTTACCAACAATCTGCCACTGGATGAGGCAATAAAACCCATTTCGGACAACTTGGGTACTATTACGGCTGGAACTGAACTACAAGAACCGTTAATTGTATTTTCCGATAAAAGATTTCCAAAATTCATTCAGCAAGTAGAACAACTAGCAGATATTGTGATTATAGATACCCCAGCTTCAGGCGTTAAGATTGATGCCATCAATACCATGTTATTGGCAGACATCACCCTTTTTGTATTTCGTGCAGGGTTCACACGTAAGGACTATCTCAACTATCCTGACTTAATTAAAGAGGAGTACAATTTGCAAAATATGAAAGTGGTGCTTAATGATGTGCACGTAACCACCAACTTTAGCGGTTTTTACACAGGAAGCCACTACCATTATCTGAAAGAGAAAAAAGGATTAATGAACGTTATAAAACATTATATAAGATTTTATATCAAATAATTATAAAATATTAAAAACCTACTTTGTATGTACTTATCCAAAATATTTAACGAAAAAAATCTGACCATTACCGATCAAGCAATTGTAAGTGGAGGTAATTTTGCGCTCAACATTTTAATTGCTCGGGTGCTGTCATTAAATGACCTAGGTACGTTTTCACTATGTTGGTTGGCACTTCTTTTGGCCAGTAGCATTCATCAAGCTTTTTTGTTGGGGGCCTGTCCTACTGCGATCTCTCGAAGAAAAGAGGCAACTGCCAAAGAGATATATGTTCATCATTTGGCAATATTAAACCTAGGCACAGTTCTAACCTCCTTCTTGGCTACTTATGCTCTATCATTACTATTTTTTAGCAAAGCTCAGCTAAATGGGTTCTTTCCCATTACACTGGCATTGCTGGTTTCTTCTTATCTCTTTTTTGATTTTGGCAGAAAAATGAACCAAAATTTATCAAAAACTAAACGAACCCTTATCGCTGATGGAATAGTCTTAGTCGTGCAACTAGCTACCATGGCTGTTTTGTTTTATGCACATAACCTAGATTTAATTTCTTTGTTAGCATCTTGGGCGCTGATTTATTCTGTTGCAGGTTTGGTACTAAACTTTGCCTTTTTAGTAAAAATAAAATCAAATCTTGAAAGCTTAGTACCTATTTTAATAGAACATTGGAATTATGGCAAATGGCTCATGGCCACAGGAATGATCCAATGGTTTTCTGGAAATATTTATACCATCACCGCTGCGGCCATATTAGGTAATGCTGCCGCTGGGGTAATAAGATTACTACAGAATATTGTTGGTGTTTTACATATACTTTTCATCTCTTTTGAAATTTACATACCCGTGAAAGCAGCAGAAATATACCTAAGACAAGGCACCAAATCCATGGTGGATTATGTGGTTGCTTTTGCGGTACAAGGAATGGCCATCACCATAGCTGTTGTGCTTCTTATTTGTACATTTTCTACACAAATTCTACAGCTTTTTTATAAAGGCGATGTCACAGAAAGTTCGTTGTTGTGTTTTTTCGCAATATTTTATTTAATCGTCTTTTCAGCTATTCCGTTGAGAATTATATTACGAACAGTGGGTAATACAAGAGCTTTATTTATTGCGTACGTTATAAGTTTGTTGATCAGCCTAGTCATCGCCAAGCCTTTAATTACGCAATATGGCACTACCGGTGTGTTGTTAGGCTTTTTGATAAGTAATGTAGTCACCAATATTTACTACATAATAGCGGCACACAAGCACATTTGGTCTACCAACACGCATCGTCCTTATCCTGCTTAATCTATTTTAAATGAGAATAATTCACTTGGTGTTGGGCAAAGCTAATCCAGATAGGATGAATGGCGTCAATAAGGTGGCTCATCAGTTGGCGCTCTCCCAACATGCCTTAGGTCATGATGTTTATATTTATGGTATTACCCAAGATCCTTATGGTGCATTTCCTTCAAGGGCCTATAGTACTAAGCTTTTTCAGTCGCATTTCAATAAATTGAAAATTGACAAGGCTTTAAGGGAAGATTTAATCAGTTTGGCCAACACAGATACCATAGTACATTTTCACGCAGGGTATATTCCTGAATTTTATGCCATAAGTAGATTGCTGATTCGGTTAAATATTCCTTATGTATTAACGCCCCATGGAAACTTTATGCAAGGGGCATTGGATAAAAACAAGTTTATTAAACAAATTTATTTTAACCTGATTGAAAGCAAACTGCTTTTGCAAGCCAAAGCAGTGCATTGTTTAGGAGAGGGTGAACGCAATGACTTGTTAAAATTAAATAATAAAGTGAAGACAGCCGTAGTACCAAATGGCCAAAACCAAAATGACACTTCGGTTAAAAACTGGTCAGGTACTTCCTCAGATATAGTTTTTGGTTTTTGTGGCAGATTTACAAGAGCACAAAAGGGTTTGGACATATTACTTCTCGGTTTTGAGATATACAAAAACACTTATAACGGAAAAGGCCATTTGTCCTTGATCGGTGATGGTGATTACCTCAAGGAGTTTAACCAACAGGCCTTTTCAAAAGGACTATCACCCTATATTAAAACTTGGGGAGGGTTATTTGGCGAACAAAAAAATAATGTGATGTCACAGATGGATGTCTTCTGCCATACTTCGCGTAATGAAGGTATGCCCATGGCTGTTTTAGAATCCGCTACCATGGGGATACCAAGTCTCGTGAGCGAATTTACCAATATGACAGGATATGTTAGCCAGTATAATGCTGGATATTGTTTGCAAAATAACACACCAGCCGAAGTGGCAAAAATGATGGTACAGGCAGAAAATGATTTTATAATGGGGAAGCTTCAACAACTAGGTGCTAATGCTCGTAAAATGGTAGTACAGGAATTTGACTGGTCTTCCATCGCCCAAAAGCTGATCGCATTGTATAAAAAATGATTCTTAAAAGTAACATAAACTATGCAAAAAAACTGTTGCCGTGGCTGGTAATCATTATGTTTTTACGATTAGTGGGTTTTTCCGCCTTTACGGAAAGCCCTGCAATAGCCAAAGTGATTAAAATAATTCTTGGGCTAAGTATGACTACGGCCATAGTATATGTTTTTCAAATGTTGGTAAGTTTAGGTCATGTAGCTTCTTTTAAATACCAACACCAGCCTGCGCTTATCTTTTATGTTTTGTACTTATCCTTGGGGTTATCTTCTTTGCTTTGGACATCGGACCTAGCAGTTTCAGCTTTGCAAATTGTTCGTGACATAGAAATGTTAGTTTTTGGCTTTTTTCTCACCTATACTTTACTGTTGCTTAATCAGTTTTATCCCGAAACCCCCGTGAGGCTATCTAGTTTGGTTGCACCAGGAGCAACACTCAATCTCCTTATTTTTGTAGTAGGAAATATGATTTGGCCAGATGTTTTCACACGCATGACGCATGGAGGCGAAGTAGCCAGACTAGGGGGACAAATCATGAATCCAAACGAACTAGGGATGCTTTCAGGGGTCACCATTGCGGCTAGTTATGTAGAACTTAAAAATGGCAAAAATAAATTTTGGTTTGGGGCTATGGTTATAGTCGCACTTATTACATTGGTGCAAACGGGTTCTAGGTCAAGCATGATAGGTTTTTTTCTAATTACCTTATTTTACATTAGAAAGTCAGACAATAAACTTTTGAAAACAGGTGTAATAGCTGGCATGGTTCTGGCCTTGCCGGTTATTGTGAACGTGATTTTCCTTAAAGTTGGGGCAGGCAATATGGAAGAAATCTTGAGTATGACCGGAAGAATACCATTCTGGACAGCCCTATTAACAGAAGGACTACCTAGAGAGCCGTTATTAGGCTTTGGTTTTATGCGCATCAATTATACCACATATTTTCAAGGAGCAAATACGTACCCAGCTTCCATGACCCACAACACCTTTATTCAGGTTTTAATGAATTTAGGTTTAATTGGATTTTCAATCGTATTCCTGCAAATGATTTTTATGGGTAAAGCGGTGGTACAATCAAAAGATAGCGGCATAAAAGACACGGTTATTACAATGCTTATCCCTTTGTTTATTAACTCTATCACTGAATTTGGAATCTGGGGTGAGGTAAACTATTCTATATTATTTTATCAACTATTGATTTTGTCGCTGGTGGTACGTTATAAAAATCAATTTAGCATGCAAGAAAAGGTATTTATGAATAAAAAGCTAGGCTTTGGAAGGCAAGTATAGGTCCCTGTGAGATAAATTTTATTGAGTATTAAAACTTTCAGGAAGTTGGCAAACACTAACAGCTGACCTTAGCGTTAGAAACCACTACTCCTAACCCCTCCTTTAAAAGGAGGGGAATCGCAGCAGTTCGAGATATTTGGGTACTGTTGGGTTTGTTTTTTGAGAAATTGTAAAAAGAACTTTAGTTGAATGCAATAATATTAGACCTAGCCTTTTCAAGTCGCATTAGAATTTCCCCTCCTTTTTTCAAAGAGGGGGCAGAGGGTGGTTAAAACATTTATTACCAATGACTTAAGAAAAATGGTTCTCTGTTGGTCATACTTTTGAACCTCTTCTGTAAAATGGCTGGCTCCCTCTAATTCTACACCCAATTAATTTTATTGCTTTACCACTTTATTTCGCTTTTTCAAATATCCATTTTGGATTTCTAAGACATAAATTCCTGCCTTTAAACCGCCACCGATCTCACAATTTCCAGTACAGTTACCCGTTTCAACCAAAGTACCTGAAATGTCATAGAATGAATAGTCAGTATTGGCAGATAAATGAAGTGTATTGTGAAAAGGATTTGGAGAAAAAGTTAATTTTTCATTAATACTCGCGTCTTCTGATCCTGGTTGCAACATCAGGATCATTTGGGCTAAACGTTTTTTTAATTGGTCATCATAAAGCGATTGAGGAACCAAGGTAAGGCCTTGTCCTTGTCCTTCCACAATATCTACAGGATTTGTTTTAGTAGCTGATCCAGAACTAGTTGCGTATGATCTAAGATTAGCACTCGAACCTGAAGATCCAATCGCGTAACCATATCTGCTTTGTTGCGTCCATACACAGTATCCTCTCGTGCCAGCAGAAGCGATGTTCCAAAAAGCACTATGAGTGGAGGTGAGGTTATGTTTTGGATTGGAGCCAAAAGGCCTATAGTAGGCTACAAAGGCACTGTTTTCGCAATACGAATTGTCAATAAGATTTGATTGACTAAAGTGCTGATGATGGTCACTGTCCATGCCCGAAGTATTCATGCTGCCCGTGTTGCCACACTGTTTTCCAGAATTTAAATCTTGGCATTTGTGAATCACATTGCCCGAACACCACATACTGGAGTACACAAATCCATGGCGCACAAAATTAGAGGCAGAATTACTGATAAGCACCTCGTTTGAAGAAACACGATATGCATAGCCATTTCCTCCTCCACCGCCATATTGGGCATTGCTTATGCTGCAGTTATCAAAAGTTATATTTTTACAATATTGTGCCATAATTCCATTAGAAAGTACGTGAGTGCCTGTGGTATTGGTCGTCGGTTTATAGGTAGCTACGTTTTTGATCCAGCTATCGGCGGTTGTTTGAAATAAGATTGCAAATGAACCATGGCAATCATTCGCAGCAGTGCCAATGATTTTATAATCTTCTTCGCCAAATCCTGAGGTGGCTGGATGTTGCACGTTTCCAATCGAGAAATCTATCAAACCTACTTCGCGTATCATTCCATTTTGTTTAAAAACTGACGCAGCATCGCGTGTTTTAAGTGCATAACGAACGGGAACATCTATTGTGATTGTTTTCTTGGTAGCATCTACCGAGGTGACGTACCTACAAAAGATAATGCCTTCCAAATTTGATCCATAACCAAGCCATTCTGGTTCTTTGTGTTCAGTTATCCAAGGATCACCAATTTCGTTTCGTATGATCACCATGTCACCAGGTTTGAACAAATTGGTATTGTCTACTGGAATTACATTTATAGGATTCATAACGTCGGCAGTTAATAATGCCTTTGTACTGGGAGTTGTAAGCCATGAACCCGATCCTGAAACGGTGATAATGCGCTTGTTGTTCATAGCATAGGAGGTGTTAAGAATAAATGTTTTGCCTATGCCATCACCTTTCAGGTATATATTGCTTTTAGAAATTCTGAGGCAGGTATTGCTTGAGCCAGGATTAACTTTATAAGTACCAGTGGGTAAATAGACAATACCACCACTATTTGTTTGTGCATCGTCTATGGCTTTTTGTATGGCAGCAGTGGCATCGTTATTACCTGTTTTATCCGCGTTGTAAGGTGATTTGGTCACATCAAAAACTTTTCCCGTTGGATCTGGCATTACCACTTCTCCCCTTTGATAGCCAGCGTAAGAATAGTCTTGCAAAAAAGCGTCATCGTAAAAATCTTTTGTAATTGGCGGTGTCCAACTAGCTGGGTAAAGGCTGCAACGCCACTCTTGGGCAAAAGAACAAAATGAAATTATAGTTCCTATGAATACAATTTTAGCTGTTTTCATCGTGTAGTTTGTTTGTTCATCTGACGAGGGATAGGCTACATTTTATTTTTATGCTGTCAAAAAAGGAAACTAGAAAATGTACAACATTTCATTCTCCTTGTTTGATTTTATAATAAATAAAGGCACCAAATAATATATTAAGCCCTACTCAGATTTTTTATGAAGTAATTTGTGCTAAAATAATTAAAAAACTAGTAAACAACAATAAACACAAGAAAAAAGCAAGCTGAAACTCAACAAAAACAGTCACTTAACAAACAAAACAAAAGTTAATTACTTTCCGATACATAACTTGCTAAAAATATTATCTAATAAATCTTCTGTGGTAATTTCTCCAGTTATTTCACCTAAATGAAATAAGGATTGTCTTATGTCCATGGCTAAAAAATCGCCGCTTATGCCACTGTTTATTCCTTCATTGGCATTATTTAAGGCAGTTTTGCGCCAGAGAGCCGTTACTTGGATTTGGCTTTAAGCTCATCAACTATAATATTTTCAGGGAGCCAATACTTACCCAGCTTCCATGACCCACAATACCTTCATTCAAGTTTTAATGAATTTAGGTTTAATTGGATTTTCAATCGTATTCCTTCAAATGATTTTTATGGGCAAAGCGGTAGTACAATCAAAAGACAATGGCATCAAAGACACCGTCATAACCATGCTTATTCCCTTGTTTATTAATTCTATCACAGAATTTGGCATTTGGGGTGAAGTAACTATTCTATATTATTTTATCAACTATTGATTTTGTCGCTGGTGGTACGTTATAAAAATCAATTTAGCATGCAAGAAAAGGTATTTATGAATAAAAAATTAGGCTTTGGAAGGCAAGTATAGTCCCTTATTGAAGTAGTTTACTTCCTTATTCTAATCAATGTAGGAACTAATTTGTGTAAGGCGAAATAGTTGGATTATCAACCACCGTATAACCAGGAGTGTCGTTATTTGTTGGTACCAAAAACTAAAGCTATAAATCTAACTAATTATGGAATACAAGATTAACAATTAGGTTTTAAGAGACATTATATTATCAACTACTAATATGTTTTTTTCATCATAGAAGAGAAATGATATTTTTTATATTAGGAAATCATAAACACCTTAATTGGATTTTCTTCAATTAGCTTTGCCTTGACCAAATATTGTTTTAAGATTTTTTGTGAATCTTGTGTGTCATAACAAGCTGTAATAGAGTTTTTTATAGAATCTATGGTTAACTTTTGAATAGATATATCCACGTAGCCATAACCCATAAATTTACCATTTTCAATATAGACAAACCCTTTTTCCTCTTCATTTCTACCAGCTGTTTGAATGACGTAGGTAAAGTTTTTATCATTGTTTTCAATTGCCTTTTCTAGTCTTTGATTATACTCCGTTGGATTTTCATCATTATGACAGGTTTTACAAATATAAATTGGATTGTTTAAGGAACACTTGTTATTACTTTTGATAATACCCAAAAGACGCAAACATAGTTTATATTGATTATTTATTTTCAACAAATAAGAAAGCGCTTCACTTTCGTTTTGGAACAATAAAAAGGGTTTATCTCTTTTACCAGCTTTACCTATTGCCATTCTTTCATATCCCAATTGATCTTGATATTTATAAATGCCAAAATTTAGTTCGAAAGATTTGTTTGTTCTATTGTGCCTCGGAAAGTGTTTCTTAATTTCTTCATTTTCGAGCAAAAGTGCAATAAGTTCACTACCTGTTTCTTGATAAGTAACCTTATGAATATTTTGGCCGAACATATTTCTTGATTTGGTATGAGTATGGCCGCTAAAATGTTCTTTGACCCTGTTATTTAGATTTTGTGCTTTACCTATATACATAATTACACCCTTTTTATCATGAAAACGATAGATTCCTGTGCTGGCGGGTATATTATCGACAATCGCTGATTCAATATTAGATGCAATAGTTCCTTCCTTAGAATTTCTTTTTAATGAAAACTTAATTACCTCTTTATTAACATCCTTTTTTAATAATTTTTCAAATAAAATAACCGTTGCCTGTGCATCTCCATTCGCCCTATGTCTGTCGTTAATAGTAATTGAAAAGTGCTGGCATATATTTCCAAGACTATAAGAAGGCAGCCCAGGAAACAATTTTCTACTTAACCTTACCGTGCATAGTTTTTTTCGTTCGAAAGTAATTCCTAATAATTGAAATTCTTGTTTAATAAAAGAATAATCAAAATTGACATTATGCGCAACAAAAATGGCATTTTGTGTTATCTCAGTAATTTTTGAACTTATGTCTTCAAACGTAGGGGCATTAGCCACCATGGCATTTGTTATACCAGTTAGATAAGTTATATTTTTGGGTATTGGTCTTTGAGGATTTATTAATGAATGGAACTGATCTACGACAGATTCACCATCATGCAAAAAAATAGCAATTTCAGTAATTTTATGAAATTGTGCATTCCCTCCAGTAGTTTCAATATCAACAATTGCATACATAATTAATTATTTCTGCTTAATCTAATTCAAACCCACCTTATATTTTAACTTAGACCACATTACCACGAAATACCTTATAAGCCTAATGATTTGACTTGTAAACAATTAGTTTATAGATGAGTAGTCTCAAAGGACTAGAAGAAACATTACATCAGCCTATTTAAGCTCAATTAGAATTAAAACCATCAATTTGATACTAAAGTTAATGGTTTTGATACATTTTGTGCTAAAGAAATTTATATCACTTTAATTTCAAAAAAATTTAATAATTAAAATTAAAACCAACATAATATTTAATCGCATAACTCGAGGGTTAAAAACCTTTACCCATCAACAAAATCCTGAAGGTAACTAAATCTTGGTGTTAGTTTGCCTTCATAAGTAATAGTGGCTCGTGATACTATTTTATCAGTAGTATTATTAAGTAGGTGTGGCATCACATTAGTTATCATCCTTTCTCCAAAGTAAGCAGAGGCGTCACGTGGGAGTTCACAAGGCAAGTTGTCCACTGCCATTACGGTTATATGCGATTTATCCGAAAATGGTGGATGAATGGTACCATTATTTGGATCATAGTCGTAGATAGGGTCATTAATAGTGCTGGCCTTAACGGTGCAAGGTATAGATCCACCTATGTCGCAAGTAATATCAGCCACAATTTGGATAGCAAAATCGGGATGAATCATATCTTCTTTGGTAAAAAGTTTTGGTGCCAACGGGTGCCAAAATGCCCCAGCTATTAATAAATCTGCTTGATGAGCGTAAGGTAAAAAAGTGGAAACATAATTTTGTGGATTATGGTGAAAGTCATCTCTGTCAAATAAATTGGAGTTCAGTTGTTTATTATAATCAGAGGAGTTCAGTTGGGTATAAACTGCACGATCATAATCTTCAGCGATAAAGTCACTTGGTGTTACTTGTTTTATTCCCATCTTGTTTAACACCTCAATGGCACCATTGGCTACCCGACCACCCCCTGTTACAATCACTTTAATCGCAGGTAGTTTTACTTTGCTAAATTCTCTCTCAAGTTCATTAAGGTTATGACACAAGTATGCAGGTTTTAGTTCGAAAAGATTAAATCTATTCCCATAAGTTTTAATGCCATTGTAAGCCCCAATGACACCAGCAAAAAACCCAAATGCAATCAGTCTGTTACCTTTATCATCAACAATACACTCATAATCAATCAGTCTTATTTTTTTCTGAAGAATTGTTTGTAACAATTTTCTGTTATGAACTTGTTTTTTCAGCGTATGAGAAAAAAACAGGTAGGTTTTATTTGCCATCAACAATTCTATTGGCACTTCTTTTATGCCCAATAAAATGTCGCAATCAGCAAGATCTTCTTGAAGAGAAATTTTATGTAGTAAATATTCTTGGTCTGTAAAGCATCGCGTGGTTGAGGGTTGAACTACCACTTGAACATTATTATACGTCGATATCAAATTTTGACAATCGTTTGGAGTAAGCGGAGTTCTTTTATCGGGTGGATTTCTACCTTCTTCTCGTAATATTCCTATTTTTAAACTCATGCGAAATATTTATTTATAAGAAGTTTATTTTGTGAGCGTTGTTTTATGTTCAATCCGCTTCTGGTAGTTTTTTCCCTCAAAAATACGATTTACATATATTCCTGGAGTGTGTATTTGATTGGGGTCAAGTTCACCAGCAGGCACAAGTTCTTCAACTTCAGCAATGGTGATGGTAGCGGCTGTTGCCATCATAGGATTAAAATTGCGAGCAGTACCTTTATAAATCAAGTTGCCTAAAGTATCTCCCCTCCAGGCCTTTACAATGGCATAATCAGCCTTAAGCCAATGTTCTAACAGATATGTTTTCCCTTCAAAAATTCTTGTTTCTTTACCTATTGCTACCTCCGTGCCTACACCAGCAGGGGTAAAGAAAGCCGGTATTCCTGCGCCACCTGCACGTATCCTTTCTGCAAGAGTGCCCTGAGGTATAAGTTCAACTTCTAGCTCTCCAGACAAAAGCTGTCTTTCAAATTCATGATTTTCACCTACATAAGAAGAAATCATTTTTTTTACCTGTCTGTTTTTCAGCATTAGACCAATTCCAAATTCATCAACTCCAGCATTGTTAGAGATGCAGGTTAGGTTTTTAACCCCAGATTTAATTAACGCTTCAATACAATTTTCAGGGATTCCGCACAAACCAAATCCACCAAGCATAATAACCATATTATCCACAATGCCTTGAATGGCCGTTTCTGCGTTATGAACCGACTTGTTTATCATTTTCTTGCTTTGGTAAGTTAATAACTCAATCAACGAAAAAATTCACAATGAGTTGTGGCTAAGTTACCAACGATTACCAAAGTAGCCTACGATGAATGCCGAAATAAAATAAGCCTTGTCACCAGCAAAAGAGTTGAGAATAATGGGTTTACTATAAATATCTCCTTGAATGCCTATTTCAACTCCTGTAATATTGGCTCTGAAAACCCCAAACTCAAAATTTCCGGATATGCGTGCGCCAATTCCAGGAACAACTATAGACTTATCAAGCCCCATAAAGATATTGCCTTGTCCATAAATTTCACCTCCTGTTACGTTGGTTTTTACCACGTTTTGAACATATTGAGCAGAATCCTCTGAGGTACCATATAGCACCAAATATGGTTTTTGTATACCCAATACCGGCCCGGCTGCTAAAGAAAGGTTAAACTGAACGCCTTCTTGTTTTGCTTTATGAAATAAAATAAAGTCTCTACCATAAAATAGTCTTATCGGGATAAGATTATTTTCCTTGGCGTAAAAATACGAGTTATTCGGTTTTGCGGCTTGAACTCTAATTTCTTTTGGATGTTTTACATTCGCAAATTCCAACAGAAAAGAATGGAATTGATTTTCGTTTTTGCGTAAAGAATATTTGAATGTAAGCCCTCCTATTATGCTTGCAGAAGTATTAAAGTTAATGCCATAGGTAAATTCATTTTTGTATTCAAAGTCTTCCTCCAAAATCTGTTGTGCGTATAACGCATTCACTAAAAAGAATGCATTAAAGATAATAATCAATATAGTTGAGGATCGTTTCAATGTTATATTCGTTAATAACCAAATATTTCTTCCAACGTGAGTTCTTTTATTGGCCCATATTTTTTCAAGAATTCTAAATTAACCTTATCTCTATTCCCTAAAACTAGTATGGTTTTAGGCTTATTACTGATATAATCTTTGTGAAATTGCGCAATATCTTTAAAGCTATATTTTGGCACATTTTCGTAAATGCTCTTCCTGATATCTGTATCCAACCCTAGCTTTTGAGAGGCCTCATAATTCATCAAAATGGCGGATTTAGTAATTCTTTCGCTTTCAATAGCTTTTATTATAGATTCTTTGGCATTTTTGAGATTTTCATCTGCCTGAGGTAAAGAATTTAATAAAGTATCCATTGCAGGAATGGCCTCAGGTAACTTATCAGCTTGTGTGCCTATAAAGGATACAACATAATTCGATTTATTTTTTTCATTAGCAATAGCATACCTCGAACGAACGGCATAAGCGAGTGCTTTTGATTCCCTAATATCTTGAAAAACAATCGAACTCATATCACCACCAAAATATTGGTTA
>JAIYAU010000041.1 GCA_027488865.1 Cytophagaceae bacterium
CCTTTTCTTACTTTATGGAGGAGGAATTAAAACAACAAATGATTGACGAAAGTATAGACCCTGAGGAGGAACTCCTTAAGGATATGGAGGATGATCAGTAAATTAAGCAAAGTGGTAACCATTTCAAGCATTAAAGCCCAAATGTCTTGTTAAAAATTAGATATGGTTAAACCAGTTGACATATTTCAAAAATCCAATTTTGAGTTATTTATGATTTTATCTCATAGATTACTCTTAAGAATTATTCAAAGGTCATTTACATAACCCAATTATCCTAAATATAGGGGCTTGTTTTGGTTACATATGTTGAGACTTAAAAAAAGCAAAGGCAGCATTGATACATCAAAACATAAATTAATAGAGCCTTAGCATAAAAAGGCACATCACCTAACGTTGTAAGTTTAAAACCTAAATGGAACAAATAAGACAGGTAATCAAACAAATGATTAACGTTTCGGAAGAGGAACTCAACGATTTCCTCCACCTAGCCACAATTAAATCATTTAAAAGACAGGAAATTTTAGGCCAACCAAACATTATTCCAAATGAAATATTTTTTATCAATAAAGGGCTGATCAGGGTTTTAGTTACTGACAACCATGGAACTGAACACACCATACACTTTGCATTAGAAAACCAATTTATTGCCGATTATTCCAACTTTATTCAAAAGCAGCCCTCTATTTATAGTTTGCAAACATTAGAAGAAACTCAGATAGTTATTTTACCTCGGTCAACAATTGAATGGGGATACAAAAACTTAACAGAAGGACAAAAAATGGGAAGATTAATCGCTGAATACTATTTCATTTACCAAGATGACCGAATAAAAAATTTATATATTAGAACGCCAAAACAACGTTATGACTGTATTGCCGAAGTTTTTCCAAATATTCATAATCGAGTCCCCCAACACATGATAGCTTCATATTTGGGTATTACCTCCATACATTTAAGCAGACTTAAGAAAGCGGCAATAGAAAAATTATAAACAAATGTTATCGTTTCTAACTTGCTAAACAGCTTAGTTTTGTATAAAAAATGAGGCGATTCTGAATATTCAAGGTGTTTTCAACATTATGAAAAAACTGAAGGATTAAAGATATTGGTTAGCATCAATCAAAAGAAATAAAAATAAAATAATTGCAATTATGAACGAATATACTATTATAACTGGCGCCAGCTCTGGAATAGGCTATGAATTGGCGCATCAACTAGCTGCAAAAAAACACAACTTAATATTGGTGGCTCGTAGTCAGGACAAGTTAGAATCGCTTCAAAGTAAATTAAAACAAAAATTTGGTATTGAAGTGTTGTATTTACTTTATGATTTGTCGGAGCCAAATGCTGCTCAGGACTTGTACAATGAAGTTAAAGCACATAAATACCTGGTTACGGGTTTAATAAACAATGCGGGTTTTGGCGAATACGGCGATTTTGTAGAAATGCCTTTAAAAAAGGATGAGGAAATGATTGCGGTTAACATTACGGCTTTGGTCGGACTTACAAAATTATTTGGTGCGGATATGGTAAAATTAGGAAAGGGCAGAATTATGAATGTTGCTTCAATACTTTCATTTCTTCCATTTCCCTATTATTCAATTTATTCAGCAACCAAAAGTTTTGTATTGGCCTTTACAGAAACCGTTTCTGCCGAATTGCAAGGATCAGGAGTTTCATTAACAGCATTATGTCCTGGTACGGTGGAAACACCATTTCATACTGATTCTATGCGTAAAACTAATGCAATGAGTGCTAACAAACCTATGCCTGCTGCTGTAGTGGCAGAAGTGGGAGTTGAATTATTTTTGAATGGTAAAGGCAAAAAGATTGTAGGCTTTATGAATTGGTTTTTGAGTAATTTGCCAAGAGTAACACCTGACATTTTGATGATGAAAATAAAAAAGAACTTAGCAAGTATTAAAAAATGATAGATTTTATACAACAACTCAAATTTAGAAACGAAACTTTGTTCTATTTTGGTTTACTCTGTCTTGGGTTATCCGTTGTTTTTATTCTTCTCACCAAGTATTCTAACATTCAAGTTTATAACGTAAACGCTTGGTATAAACCCTTTAAATTCGCTTTTTCCACATTTCTATTCGCTTGGGCTATGGCTTGGTATTGCTACTATTTGCCCAATTTTAATGTTAAAATTTTCAATTGGTCTATTGTCATATTATTGGGTTTTGAAATTTTTTACATTGCCTTTCAAGCAAGTAAAGGACAGCTTTCTCATTATAATATAAGTACGCCTGTCTATGCATTTTTGTATTCGATGATGGCATTAGCTGCCACTTTAGTAACCCTGTATACAGCATATGTTGGACTACTTTTTTTCACAAACTCATTTCCAGAATTACCAAATTACTATGTTTGGGCTATAAGATTAGGAATAATCATTTTTGTAATATTCTCTTTTGAAGGCTTTGCAATGGGATCTCGGCTAAACCATAGTGTTGGCGCATTAAACGATAACTCAAATTGGTTCATTGTTGCTTGGAGTACCACAGTTGGCGATTTGAGAGTTTCGCATTTTATTGGAATGCACGCTTTACAAGTGTTACCAGTACTTTCATTCTATGTTTTAAAAAACACCAAATTGACAATTGGTCTGTCGGTGGTTTATGGCCTATTGGCTTTGCTCACTCTTATTCAAGCGCTGCAAGGAAGACCGTTATTCAAGGCAAATAAGTCAAAAAAGGAAACTACTAGTAAGTTGTAAAGCACTATAAAACAATCAATTGAAAAATAAGACACCAAAACTAGCTTTCAAACCTCTGAATATTTTCAACCCTCCTTATAAGTAAATTTGTACAATTAAATTTCAAAGAACATAGTTAAGAATTAATTAAAATATTCAAATAGTCTTATAAAAAGTCAATAGTTATATTCGATTAGCTGTATTTAATTATAACAACTTGCACCTAATCCCTGATGAACAACTGCTATACCTAGGACAACATAAACATCCTAATCATGAATAGTAAGAAAATGCCTTGTTCATGAAAATAAAAGGAGCTGCCCACGACGGACAGCTCCTAAATATTACTTCTTACCTTAGTTAATTATTTTTTAATCAATTTCCTTGTTATTTTTTGGTTTGCTGTTAAAACGGTGAGAACATAAGCACCTTCTTTCAAATCAGAAATATCATATTCCATTTGATAATTTCCTATTTCTTGATTTTCTGCTTTTGCCAATACTTTAACAACTTTACCTTGCATATCAACTACTTGGATTTCAATGTTCCCTTTAGTAATTGTAGCGAAATTTAAAAGAAAATAATCATGTGTAGGATTAGGATAAAGTGTAAAAATAACACCAGAGATAGCTTCGTTAGATAAACTTGTAATCCTTCTTGGCGATGTAGGTGCCGGTATATCTTGTTGAACTTTATTAGCAGCACCGGCAAGGTTAAGTTTACCTATTTTTGTAACATTGTTTAACACAGAAATACTTTGCCCTAATGCCTCAGTTGTGTTTTTAGTAATCACATTTGGTACATAAAAGTAATCAGACTGGGCTGAATCTGATTTAAGATCTAGTATAATATATCCATGAGCTCTTAAATTAGTATAAGCTAAATGTGGATTGTAGTTTACGTTTCCTAAAGCCGGCAAATAATTATTAAGTCCGAATTCAAATCCATCTATGACAGCCGTTGAATAACCCAACTCATCAAAATTTTGTGAAGCAATAGAAGGTGTTCCAAATTCAACAGCATAAGAACCAAGACCAGTAGTATCATTATATCCATCTCCAGTTAATGAATTGTATGGATTTTTTAAAGGAATATTTCCAGCTTGGGCTACAGGATAAAGCACAGCGTTTTTAGTTACATCAAACGCCCAACTGCAATGTGAGTCACCAGTAACAAACACCACATTTTTAATATCATTTTTCTTAATTGAATCAATTACAGCATTGCGTTGGGTAGGATATGACTCCCAATTGTCAATAAAAGCGTCCTCCGCTGTTCTTATTGAGCTTATGCTGGTAGGATCGGGAGCTCCTAATGAATTTACTGCTCCAAAGCCTACATTAAAAGTAGAGAAAAGCACTTGATTGCCAATTACTTTCCATTTTGCCTTTGAATTTTTCATTTTATCAATGAACCAATCAAATTGAGTCTGGCTAATTATTTTTCTTGCTGGCACATCCGGGGTATCAAAGTGTACAGGAGGTTTTTCTCTTCCTTCTAATCTGGTATCTAATAAAATCAATTCAGCAAGGTTACCATAAGAGATGCTTCTGTAAAGTTTATCTTCTTTATTATCACGGATTGGCATCCACTCATAATATACCTTTTTAGCAATATTTTTTCGGGTTGTCCATAAACCTTGTGTTAATGTATCATGGTTTTCTGCGCCCGTTACGTAAGAATCATTAGCAGATTCGTGATCATCCCAAATAGATATAAATGGATGTTGTTGGTGTGCTACGCGCAAGTTAGAATCTAATCTGTATAATGAATATCTTGTACGATAATCCGCTTCTGTTACTATCTCATTCGTAGGCAATACAGACCTTGAGGCGTCCAATAGACTAACATTTTTATATTTACCAGGCGCATATTCGTAAATGTAATCACCTAGATGCACCACAGCATCAATATCTTTTCTTTCTGCAATTCTTCCAAAGGCATTAAAATAACCTCCTTCATAATTGGCACAGGATATAATAGCAAATTTCAAATTATCACTAGTAGCAGCAGTAGTTTTTGTTTTGCCAACTATAGAATTAGCACCTAGTGCTTCAAAATAGTAATAATAAGTAGTTCCAGCCGTTAAACCAGTAACATCTATTTTAACTGTATAATCCTTAGATATATCTGTTTGTATTGTACCTGTTTTAGTTATGTTTAAAAAGGAAGTATCAGTAGCTACATAATACGTAACGTTTATTGGTAGTTCACCCTCACCTGGTGTTACTTTAGTCCAAATAATTACTGCATCTTCCAATGGATCCCCTGAGGCTACACCATGATAAAAAGGTTTTAAAGAAGGGTCAAAAGGAAGACTTGCAGTGCTTTCTGATGAACGACCTAATTTAATGGGAGCTTGTTGTAACTGAGCGAAAACACCCATACTCAACATTAATGCTACATAAATAAGTGTATTTTTCATTTTGTTAAAAAGTTTTAGAACAACAAAGGTCGTTAATAAACTTTCCAAAGAGATTAGCACAATGTTAAGTATTGTTTACGTTTTGATGAATATTATTACTCAAGTAGTTGCTAATATGAAGTTTAAAATTTATTGGTTTTGCCTGTTTAATAACGGCACGCCACTACGCAAATACAAGTTTGGATTTTAGATAGGTTTTGGGATTCACCTCAAATTCTTTTCTAAAAACTTCCGTAAAATGACTTAAGTTAGAATAACCAATTTTATAACCCACCTCTGAAACAGAATACTTTAACGTGTCTAGCAATCGTTTCGCTTCTTGCATCCTGAGGGTGAGGCTGTACTGATATACACTTTTGCCAAATACTTGCTTAAAAGATCTTTGAAGTTTAGCTTCGCTCATAGCGGCAAGCCTTGCAAGTTCTTCTATAGTTGGTGGCTCCTTTAAACAATCGGTTAATGTGCTTTTTACCTTAAATAATGCCTCAACTTCAAAATCACTCATCCCTTGGTAAGGCAATGCCGCACGTCTATCTGCCTTTTGTACAAAAAGAGTCAGTAACTCCAGACTCTTAGCAAATGAAAATAGAAACGATGAACTAGAATTGTTATTTGAATCCAAAACTAACAATTGACTTATAATCTGCTGCATCGGCTGGGTAATTTCTTCAAAGAGGAAGAAAGGTTTGGGTTTGCTCAATAGCTCCAAAAAAAATCCACCAGAACCTTTAATTTGTCTCAGAAGCCAATTTCGATTAGCACAAATGGTAATAATGAGTCCTCGTTTTCCTTCAGAAATTATCATTTGATTACTAATTTCTGAACTTGCCATAAAAATTCCATTTTTAGAAGATAAACCCATTTCCACTGTTTCTTGTCCAATATGTTGTGTTACCCCAAAATCAGAAAAAAAGAAGGTAATAGGAATGGTTTCATAATCAAGCGTATCCTGAACTCCATTTTTATTAACTGTAATAGGAAAATTCAAGGTAAAGTCCATTAAGGTTACATAAAAATCCGGTAAAAACTGAATTTGTTTAATATAACCACTACCCATATTAGAAGGTACCTGAATAACACCATCCTCAATAGGTTGATTTATTTGATTCGCCAGATTTTGCATCCATTCTTCAGGGTGACTCGCTGAACAGTCTAATATCATTTGTTAAATATTTATTATTAAAATTACAGTCAAATTCGCACTATGGCCAATCTTTATTGACTTTAAGATAATGCCTAAAAATTTTAAATCGTAATCTTTTCGGGTAATACTTTATTCTTTTCGGTTATTTTATCCTTTTTAGTATATCTAGTTTTGTATATAATTTAAAAGACATGATACGAACCCTTATTTTTCTAAATGTAATTATTTACAGTTTGGCTGTTATTCAGGTGTCAGCACAAACTGGTAATTTTAAAGGCAAAGTTGTAGATAAACAAACTCAGCAACCATTACCAGGCGTAGTTGTGAATATACCCTTGCACCAATTGACCGTGGTTACTGACACTTTGGGTGTTTTTGAAATCAATAATATTCCGGAAGGTACCCAAAATGCTTCCTTTAATTTCTTGGGCTATCAAGATAAAACAATTACAGAAATTCAAATTGTAAGAAATAAAACCTATTATACTCAAATAGAATTGCTTGAAGACATTCGCGTGGCGGATGAAGTAACCGTTACCTCACATAGATTTGAAAACGATCCTACAGTACCTGTTTCTTCTTATAGTTTTTCTAGGGAAGAAATCTTTAGAAATCCCGGTGCTCAAGGGGATATTTTCAGGGCTATCGGAATCTTACCAGGAGTATCCAGTAGCGGAGGGCAGTTTTCCGCCATAGCCGTAAGGGGACAAGGCACTGCAGAAAACGTGTATATGGTGGACGATATCCCAATGACCGATCTAAGCCATTTAGAAGGTAATTCTACAGGGTTTAATGACCCTAATGGTGGCCGTTTTAGTATTTTTGCCCCTAGGGTAATCGACAATGCGCAGTTTCAAGGTGGTGGTTTTGCTGCCCAATATGGCCGTCGAAGCGCTTCTGTATTGAGTTTGGGTGTAAAAGAGGGTAATAAAGAAAGTGCGTTTTTAAGCGGTCAATTTGATTTGCTCGGTTTTACCATGATTTATGACGGCCCAAGTAAAGTACATAAAAAAACTAGTGTTTTTGCCTCTGCTCGTTATCAACACTTTGGCCTACTTTTAAAAATGCTCAACTTAGATTATTTGGGAGTTCCCTCTTATGCAGATTATATGATAAAAACTACTACCGAAATTAATGCCAAAAACAAATTATCAATTCTTGCAATGTATAACCCGGAGTATTTTTATCGTGATATTAATAGCATGAAAGAAGATAAAAATATCGAAATTATTGATTTGCCAAAAGGATATCAAAACAAAGCAACGGTTAGTTTTAACCTAAAAACCCTGGTGGGCAAAAGTAGCTTTATTAAAAATGTTGGATATTTTCAATATTATGACGCCAAGTTTTCCGTTGGAAGGGCAAATCCTGTAGTGGATGCAGACGGCAAATTGGCCAACAAAAGTGTTATAGCTTATGAAGACAATATTCGCAAAATTAACCTTGGTCAAAGTACGATTGGTTATAGATTTATTTTTAACAAACAATTTAAATCTTCTACACTAACAGCAGGTATAGACGCGGCTTATCAAAATATTAAAAATTCCAGATATTTAAGTAGACAGGACACCAATTACATTCTATTTAGCGAGCAAGCCGCCGCAGGTGCCACCTATTCCATTGTAACCCCCGCTTTCTTTAATAGCGAATTTGATAAAAATGCATTTAACAACTCCTCTTATGTGGATTATTCATTTAAAGTGTTTAGAAGATTAACCATTAATTCGGGACTAAGGTACGATTATACAGGTTTTACAGATTTTCATTCTATAGCACCAAGGTTAAGTGGTAGTTTACAACTTACCGAAAAAAATACGCTCAATTTTGCTTATGGTATCTTTTATCAAGACCCTCAAGCTGTCTTTATTTCAGATCAAGAATCCGGCAAAAAATTAAAAAATGAAAGAACAATACAATACATTTTAGGATTTAAACGTTACTTTAGCCCTGATACTAAATTGGTTATAGAGGGTTGGTACAAAGAATTTGCAAATCAAATCGTAAGAACTTCACCGGGCACTAAGCTACTTACTAACGATGGAATTGGACACGCCTACGGGTTGGATGTAAATGTAACTAAACGTTTGTCAAGAAAATATTACGGCCAAGCAGGATATTCTTACATGCAAAGCAAGCGTGATGATAAAGACGGCAGAGGGGAATATGATTTTACCTTTAGCCAACCACACATTGTGAGTGTGTTAGCTAGTTATAAACCAAACGACAAATGGGTGTTTTCTGGTAAATTTAGATTTGCGACAGGTAGGCCTACTGACAAGTACTATGTTATCGATAGCGTATTTAATGACAAAAATTTTGTGAGATATTCCCAGGTTATTACAAATAAAAACGGAAAACGACTCAACGACTTCATAAGTTTGGACTTTAGGGTAGATTACCGTGTGCAACTCAACAAACTCACAACCACTGCATTTATAGACATTGTAAATGTTATGAATCGTAAAAATGAAAATAGTGAATTACTTATGCCTATTAATGGTGAAGCCATAACTGACGGTGTCAGAATATTCCCAACGTTTGGTATTCGATTTGAGTATTAATTTTAAAAACAATAGGGCGGTCAATTACTAAACATGCCCTATTGTTTTATTAATCTTAATTTTTTCTCGCTATTACTTTTAGGACGGAATTCACAATATCATTGGCCGTTAGACCATATTTTTTCATCAATTGATCAGGAGTACCGCTTTCACCAAAGGTGTCATTTACGGCCACCATTTCTTGAGGAGTAGGAGTATTTTTTGCTAAAAGACTTGCAACACTTTCTCCAAGTCCGCCTAACACATTATGTTCTTCCGCAGTTACCACACATTTGGTTTTGCTTATCGACTTCAGTATAGCTTCGTCATCAAGAGGCTTAATGGTATGAATGTTTAATATTTCTACACTTATACCCTTTTCAGCAAGTTGTTCTCCAGCTAAAATGCTTTCCCATACCAAATGCCCTGTGGCAAGTATGGTTACGTCCGTTCCTTCATTTACCATCCAAGCCTTACCAATTTCAAATTTTTGATCAGAAGGAGTAAAATTGGGTACGGTAGGTCTGCCAAATCGTAAATAAACCGGGCCTTCATAATCAGCAATAGCCAAGGTGGCAGCTTTGGTTTGATTATAGTCACATGGATTAATAACCACCATACCTGGAAGCATTTTCATCAATCCAATATCCTCTAGTATTTGATGCGTTGCACCATCTTCACCAAGGGTCAACCCTGCGTGGGAGGCACAAATTTTAACGTTTTTACCTGAATAAGCTACTGATTGTCTTATTTGGTCATAAACCCGTCCTGTTGAGAAATTAGCAAAGGTGCCTGTAAAAGGAATTTTACCTCCTATGGTCATTCCCGCTGCCAATCCTATCATATTGGCCTCAGCAATACCAACTTGAAAAAAACGCTCAGGAAAATCTTTTTGAAAGGCATCCATTTTAAGAGAGCCAGTTAAGTCGGCACAAAGGGCTACCACATTTTCGTTTGACTTACCTAACTCGTGAAGACCCGCACCAAACCCTGAACGTGTGTCGAGCTTTTCAGTAAATGTGTATTTTTTCATTTGTTTGTAATATTTCTTTCAAAAGATTGTAAGGAGTAAACTAGTTTTTAAAGATGTCCCAAGTCACAATAATTTCTTGGCGGCAAAAGTAAATAAAAAACCGGCTTTAATATAATTTTTTTAACCCATCAAATCGAATTTGATTTGTAATGTCCTTAAATTTAGCTTCATCCAATGTTGTGTCGCTGGAAATACTAATAAAATATCGTTCATATGCGTTTATTAAGATAACTGCCTTTTTAAGTGCGGCACTATAAAAATATATCCCTTTTATACCTTTCTTAATTTTGAAGTTTTCTAAATCAGAAGTTGATTTATTGTTTTGGTATAAAGATTCCAGCGCTTGAAAAGAAGAACTAATGGTCAATTCCTTATCCTTAAATTTAGAAAGATCCATAATGTTAATACCAATCATTTTATCATCTTTGCGATAGATTTTAACAACTGATTGGTAAAAATTTTCATCTGATAAGGTCAAATCCGTATTCTTTGGTAAATCCGCAATATAATCGTAAATTTCATCTGGCAACACCCGCGAGAGGGAAGAATCTGCAACTTTTTCGATGGTTTCTTCTGATGTTTTTCTTGATGTATCTTCTATAATTTCAGTTAGATTTAAGGTGTTTGCAGAGTCAAAAGGATCTTGGTTAGAAGCAGATTCAGTGTTATTTTTACAAGCCACCATGAGTATGATTGCTGTGAGTAAAAGTAAGTTGAGCACTCGTTTTTTCATAAAAATCTTCCTTTTAGCACAAAACAACAACAAAAGCTCAAATATTGCAATATTATTAATTATTACCTATTAAGTATTTGAAAATTGACAATTAAAGCACTAACTTTGCAACTTGATTAAAAAACGGTTATACAATGTCAATTACACAAGAAAGGAAAAAAGAAATTTTCCAAAAAAGCAGTTTACAGGGTTCTGCTACTGATACCGGGTCGGTAGAATCTCAAGTTTCATTATTTACTACACGTATAAATGAAATAACCCAACATTTAGCTACTAATAAAAAAGACAACAGCAGTCGTCTTGGCTTATTAAAATTGGTAGGAAAGAGAAGAAGGTTGTTAGATTATTTGCATAGAAAAGATATTACAAGATATCGTGCATTGATTGCGAAACTAGAACTCAGAAAATAATCTCTGAAGAGGGAATCTTTTAGATTCCCTCTTTTTATTCCTGTCCGTGCGCTCACCCGGCCATTCTAAACATTTTTATAAAAACACTCAATGTTTCCAAACGTTATTACTAAGTCAATTACCCTACCAGATGGCAGGGTTGTTTCGATTGAAACAGGCAAACTCGCTAAACAAGCTGATGGTTCAGTTGTGTTGAAATGTGGAAATACCATGTTATTAGCAACCATTTGCTCTAATAAAAGTGCAGCAGACAATGTTGATTTCCTGCCACTATCTGTAGATTACCTAGAAAAATTCGGCTCTGTGGGAAGATTCCCAGGTGGCTTTATTAAAAGAGAAAGTCGTTTGTCAGAATATGAAATTTTGATAAGCAGACTAGTAGACAGGGCGCTTCGCCCTTTATTTCCTGATGATTATCATGCAGATACCCAAGTAAATATCCAGTTGATTTCAGCAGATAAAGATGTATTGCCTGATGCTTTTGCGGCTTTAGCTGCATCTGCCGCTATTGCAGTTTCTGATGTTCCGTTTAATGGTCCAATCTCAGAAGTTAGGGTAATTAAAGAAGATGGCGTATTAAAAATAAATCCTACACCAAAAGAAATTCAAAATGCTTCCTTAGAGCTAATCGTAGCTGCGTCTGCCAAAGATATTGTAATGGTGGAAGGCGAAGCTAAAGAAATATCTGAAGTAGAAATGTTGGAAGCACTTCAATTTGCTCACGAAGCTATAAGACAACAAATCAATCTTCAAATTGAACTAGCAGAGGCAGTAGGTGTAACAAAAAGAACTTATAACCACGAAAAATCAGATGATGCTCTAAAAGAAAAAATGTGGGCAGAGTTATACAATAAGGCTTACGAAGTGGCCAAACGTTGTGAAACCAACAAAGCCAAACGTTCAGAAGGTTTTAAAACCATTAAAGATGAGTTTGTAGCTAGTTTACCTGCAGACCACGGTTATGACTCCTACCTTATTAGCAAATATTATCACGATATAGAAAAAGAGGCAGCACGCAATTTGGTACTTGACGATCGTATTAGATTGGATGGTCGTAAGTTGGATGAGATTCGTGCTATTTGGTGCGAAGTAAATTATTTACCTAGCACACATGGATCAGCCGTTTTCACTAGAGGAGAAACTCAGTCCCTTACTTCAGTTACATTAGGTACCAAACTAGACGAACAAAGTTTTGATAGCCCAATGAACACAGGTTCTGCGAAATTCATGTTACATTATAATTTCCCTTCTTTCTCAACTGGAGAAGTAAGACCTAACCGTGCGCCTGGACGTAGGGAAATAGGACATGGTAACTTGGCTCAGCGAGGCCTTAAAATGGTAATGCCGCCTGATGCTGAAAATCCATATACAGTTCGAGTAGTTTCGGATATTTTAGAATCTAATGGTTCTTCATCTATGGCTACTGTTTGTGCTGGAGCTCTTGCTTTGATGGACGCAGGTATTCAAATAAGCAGACCAGTTTCTGGTATTGCTATGGGTTTGATCACCAAAGGTGCAAAATACGCAGTGTTATCTGATATTTTAGGTGATGAAGATCATTTAGGAGATATGGACTTTAAGGTGGTTGGTACTGAAAAGGGTATCACAGCTTGCCAAATGGACATAAAAGTAGATGGCTTGTCTTATCAAATACTGGAAGAGGCGCTTAATCAAGCGAAAGCTGGTAGATTACATATTTTAGGAGAAATGAGTAAGGTGATTACCGTACCTAATGTAGATTTAAAAGCACACACACCAAGATCTACTACTATTAAAATAGACAAGGATCAAATTGGTGCAGTTATCGGGCCAGGTGGTAAAATTGTTCAAGATATACAAAAATCAACTGGTGCCACTGTTGTAATTGAAGAGGTAGACAATAATGGTCTAGTACACATTTTTGCTGCTGATAAAACAGTAATGGAAGCTGCGGTAAGGAGAGTAAAAGGAATAGTTGCGCTACCAGAAGTAGGTGAAGTATACGAAGGCAAAGTGAAATCAATAGCCCCTTACGGTGCATTTGTTGAGTTTATGCCAGGTAAAGATGGCCTATTACACATTTCAGAAATTAAGTGGGAAAGGCTTGAAACTATGGATGGTGTGTTGGAAGAAGGAGAATCAATCTCCGTAAAACTAGTCGAAATTGATAAAAAGACTGGCAAATTTAGGTTATCACGGAAAGTATTGATTCCAAAACCTGAATCAATTAATTAAGAGTTCTTTAGGTTATCTATCATATAATGAAATGAAAAGAATCATAATGAAACTTTTTGCCTTATTAATATGTAAAAGAACGAACTAGTATAACAATTATTAAGCTGCTTAAGAACCGTATAAGTAATAAATGAGACAGTTAAAAATAAGTAAACAAATTACCAACAGAGAAAGTCAATCTCTAGACAAGTATCTTCAAGAAATTGGAAAGGTAGATTTGTTAACACCTGAAGAAGAAGTAGAATTAGCTAAGAGGATTAGAGAGGGTGATCAGTTGGCATTAGAAAAACTCACCAAAGCCAATTTGCGCTTTGTGGTGTCTGTGGCAAAACAATATCAAAATCAAGGTTTGTCGTTAGGTGATTTAATCAACGAAGGTAATTTAGGATTAATAAAAGCTGCACAAAGATTTGATGAAACCAGGGGTTTTAAATTTATATCTTATGCAGTGTGGTGGATTCGTCAATCTATCTTACAAGCATTAGCAGAGCAATCTCGTATTGTGAGATTGCCATTAAACCGAGTTGGTTCTTTAAATAAAATTTCCAAAACGTTTTCTGAATTAGAGCAAAAGTTTGAAAGAGAGCCATCACCAGATGAGTTGGCTGAAGTACTTGAAGTTTCTACCTCAGAAGTAGTAGATACATTGAAAATTTCTGGAAGACACGTATCAATGGATGCTCCATTTGTACAAGGCGAAGAAAACAGTTTATTGGACGTTTTAGAGAATGACTCTGAAGACACCCCAGATTCTGGATTAATAAATGACTCTTTAAGAAAAGAGGTACAAAGAGCCTTATCTACTTTAACCCAAAGAGAGGCAGACGTTATTACTTTGTACTTCGGCTTAAATGGTGAACATGCTATGACTTTGGAAGAGATAGGTGAAAAATTTAATTTAACTCGCGAACGTGTGCGTCAAATCAAAGAAAAAGCAATTAGAAGACTTAGACATACTTCTAGAAGTAAAGCTTTAAAACCTTATTTAGGGTAATAACCACACGATAGTTTGAATATAATTCAACCAAAGGGGCTGTCCAAAACGGATAGCCTTTTTTATTTATTACACATTTAAAGTACATTATTTTAACTTTTGGTATAATATTATTTAAGCATAGTTGAGCAAATAATTATCCATAAATCTTTACAAATAAAAATATGTTAATTTATGTTGTATTATTATAAAACGGAAAAGGATTGTTAAATATAGTTTTGAGATAAATAATATTTTGTAGGCTAATGCACAAAAAAGCTGGTGAAACCTTTATAATAAAATGAATTTCATAGCTTTACATAATACTAAACAATATGATTACAAGGAAGTTTCCATATTGACAAAGATGTTCAGTTTTTGGTGGCTCGAATTTTTTACAAGTAAAAAAGTTAATCTATTGTTTACCAAAGTCTATTGAGCTGGTAACCTCCTGATAAATGCCATAACACCTACAAATTACTTTAGCCAAACACCATTAAAGGCCTAAAACACAATAAATAAGTTTATTGCTACATACCTTTAGTACCGATATGATAATTTTCAATTCTTCATTGATTTTTCTTTTCATAAATAAGGAAATTTTTAACTTTGTTGAAAATTAAATCTTTTAACAAATATGAAAAAAAATTTACTAATCATTTTTAGCCTTATTTCATTGGCCGTTTTAGCCCAATCCGCCATTTCTGTGAGTCCTGCTAATATTTCATTTGGCGATGTAGCCATAGGTAGCGATGCCTCAAAGACGATTACAATCAAGAACAATACGAGTTCTTCTGTAGGCATCAGTATAGGTGGTGTTACTAGTTTTGTTCCACCTAATAGTTCCTTACCGTCATGCGCACCTGTGTTAAATAATAATTTCATATATATAGACGGAGAAACTGTAGGTACGGTACCTGCAAATGATTCGGTGATGTTAATGGTGAAATTTGCACCAAAGGCGTACGAATATTATTTTGGAATCCCAATATGTATCCCAATGGGTATAGGTATGCCGTGTCAGCCTATGCCACCGATGTGTTCACCAATGCAAGCAACAGGCCTAGGTAATTATAGCGCACAAATCACAATTTCTCAAACAGGCACAAGTTTGTCATTTACTATTCCAATGGGAGGAAAAGGTGCTACTCTAACAAACATAGAATCTCAAGAGCAAAACACTGTTAATGGGGTATATCCTAATCCTGCCACAGAAACCATCTACTTACCTACCAATTATGTTTTTGTTGGTCTTCAAAACGCACTTGGAAATAGAATAATGGTAGATGCTCCTGTGAATGGCACTATGAATGTCTCTCAACTTCCATCTGGTATTTATACTATGGAATTGTTGAATGGTGACAAGAAAATTGTGCACAAACTCGTTAAAAACTAAACATAAAGGTAAGGTTCAAGGAGATGGATACTGGGTTTGCATGTTCAATTTGAAAATCATTATCATAACACCTTGAATCTTACCTCTTTTTTATATTAATGGCTTTATCATTGCCATAAAGTGCGAAAGTTCACTTACGTACCCAAAACAAAGAAATAACTCGGTTTCGAAAGTTGCAGTCCAATACCTTTTGGATAGGCGTTGATGCAGTTGAAATTTTGGCTCATTATGCAGAATATTGTTAAGGGAAGTGAAAGTTGCTAGTGCTGTCCCTGCAAAAAATAATAAAACTTCAGAATAACTTTTGGGGCCAAACACCAATAACTGCGGGAAATTGAGGTAGAAAGTCGCGTTGCAAATGTTGCACTCGATTATCCGCGTTGGAAACGCAGACTATAGGGAGGAAGCTTTGCCTTAGGCTGTTATTGGATTGGACATAGTTTATTCTTTTAACATCAGTTCGGTGTTAGTGGCCCAAAGTCCAAAATATGGGTTTTTAGTGTCTGTTCGTTTCAATAAAACTAAGAATGGTTTGTCGAAAATCATTTTCTTTGGTTTTGGTTTTTCATATTCTTCTTCCATCGATTCTGTTTTAAGTGCAATTTCCTCTTCACTTTCAATTTCTGCACCAATTTCGTCCAAAACAAATGCGGTTCTTTGCCAAGCACATTCTATTTCAAAATTTTGCTTTTTTGATTTGAATTTGTTCCCTTCTAATGTTGTGTAATTTGTCTTAATGTTGAAATTGAATTTTGGTATGATTACTACATCCTCTTCACTATAAAAATATTTCCAATTTATTTTTTCGTTCTTCTTTTCAGTCTTTCCAATTTTGGTCAGTTTTTCAATTTCCTTTGCCATATGGCCAATTGATTTGAAACTACCTTCAGTCTTAAACAAAATAATTTCATGTTCTTTGTCTTTTGGCAATAATTTGATAATAAAGTTATTGTCATTTTTGTAATAAACTATATTGACAATATTCAATTGCTCGTAACTATCATAACCATAAACACCAAATGAAGATACTTTTTGTCCGTCAAAAGTCAGCTTATTATTGAAACTTTGGAGTTTGAATTCAAAGGGTAAGGATTTGTTAAATTCCGCTTTGGCTTTAATTGCTCCACCTTCAACTTCACCACTAACTTTATATTCATTAGATTTTAAAACATTTTTAAAAGAAGTTGATTTGTTAAGTAAGACCAAGTCAACGTGTTGTTTCGAAATAGTTAAAGGTGAGTTAATCTGTTTTCTTATTTCGTCCCAAGCAAAAAGTAATGTTGCACAATAAACAGCGTTTTTGTTATTAGAAATTTTATTCTCTAGTGTTGGAATAAACTGCGTGTTTTTAAATTCTGAAAGGTTTTTAACTTCTTTAAATTTCCTTTCTTTCTCGCAACTAAAAAATATTGTACAGATAAGCATCCCTAAGATTTGGGTCTGTTTCTTTATAATTCTTGTGATTAAAGGGCGATATTTTTCAAACAAATATATCTTATTAGTTCAATTATCCATTGTTAAAAATAGCAAGCTAAATATCAATCAAATTGTACTTTTCTCATAATTCTTCGCAATAAATATAATTTTCATCTTCCGAGCATCTTCCGAGTATCTTCCAAGAGTCTTCCATGCATCTTATAATTGGATATTTTTTAGGGAGTGGCTCGAACTAACAACTATTAATTTTACAAAATATTTATTATCTAATTCGCATTATCTAGCTAGTTTGAAACTTAAATTAAAATCTAACAATGCAGGAATGGACATAGGTGGTAAAGTGTCACTGCTATCAAAAATGAATGATTAGACAGCTAGTCGTGAAACATCACAAGAAGATCTTTAATCCGAATTTGCACTCCAATACCGTTTGAATAGGCGTTGATACATTTGTGATGTTGGGGCTTTATGCAGGATTATTGTCAAGGTAAAGTTGATAACCAACGACAACTCCTCCTTAAAAAGAAGGGAAAACGGCATTCATAAAGAACAAAAGTTAACATATCTTACTTAAACTTTTCTAAAAATTCATCTTTTTTGGTCACGGCTACATCAATTTCAGAATTGTCGGTCATTACTACGGAACCGCCTTTGCCTTTTCTATAACGCTTTACATATTGTAGGTTGATCAAGTGCGACTTGTGTACCCGCATAAAACCCATTTCAGTTAAAATATTTTCATAAAACTTTAAGGTACGGCAGATTAAAGCTTGTTTGCCATCTACAAAAAAGAATGCGGTAAAATTGTCGTTGGCTTCACACCTTACAATGTCTTTTACTTGTACTACCTCAAAACCATCCAAAATAGGCAACACCAGTTTATATAGTTGCTTATTTGCCAAATGGATATTGTCTATCAGTATTTGGGTATGCACACTTGGCTTATTACTTTCTTTGTTTGCTTTGACTTTATCAATAGCTAGTACAAGTTCATCTATGTCAATGGGTTTAAGAATATAATAAGCTGCGCTGCAATTAAGCGCTTGAATGGCATAATGACTGTAGGCAGTAACAAAAATGGTCTCAAAATTAATTTCTGAAAGTTGCTCTAGTAAATCAAAAGCATTGCCAAAAGGCATTTCAATATCTAAAAAAACAACATCAGGCTGCAAAGCAGGGATTAAGGTGAGAGCAGTTCTTAAAGAATCAGCCTCCCCTATTACCAAAACATCTTCACAATACTTAGAAAGATAATTTCTTAAGGTCTCTCTACTTGCGAGCTCGTCATCAACTATTACTGCCTTTAATTGCATATGTATTGATTAAGGTAAAACCAATTGAACCAAAGTACCTTTATCTACTTCTTGTGGTTGCAAATCAGCAATGTCTATGGATATTTTTTTATGATACATTTCGTTGATAATCGAGATACGATTGATGGTATTTTTAATGCCCGTAGAAATAGTAGATTTTTGATTTTTAGTTTTTAATTCGGTAGATCTAGCACGTCCAATTCCATTATCAGCAATTAGGACTTTCAAGGAATTTTCGCCAAGGAGTTGTATTTTTACAGTAAGAATTCCCTTTTGCTCTTTATAACGCAGACCATGCCAAACGGCATTTTCTATATAGGGTTGAATGAGCATAGGAGGAATCTCAATGGCATCTACATCTACTTGAGGATCCACTTCAAACTCATAGTCAAATTTGTCTTTAAACCTAAAATGCTCCAGCGAAAGGTATAAGCTAATCACTTGAATTTCATTGGCTAATGGCACAAAGTCAAGCTGAGAATTTTCCATGACCAAACGCATCAATTTGGAGAAATCAGCTAAATACTTATTGGCTGCGCGCTCATCGTTTTTAGAAATAAAGCTATTGACCGAGTTAAGGGCATTAAAGATGAAATGTGGATTCATTTGGCTTCTGAGCGATTTCAAAGCAAGCAATTGATTTGCTATTCTTCTTTTTTGTGCATTTTTATAAATCAGGTAAGAGGCAATTGCAATTACTATAACCAAGATAATAAGGAAGTAAATGAGTGCTTTTTGTCTATTTAGCTTTTCATCGCGTGCGTGTTGCTCACTCAGGAGTGCATTGATTGTTTTTTCATTTACCTCCAAGTCCTTGATAAGAATATCCATTTCTTTTTGAGTTTCGGTGAGGGCATAGGCACTTTTATATATTTTATCCAATTTCTGTTCGCGCTCTGTTAAAGCAGAGTCTTTTAAGGCCACATATTCCTTATATGTTTCCATGGCTATATTGTATTGTTTATCTTGACTATAGGCCTCAGAAAGTATTTTTACAGCTTTTGCCTTTTCTTCCAGGTCTCCCGTTTTTTCAGATAAACTAATACTTCGCTTTATATAGGGAATGGCACTTTCTGGTTTGTTGATTTGAATATATGTGTTGGCTATTGCCAAATTTTCCTTATTTTCTTCTAGCGTATCGCGAATGTCTTTACTTAAAGACAATGATTGTTTTCGTACCTTCAATTCATCTTTAAATTTTCCTTTTTGGTTAAATACGCTACTGATGTTCTTGTTTGATTTTAGGATTGTTTTAGAATCTTTACTTTCAGTTGCCTCCTTTTGGGCTTTTTCATAATAGTCAAGGGCTTGCTCATTCTTTTTTAATAAGGAATAGTTCTCGCCGATTTCATTATTTATTTCACCAATATAACTGCTGTTTTTGGTGTCTTCCTCTTGTGAAAGTGCTTTTTGTAAAACCTGAACCGCCTCATTGTATTTCTTTTGCTTTTTATATACTGCCGCCAATGCTAGTCTTGCACGTGTATTCTCTATTCTTGAACCTGCCCTGTAATTAATAAATTTTGTATAATTATTTATCGCTTGGTCATATTGCTGTTGCTGTGCCTGTACTTTAGCCATCTGTAAAATACAACCCATCATTAAATCCTCTTCTTTCAAGTTGGAATAAATCTCCTTGGCCTTTTCGGTATTCTTTAAAGCCAATTCTAGCAAATTTTCATTTGCATTAATTTCACCTAGCAATTGGTAACATTGTGCTTCGGTATATAAATCTTGCATTTTATAATTCCTAACCAACACGTTTTCAATAAGTGCTATGGCTTCTTTAGGATTTTTAAACTTTAGCAACTTCGCCTTTGCCAATTCTGAATCTTCATATCTACCACTTTTGTCGATTTTAAAATACTCCCTTTTTGACTTTTGGGCATGGGTCTGTCCTGTAGCGAGTATTAAAAAATCCAGTATAATAAAAACCTTTATGATATGCTTCATGGATATGCTACCTGTCAAACTGAATGCAATTAACCAAAAAAATAATTGTAAATAAAACGAATATTTAAAATAAATTTCTGATATGCAGCGAGTTGTATGATTAAAAATCGAGAAACTAAGTCAATGATCTGTTTCACCAAGTGAAACCACCTGTTCACTAAGTGGTGCTTTTGCAGCATGTGTTTAGCCCGTACTTTTATCACATACTTAAACAAAAAGCCTCATGACACTCTTAAAAAAAATAACAAAGCACTCTAAAACAATCGCTTGTTTGTCAATCACTGCCTTCATGGTAAATTGTTCTCATCCGACTAAAGCGGAAGTAAATGACACCAAGGCCGCACAAAAAATCAATATTGCGCTTTTGCTAGATACAAGCAATAGCATGGACGGCCTTATTGAACAAGCCAAGACGCAGTTATGGTCTATGGTAAACGAACTTGCCAAGGCAAAAACCGCTGATAATCAAAAACCTACTGTTCAAATAGCCCTTTATGAATATGGCAATTCGAGATTATCTGCTGATAATGGCTATATAAGAATGGTATCGCCTCTTACTGATGATCTAGACAATGTATCTGAAGCATTGTTTGGATTAAAAACATCAGGTGGTGACGAATATTGTGGTCAGGTGATAGCCTCCAGTACCACTCAACTCTCTTGGGATGCGCTCGGCGAAGACTTACAGATTATATTTATTGCTGGAAATGAGCCTTTCACACAAGGAAGAATAGACTATAAAGAGGCATGCCAAAAAGCGAATAATAAGAAAATAATCATTAATACCATCTTTTGTGGTGACTATAGCGAAGGAATAAATACCAATTGGAAAGCTGGCGCAGACCTTACAGGCGGAAAGTACATGAACATTGAGCAAAATTTAAAAACAGTGTATTTAGATACTCCCTTTGACGACTCCATTGCTGTATTTAATGACCGCCTTAATAATACCTACATCTATTATGGGCAACAGGGATATACTAAAAAAGAAATGCAACAAAAGCAAGATCAGAACTCTAAGTCGTATGGCAAAGGCAATGAGGTAAATCGTGTGATTTCTAAATCAAAACATGTATATAAAAACTCCTCTTGGGACTTGGTAGATGCTGTAAAAGACAAATCTGTAACATTGACGAAGGTGGACAAAACCACGCTTCCCTCAGAATTACAAAAATTAACAGATGCACAGCTTGAAACTGTTATAAAAACTAAGGAGAAAGAAAGGGAAGAAATCAAATATAAAATTGAACTACTAAGTAAAAAACGCGAGGCCTATTTGGCAGAAAAAAGAAAAACCTCGGCTTCGGGTGCATCTATGTTGGACAATGTAATGATCTCTGCCATACGACACCAAGCAAAAGCCAAAGGAATGATTTTTGAAAACTAATTGAACTCTTTAGCCAATACAACCCCATGAAGGATCATCTGAATGTAGCATTAAAACTGTGTTGTTGGGCCACTATTATGTTCTTTGCACTTCTGTTGGTACACAACGCATTACTTTATTTCAGTTTTGATCCTTCTTATGGAATTCTCCCTGAAAAAGACCTAAACTTAATTAAAGGTGGCTGGTATCTCCCGTTGTTTTATATCCATGTTTTTTTTGGAATTATCTGTTTGATCACCCCAGTGTTACTGTTTTGGGGCAGACAAATCAAGTTATCTCATTCAAAACATAGATTAATAGGCAACTTTTATGTATGGAGCAATATTCTAGTACTTTGTCCAACAGGAGTTTATCTTGCCTTGTTTGCCAAAGGGGGTACGTTGGCGCAGGTGGGCTTTATTGTGCAGGGCATTCTTGTGGCACTTTTTAGCTTTTACGGTTACAAAAGTACCATCAAATCAAAAATGGAGCATATACAATGGATGATCAGAAGTTATGCGTTGGCCACTGCTGTGCTAACTTTCAGAATCTTTCATATTCTATTTATGATTTGGCAACTACCCTACCAAGACAACTATTGGCTCTCACAATGGCTTAGCATGCTTGGCAATGGCCTTCTTGGTGAATTGGCTTGCTGGTTTATTGCTAGGCAAATAGCTCAATCGAAAAATTCAACACCACAAAATAAAATCTTAATTAATCAATTTAAATAGTTTGTTTTATGAAAACACCAATCATCATTTGTGCCTTAGTAGTATCATTTTCTACGTTGTTTGTAACCCAAGCCTGGTCAAAAAAAGGATATGATGCTGATGCCTTTTACGAAAGAGAACTCACGTTAGATAAAGAAGAGGAACAGCCTCAAGATAGCACCTCTAGGAATCCACGTCAGGAAAAAGTAAAAAAAGAGGTAAAACAACCACAGAAAAAAAAGGAAAGCCCTGAACAAAAAATTCAGAAGGTTAGAATAAAAGAAATCAGTCCTTCTATGTTCAGCAGAGCAGTTCATTTTAAAGATGTTAGAAAAGAGAAGATGGACGAACTACAGCCAGGGGATTCTCTTCAATAATTTACCTTCCCTAAAATTCTTCCAAGGTATTTCTTTAAGAAGCCTTGGAAGAATGTATAAAAAGAATATTTGAATTAATTTGTTCTTTTGACTGGGTCGGTAGTATATAGAAGAGAGGTTAATGTGTTGGGATTTGCTGTATCCACGGTCTGTGGCGCACGTCTGCTACTGACCGAAAAGTGAATGTCCTTTGTGCCACAAGCCATGGAGCAGGCTAATAATTTAATTTTTTTACAAATCAAGTTTCATGTCAACGTTAATGTTCCTTGCTGATAAACAATATGAAAAGTCCTCCAGTGTTAGTTCCGTTAAGTTCTCATCACAAGCGTCTGTATTTAGTCCGATACAATAATATGTAATACTTTTCCCATTCAATTTAATCTTAACATAATTAGTCTCTATGATAAAAAAAATTGCCAATAATTTAACCCATTTGTTACTGTCAATTATTACAGACTCAATGTGGTCAATTTTGTATCTTTTGAAGTTGTTAAATGGGAAATTTGGATTAATAATTAATAACTCTTTGTCATTTATAACGAAACTATTATTTAAAAATGATGAAATTAAATACCCAATAGTTAAGTATATGAGTAATTATGGCCAATAACCATAAAATCTTAAGGTAACTGGTAGACTCATAATTAATAAATATATAGTACCCCATAGCCAAATTGATATTGGGCTATAAAATATTTCATAATTTATATAACCCTGATCTAGCACAATTTTATCAACACGTCTATCTTTTATCGCTGCGGAAAATCCAATTGGTATCATAGTTTAGTTCTCAAATCTTTATCCCCCCTATACATCCATGCTGAATAACAACAAATAGCTTCATTATAGACAATAGTAATTTATTGCAATTTAAAAGAAACAACAAAACTACTTCTCATAAAAGAGTAAAAATAGTCTTGATAATAAAGTTTAAGCAAGTTTGTATTAAATTTAATGGAAAATATAAAAAACAAATTTTTACGGAAGATTGAATTTCAAACTGTTTACAGCCTAAAGATATAGTGGCCAATTGTGAAGCCAAGAATATGAATTATATTTGGTTTTGTATGTTATAAATTTTCCTGTAGATGAGTAATTTTCTTAATGAACTTAAAATCTCACACTTCAAATCAATTAAAGAAGTGGAAATAGACTGCAAGAGAGTCAATGTTTTTATTGGCAAACCAAACGTGGGCAAGTCAAATATTTTGGAAGCAATTGCGTTATTGGGTGCACATTATAGCAAGAATCACGACAAATTTCTTAGTGAGTTTATTCGATACGAAGAAATATCCAATCTTTTTTATGATGATAATCTTTTGAACGATGTTAATGTTGTTTCAGATAAAGTACTAGCCCGTTTAAGATATCATACAAGCAATGTAAATCAAGCAGATTTAATTACGGGCGGCAATAATGAATACACCCGTATGTTACTTGATTTGAATACTGCCACTACAGGTGCTATTTATATGAAATATTCCGAACTATTATCAAAATTTGAGCAAGCAGGAATATGGGATATTGAACCCTTTTATACAGCCATAGGTGAAACCGGGAGATGTGGCAGAGGACTTGCTGATATTCTTTCTACAACTTTAAATCCAATTAAAAAATACGAATTCAAACAGGCTGAAAGTTTTTCTAATAAATTCCCAAATTATCTTCTACCTCCTTATGGAGACAATCTTTTTAGTATTGTAGATTATAACCAAGACTTAAGAAAAGAAATTGTGGATATGTTTGCTGAATATGGCTTACAGTTTGTGGCATCCAAAAAATACAGCAAATTTGAAATCCAAAAGAGCATTGATGGCTACGTGTATAAATACCATTATACTAGCATAGCAGACACATTTCAACGGTTAATCTTTTATTTTGCTGCTATAGACTCCAACAAGGATTCTGTTTTGATACTAGAAGAACCTGAAGTTCACTCTTTTCCACCATACACCAAAGAATTAGCTGACCGGATAATCGCCTCTACTTCTAATCAATTTTTTATTACAACCCACAGCCCTTATTTGCTGCAAAACCTTATCTCTAACCTTGGCAACGAAGAGTTGAATGTCTTTATTACCTATTTTGAGAACTATGAAACTAAGATCAAAAAACTCTCCGTGGAAGAACTAAGAAAAGTGTCAGACTTTCACATGGATTTGTTCTTCAACCTTGATCAGTTTGTTCAAAATGGCTAGTTTACATCTTGTTACAGAATGTTTTGCTGATACTGCATTTGTTAAGGCTTTGTATGTAGTAAAGCCTGAAGACATCGTTAATCATGCCATGAATATAGGTGGAGTCGCCAAACAATTAAAAGACAATGACCATCTTGGTTACATTGATGTTGGATTTGTAGATAATGACAAGAAAAACACACCTACCTACTTGGATCAGTTTGTTACTATTGAGGAGATAAGCTCTGTTATTTTTAAACACAACACAATTACAAATGACTATTTGTTTGTTTTAAAGCCTGCTTTGGAAAAATTTATTTTGTTGCAGTTAGAGGAAATAGGTAAATCACCACAAGATTTTAACTTGTCAAATAATTTTAAAGAATTTGTGCATAAATTGAAGAAAAGTACAATTGATAAGAATAATAACTATCTTGATTTATTACAAATTTTGGTAGCCAAACAGCCAACAGGCATTTTATTTATAATGTCAAAACTGAATGAATTAAAAGAGAAGATTTAATAAAAAGTTTTATAAAAATTACCAAAAATAATGAATACTGAACTTCTCATACATTTTATAAAAGAAACCATCCCGCATTTTAAAATAGATGATCAAGGTCTGTTAAAAATCACGGAATGTTTTGAAGAACTTGAATTAGAAAAAGGTGAGTACTTGTTAAAACAAGGGAAACGAAGTGGTTATTTTATTATGATTGAAGGCTACTTAAGAGCATATACTTTTAATGAAAAGGGAGAAGAAATAACAACTAGTTTTTATTCAGCTAATAGAGCTGTATTTGAAGTGGCTTCATTCTTTCAAGGTTTGCCTTCTGAAGAAAATTTAATAGCGCTGACTAAATGTAAAGGTTATTATACTGATTTTACAAAGCTAAATGGAATGTTTCATTCCGTTCCTGAATTTAGAGAATTTGGCAGAGCTGTGTTGGTAAAGGAATTTGTAGCCTATAAACAAAGGACAATATCTATGATTAACAAATCTGCAGAAGAACGGTACGCTCAGCTTATTCAGTCCAATAAGGATATTTTTCAATATGCCCAACTGAAACACATTGCGTCCTATCTTGGTATTACAGATACTTCTTTGAGTCGGGTAAGGCGAGAGTTTGCCTCGAAATAGATTCTCAAACTTATTTGCTAAGCTTTTTTGACTTGTCAAATGACAAGTCATTTCTTGCCATAAGGCAATTCACTTCTTGTCATTTGAAAGGTTCAATTTTCATTAGAGTGATGAACTTTGTCATAACAATTTAAATAAATAGTTATGCAAACTTTAATTCAAAAAAATCGCACCACAGAAACCGTAATTACGCTCACTGTTATCATTTGGGGTCTGCTTTCGTTTTATGCAGGCCAAATTTCTTTCTTTGATCAGTTTCCAAGACCTGTATTTGGTTTTACAGTTTTGGGAATCCAACTTGGGCTCATAGCCTTGTATCTATGGCATGATGGATTTAAATCGTATGCCAACAACATTCCTTTAAAAGCCATAGCATTATTCCACTCTTGGAGAATTTTTGCTGGATGGATGTTTTTGGCCAATGTAGGTTCATTGTCTCAAACGTTCATCAACAACGCAGCTTATGGTGATATAATCGCTGGCTTTCTTGGTTTGAGTGTTTTTGTTTTTGGACACAACAAGAGAAACTATCTGATATTTAATATATTGGGAATGTTGGATTTTATCATAGCGGTAGGAACGGGTCTTACATTGACCATTATAGGTGATGAGGAAATGGCTAAAATAGTTCAATTGCCATTGATAATTATCCCTCTGTTTGGTGTTCCGCTCTCTGGGATAACGCATATCATTTCCCTCACAAGGCTGTTGAAGGCCAGTAATGTTAAGAATAATGAGGTCATTTATTAATCAAAAAAGTCATGACCTCTGAATTCAAAAAACTGTTGGCTTTTGGAATTACCATTAGCTTGCTCACTTCTGCCTATGTAACTCTGCTTGGAACGATTGCCAAGCAGGGTTTATTCTCCGACCAATTTATCATGAATTGGATTTCTCAAATACCTAAAACTTATTTGTTGGTACTTCCTTTTGTACTTATTAGTGGGCCCTTAGTTAGAAAATTAATTGATTATTCATTCCAGAAATTTAAAATCTAAAAATATGTTACCTAATTCATCTTTACTCATTAGCCTTTTCATAGTTACTGTGATTTTTGCAATTGGAATCTTTTATTTGGCTACACGCAAATCAATCATAATAAGCGCTTTACTATTGACTTGGAGCATTGGTCAGTCTATTATTGCGTTTTCAGGTTTTTACACCATTACAAACCCAGTTCCACCAAGATTTGTGTGGATGATTTTACCTTCAATTGTCTTAATCCTTAGCTTGTTTTTGACAAAATCAGGAAAACGATTTATAGACCATTTGGATTTGAGATGGTTAACCCTGATTCATACCGTAAGGCTTCCGGTAGAAATAGTTTTGTATGGGTTGTTTGCAGCCAAAGCCATACCACAAGCTATGACATTTGAAGGTAGAAACTTTGATATTGTTATGGGAATATCAGCTCCGTTGGTATTTTACTTTTACCATATCAAAAACAAACTTGATAGCAGAATACTCTTAGCATGGAATATTTTGGGAGTATTGTTGGTGTTAAATGTGGCCATTACCGGAGTCCTTTCTGCGCCTTTGGCCATTCAGCAGTTTGCTTTTGATCAGCCTAACATTGCGGTACTTTATTTTCCTTTCAATCTGCTACCGGCATTGGTGGTGCCAATGGTTTTGTTCTCCCATTTTGCCAGCATCAGGAAGATAATCCAATCCACAATTGAAGTAAAAAGAAACGACAATGCCAATGTTGTCATCTTTCCTCCACTATTGTTTTTTATCACAACTTTCTTGGCGGTAATAACAAAGTATCTATTGCCTGAATTTACACTGCCGATTGGTTTTCAGCAATTTGGATATTTGGTATTGGCTGTTGGATCTGTTGTTTTGTTTGCAGCTGTTTGGCAATTGATTAAAATCAAGACTACTGTGCACCCTGATGGAGTAACGACAGCCATCGTTTCAAATGGCATTTTCAAATACAGTCGAAATCCTATTTATGTGTCATTTACCTTATTGTATCTGGGAGTTGTACTTCTGACAGGTGCGATTTTGGGCCTCTTATTGCTCATTCCTTTGTTGACGATCACCCAAAAAGGAATTATAGAAAGAGAGGAAAAATATTTACTACAAAAATTTGGGGAAGAGTATACCCATTATCAATCAATGGTCAGGAGATGGATTTAAACAACATTTAAAAATTAGAAAAGATGAAAAAGAAAATATTGATCACGTTAGCTGCAGGAAAAACGGGTTTTGCCATCGCAAGCCAATTATTAGAAGAAGGTTATCCTATTCGAATCTTTGTAAGAAGGCCTGATTATAACGCTTTATTGCTCCAAAAAAAGGGAGCAGAAGTAGCCTTTGGTACTTTTGATGATGAAAATGCCCTTCGAGATGCACTAGAAGGAATTGACAGTGTATATTATTGTTATCCTTACAAATCGGGTATGCCCAAAGATGTAGCCCTATTTATCACTTTGGCTAAGGAAGCCAATATACAATCGGTAGTTTTCATGGGGCAGCGAATTGCAGAACGTGCTGATACAGGAAGCAAATTGACCAATGACATCCGGGAATCGTACAAACTTCTAGAGCAATCAGGGTTAAATGTGATTTATTTCGCCCCAGGATATTTCGCAGACAATGTTTTCGTAGTTACTGAAATGGTTTTGCAATTGGGTATAATGCCCAATCTTTATGGAAAAGGGAAAAACCCTTGGATTTCCATTGGCGATATGTCTAGGTGTATTGTAGCCCTTCTGAAAAATCCAGCACTATATTTTGGTAAAAAGATCTTCCCTACCGGGCCAAAATCAATTTCATCTAAAGAAATTGTTGAAACTTTTTCTAAAGTAAAAGGCAAAAAAGTATGGATGGTAGATATTCCTGAATGGATGTACTTTAAGTCGGGCATGCAAATTGGGAAAGAATACGGCTTTGACACATTTGCTGTGGTGCAAGGGGCATTTTATAATAAGGCAATGAAACTAAATCATTTTGATATGGAACCAACTGATGTTGTAAAAGAATTAACGGGCAGAGAGCCTGAAGATTTTGAAACTATAACCAAAGCCTATTTCTCCAAATCGAGATACAAAGAAAGGAATTTCAATAATTGGTGGAATGCATTTGTTAGGTTCAATACCCTGCTATTTGTAAAAGTGCCTTCCAAAAAGGAAAGAAGCGAGATAAATGGCAACTGACATTAATCTATAAACTTTGAGCCAAAATTCTCAACAAATTAGCTATATAAGGTGCTTAAAATAAGCACCTTATATGTTATTCTTACGTACGATAGTGATCAAATTGTTGAGTCCGGTAAAGAGCACCTTTGATGTTTTTTTGGGGAAAATATTGTTACCAAGGAAAGTTAAAACCAGGCCAATTCACTCATGATTAGGGTTGTAGCAAATACTATCCATGCAACTACAGGATATAAATACCAATTCAAGTTTCTAAATTCAAATTTGAAGTTGAATATTATATCATAAATAAGTAAAAGCAAAATGACTAGGTTGCCTACAAGACCACTATAAATTCCTAAAATTCCTTTAATAGCTATTGCATAAAATGTGTAGGTAATACACAGAAACAAGATTATAGTGATTAGTTTTCTAGAAAATTTTGCTTGCAGGTTGGCATACTTATTTAAACTCCAACGGACATAGGCTAACAATGAAATCAATAAAACCCAAACAGAAGGAATTAAAAATTCAGGAAGATCGACATAAGGTTGTTTTAATGCAGCAGCATCTGATCTTTCATCCCATCCGTAAGAAAAAATAAGAAAGTTCATTAGCATAACTAAGAAAAGAAATAAGGTAATATTGGCCGCTAAACTAGAACGAGTCGGAATATTTAATGATTGATTAATGAATTTCATTTTTAGTGTATTAGAAAATTAATTTTTAATCGATTTGAAACTAAATATAACCCAAGCTAAATAGGCCATGTTCAACAATACTGCTAACGCTATAATGGTTGTAGGATTTTGAATAAGAATACCGATAAATGCCCAAACAATTACGCCCATAAATGCATAATTTCTTTTGGGATGAAAAAAAGTAGAATAAATTAAAGATAGTAAGCTAATTAATAGAAATACTATAATCTGGTCTGTAATAGTACCAAGTGTAAAATGAATGCTCGACAACCATTGGAAAGTATTTAACACAAGCGCCACTATTGACCAAGCCAAAAATATAACTATATGAAGCTTTACTAAAATATCATGTTTTGAGATTTTAGGCAGCCTAATAGCTTGTAAGTAAGAAATTAACAGAAAAAGAAATAAAAAAAGCACAGCAATATTACTATATCCAATTGGAGTAAATGGTGTAATAGCATTAACTAAATAAGCCAAGGAAATGAGAATCCCTATTGTATTCATATGAACATCATTTACATGCTTTGAGAAAAATTGGATAATCACATAAACTAATGCACCAAGGTAAATTGCCCCCCAAATAATAAAAGTATAAGGAGCAGGAGTGAAATAAGTAGGATAACTATAATACATAGATGAATCTTCGGCTGTTTCCTTAGAAAAGTCGCCTAAATTTCCGGAAATACCTAGATTAGTCCATAGCATGACCAAGAAGGTACAAGTGACAATCGTTTTTCTAAAGAATGTTTTTAATGGAAGTGTTATCATTATTAATCGTATTTATTTTGAAAACCATGAATGACTTTGCGAGTAATAAATTATCTACTCTATCAAATAAATAGCAATCAGCTACCAATTTATCTTTGGTTAAAACCAAAATATCTGCCTCAAGTATTATGTTTTTACAAGGTTTAGCTTCATCAAATACATATTTTGTAGTATAACTGAGATTTGCATTTTTCTCATTTAAAGTATTTTCTTGAATAAAAAAGCAAGCGTAGTCTAACATTTGACCCAAGATTGCATTTGATTGACTTGTGATATTATTTTCAAATTCAGCGTAGATGTAATAATCTTCTGTCACTTTCGAAATTAGTTTAACATTGTTGATAAATGACAGCATGACTTTTACTTTAAAATTCAACTATAAAACCAATAGAGGGCACAAAAAAAGGTGTGTTTGTTTGCAAAATTGTAGGTATTGCATTGGAGCCATCCTCTTTTAATGGTTGATTATCAGTGGTAGCAAAGCCAGAATTGTCATCTAGCCTTTTAAAAGTATAATTGGGCAAAGAAGGAGTGTCAAATTGAAATAAATTTTGAATATCTAGAAACAAGTCAAACGTCCATTTAGGATAATTCCACTTTTTATCTATTCTTATATCAAATTGATTAAAATTTATTAAACGATTGGTGTTTACGTTATTATAATCTAATACACCTTGGCCGGCAACCAAATAATTGCGTTGAGAGGCGGTTAAATCAAAAGGTGTATAAGGATTGCCTCCAGCAAAGCGATATTTAGCTCCTAATTCCCAGCCTTTATTGAGTTTTACTCCAAGTATTCCGGATATTAAATGACGACTATCCCATGCGGAAGATATCAGTTTGCCATTTGCTCCAGAAAATAGACTACGAACATAAGTGTATGAAATTACACCAAAAATTCGCTTAACCAGTTTCTTTTGAGCATATACCTCAAAACCATAGGCTTGTCCTTTACCTTGATCTATTACTTTTTCATTACCTATTGCACCAAACTCAGAGCCTTGATTTGCCAGTGATATCCCGTTGCGCTGAGAAAATGGTACACGATTATAATCTTTATAAAATCCTTCAATGGTAAATCTTAATTCATCTTTTGGCACAAACTCTAAACCAGCTACATAATGCGTAGATCTCATATACTTTGTGCCTTTATTCTGTAATTCGTTATTAGAATCGCGGTAACCCAATAGCGTATAAATTGGAATTTTTGTATAACTGCCTAAAGAGGCAGAAACTTTCCATTTATCAGTAATGAAGTAGGATAAATTAGCTCTTGGCGAAATATTGTCAATTAGATTATTACCATCATTGGTAAAATTGTTTAAATCAGAACGGATTCCTAAAGATGTACCTAAACGATTATTGAGAAAACTTTTTGACACCTGGCCAAAAATTCCATATTTAAAAAAGTCAATGGCAGTATTATATCTCACTACAATAGAGGGAGTAATAACATTTCCATTATTATCCAAAAGATCATTGGTTAATTTTTCGAAATAGTTGTTGTTAAACTTTACATATTGCCCCATTATTCCATAAGATAATTTCAGCTTTCTAAAGTTTTTGTTAACGTCAATTCTTAATTTATTCTCTATTTCCTGCGATCTTAGTTTAAGCGTTCTTAAATCTTCATTGCCTACTTGGGCATCTTCAAACCTATCAAGATTGTTGTTAAACATATTTCTGCTAAGGATTATATTTAAATATCCATTAGCAAGAAGTCTATTGAGTACCACACCGGTTGTATAATTCCATTGATTAATTAGTGGAGATGCTCTACGAACATATTCGCTTTCAGGTGTAGCTTTACTAGTTGATCCCAAACTGAATTCATCAATTGCACCTACTCCAATAAATTTTAAAGTTGTTTTTTTGTCAATTTTGTGTGTAACTTTGTATTGAAAATCCCAATAATTGGGTCTTAAGGGCAAATCAAGCGCTTTAAAAAGCAATTGTAAATAAGATCTTCTCGCAGAAACCAAATAATTTGTTTTTTTACCTGCCGGCCCTTCAAAAGTTGTTGCAAATTCGGTTCCACTTAAGCGGATATTTCCTGAAAAACGATCAGGATTGCCTTCTCTTTGTTTGAATTCGAAAGTAGAGGCCAATGCATTGTCGTATTTGGCATTGAAAGCAGACGAACTTAATTTCACATCTTCTATAAACGAAACGTTCAATATTCCTTGAGGTCCGCCGCTACTTCCTTGTGTAGAAAAATGGTTGATAACAGGAATCTCTACACCATCAAGATAGAAAACATTTTCATTTGGTGCTCCACCTCTTATAATTATATCATTTCTAACACCTCCGGAAGCTGCCCCACCAACACCGGGCAAGGCTTGAATAACTTTAGAAATATCGAAATTACCTCCCGGATTGGCTCTAATTTCTTCAGTGGTTAAACTCTGAGTTGAATTTGGAGTTAGAATATCTGCCATTGATGCCTGTTTTTGACGATCAATAGTAACCTTAACCTCATCTAAGGCAATAGTTTCTTCTGCAATCTCAAAATTTATTATTTGCGCATTGCCAGAAGTAATATTTACGTTATACTTTTTTAGCGGAACGTAACCAACAAAGGTTGCAATAATACTGTAACTACCAACAGGCACATTTTCTATTTTATAGCCACCTTCAAGATCGGTTTGTGCCGTTATATTTAATCCTTCCACTAAAATAATTACTCCGGTTAAAGGTTCTTGCGTATTTTTGTCTTTTACTAATCCTCTTATTGTTCCTTTACTTTGGGCATTTAAAGAGAAGCTAATAATAAAAGCATAGAAAATAAAAATTAAATTAACTGTAGACCTCATTTTTAAGTATGTTTTAGTATTTGTTATAATTAATTTAATACGATAACAATGCAAATATAGTATATTTGTACAATTACATACAAATAATTTATAAAATAATATTATATCATATGAATAAATATAGCCTTGCAATAAAATTATTACAATTATTAGATGAATTTGAAAATGATAAACTTACAAATAATGTTGATTTACAGTCTTTTATAAATTGGATAAGTATAAAAATTACCGATTATGGCGACAACCATATGAAAAGTTTGGTTGGCGACTTAGATGATATTCATGTAAAAAAAGGTGAAGACCCCATTAATCTAATTGCACAGTTGGTAGTATTTTTAAATCGATATGCAAAGTTTTACACTAAAGATGCTCTTAAAAACACCGAACTTCAGACTGTTGATGAATTTGGTTATTTATCGATTCTCTATACTTATCCAAGTTTAACAAAAACCGAATTAATTTATTTAAATGTTCAAGAGAAAACTTCAGGAACAGAGGTAATTAAGCGCTTGCTGCGTTCAGAACTGATACATCAATTTGATGATCCTGATGATAAAAGAAGTCAAAGAGTAGCACTCACAGAAAAAGGTAAAACGGTTTTATTTGAAGCATTTGAAAATATGGGAAATGTATCTAAAATTATGTCAGCCGGTATTTCTTACAAGGAAAAACAGAATTTAGCATACCTTTTAAATAAATTGGCTGTATTTCATCATCAAATTTGTAAACCTGACAAAGAAATTGATCTTAAAAAATTAGTGGAAGAACACTTTAAGGAAATAGATGAGTGATAATAATTTAGCCCTTGGGTTAGAATGGAATAACATTCGAAAAGAAATTCGCATTGCAAACGCAACTCTTACTAATCGGCGTTATAAATGTGGACTAAGAGTTAAAAAACAGCTGGCTATTTAAACAAATCCGTAAACCAGTGCAGAAATAGCAACCATCTTCTTATGGTGCAAAAGTTCACTTCCGTACCCAAAACGTACTTGGAACTTATTTCCAAATTTGCAATCTAATATCGTTTAAAACAGGCCTTGATACATTTAACTATTTGGTTAGCTTTGATTCTATGGTTTTTAGCAGTTCCAATTGTGCTGCCTGAGTATCAAACAATACCTTAATTTGTTCTTCTAATAACAAATCAATTTTTTGATGTAAACTTCTCACCTCTAGTTCCGCTTTGAGATTAATTAGATAATCATTTTCACCTCTTTTTCTGTCTTTTTCTTCTTTCCTATTTTGGCTCATCATGATTATAGGTGCTTGTAGGGCGGCAATAGCAGATAACACCAAATTCATTAAAATGAAGGGGTATGGATCAAAGGCCAAATGTTTTGATGCAAAACTATTATACAATATCCATATTGATAAAATAATTGAGAAGGTGATGATAAACTTCCAACTACCACCAAAAGAGGCTACTTTGTCGGAGATGGTTTGGCCTCGACTAAGTATTTCACTAGGTTGATGTAACAGATTGTCAACAATAAGCTTTTCTTCCTCAATAGTTTGTTCAACAATTTTTCGAAGTTTTATAAGTTGCTCTTGTTCAGAATTTATTAACTTACTAATATCAATTTCCATGTTTTGGCTTTTAAGTCTAAAGAATAATTTTTCATTGATATTGTAATTTAGTGAATATTGTAGGGTTTTCCAACCTCACCACGGAATACCATTGGTTAAGTTTGGAATAATTTTATTTCCAGTCTTTTGAAATTGGTTTTTATTTTTTGAATTAAAGTTGGGATTAAAGTTGGTTTAGGGGTATTAAGCTAAATAAACTGGTTTGTTATTTATTGCTTGAAAAATAGTTTTTTGTTTTTAGGATAATGTCTTTTGCAGTAGTGGAGTGTACTTACCCTCCAAATTTTCGATTTGTTTTGCATTAACAATTGAAGAAATAACAAACATTTGGAGGTGTTACCTTTATTGCGGATTTCGGGTTTAAGTTTTAATACCGTATTTTTTAAGTTGGGAGATGTTAATTTCCATTATTTTCGTCCTAATCGTTGTGGTCATCACCACCAAGACTGTAATAGTTATTCTCTTCATCTTCATTGCCAATATTTTCATTGGCGTCATCTAGTTCAGCGCCAGGCACATCGAGGTCGCTACCATCGTAAAACGATTCATTACTATTTTCCAACCCTATTTCTTTAAGTTTTGTGGCATCTTTTTGTTTTGATGTGTCTGAAGGATCAATATCGATATCAAACGTGTTTGTTGTCATTTATTGAATTATTTTAAAAGAATAATAAAATATTCAAGGCAATACTTTTTGTTTTGACTCATTTTCTATACAAACTTCTCACTTGTGGCAGCAAGGCCATAAATATGATGGACAAGGCCCAAAACATGTATAAGGTATGCGACCAGTGAACGGACTGAACATACATTAACTCTACTTGAATCCAGATAATGAGTGCAAAAGCCACATAAATGGTGTACGACCACGCCCAATTCATGTCCTTAAAAAAATTGAATCTTTCGGCAAAATGATGTTCGCCTCTTTTAAGTAAAGCAAGCACCCAAAGAATTGGAAAAATCCCCAACACGACAAATAAAATTATACCCGGAAATAAGAAATTGGAGAAAGGAGAATATTGTAAAATGGACAAAGGTAAATTACCGATAAGTTCACCAGAAGGTGAAAGTATAAGTGCTCCACCTCCTCCAATCGCCCCAATTCCTAGAAGCGACAGTAAAATAATAAGAATATTTCGTTCTATTTTTGATGTCATAATTATGTAATTACCAACTTCACCTGCCTAGTTTATTGAATTTAAGAGAGGTAGCTCAAATTTTTTTTGTATTATATTGTAGCTGAATCTTTTATAAGTGCTCTCCCTCAATTAAGAATTCCAATTTTTAAAGTGTAATCTTGAAACCAAAAAAGACTTTTATAATCAAACACAATTGTTGCCTGGTTTAATACAACCGCAATAAACGATTATTAATGATTTAGCCAGTTACATAAATATTTAGGATATTTATATATTTGAAATATTTAGAGATGCAATTGTGGTTTAATCTCATTTTATGTATGATGATGTTAAATAATTAAAAAATATTGTGATGTATCCAATTAATTGTAATTGCACTATTCTAGTAAAATGTGATTATACTAACAGAAAATGATCTTACTTTCTATTAGAATTGACCTCGAAGAATGTGTTTAGAATTGTATGATATGGACTCATTTAAGAAATATTATGTGTTTAATTAAATGTAGAGAAGCATAATTTTTAAAATATTCCAGTGTGCCTTAATAAAATTTAGTATTATATACATAGCCTTGGCTTTTTGGCAGTATTCATTCTATTGATCCGCATTTTTCCGAATATTATTTCACTTTTTCAAGAATATTTGTAATTTTACACAAACGATTACTTCAAAATTTATAAACTATGTTTACTAAAACTACAACTACCAACTTTTGGGCTTGGTTATTTTTTGTATTTCTTATGAATACAACTATTATACAAGCCGCCGATTATGAAGCCCCTAGAGCTGCCACTGCTCCTACAATTGATGGTATCGGTAATGATGCATGTTGGGCTAGTGCCTATTGGTATACCGCTGATCAACTTTGGCTTGGAGCTGCACCAAACGCAGCAGATTTCACTTGTAGATTTAAAGTAACATGGGATGCTAATAAACTTTATGTACTTGCAGAAATTACAGACGATGTCCTTAACGACAATTACGCCAATCCCTTAACAAGTTATTGGGAAGACGATACTTGGGAGATTTTTCTGGATGAAAACTTTTCTAAAGGAAATCACTTATCAAACTACAATGCTTTTGCCTATCATATTTCCAGATTTTACGATGTGGTCGATCAAGATATTGATGGCAATCCAAAGTTGTTTAACTCCCACGTGTCGGTGGTGAGAACTGCAAGTGGTACAAATTACGTTTGGGAAGGATCTTTTGATGTATATACCGATGCATTCGTATATGGCGCCGCAAACAACCCAAAGGCTACCTTAACCAACGGCAAAATAATGGGTTTTGCCATGGCTTATTGTGACAATGATGGCGGCACTGCAAGACAAAGTTTTATAGGCTCAGAAGTTATTACTGCTACAGATAAAAACATTGCTTATATCACGGCAGATGTGTTTGGCAGACTTACTTTGGTAAACACCGCCACACCTCCAGCACCCACATTTTCTCATGTTTTGGTTGCAAATGGCTTTACCAATCCTACGGTAATGTTGTGTGCGCCAGATGGCAGAATTTTTGTATGCCAACAAGCTGGTGCTTTAAGGGTTATAAAAAATGGGACATTACTAGCCACGCCCGTACTTACTGTACCAGCAGATGTTTCCGGAGGTGCTTACACTGAAAGAGGATTAATTGGAATGGCGCTAGACCCAAGTTTTGCTACCAATAATTATATCTACCTATATTATACCGTGGCTGGAACTCCTGCTCGCAATAGAATTAGCAGATTTACCCTAAATGGCGACGTGGTAGTAGCAGGAAGTGAACTTGTTATTTTGGACCTTGACGCCCTCACAGCAGCTAGCAACCACAACGGAGGTGCTATGAATTTTGGGCTTGACGGCAAATTGTATGTAGCAGTTGGCGAAAATGCCACACCATCTAACTCCCAAAATCTAGACACTTATCATGGTAAAATTCTTAGAATAAATTCTGATGGAACAGCTCCTACGGATAACCCATTTTATGGACCAGCAGTATCAGAACAGCGCAAAAGAGTATGGAGCTACGGACTAAGAAATCCATTTACCTTTGATGTACAGCCTGTTACAGGCAAAATATTCATAAACGATGTTGGTCAAAGTGCATGGGAGGAAATAAATGACGTAACTACAGGTGGCAAAAACCTTGGATGGCCTACGGCGGAAGGCAATTCGGGTAATCCCGCTTTTTCTAACGCTGTTTATAATTATAGCCACACCCCTGCCACCAGCGATAGTACGGGCTGCGCCATTACGGGCGGCACATTTTTTAATCCTACTACTACCAACTATCCTTCGTCATATTTAGGAAAGTACTTTTTTATGGATTATTGTAATAATTGGATAAACTACATTGACCCAATTACTGCAAAAAGAAGAACATTTTCCACTGGAGTTGCTGGTGCACCAGTTGCCATAGATTTTGGAACAGATGGCAACCTGTATTATCTAAGTAGAAGTAATTCAGCGGTATATAAAATCGTCTATTCTGGTAATACCGAACCTGTAGTGGTAGACCAACCCAATGACTTAACTGTGTTCACAAGTCAACCCGCTACTTTTAGTGTGGTGGCTACAGGTTCTGCACCTTTTACTTACCAATGGCGGAAAAACGGAACAGATATTTTAGGAGCCACGAGTGCTACCTATACCATTCCTACCGCAGCATTAACAGATGCTGGTAATTATACTGTTTATATTACAAACATTGCGGGAAATGTTACCAGTGATGTAGCAGTGCTCACTGTTGGGCCCTTTAACACAAAACCAGTAGCTACCGTAATTACCCCAACCAACAATGCCCTTTACAGAGGAGCTGAAACATTTACTTTTAGTGGTACTGCAACAGACGTAGAAGACGGAAACATGCCTGCAAGCGCATTTACTTGGTATTTGGATTTTTATCATGATACACATGTGCATGAAGGCCCTCCGATGGCAGTGGCTGTAAAAAATGGCAGTTTTACCATTCCAGTTACAGGTGAAACCTCAGACAACGTGTGGTACAGAATAAGACTGGTGGTTGAAGATGCCTTAGGATTAAAAGACACAGCATTCACACAAATTTTCCCACGAAAATCAACCTTAAGTTTTGCCACATCGCCTGTTGGGTTAAAAGTAGCGCTTGATGGACAACCACTTAATACTCCTTCTTCTGTGTTGTCGGTGCAAAATATTGAGCGAACTATTAGTCCAGTAAGTCCACAAGTAATGGGTGGTGTTTCTTATAAATTTGATAGCTGGCAACATGGTGGGGCTTCTACACAACTCTTATCAACACCTTTGGCAAATACCACCTACACGGCTAATTATATTCCTTTTGTGCCAGATACGACCATATTTAATGTGGTGGCAGATGCTTACGTTCAAGACGGCACTCAAAATGCTGCCCATGCCACGACTGCTTATGGCACCACAAACATTAATCAATTGGTTTCCAAAATCTTTACAAGTGGCCCTAACAGAAATGTCCTTTTACGATTTGATATCAGTAGCTATACTGAAACCATTTTTACTGCTTCACTAAGACTTTATGGAGGAATAGAATCCACCGAATTTACTACTGGAAATAGCATTCCTGTTGGCGTTTATTCATCTACCAATACAACTTGGAATGAAGCTACTACCACTTGGAACACTCGTCCAACGATTTCTAACACATTAATAGATACCATCGTAGTCACTAACTCGAACACAGCTTCAAGATGGTACAATTGGGACGTAAGCGATTACATTAAACAGGCCAAAGCAGCGGGAAATAATATTTTAACCTTGGCTTTGATGAATACACAAGACCTTTTCCCAAGGGTAATTTTCAATTCAAAGGAAAATATTGCTAACACACCACCACAACTTTTGATCACCAAAGCACCTACAGTGTTGTCGGCGGATTTTTTAGATGTGGATGTTAAAATGGTTAATAACGAAGTCGTTTTATCTTGGTTGATGTCTTCAGAACAAACTACTGAATCTTATATAGTTGAAAAATCTTATAACAATGTAGACTTTGTGGAAATCGGTAAGTTAAAAGTAGAGGATTTTAACAAAAATGTTAATTCTTATACCTTCACTGATAGCAACATTATAACTGGAACAATCTATTATCGAATAAAACAAGTAGAAACGAATGGAAATGTTTCTTTAAGCCAAACAGTAAACATCACAAACGATATTTCCAAACTGGTATTTCCAAATCCTTCGTCTGAGTCATTTAGCTTAGTCTATTATGCTTCTTCTACAATTCCTTTAAAGGCATTGTTAAAAGACTTGTCGGGCAAAGTAATTGAAAGCTACGCCTTTAATACCAACGAAAACTTTACCTTTGGTCAAGGCCTTAGCAACGGAATTTATCTATTGGAAATTCAAAAAAGTGGGGAAATTTCCCATATTAAAATATTTAAAAAATAGCAATTTGGCCATTTTATAAACAAGGAAACCTGATGAATTATCAGGTTTTCTTGTTTATTTTCCATTCATCTTTTATTTTAATTGTTCTTGAATTCGACGTTCATTTTCTATCCTTGCGAGCAATTGTTGTACATAGTCTCTTGAAGCTTTTACGCCATAGTCGGAATAAGCTTTTGCAGCAAGTTCTTTAGCTTCATCAAGTCGATTATAAATTTCACGAATTACGGCTAAATTATGGGTGGCTTTTCCTCTAGCTTTATTAGATGGTGAATTTTTGATAATTTCTTCAAATAGTTGGCCAGCGCCATTCCAATCATTTACTTGAGATTTCCTCCAAGCTGTTTTAAGTCGATCGTCGCCTCCTTTTTGATAATATACCCTGCTCACAGTCACATAAGAAGGAATTAATCTTTGTGCATAATCTCTTCCAAAATTGGTTGCAGCCCGATCCGTTGCTTGGGATTTATCAATTATTGTATTCATGGCCTCTATCGCCGTATTACCCGATGAAGACCAATTAAACACCCGATCTTGAATGTATTCATCTTTTATGGTTTTATCTTTTAAATTATAAATTCTTATTGCGGCCCTTATGGTTACTTTGAGGGCTACATTAAAGGTTGGCACTTGTACACTCACGTTATTAACAACCTTGGTTACCGTGGTAGAGCTCGGAAGAATTTGTGAGTTGCTATCGTACCCTTCTAAAACACATAAACCATCCGCTTGGTGTTTTTTACAAATATCTTCCACCTCTTTCCATGATAGCGGTGGTGCTACACTAAATCCCACCCCAGATGAACCTTTTATATACAGCCCTGTAGGCTTTACCTGAAACCTATCAGATGTACCCAGTCCTTGAGAAATACCATCTAATATTTTGTAGCTCCCTCGCTGGTCTTGATACAATCCTTCGCCAGAAATGATGCCTTCAAGTGTGTTAAGTTTTTTATCCGTAGGTTGGGTTCTATTTACCAAGGCTAAATTTTTGAGATTACCGCCAACGCCCACCTGTGCTGGCAACTCCGCTGACATGGTAACTGATTTAGAGCAACTTGAAAGTATTGTTAAAACTAGAACTGAAACAGCTAAGTAAAAAAAGTTTAAAAATTTGTTCATTTGGTGTGTTATAAATTTTTCCAATTCTACGCAAAATAAATGGTGAAGTTATGTAATACAGATAGCAGGCATTCAAATGGCACAAAAGAATATCTATCCAAATATTGTCTATTGTAACCCGAAGCTCAAGCTTTCATCTTAAATTACCCTTTCTTTTGTTTTTTGTTTAATTTTGATAAAATTACTTCAACATATGTTTTATCGACGTTTTTTTCTTGTTATCCTGCTTGTAAATGTCTGTATGAGTTTCGCCCAAAAGCCCTATTTGGGTGGTGAAATTAGAACATATGAATCCTTTTTATATGGCAGATTTGAAATAAGAATGAAGCCTTCGCTCATTAGCGGCACGGTATCATCCTTGTTTACCTTTTATGATGCGCCAGATTTTGTGCAGAATTGGAATGAAATAGACATAGAATTTGTAGGTAACCGACAAAAACTGGTTCAGTTTAACGCGATTCATGATACGCATCTCATGCACGAAAAACTGCAAGATTTAAACTTTGATCCTGCCAAAGATTTTCACACCTACGCCTTTGAGTGGACACCTACCTATATTGCTTGGTTTGTAGATTCTGTAGAAGTGTATAGAGATAGTGGCGCGCACATCAAAAGATTAAAGCAAAAACAAAAAATAATGATGAATTATTGGGTAGCCAATATTCCTGCTTGGGTGGGTGAAGTAGATAAAACGTCCCTAACAAAAGGTTCGGTAACCCGGTATGACCAATTTAGTTATTATGCCTATGAGGAGGGTGTTTTTAAATTAGCATGGAAAGATGATTTTAATGGAATTAATGAGAGTAAGTGGACAACCGCTACACACAGTTTTGAGGAAAATTTGTGCCAATTTGATCCATCCATGGTGCAAGCTTCAGATGGAAACTTGTTATTAATGATAAAACCTGCAGCACCTAACATCATTAAAACCATTGAATACACCAAGGATAAAAAGTATGAGGCTAAAATTGTTAAGGTGTCTTTGGATACTACCTTAAATACACCAGCGCTGAGGGTAGTTTTTGAAGATACAGTTTTTAGAGATGTTAAAAATATAAACAACTTTAAACTTGAGGGGAATTCATTAACAAAAAGCAAATGGATAAATGACTATAAAACTATTCTATTGTTTTTTGAGAAAAAGGAACCACTTTTAAACTCCACCTTGATTTTTACGCCTCCAAAAAGATATGGAGCAAACATTCAAAAGGTGGAGGTATTAGCGAAGTAGTAATTGATAGTATGTAAATAGGTTTATACAATAAGAAGCAATTAGTCCTCACGATAAAGCCAAAAAGCGTCTTCTAATCCGTAATCGAGCAAGTTCTTTTGGTTTTCTCTGTCATAAACCATACATAGATTAGAATGTCGAATATATAAAATATATCTGCCATCTGAAGAATAGGACGGATTATATCTAAGTCCATCTTTAGATATTAATTGTCGCTTACCCGTATTTATTTCAACTTCGTACAACTTGGAATATAAAATTAAAAAGTTATTCTTACAAGCCACATATAAAATGTACTTTTCATCTGGTGAAATAATCGGATTACTGTTTATTGAATTATTATATGGCTTGTATCCCTTGTCAAGGATTTTATTAAAGGGTGTGGCCTTTGAGCTGTTCCATAAAACTTCATTATCCTTTAAAATTGCGATACCTGCACTATAATCTACGAACCTGTAATTTTTGAAATAAAAGTTATGTTTATAATAACTATCATATTTAGGGGTATAAATGAATTCATTTTTTGTTTTAATGGATACCTCTCCATATTGGGAAATATCATAGGTCTTAACAAAAACTTTTCCATTTTTTGAATAATGGCATTTAATTGAGTCTCCAACAACCTTGACACCAACAAGCTTTTCGCCATAATAAAGGGTAGTATCAATTACCTTATGTTGACGGGTTTTAATATCAAAAATATAGGTAGAAAATGAACCTCTATAAATTATTTTGTTTTGCCCTTTGCAAATCATTCCGACAAGTATAAATTGTACTAAAAGAAGTATTCTCATTTTTTAATAGTAATAAATTATTATAAATCAAACTCCCTATGTCGCAAGCGTCTCGCTTGTGCCCCACAACAACCAAGCGTCTCGCTTGCATTCAAAAATCATCCTATCGGTTTTACCTCGACCAATCCATTCTGCCCCTCATGAACACATCGATCTAATGGTTAAGGGTTAAGGAGGACAAAATACAGCCTGTTGCCGTCCCTGATCTTATACTTGCAGCTAATGCACAAATATAGTTTTTATTCAAATACAAGCGGACGCTTGATATGTATTAGGCACAAGCGAGACGCCTGCGCCAAAGGGATGAATTGATAAGTTGATGATTAGGACTTTTTCGAAGACCACCTTGGTGATACAATTATTTTTTCCCAATTTGCTTAGAGTATTTTTAAGAAATTTAAAATCAAGAACATACACATGAAATATAAACGCAAGTTTTGTTAAACTTGCGTGTTTACAGATGGTGGCAATCATTATAAAAAACATGACAATAAAATACTTTGAAGAAATAGACAGTAGTAAGCTTGAGAGTTACTACTCAAAAGAATTAGAAATTAATTCTAAACTTGTAGATGTGGACTTAAACTTTGACTCTGAAAGTATTAATGAAAATGAGATTAATAAATTGAATCTATGTTTAGAAAATCTAAAAAGTATTATTGACAAGTCATGGCAATGGATAATTCAGGACTATAAAAATGGGGAGGATGTAAATGAGTACATATCCTTTCATTTAGACGACTTTTTTGAAGATAATCCTGAGGAGATTTTGAAAGGAACTGATCCAAAATTAAATAATAAAGACCGCTTTCTTCAAACTCTAAGAGTTAACAGAATTGGAATTTATCCTTCTTCTGAGAATTATTTGGTTATAGATTGGATGACAGACCCAGAATTATCTAATTACATACTGGTGGTTAATGTCAATGACAAATTTGAACTTGAATACATAACCGTTGAAAGTTAAATGAACATAACCCAACTACCACACAACTTTACTTCCGTACCCAAAACGCAGTAGGGACTTAGTCCCGAAGGTAGCAAGCCGATACAGCAAGTAATTTGGATTTTAAACTCCTAAAAGGCACAGAAAAGAACTGGCTCAGTTGATCGGCAATGTCGTCATCAGATAGATGGATTGAATAAGTAACTTGATGAATTGGACTTTTCCAAGGCCACCTTGGAGATTCAATTATTTTTCTCCAATTTGCTTGGAGTATTTTTAATAAATTTAAAATCAAGAGTGTACGTAAAAAATATAGACGCAAGTTTTGTTAAACTTGTGTAGGTACAGATGTAATCGGCTACTCTAAGCGACAGTGCAAAATCAAAATAACAGTTTAACAAGAGATGACAAGACATAAACTTATGACAACTTTAAAACAGCACCTACAATTACTTCCAGTCCTATTACTGACAATTTATTGCATAGATGCTGTTGTTACGGCAATGCGTGGGACGGTGGTGATTGCAGGCACTACCTACGACTATGAGTTGACAATAAAAAATTACGTCGCATTTGGTGCAATTAGCGTAAACTTCTTTACTTACTTTTTTCTACGACAGTTTTACAAATACACCTTAGGGCTGACAATTGCCATAGGACTTTTTAATCTTATTACTTTTTCTGCATTGCAAACAACATCAAGTTTTGGTATTAACAGTTTGAAAATAGGTTTTCAACCATCTGCATTTTGGGCTGGACTTCTTGCTTACATTATAAACTTCAAAAGAATAAACGAATTCATCTTAGACAATTTAGTGACAAAGCAGACACCAGAAGAACAAGAGAGAACTGAGAAAGCAAGATTTGCCGAAGGAGTAGAAAAGTTTAAAAGGAAATATGAAAGTTACTCGGTAGATACTTTGGCCGAAATCGTAACTGCAAATAAATTTGTCCCCGAAGCACTTGAAGCGGCAAGACAATTGCTAAACGAGCGACAACCAGATGAAACCTCCTAAAAGGCACAGAAAAGAACTGGCTCAGTTGATCGGCAATGTCGTCATCAGATAGATGGATTGAATAAGTAACTTGATGAATTGGACTTTTCCAAGACCACCTTGGAGATACAATTATTTTTCCCCAATTTGCTTAGAGTATTTTTAAGAAATTTAAAATCAAGAGCGTACGTAATAAATATAGACGCAAGTTTTGTTAACCTTGTATAGGTACAGATGTTAGAAAAAATGCTATTCCAAAAAAAATGAAATTCATTTCCCGAAACGGGAACTTTTAATTCTTTGTTTAAATTTATAGCAATTGAGAGTCGTTGCAAAGAAAATATTGAGAGATTTTTGGGAAGTCCATAAAGATTGTGAACAGCAATTGAAATCCTGGTATCAGGAAACTAGTAAAGCTATATGGAAAAACCCAAATGAAATAAAGACTGAATATCCTAGCGCAAGCATTTTGAGTGAGAACAGAGTTGTATTCAATATTAAAGGAAATAATTATAGATTAATTGTGAAGATAAATTACAATTATCAAATGGTTTGGATTCGTTTCATTGGGACTCATGCTGAATATGATAAAATTAACGCTAATGAAATTTAATATGGAAATTAAACCTATAAAAACAGAAAGGGATTATAATCAAGCAATAGAAAGGCTTGAAGTTATTTTTAATGCTAAATCAGGTTCACCCGAAGGGGATGAATTGGAGGTTCTAGGAATTTTGATTAATCAATATGAAAATGAAAATTTTCCAATAGGTTTACCTGATCCTATTGAAGCCATCAAATTTAGAATGGAGCAAATGGGTTATAATCAATCCGATTTGGCAAATATTGTGGGATTAAAAAGTCGCGCAAGTGAAATTCTTAATCGAAAAAGAAAACTTACATTAGAAATGATTAGACAAATTCATGAAGCATTGCATATTCCAACCGATGTATTGATTCAAACATATTAAATTAAGCAGAGTTGCTAACATCATCTAGCCTAACTTGTGCGGAAGTTTACTTGCGTACCCAAAACGCAGTAGGGACTTAGTCCCAAAAGTGGCAAGCCGGTACAGCAAGTAATATAGATTTTAAACTCCTAAAAGGCACAGAAAAAGAACCGGCCCAGTTAATCGGAATGTCCTCATCAGCTAGACGGATTGAATTGATAAATTGATGATTAGGACTTTTTCGAAGACCACCTTGGAGATACAATTATTTTTTCCCAATTTGCTTGGCGTATCTTTAATAAATTTAAAATCAAGAGTGTATCCATAAAATATATACAAAAGTTTAGGTTAACTTGCGTAAGCACACTCATTGTGGGCAAGCCCTAGAAAAGTAAAGAACAAATTATAAACGGACAGAGATGAGAGTCACATTTTTATTTGCATTAATATTTTCAATGGCGTCCTGCAATTATGGCAAAAGTAATGACGACGGTATTGCGACAACTTCAGACTACCTAAGCGATGTGAAAATGGAGTTTACAAAAGAATGGCCTAACAACCGGACGATTAATCTTGTATTCCATGGACATAGTGTTCCTGCTGGCTATTTCAAGACACCTAATGTTAATACATTTGACTCGTATCCTTTTCAAGTTCTTAAACAATTAAAGGATAAATACCCTTTTGCTGTAATTAATGCAATTAACACCTCGATAGGCGGTGAGACATCTGTAAGTGGACAAAAAAGATTTGAAGCCGAAGTTCTAAATCACAAACCCGACATTTTATTTATTGACTACGCATTGAATGATAGAGAGATTGGACTTGAAGATTCAAAAAAAGCTTGGGAAAAAATGATTGAAAGAGCTAAACAAGAAGGAATTAAAATAATTCTACTGACTCCTTCTCCAGACTTAAAAGTTAATTTACTGGATAAGAACAATGAATTGGAAAAACATTCAAATCAAATAAAAGATTTATCTATAAAATACAATATTGGTCTAGCTGACAGCTATTCTAGATTTAAACAAATAATGGCAGACTGTGACTGCATAAGCGATTATATGGCTCAATATAACCACCCCAATATAAAGGGACATTCAATTATCGCACAGGAAATTATGAAATACTTTGTTGAATGACAAAAAAGATTGGATAAAAGGTCCTTACACCATAGCTAGCGCAAGGTACTGAAAAGCGTTTTGCTTTTTTTAAAATGATCTTTCCCACCTTTCCAAACCATGCTTTATTTAAAACAGATGATTCACTTGATTTTAAGCTTTTAATCTTCTTTGTCGTCACCTTAATCACAAATCACAGTTCAAACACCTAATATTACCCAACCACATCCACAAATTCAATCTTTTACACTTAGTCCCTAGATCACACCTCCTAAATCATTTCATGAAGTAGTTGAGATAACGATCATCGTAAACTAGTAGAGGATGATCAACCAAATTATGTTAACGAGTCAGATTATTCAACTCTATTAGATATTTTTTATCTAAAAATAGTTTGTAAATAGTTTTATCGTGTTTGGAATTACATACATGGTTTTTAAAACATTGTATAAAGAAATTAAGGCTTAAGTTTAATCTTAGTAGTTAGATTTAGTTTTATTTTTATGATATATGAAAATTGGTATAATAGGTGCTGGTTTGGCAGGCTTAACCTGCGCCTGGTATCTTAAAAAAAACGGAATTGACAATATTGTGATTTTTGAGGCTTCTGATCGTGCAGGAGGGAAGTTAAAGACTGATATACTAGAAGATTATCAGTTAGATAGAGGGTTTCAAGTATTGTTGCCTGCCTATCCAGAAACTAGGAAAGTTTTAGACTATGAAAAACTACAATTGCAGAAGTTTGCAAAAGGGTCATTGATTTATAAAAAAGAAAGAATAATTCCTTTTTACGATCTAGAAAATGGATTAATACCAATATTAAAAACTGCAATTTTTGGACCTGGATCATTGCTTGATAAATTGAAAATATTTATTTTAAAACTAAAAAGTAGTTTTATCAAGGTTAATGATATTTTTAAAAAAAGTAGCCAACTAAGTTCAATGGGTTATTTAAGACAGAAAGGCTTCAGCTATAAAATGATTGAAGAATTTTGGAAGCCATTTTACCAAGGCGTTTTCTTGGAAAATAATTTGGATACGGACAGCAAAATGCTTCAGTTTACTTTCAAAATGTTTTCTGAGGCTGGTGCAGCGGTGCCAAAAGCTGGGATGGAGGCTATTCCTAAGCAATTAGTAGAATATATTGGAAATGACAAGATAAAGACCAATTCTAAAGTAGTCAAGTATACAAAAAACAGTATCACATTAGATCATGAAGTAACAGAAGGATTTGATTATGTGATATTGGCTTGTACCACTACGGAAAGCACCAGTTATAATGTGGTAACCAATATGTACTTTGAAGCAGATAAGTTACCAGTTAATACCAAACATGTGATTCTTAATGCAAATGATAATCGGGTGGTTAACAATGTGGTATTATTAAGTAATGTGGCTCCAAGTTATTCTAATGGAAAGCATTTGATTTCTGTATCAGCAAATGGCATACACCCAAATGAATCAAGTTTTTTAATGGATTTAAGAAAAATGTTCGGAGAAGAGGTTCTAACATGGAGACATTTAAAAACTTATGTAATTAAAGACGCTTTGCCAATGATAAACTACCAAATACCTTACAAACCCAAATCACCAGATGGTGTTTATCGCTGTGGTGATTATTTACTACAAGCTTCAATAAATGGCGCAATGCAAAGTGGTAGGCTGGTAGCAGAGGCTATTCTTAAAACTAAATAAGCAATTAGTATGTAGGAACTAAATATCAGCAGAGAAGTAGTTAATGATAGAGATTAAACTATATAAGACCACAACAAAGGGACTGAAAATTATCGGTATGTCTCTGCCATTCGTAGCAATTGGAATTTGGATGGTTATGGACAATCCTTATGGAAGCACCGAATACATTATGGGATGGTTTGTCACTTGCTTTTTTGGACTTGGTTTGCCAATTGGACTTTTTCAGACTTTTGACAAAAGACCACAAATTCTAATCACAGAAAAAGGTATTTGGGACAGGACAACAAATCAAGACCCAGTAAAATGGGAACAAATAATTGAAGCCTACCCACTCGACATTCACGGACAAAAGTTTATTTCATTAGTAACAGATAACACTTTCGTATTTAAGAAGAAACCCTACAAGTGGGCTGCTAAAATTAATGAATTTATTGGAGCTCAAAACCTTAACTTGAATATAGGACAAATAAACATTGACGAAATTGAATTGACCAATTTAATAAACCAACTCATTCAACAAAACACTGACGAACGCAGAAAGACAATTAAGACATTTAAAGTAAAAAGAACTAATTTCTCAATTTCAGACCTAAAGAAAATCCTTATTTATATTCTCATCTCTTTAATCATTTTAATACTGACACTTTCAAGTTTTGTGGCGTTTTGGATTGTAATGGGCGTAATGGGTGTTTCAGCTTTGACAGCTCGTTGGCGACCAGATAATGTAATTATTAGAAAGTATGCAGGAATTGCAACTTGGCTTGGTTTTGTGAATATGGTTTTGCTTTTAGGGACAATGAAAGTTTATGAGAATGTTACCGAAGAAGTAGGAGAAAAATTGGCAATTGAAATCGAAGGGTTTCAAAAACAAAATACTACATTCCCGACTGAGATTAAATCTATAAAAAGCAAATTAGAATTAAATATTATTAAACGTATTTTCGTTGAACAAATTGACTATCAAACTTTAGACAATGATTATAAACTTGAAGCAACAATGATATTTGGAAAACGAAGAAAATACGACAGAAACAATGGTGTATGGAGATAAATACCACCACTAGCCCCATACAAGTAATTGGTGGTTTAATGGTTTTCTGAAGTTTTGTACTTCGGCTCGATTTTTATTTTTAAATAGCTTATTATTAGTACTATATATTACTTTAATGATGAACATTATTGTTCTACCGAAAAAAACTTTTAACAATTTGTCCAATTTTGTAAAAGCCAATCGTCATAGGGTTGTAACAGATATTTGTTATAACTTAAAAAGTAAATAAATGAAAAAATTCGTTTTAGTTTTCAGAGGTGGCGATACGCATATTTCCACTGCTCATTCACAAGCCGCAATGGATGTCATTCAAACGTGGAATAATTGGATGCAAGGGCTTGCCGAAAAAGGAATTCTTGCTGGCGGCGATGCACTTCAAGTTTCGGGCAAGAACGTGAAAGGTTCAAAAAAAGTAGTTTCAGATGGTCCGTATGCTGTAGGAAATGAAATGGTTGGCGGCTACTTAATAGTGAACGCAAAAGACATTAACGATGCTGTAGAAATTTCAAAAGGGTGTCCGATTTTGAATGAAGAAGGCAGCGTGGAAGTTCGCCAAGTTCAGGAACGAAATTAATTTTAACAATCTAAAAAGCAAAAAAATGAAAGAATTTATGATGATTTTCAAAAGCGAAATCAACGAATCGTTTGGACCTACTCCAGAACAAATGCAAGGCAACATTCAACAATGGATGGATTGGTTTGGTGGTATAGCTGCCCAAGGGAAAATTGTAAACGCCAATCGATTGAGTTTTGAAGGAAAAACTTTGAAGCCTAATAATGTAATTGTAGATGGTCCTTATGCAGAAGTAAAAGAAATCATTGGTGGGTATGTAATCGTAAAAGCTGCTAACATTGATGAAGCCATGAAATTGGCAGAAGGTTGTCCTATTCTTAATCACGGAGGACACGTTGAAGTAAGAAGTATTATAGCAATGAATGGTTAATTTGAACGAGAAAGAATTAATTGCACAACTTTTTAAAACAGAGTATAGAAAAATAATTTCTGTACTCTGTAAGTTGTTTGGTATTCTTCATATTGAAATTGCAGAGGATATTACAAACGATACTTTTGTATTGGCTTCTGAAACATGGGGTTTAAATGGTATTCCCGAAAATCCAACCGCTTGGCTTTATACTGTTGCTAAAAACAAAACAAAAGATTACCTCAAACGACATAAAACCTTTTCTGAAAAAATAGTTGTTGATTTTAAACTAGATCACAACCAAACAGAAGAAATTGAAGTTGATTTATCTCATAAAAATATCACAGACAGCCAATTGCAGATGATTTTTGCAATTTGCAATCCAATAATTCCAGCAGAAGCGCAAATTGGCTTAGCTTTAAGAATTCTTTGCGGTTTTGGAATTGACGAAATTGCAGAGGCATTTTTAACCAATAAAGAAACCATCAACAAACGGTTATTTAGAGCCAAAGAAAAATTACGAGAAGAAAATATTAAAATCGAACTGCCCACAGAAAATGATCTTAATAAAAGACTAGAAAGCGTATTAACAACATTGTACTTACTTTTTAATGAAGGCTATCATTCAAGTACACAAAATACTCATTTGCGGAAAGAATTGTGTCTGGAAGCAATGCGTTTAAATTATTTTTTAATAGAAAATAAAACTACAAACCTTCCTATTGTAAACGCTTTAATGGCTTTAATGTGCTTTCATTCGTCCCGTTTTGAAGCAAGAACTAATCAAATTGGCGAACCAATTTTGTACGACCAACAAGATAAAAATTTGTGGAACGAAGAACTCATAACAAAAGGGAATTTTTATTTAATAAAAAGTGCACAGGGTAATGAATTGAGTAAATATCACTTAGAGGCAAACATTGCATACTGGCATTGTAGCAAAATTGAAAACCCCTATAAGTGGAATAATATTTTACAAGCTTATAATCAACTTTTGCTAATTGAATATTCACCAATAACAGCGCTTAACAGAACGTACGCGTTAGCACAAGTAAAAGGTAAAAAAGCTTCAATCAAAGAGGCAGAAAAATTAAATTTAATAGACAATCATTTTTACTTTTCCTTGCTTGGTTATTTACATACAGACATTGACAATGCAAAAGCTATTTTTTATTTTGAAATGGCACTTCTAAAAGCAAAAACTAAAAATGACAAATCAATATTAAATAAAAAATTGAGCGACCTTAATGCAAAAATAACAGCTAACTCCTAAGCTAAAATTTTACATACAAGCCAAGAGGCTCTTATATTCGCTATGAGTGGAATCAAAAAGGAAAACAGTTTCTTGCTTCTATTTATGTATTGCGATTAGAATTTAATTAGAATGTTTTTTTAATGCCGTCTCCCAATTTGAATAAGCCTCCTGATATAGATGTCTATGTTCATTAGGAGAATTGGTAGAAATTTTTTTGAGTCCAACAAATGCCTCATCAAAGTTCATATAATAACCTAATCCAACACCTGCAGCTCTAGCGGCACCTTGCGCACCATCAGTATCAAAAAGTTCAAGTTCTACCTCTAGTGTGTTGCAAAAAGCTTCTCTAAATAAGGGACTTAAAAACATGTTGGCATGACCCGCCCGCACCACAGTTGTACTTATTCCTAAATCCTTTATAATTTTAAAACCATGATTTAAAGCAAACACAATTCCTTCTTGGGCTGCTCTAAGAATATGTCCTGCTTGATGCCTATTGAAATCTAAATTTGTAAAATGTGCTCCTATATTTTTGTTTTCAAATGTTCGTTCTACTCCATTGCCATATGGCAATACCGATAAGCCATCTGATCCTATCGGTATTTGCGACGCTAGTTGGTCAAGCTGAGGATAAGTAAGGTGCTGATAAAAATTATTTTTTAGCCAACTATTAAGTTTGCCAGCAGCATTGATGCAAAGAATAACACCATATCTTGCATCATTGGGTTGGTGATTAACATGTACAAATGTATTTACTCTTGACAACGTATCGTATTTTGGTTTATCTGTAATTGCATACAAAATACCAGCCGTGCCAGCAACAGCACTCATTTCACCAGGCTTCAAAACATTCATCGACATGGCATTGTTAGGCACGTCGCCTGCTCGATAACACAACGGAGTACCAGCGGCCAATCCAAGTTCTTCAGCAGCATTGTCAGTTAAATATCCTTGAGTGCCAAAAATGGGCAATACTTCAGGAATAACCCTTTCCTTTATACTAAAGTAATCAAGTAAAAATGTGGCGGGCCTATCATTTTTAAAATTCCATAAAGTACCTTCAGAAAGTCCAGTAGAGGTAGTAGAGGCATTGCCTGTCATTTTCAAAGCAAGATAATCCCCAGGTAAAAGTATTTTATAAATTTGATCATAGAGCGACGGCTCATTAAGCTGAATCCACTTTAACTTAGAAGCAGTAAAGTTGCCAGGAGAGTTTAATAAATTTTCTAAACAATACTGTGACCCTAATTCATTAAAGGCCTTTTCACCAATTTCTACCGCTCTACTATCACACCAAATAATTGCAGGACGAATAACTTCTAAGGATTTGTTCACGGTCACTAAACCATGCATTTGATAGGAAATGCCTATTCCTTTTATATCATCTTTATTTATTTTAGCACTGATAATCGCTGTTTTACAGGCAATACAGCAATTTTTCCACCAAAGACTTGGGTCTTGTTCTGCCCAGCCATGTTGGGCGGCATACATGCCAAGTTCGGTAGACGGTGAATATGCTGAAGAAACTAGACGTCCCGTTTCAGCTTCTATAATTGATACTTTAGAAGAAGAGCTACCTTGATCAAATCCAATTAAGTACATAACTTAAATATTAAAACGAGATTCAAGGTAATAAAAAGATTATTACTAAAGCAAATTCAAGTAATAAATGTATTCGTAAGGCTTTGGGATTAATTTTGATTTTCGAATTGGTAAATACATTATTTGCATTAAATGTATATTTTAGTTTCTCGCTAATAAGTCATGACTTAATGCTAATTTTATTTACTAATTGGCTAACAGCATTGTATAGTTTATTATAAAAACTGATGAGATAGTAATTTCTTTTAGTTATATTTTATTCGTCTTGCGCTATTAAGGTGGATTTTAGTATTATTTTTCCTATTCTAAGTTCTCTTTTGATTAATTTTTCTCCAGTATCCTCGTCTTCAAATTCTGAATCTACTGTTTTAACCATAGAAACTAAATCGCGAGGATTAAGAGGGGCCGCCATGAATATTTTACCAGTTCCTTCTCTAGCATCAATATGGGCTACTGCTAACCAAGGTTCATTGGCGAGATCATCTTTATGGCTAAATTGTGCATATTTGCCATTTGCTAATTGAAATTGAGAATTGTTACCAGGGCGGGCAAAAGCAATCCTTTCAGGAAAAGAGTAGGCTAACAATAGGCCAGTCATGTACGGATCAAAATTGCCATTATCGGGCGCTACCTTTAATAAATTTCTGTACGATTCAGCTACCTTCTCGATCATTCCAAATGATTTTCCCTTGCCATTGTTTGACCTAAATCTTCGTAAAGCAATTACTCTTTCATTTAAATCAACTCCCAATTCCTTCGAGAGTGGATCTTTTTCTTCAATGATTGCAGCTATATCGGTCGCTAAACTTTCTAAATTAAGTTTTTTGGCCATTAGCAACATGTGGGCTATGCGAGGATGACAAGGTAATGCATGAATATTTTTACCGTGTTCAGTAATTTTGTTGCCTTTAAGTGCATCTATAGATTGTAAAGTTTCCGTGGCCTGAGTTACATTATCTTTTGGAGGAGGGGTAAGCCAAACAAGATCGTTAATATTACTAATACCCCACAAGGCCATTTCAAGAACTAAAGAACATAAATCTGCACTTTCTATTTCTGGCTGGTGGTGTTGTTTACGAGTTTCATGTCTCGCCTTTGACCACATTCTGTAGCAAACCCCTGGCGAAAGACGCCCAGCGCGGCCAGCCCTTTGGTCAGCGGCATCTTTTGAAATAGCAATAGTAACCAATCGAGATAGACTAGTAGTTGGGTCAAATTCCATTGTTTTTCCATATCCAGAATCAACAACAGTAGTTATTCCTTCTATTGTAAGGCTGGTTTCGGCAATTGACGTAGCTAAAACTACTTTTCTTTTGCCATTTTTATCTGGTACTAAAGCTGCCTGTTGTTGCGAAAAAGGGAGTTGACCATATAAACAATGAACGATGGTATGCTTAAGCTTATTCTGAAGTAGGTCTTTACTTGAATTAATCTCTCCTTGGCCTGGTAAAAATACCAATATGTCTCCTGTAGTTTCTTTGCTAGCTTTTATTATGGTATTTACCACCAATTCTGGCAAAAGTTGTAAATCCGTTTCACCTGTATAATGAATTTCTACAGGATATTGCCTGCCTTGGCTCTCAATAATTTTAGAATTGAGTTTGCTAGAAAGTTCTGGCAAATCCATGGTGGCTGACATAATGAGTAATCGCAAGTCAGGACGCAATTTTTGTTGAGATTCTCTACACAAAGCCAGAGCCACATCTGCGTGAATACTGCGTTCGTGAAATTCATCAAAAATAACCATTGCTACCTCCTTTAAACAATTGTCAGATTGTAACATCCTTGTTAAAATGCCTTCTGTAACAACCTCAATCTTGGTAAGAGAGCTTATTTTGGTTTCAAATCTAATACGATAGCCTACTGTGTCACCCACATTTTGGCCAAGTAACTGACTCATTCGGGTTGCAATGGTCTTAGCGGCCAGCCTTCTGGGTTCTAAAACAATAATTTTCTTATGTGCTAGCCATGGTTCATTTAAGAAAGCCAATGGAAGATAAGTGCTTTTACCTGCGCCGGGTGGTGCTTTTACAATTAAGGTACTTTGTGTTTCAAAATGTGAAATTACCTCAGCTACAATTTCATGTATAGGTAATAGGGTAGTGGGTATGGTATATTTCAATTATTAAAGCTTTGAGAAACCAAAAATAGTGATTTTTAAAAATAAAATACCTTTTTCCAGTAAGACACATGGCTGCATGTTGTGGTGATGTTAAAATAAACCTAATTACAGCAAAATATTCTGCTTGAAGTAAATATTACCTAATTTACTATCTTTGGTAACATTATCTGATAAATAAATGAAGACTATTAGGCACCTATTGGAGATTTCGAGGTTTGGGAATAGGTTTGTAGCTATACGGAATTGCAAATTATGAAGCACTCCCAAGGAGGCATAGTGGAATAGCAGGGCCAATAGATGCCACATCGAAAGTTTGAAACCCGAACTCAAAATGGTATATTTGTGTAAATATCAATACCAATGGCTGAATTGACTTACGAAAATGTATTGGAACTTTTTGCAGCAACTGACAAACGTATAGAAAAGGTAAATAAAGAACTCAGTAGAAAAATAGCTGACTTAGGTGACACATTAGGTCGTTTTGCGGAAGAACAAGTTAGGGCAGATTTAATTAATAAGTTTGACAATTGGGGAATTCCGGTGCATGCCATCACAAATCATTATGTTCAGAAAGATAGCAAACACGAGTTTGTGTATGAGGTGGATATTTTAATCTATAACTCTCAATACGCGATTGCAATCGAAGTAAAAAACACATTGAAAACAGATCATATCGACGAACATGTGGATAGAATGAAAAAAATTCAGGAATTTCCGATGGTCGGACTACAAGGAAAGACACTTTTGGCTGGTGTAGCAGGTATGATTGTAGGTGAAGGAGTAGATAAATATGCTGAAAACAAAGGACTTTTTGTACTAAAACCAAGCGGAGATACGGTCAAAATTGTAAACAACAAAAAGACATTCAAACCAAAAGAGTGGAAGGTGAAATAAAGATTGCCTCATAATCACTTAAATTTTCGTGATGCCCACAAGCCAAACCATGAATTGCGAAGCACTCACGAATTCCATTAAAAATAAACGATTTGAGTAAAACACTGTTGAACGGAAGTTTAGGAAGCGGTTTTGGAGGATGAATTATAATATGGAGATGTCGTGGCTTGGGTTTAGTTTTATTCAAGCATGGTTCCGTGAGAACTCAGAGGTGAAATTCCCTTGCGTGACTCGATTTGCAGCAACACTTCTTCGAAACCCAAACTAAAACCTTTTATAACCAAGAATATCTACCAACGCTTTTTTAATTCTTTCATTCCTGATGTTTTGTGAATATTCACAATATCCATACAATTCATTTTTCCAAATATCTGAAATATAGACATTAGAACATGATATTATAGAATTATCAAAATTGGTATCTTCTATTTTAGTTATTTGTATTTGGTTGTTTTCGATTGTTTGAACTAATAATTTGTCAATTTTCTCAAAAGGCAAATAAAACAACCAACGTTCTATGCCCCTTGGACTAATATTAGCCGATAACGATAATTTAATCCCTAGGATATTCTTTTTAATAGGTTTTCCAATTTGATATTTATACTCTTCGATTAGATAAATACTCATAGTTGAAATTGCGTCAACAAAATCACATTCAACATTTCTTTGTTCCAATAAATGATATTTGGGCACCAGAACATCTTTTATTATCTTATACCTCTGGTTTGGAATACAATTCTTTTCAACAATTTTAGAAAAAAAACAGGTTTGGTTTAAATCTATTTGGTTGCTTTCAATGACTAAATTCAACAAGTAGACCAAGCTATTATCATGTTGCAAGGACGTGTCTGAAATGCTATTGTAAAAGGTTTGATATTTTAATAATGTATCTTGTTCATGTTCATTGAAAGTAATTTCAGATTCGACATTAAAAATATATTCAAAATCCTTTTCTTGAATCTCATTTTTACTTACCTGATTTTTAAAGTTTTGTATGTCAATCGAAAGCAAATTAGTTAATAGTTTAATTTTTTCTATCTTGATAATGAGTTGTGAAATTTGAGAATCTTCATTTTTTTCAACTTCAGGAGAAGATAATCCATCAAAAATGATTTCATTTTTGTATTTGATAACAAGCTGATTTGGTATAAACATTTTTTCCTCCAAGGCTTCATTTATCGGAAGCCTAATTCCCATATTCTCAGCATTAATCCAAAAAGTTTTCTTGAGTTTTAAGAAATTCTTTACATCTCGATATTTAAATGAACCAATAACTTTATAAGGCTTATCTTTGTAAACAGCATAGTTTGTATCATATTTTTGATAAAAAGCCGATGGGATAACAATAGAAATCCATTTTATATTTTCATCATTTTTAAAAGTTCCAATTGAGTGAATTGCAATTCCAATAGATTCCTTAATGTATTCATGAATTCCTTCGCATCCCCAGCAACAAACTTCTTCAAAATCTGTTCCTTTTGGTACTAAATAGGTGAAGTTTTCAGAAAAAGTTTTATTTGAAATTAAGGTTCTATTTTCTCCATAAATATCAAGTTTGCCGCTTTTTGCTCTTTCTATCAATGCATCAACAAGTCCCGTTTTTTCCAAGAAATAGGACGAATTTAAACTTGATTTAGAATTATAGAAAATGACATCGACTTTCTCGTAGATCTTGCTTTTCGCTTCTGATATTATAGAGAAAGAAAGTAAAATATAAGCCCAGTATTTAATCATATAGGATATTTATTTTTAAAGTTCATCATAATTCCTCTTCTTAAAAAGGACTTACATATTATTTTCATTCATTGTATTCAATTCATTTAGTATTTTTTTAAAAAATTGAAAAACTGCTCCTTCAATAAAACGAAAATAAACCAATTTTATTTAACAAGAATTTTAATCAAATTATCCAAAACCACCAAAAGTGCAGCAGCCAACAGGGCTTTTCTTAAAGAAGGGCGTTGATGCATCGGAATAATTTCAAAAGTGTGCGGAATTTTGCCTCACGTCCCGTATATTGACTCTAAAATACCATCTTTCAAAAAAGCTGTACCGTTAGCTGATATTATGAAAATACTACTATCGATCATATTTCTAGTAATTTATAACATTGGGTTTTGTCAAACTCTAATTACAAAGATTTGTGACAAGAGTTATTCGAAAAATTCAATAATAAGTGATACTTCACGAGTTTTATTTGGACACATTGACCCTTTATTTGATGGAGCATGTAGTTGGAGATGTAATTCTAAGATAATTACGCCAAATAGAATTAATGATGGATTAGATATGTCAGACAGTTTTGATTTTAATGTTAACACAGTTTGCTTGATAAATAATCCGATTAAGAAGAAAATCAGCTATAAAGTATACTTGTCACGCTATTCCTCAATTATTGACTCAATTGAAAGTACGACTCAAAATGATACAATTGTACAAAATGATTCTTCTGAAGTTCATTTAAGAGGTTTATTGATAGCAAATGGAAACAGAAAAACAAAACAACAATATTTTGCCTATTCGAGAATTGAAAAACTAGTTATATATATAGACAATGAACTAATTGGATATGCGTATATTAAAGATACTCCAAAGATTCAATATGTTGATTTTGGCAAGTCTGTAAAACTTTCGATTGACAAAAAAGTTGACTTAATTATAGAAATTGATAAAATTTATATAGGAGACAAAAGTGACAGCCTCGCAATTTCTGAATTACAATTGGATGGATTTGGAGGTCATTCTTTAACTGAGAAATTTTGTTGGACGAAATAATAACATCAGCTAACACCTAAGTTTTCGTGGTGGCTGCAAGCCAAACCATGAAAACACTGTTGAACTAAAGCTTTGGTAGCGGTTTTGGAGGATTAAAAAACAATAATTAATTTATCTGACTCAACTTTTGAAATAAATCATTAATGAAGAAAGTAGTGTTGTTATTTCTATTAATTGGCTATAGTCAACTTACTTGTGCTCAATCCAAATTGATGAATACAAATTATTACAAACTAGGTGGAAATGTCAACGCACAAATTGAAGGATTTTCTTCAATTGGTTTGGGTTTAGAATATGGTACTCGATCAGACACAAAAGTTCAATTTCGATCGAAAAAAAAATTCTTGTATTCCAAATATCCTTATGGATTTCAAGGATTATGGTTGAATTTAAATAAAGGCATACTAAATGATTATAGTAAAGTAGAGATGTCATTATTATCTTCTAACCTGTTTTTGATAGGTTTGTCTGCAAACTTAATTGGGATAAGCCCAAATGAGTATTTAGGACTAAAACCTATTGTAGGCTTATCTTTTTTTAACATGACATTTTTCTACGGTTATAATATACTGTTATATAAGAATGGAAACGATATCAACAGGAATAATTTTGGACTTCTTTACTCAATACGATTTAAGAAAAAATAAATCTTTTGACTCCATTGAAATTAAAAATAAAAATAATATCAAAGTAATAGCCTACAACACCTTAGTTTCCCTACCGCCCGCAATCCAAACCATGAATTGCGAAGCACTCACGAATTCCTTTAAAAATAAACGATTTGAGTAAAACACTGTTGAATGAAAGCTTTGGTAGCGGTTTTGGAGGATGAATTATAATGTGGAGATGTCGAGGTTTGCGTTTAGTTTATTCAAGTCGATGAATATCGCAGCCATCTTGCCAACAATAAATAAAAAGGCCAAGAAGAACGCTTCTTGACCTTTTTCAAACAATTAAACCAACCAACTTTATTCAGCAATTAATTTGATTGAGCTTGACTTACCATTAATCAACAAGTTCAAGAAATAAATTCCTTTAGCAAAGCTTCCTTCAACTTCAATAGCATTGCTTCCGGCTTGGTATATGCTATTGTTTTTAATGTTGGTGACCAAATTTCCATTTATATCAACTAGGCTTGCACTTATTGTTGAGCTTTCTTTTAAATTTAAAGAAATGGTAAATGCGTTTTTAATTGGATTTGGGAATACGGTTACTTCCTCTGTGTTTTGCAATTCTGAAGCATTGTCAACTCTTAATGTTCCATTTCCTAAGAACTCTTTTCTAGCAATGACCACCATTGTTGCTGCATTGATAGATACAGATGCTCCTGATGCATCAGTTTGTGAGCCATTACTTGAATTTGGGTGTTGAAACGAAACAAACATGAATTTGAAATCAGGCGAAAAAGTTAAACCTGTAGACTCAGAACCGGCAGGTGTTTTGGCAAAAAGCTCTACGCGAGGGCTAGCTTGCGTGTGGCCTGCTCTTACCAACCATAAATGGCCGTTTCCTCCATCTTGATTTACCCAAAGATTGCCTTCATTGTCAAAAGCTAAATTGTCATTTCCTGTTCCCCAAGCAGTAGAGGTAGCGCCACTGCCAAAATTAATGGTATAATTGGTGCCGCCAACGTAGGTAATAAAGTTGCTTACGCCACTAGTACCATTATCTGTAAATCTATATACTCTGCCATTTCCTTTTGAGGTAAAATAGATTTGTCCATTAGGATCTATTTCTACATCTTCAATTCCATTAAACGGAGTGGCTCCCAAACCGCTTGCTAGTGAGAAAGTATTGTTTCTATCACTGATTGTGCTGTTAGGAACTACCACCCAAGAGCCAGTACTAGAGGTAGGTTGGCCGCCTGAAAGAGAATTGGTTAATTTTAAAACATACAAGGTGCCTGTATATAAATTTCCGGCTGTGTTGGCTACAAATTTATACAATGCTCCTGATGGGTCATCTTCTCCGTAATAAACTGTTCTATTGTCGGCAGCTACCACGGCATTTTCATGGCTCATTCTACCCATAGCCCAAAGTTTTTCAGCTTTTCCGTTCCCATACTGTTTTACAGCTCTTGTAACAGGATCTATCTCTACCAACCAGCCAACATCGTTATAACCATCGCCATTTGCATCACCTGTATTTCTAGTTTCTTCTGCTGTAATGATTGTACCCCAGGGTGTAACCGCTCCGGAACAGTTTCTTTCAGTTTTTACCACATCTGAGAAACTTACCGGGTAGGCATTGTTTCTAGTCCATAGTTTGGTGCTGGCATTGTAGCTCACATCAAGAATAGATACTCCACCAGGACTATTTTCATGATTGACAGCCACATATCCAGCAGTACTACTTCCTGATTTTGGTACATAACCAGTAAAATCAAATCCGGTTGGCGCAGTTCCACCTGAGGTATATGCATTGCCTTGTTTAAATAATTGTTGAAAAGTATGGGTAGATGGCAATACAAGTACTCCACTTTGTGCACTTGGCTGAACAGAGGTAAAACATGAAATAGTATTACAAACGGTTCCTTGTGCTTGAGTGGTAAAATTCCAATCGGTACTGTTTGTAATACCGACAAAGTTAAATCCTGCAATATCCTTAATTACTCCGGAGGCAAATTCAACATTTACTGCTTTGTTGAAACCAAAATCTGATGGATTAATTGTAACTGTATTTCCATTAACTGTAACAGCAGTTGATGCTACATCTATGGTTTGAGTAGTAACTCCTGCCTCTTTTATTAAAATAGACCCTGTTCCTTTAGCCACATTTTCATTAAAGCTAAGTACTAGATTGGAAGCAACGTTTACATTACTAGAATTATCATTTGGAGAAAGAGAAGTCAAAACAGGCGGTGCTACATCAGGAGTAGTTTGTGTAGCATTAAGCTCTAAGTCAAAGCTTACATCTGAGCTAGAGGCACTTCTTTGGTGAATTTCTACGGCCACTACGTTGTTGCCTGTAGTGAAGCTTGAATTAGCCAATGTAGCTGTAAACCAAGTATTACCATCATCGCTGGCGTCAGCAGCTGCAAAGGTGTTAAAACTAATGGTGCCTGTTGGCATGTTGTTTCTATAGCGCTCAACACCATTTACATACAGCACAATTCCGTCGTCACGCTTTACGCGCAGACTGATATTAGAAAGTTCACTTACATTGCTGATGTTAAAGGATTTTCTAAAATAAGAAGTAACATATTTATTGGAACTTGATGGACCAAAACTAATTATGGTAGATTCGTCTCCATCGCCATATCCCAGTTGGGCAGATCCTGTCTTCCACGTAGCATCTGCAAATGAAGTTGCCCTCCAAGCAGTACCTTGGTTAGACCCATTGTCGAGATATTTCCAGCTAGCACCTTGGCTAATCAAAGAAATAGTTTGCGTTTGAGCATTGGCTAATGACCCTAAAGCCAATAAACCAATAAACAAAAATGATAATGATTTTTTCATAATGATAAGTTTAATTTGATTCGCAAATTAAGACCTAAGTATCATTATGAAATTATGCCGATGTTATCAAATTATTAATTTATTCTTCAATAAGGGTTTGTATTAATTTCTGTCATCTTAGCTTTTTGGCTACTAAATTGACCAGCTGGTTAAATAGTCGTTTAATGCTTATTTGCCTTTAAAAACCCGCATCCAAGATCGTTCCGTTTTAATTTTTAGCTTGTTTATATCCATGATATCAACAGAATTGGATATAGAAGTTATGATCCATGTATTGTGATATCGCAAGAACTGGTATAAATCATTAAACTCAACCAAGGGTTTCCAAGACTAAAATCCGAACGAATTAAAGTATATCCTCCACTATCAGTTGTAATATCAAAGAAAATCTCTACCCTAAAATCTCCCATTTCTTTGATCAAGCATGTTTGAGATTTTTTAATACCATGCTTAAAATGACAAAAGCCATCGAGCAAATTTTCAGTATTTGCTGTCCCCTACCCAAAAAAAAACTTCCAAGATATTTAAAAGAGCGTTGCTATTCTATTAGAATTTCTCTTTTAAACCTTGAAAGCTTTATTAAACCTATATACCCTATGTTACCCTAAAATCATTATTGCAGTTAGTTTAATTGTAAAATCACCTCCTTGTTATTTTTCAAGTATTTTAAATTGTACCCTTCTGTTTAATTGGCGTCCTTTTTCTGTTTCGTTGGTTGCAATTGGCTTTGTTTCTCCGTAATGTTTTGACACAATTTGTTTTTCCGTAGCATTTGAAGCTATCATAAGGTAGGAAGCTACTGCCTCTGCCCTATTAATTGATAGCAAATCATTGGCCTCTAGTTTGCCGATATTATCAGTATTAGCAGCTATTTCAATTTTAAGACTTGGATTGTCTTTTAATAATTTAGAAATCCTGTTTAGTTCAAAGTAAGAGCTGGGTCTTAATTCGTACTTGCCAAAATCAAAGAATATATTGTTTAAAATCACCTCTTGTCCCACTTCTATAGGTGTTAAAAGGATATTTTGGTTGTCTTCTTTGTATTGTGTCATGTTATTAAGGTTGAGATTACCATGAATAGACACATAACCTGCCTTTTCAGCCAAATAACCATATATGTTACCCGAGGCTAAAGTAATTTGATATTCTCCTGTAAGTGGTGAAGAAGTGGCAATACCCACATCTTTAAGTGTTGTGATGTTTTCAAAATAGATTTTGGCATTAGGAACTGGTTCTTTAGTTTTGCTATTTAACACTACACCTCTCATGAGCAATGTTGGAGATGGCATGAGAATGTCGGCCAATACCAAATTATACATGTCAATGTCCTTAGAGTCATTAGCTTGAGACGTAAAATACACTCTACTTCCAGAAGCATTTACAGTAAGAAAAGATTCGTTAAACGCTGTATTCACTACGGGTCCTAGGTTCTCAGGCAATGTCCAGCTCGTCCATGTATCGTCTAATCGCTTAGTCATAAAAATATCGGTGCCTCCATAACCCATCCAACCACTTGAAGTAAAGTACAGCGTTTTGTCATCAGCGGCTAAAAAAGGTGCAGCTTCTATTCCTTTTGTGTTTACATTAGCTCCAAGGTTAAGTGGTTTGCTCCAGGTACTATCCGTTTGCATAAAACTTACATACAAGTCTCTATCCCCTTTACTATCTTTTTTACGATTGTTTGAAATCAGCAATATTTTTTGACTATTAGATAAAAAATAGTTCGCCAATTTACTTACGTTGCGGTCGTCATCTTGAATAATCAATCTTTTGGGGGTTGACCATCCAGTGGCAGTACGATGTGCCAACGAAACTCCGTTTGCCATGGAACCATCATCAAGATAGGAATTACCCAGTAATATGGTATTGCCATCCGGAGAAATCGAATTAATAAAATTAGGATCTGTATTATTTAAAGGTTCCCCCATATTAACAGCTGGCCCCCAATTGTTTATCTTATCATCCCAAGCTGCATAATATATATCTTCTTCATCGCGTTTCCCACCCATAGCAGAAGGATCATCACGTCTGCTAAAATACAGCATTTTGCCGTCCGAGGTAACAATCGGCCCCATTTCAGGATAACCACTATTCACATTGATGTTTAATTTTTTAGCCACCATGTTCCTTTTTATAATGTCATTGGGAGTTGTTTTGATCGCAAATACTTTGTCTGAAGTTGTCATCCCTATGGCATCTATGGCTATTGGTTCTTTACTATTTACAACAATTTTTATGGCAAAAATGTAATAATCTATGGCAGCAATGTTTATTTGTAATATTCTACTAAGGCTTGCAACTTTCTGGGGTTTGTAAGTAGCAACTAAGTGCTCAGTTCCCTTTGCATCATAAGCCAATACTTTTGTAATAAATCCTGGATTAAGCGTTTCAATAATTATGATTTGTTTGGCTTTCATGGGTTCCAGAAAGCCAACTTTAATGTAATCTTCGGCCTGATTACCTGTAGTTTGCCATGCATTAATATTTTCTTTGCCTGCGGGTGTTGCATTAGGTATCCCTAGCACTTGGGCATTAGAATATTCCCTTTTACCTTTTTGGGTAGAAAACTCTAATATATTGTAGGCCCATTGCACCTCCTGTGCATAAAGTTGAGAAACGATAAGCCCTATCAACAGATATTTCATATTTTGTTGTTTTAAAAATGGTTAAAAATTACCCTAACTTAAATACCAACCTTTGCTAAAAACATTATTGGTAAGGTTTTACCCTTCAAAGGAAATAATCCACAAAAATAATACTAGGATGAGGTTCAAACTTTTGAAGGGTTAAACACTATTTAACTACTTATAAGTGTATTCCTTGTTGGATTCCTATTTAGCGTTATCAACTCCTAAGTCCTTAAAGGCCTGTCCAATTTCGTTCATATCATGCCTAAACTCACGTTTAAAAGAAGTCCAATTGACTGATTTAGTATTGGAAGCATTATTTATTTTAGTTTGTAATTTATTGTTCTTTTCTTCAAGATTAGCCACCTTTTTATTGTACTTCTCCCTTGAATCCACGTCATCATTAGCTCTTTTAGTCTTTAATTCAGCAATTTTTGATTTGTTCACACTAATTTTAGCTTCTGCTTCTTGTTTGAAGTTCTGATAATCTACTGCCGAATCTACTTTGGCCTCAGAAAGATTCTGCTTTGCCTTTTTTAGGTCTGACTTAGAATCTTTTACATTTTCTTTCTCTATAGCAACATTCTTCCTTGCCTTTTCATTTTTCTTGTTTTGGCCGTTAACACTCAGTGTCATTACCAATACAAGCAAACATAAACTGAATTTAAAGATGCATTCTTTCATAGTTATTTTTTTAAAATTATTATATACAAAGGTGTTTCAAACACACTCATTTTGCGTTACATCAAAATATTTTAATCTTATAAAAATCGCAGATTGGTGAGTTATTTGAGAATTGTTTTCCCTTCAGGGTATGGGGATTTTTATTTGATGGTTTAGAGGGCTTTAACCAATTTAATAGCTTCTTCTTGTAATTCGTGAGTGGACAAGGTACCGTCTAACCAATTGATATGGTGACCATCTCGTTCCATTTTGCGAAAATAGGTCATTTGTCTCTTGGCAAATTGATGTATTGCAGTGTGCAAGGCTTGCATCATTTCTTGAAAACTGTATTGACCTAATAAATATTGGGTAATAAGCTTGTATTCAAGTCCGTAAAAAATAAGTTTATCCGCAGAAATCCCACAATTTAATAAATCTTGCACCTCTTGAACTAGGCCTTCATCGATGCGCTTCACCAGCCTTTCAGAGATTCTCCTTCTTCTTACTTCTCCATCTAGATGAATCCCAATTATTTTAGCCTTTTTTGGTACAGCGGTATTTATTGGCGCAGGGTTGTTCTGAAGATAATTGGAAATTTCTATGGCTCTTATAGCTCTTTTATGTGTACTTGTATCGGCAAGGTTGCTGAACGACGATGGTTGATTAAGCAACATAGACCGAAGTTGTTCTAGGTTAGATGAAGCAAGACTATTTCGTAGTTCCTCATTTATAGGCACATGGGTATATTCATATTGATGCAGAATGGCATTAATATACATACCTGTTCCTCCACAAACAATCGCAAATTTGTTTCTGCATCTTATGTCCTCAAAAGCCAGCTCAAAATCAAGTTGAAATGTGGCAACACTATAGTTTTCACCAGCATTTAAAATATTAATAAGATGGTATGGTACCACACCATGATCTACCTTGTACTCATTAAGATCTTTGCCAGTACCAATATTCATTCCATTATATACCTGTCTAGAATCTGCACTTATGATTTCTCCATCAAGTTTGGTAGCGAGTGCAACGGCTAGTTTTGTTTTGCCTGAAGCGGTAGGCCCTAGTATGACTAAATAGTCAAAAGGATTCATTAGTTATTTTCGTTGTTAATAAGTTGCTGTCGATAGTGGGTAAAAATACTAGATTTTGAAATAAAGCCAATATACTTTCCTTTCTCCTCCACTGGCAAATTCCAAGCTCCAGTTTCATCAAATTTTTTCATTACCGACGACATATCATCATCTATTTTAATAATAGCCAACGCTTTGCGCATCATTTGTTTGGCATTAATTTTATCATAATAGTTGGATTTAAACATGATGTCTCGAATATTTTCAAGATATATAATTCCTCTCAGCTTCCCCTGCGCATCCACCACAGGGAAAATATTTCTTTTTGATGTTGCTATCAAATCTACTATTTCACCCAGCTTACAATTAGGAGCTACTTTTTGAAAATCAACTTCAAGCAACTCCTCCGTATTTAGCGTTGCTAAAATATTCATATCCTTATTATTAGATAAAATCTGTCCTTTTTCTGCGAGTTTTTTGGTTTCAAAAGTAAATGGTTCAAAATGCCTTTTAATAGCAAAAGATAATGCAGATACTAACATTAAGGGCAGGATAAGCATATATCCACCTGTAAGTTCCGCTATTAAGAATATGGCTGTAAGTGGTGCATGAAAAAGTCCACTTAAAATACCTGCCATGCCTACCATCACAAAATTGTTCATCGGTAACTCTAGACCAAACATTTTATTAATTACAAATGAAAACATATAGCCTACATAAGCCCCTACAAATAAGGATGGTGCAAAATTTCCTCCGTTGCCGCCGCTAAAAATAGTGATGGATGTGGCAAAGGGTTTAAAAAAGGTGACCACGCCAATAAACACAATCACCACCCATTCATTACTTTTAAAAATTTCTAACGGACTATTGTGCATGAGGTCCATGGCGTTATTGTCTGCTAGTTTTTTAATACTGCCATAACCTTACCCAAACAAAGAAGGGAAAACCCAAATA
>JAIYAU010000014.1 GCA_027488865.1 Cytophagaceae bacterium
GCATTGCGATGGCAATGGTGTACCTGTATCACAAACACGATAAATCAAATCATTTACTGTACCATTATAATCAGATACTGGGTTAAAAGTCAGCAAGCCAGCATTATCAACTGTGAAAGTACCTTGACCAACAATGGTGAAACTATTCTGTACCCCAGGGGATACATTATCTAAATCAATGGTTGTCGCATCTATCAGACCATCTGAATCTGTATCATTTGTGGTAATATTAACAGAAACAGCATTATCCTCTGTACCAGATAATACATCTTTATTGGCGATTGGTGGGTCGTTAACTGCCGAAATGGTAACTGTTACTATACTCGTATCGCATTGCGATGGCAATGGTGTACCTGTATCACAAACACGATAAATCAAATCATTTACTGTACCATTATAACCAGATACTGGGGTAAAGGTCAGTAAACCAGCATTATCAACTGTAAAAGTACCTTGACCAACAATAGTGAAAGTTTTTTGAATTCCTACTGTAACTACATCTAAATCAACAGTAGTCGCGTCTATCAAACCATCAATATCTGTATCATTTGTGGTAATATTAACAGAAACAGCATTATCCTCTGTACCAGATAATACATCTTTATTGGCTATAGGAGGATCATTTACTGCATTCACAGTAATTTTGACCATAGCAGTATCACAGGTTGGTGGGGCTTCATTAGAACAAGCTCTGTAAATTAAAGTGGCCAACCCATTAAAATTTAAGGCAGGATTATAAGTCAGATTACCATTTGAAGTATTAAGCGTCCAAGTACCGTTTGAAGAAAAGGTGGTTTGGATTCCCGCAGTATTTGGATCTAAATCATAATTTGCAAAAGTGACGGTATTATCAAAAAATTTGTCATTGGCCTTTAAATTGGTAATAACTATTGGGGTATCCTCATTGGTAGTGCCTGATTCTCCATTAACTACTTGACCAAAATCAGCAAAAGTAAAAATTTGTCCATTGGTGAAATTAAACTTAGTGGTCATATACAATTGACCACCAATGTTTTCGGATTTCATTAAAATATAAAAATCGCCGCTATCAAAAGCTCCATCATTGGAAACAACCAAATAAGTGCTTCCTATACCTGCATTGGCTATTGGAATAGCGACTTTCACAGAGTCCACTGTGCCTACTTCACTGACTTTCCAAATCCTCAACATACGATCACCTTGCACCCCACTTGGGCCATTAAATCCATTGTTATAAGCAATTCCTTGTCCATTGTCACCGAAAATAACAAAGGCCTTATCATTCATAATCGAGGTATTAGAAATATTATCGGTGGAAATAGTTTTTATTCCCATAGTTACCAAACCTGCTACATTAACACTCTTCGATTGCTTTTGGTATAGAGAAGATTTATCGTCTCGTCCAATACCCTGTATATTGTTATCAAACCCTCCAGATCCACCTATATCCCATAAAAGTGTGCCATCAGAAGCCAGATAATCTACATTTAAAGTGATACCATATTTAATAGCTAAATAGCTAAAAACCCTCTGACGTTCAGCTGCAGAAAGCACCTTGTTATAACCGATTAATTCTGACACACTTCCTAATGAATACCCAGAAGAGGCGCCTTGATTTCGACCAAGTATTTGTGTACCTGAGATTGTTGTTGCTACAGGTGCTAATAAATTTGTAGAATTTATTTGACTTCCATTCCTATAAGTTACTGCAGGAAAAGTAGTGGCATTGGTAGAATCCCTACTTGCAGCTGCGATAATTGGTAAACCTGTTGGCGCCAGCGCATTTATTATTTGAGCATTAGAATATCCAAACTGTCCTCCTGGCGTAAAAGACGGATTACTTGATGTAGGATTAACTATTTGGGTAAAAATAGAAAGATCTGTAGTAGTTGCAGACACATTAAACAAGGTCATTTTGGATGTCGAATTATAGACCACTCTATTTCCTTGCATAAAATAACCAGTACTACAAACTGCAGCAGGATTAAAGTTAATGGAATTGGCAACATAATCTGGTTGATTTAAACCTGTTGCTTGGGTAAAAACTAGTCCATCTGGAAAATCCGAGTTCCATTGTGAAATCTTATTGGAGGTAACGTTAAGGTTTGGGGTGTCATTGGCCTTTAGCCAGAAAGTAAGATTACCTGTAACTCCACCTGGAGCATCTGTTACAGGATTCACTAATATCTTTACCAAGGCGGTATCGCAAAGTGCTGGTGTTGCACCTTCACAAACCTCGTAAACCAATTGAGCTGTTCCAGAAAACCCTGTTGCGGGATTAAAGGTCAAATTCCCTGAAGTTGTATTGAAGGTCCAAACTCCCGAGGCATTTGTAAAGGTGGTTTGAATACCTGCCAAAGTGGTATTAAGGTCATACATCGCATTGGTGAGATTTCCTTCTAAATTTCTGTCATTGGCTCTTAAGTTACTAACAACAATTGGTGTTTCTTGAAAAGTAGTTCCAGTTTCTCCATTAATTTGAATGTCAAAATCAGCAAAAGTAAAAAACTGTCCATTCGTAAAATCATAATTACATGACCATGAATTAATAGAATTAATAGTTTCGTTAATCATAGGCACATAAGTATCTGTTGCATCAAAAACAGCATCAGAAGATACTATTAAATAGCCACGACTAACGGGCCCTGATGCTGCTGGTATAGATACTTTTAATGAAGGAACAGTGCCACCACTTTCTCTCATTGTCCATATTCTAGACATTCTCTGTCCTGTGATTGAGTTAGGTGCGGTTATGTTTACGTCAAACAAGGTACCTCCTCCATTATCACCCCAAACATTAAAAATATTATTACTGGCAAATGTATTTGAATTAGCTGCATTAGAAGAAGCTATGGTTCCCAGTCCGACTTTTAAAAGGGTATTAGACTGATTGAATGACTGCTTTTGATTTAAACCTGAAATATCGTCTCTACCAATTCCTGCAATATTATTTTGGTAAGTTGAACTACCCACCCAAAGTACGGTTCCAAAGGAAGAAATATAATTACTTGGAATTACCGGGGAGCCCAAGGTAATACCATATTTTAATGCCAAATATGTTTCTATTCTGTTTTTTTCAATCAATGAATGATTTGCCCCAAAATATATTATTTCGGCAATGTTACCTACATAATTGAATCCACCCCCTGAATGTGCGCCAATAACCAATCTTCCTGTGTTTTCATAGGCCAAAACGTTGCCACCTATAGCGGCTGTTGCCTCTAAAACGCCGTTGGTATAAAGCGAGTCAAGGGAGGTAGAGGATTTACCCAAATTTAAAAATGCGCCAAAAGAATAATTATTGGTAGATAAGGCCGATACAGATGACCGAGGGAATTGATAAACCAAATTTAGATTGCTGCCACTAGGCACAATTTCAAAAGAAGACCTATTTAAAGAGGAACTCTCCCATTTTGAAACTACACCTGAGCCGCCAGAGGGAGTACTTGCAGCGTTAAATACCACATAAGCGGAATTAAAACTAGGAATCAAAAAGTTAAATCCACCTACTATATTTGTAAATATATTATCGTTTCCGTCAAAATTAATGGCAGGGTTATAATTAAGGCCTGTCGGCAAGAGATCTGGATCACTGCCAATTGTTGTGGCGTTAATCCCGTTGGTGACAGAATTATTCCAAGCTGTTACTGTTGATCCTGATGTTGAGACATTGGCATCTGCTCTATACCACGCAGATAAACCCTTTTTAATTCCACCAGGAGCTAATGAAACTGGCAAAACCGTTATTCGCACTAGCGCAGTATCACATGTACTAGTATTTACACTATCGCAAACTCGATACTGCAATTGTGCCAATCCAGTAAAACCTGTAGTAGCAGTAAATAACAAATTACCCGTACTTTTATTATATAGCCATGTTCCAGCTGCATTGGTAAAGGTGCTTTGAATACCTACAGTAACAGGATCCATGTCATACCAAGATTTTAAAAGGGTAGGATAAGTATCGTTGGTTGAAATATCGGGAATCATTTTAAAGCTAGACTCATTACAAGTATTTATTTCACCATTTATGGAAATTGGAAAATCTGCAACCGTAAAAAATTGAGTACCGACAAAATTATAGGAAGCAGTATAAGATGCTATACCATTCACCACTTCTGCTACTAGTGGGATATAGGTATCAGATGCATTAAAGGTTTCATCTGACGACACTACCAAGCACTTGCCTGAAATCGTGCCTATTGAAGTTGGGAACGCTACTTTAACATTACCAACGGTGTTGGTCTCTAGGGTGCGCCATATTCTTAGCAAGCTTCTTCCTATGCCTCCGTTGCTATGCACAGCCGTACCATTGGCTCCGAAGGTGAGCGCAGCGTTATTATCACCCCATGTCAAAAATGACAAATTTGCGGTAAAGGAATTTACGTTAGAAGAGTTATTGCTTGCAATGGTAGTTAATCCAATTTTAACTGTTGAGTCTGATTGACTTGTAGATTGCTTTTGATTAAGTGCTGATGCATCATCTCTGCCAATACCAGCAATATTGTTTTGGTAAGTAGTAGATCCTGACCAAATTATTGAACCGTTTGACGCTTGATAATTAATTGGTACTGCATTTGATCCTAATGAAATGCCATATTTGATGGCCAAATAGGTTTGTACCCTTTGCCGACCACTATTTCCTAATCTGGCACCAAAATAAATTATTTCTGCAATTCGTCCATTTAACCTAAACCCACTTCCTTGTCCTCCTACATTAAATTGACCATTTAAATTATTACCAAATCCTGGATTAATAATTGTGGTTGTTCCGTCTAATAACCCAGAGGTAAAAAGACTATCTATAGTACTGGATGTATGAGAAGACCCAATAATAGCCCTTCCTTCGATATTAGTAGTACCAATGACCATACTGCCCATTAAGGAATTGGGATAATCCGTTCTTAACTTAAAGTTTGGTGCAGAATAAGTTACCTCAAAAGCAAACCTTGAAGTTATACCGCTATCCTCCCATTTGGTTACAATACCAGATTGTGTTCCAGATGTATTTGATAATACTACAAAAACAGAATTATTTCCATTTCTTAAAAAATTATATCCAGGTTGGTTTATTTGCTCAAAATAATCTGTTCCATCGAATTCTATGGCCGGATTATAATTAAAACCACGTAGTTTCAACAAAGGAGTATTTACAACACTTGTTAAGTTTACGCCACCATTTACAGCATTATTCCACGCAGTAACATTGCCTCCCGAGGTATTTACGTTAAAATCAGATTTATACCAAGCCTTAAGTCCGGATTTAATACCACCTGGAGCGTTAGAAACTGCAGAAACTGTAATTTTGGCTAAAGCGGTATCACACACACTAGGGTTTAAACTGTCACATACTTGGTAGTTAAGTTGGGCAAGACCAGAAAAACCTGGTGAAGCAACAAAAACCAAATTTCCTGTAATGTTACTATATTGCCAAGTACCTGCCGCGGTGGAAAAAGAAGTTTGAACACCTACGGTAAGTGGATCCATATCGTACCAAGTTCTTCTTAGCATATTTATATATGAGTCATTACTTGCCAAATCTGGCAAAACGACAAAGCTTTCTTCATTACAGCTACCAGTTTCACCATTGATATTCATGCCAAAATCCGCAACCGCAAAATATTGTACGCCATTATTAAAATCATAATTAGCTGTGAGTGAAGGAACGCCATTTACTACTTCTGGTGTTAAGGCTATGTAAGTATCTGTACTATTAAATGTTTCGTCATTAGAAACTACCAAATATTTACCTGAAGTACCAATGGAGGCAGGAAAAGCCAATTTCAACGACCCAACTGTGGCAGTTTCTTGAAGTCTCCAAACCTTGTTAGACCTAGCCCCTAAGGCCCCAGTGGTAAAAATAGCAGAGCCAGCAGCGCCAAAATTCATATTTTGCCCATTGTCGCCCCAAACCACAAAGCTGTTATCATTAATTAAGGCATTGGGATTTAAAAGACTACTTGCTGCTATGGTACCCCTACCTACTTTAAGGGTAGAATCTACTTGGCTATACCCTTGCCTTTGATTTTGCGCAGAGTTGTCGTCACGAGCCAGACCAGCAATGTTGTTTTGATAGGTGGTCGATCCTGTCCAAATAACGTTGTTGTTAGAGGAAATATAATTTACAGGTCTCGAATTAGAACCTAAGGTAAAGCCGTATTTTAGTGCCAAATAGGTTTCTACCTTTAATCGATTTGCGGCATTAAGGAGCTCTCCATAATAAATTACCTCTGCTACTTCTCCAATATAAGAGTAGGCACCGTTAGAATTGGCGCCAATAGAAAATAGCCCAGTCTCAGCACTATTTGCGGATAAGGTGGTGGCCAATCGCGATTCTGATAATCCTGAAACAAACAATGAATCAAAATTTCCATTGTTATTAAAGGTAAATAGAAAGGGCTTATTGTTAACTGACTGTAGGTTTAAGACTGATGTAGTGTTGTTAGGGAAATCGAATCGGATAAAATTATCTGCCAGTTTATTTGTTTCTACTGTAATTCTGTTGGTTGTAGGATTAAGGTTACTCTCCCATTTAGCAACTACTCCTGATCCTATTGGCGAATCTTGAGCCTTTGTTATTACAACAAAAACTGTATTGTTGTTATTGTTAATATAGTTGGTTCCTGCAACTGTATTTGTAAACAGCGCCTCATTTCCCTGAAATACTACTGTTGGGTTATAATTTAATCCAGAGGTCTTAACGGTAGGTGTTCCAATTTTATTAGACAAATTTGGAAATCCACCTACACTATTGTTCCATGCATTAACATCTACCCCCGTTACACTAAGACCATTATTAGACTTGTACCACGATTTTAAATTTGAGATATACCCCCCCGGTGCCTGCGAATAGGCAATCAAGTTTAAACACAAAAATAGGTATAACAATACTCTTTTGTCCATTCTTTATTATTAGGGTAACTTATTTGGGTCTAATACTTACCCATTTTTGAATTTTACTACCAATTCGTTATTAATGTAACTTAAATCCACATTGAGCAACTGAGAAATTAGACTGGCTTTTTGCCAAGCACTACTTGAAATTGCTTGATATGATGGTTTAAATCCATTTGAACTTATTCTAAGTGCTGTTTTTAGTTCATTATTATCCACAACCCCATTAGCTGATTCCCAAGAATCAATTTCCAAACTTTCTCTTAGAGCTTCCCAAAAATTAGCATACAGTGACTTATCTGTGAACATGTTAGCTTTGAGCTCATTTATATTTTCAACCTTCAAGTGTTCTGGTAACAAACTGGCCAATGAATAATTTTCATTTTCAACGAACGAACTCAATTGAAGATTAGGCTGCGAAGTACCTATCTGTTTTGCCCAAACAAATAAATCTATTACAATTGACCGCAAACTTAATATTCTATTTTCCTTTTCGTGCATTGTTTGTATCATACGCTCATTGGACTTTGATAAAAGTGACTTTTGCAATCTTATTTTTCGAGCAATTCCATAAAAGACAATTGCCAATATTAGGATGGTCACTATAATAATAATATAAATAAGTGCTTGACGTTTCGACTGCATTTCAATGGCCTTTCGCCTGTTGGTTTCAGCCTTTAATTTGGCTTCCATAATTTTATTAACAGAATCCTTTTGCATCAAGGAGTATCTAAATTTGTCCATCATGAAAAATATTTTCTTTTTGGATTCATTAAATTTAACAATATTCTCTTCTAGGTCTTTATGCAATTTTGCCTCATATTTTAACAACTCATTTCGTTCAGCTATTGATAAGCCCTTTTCATTATTCAATCGTTTTGTTATTGCCTCTAATTGTCTGCGTAACTTTAAATCAACGTCGTCAATTTGTTTTCTTTCAAACGCCAGCTCATCTTCAATTTTACCAAATTCTTCTGTGTAAGCTTGAAACGTAGTTTTTTCTACTGGTGTGGCAGTTGGGATAGTATCTGCTTGTGTTGGCACAGGGGGTTCTATAACTGTGTTTGAGGTAACTAGTTTGGTAGGTTGTTTTAAAATAAGTATGTACTCTTTACCCTTAGGAGATAAAGACACAACGACATCGTTTAATACAAAATCTTTATTATTTGGTAATTTACCTGGAATAGAGACCTTCCCCATTTCGTTGGTAACATAGCTTTTACCTTTAAACTTTATTCCATATTTCTTTGCTGGACTTTTATCTTCAAACAAGATTTGCACCAAAACCTCCGGCACAACTAGTTTTCTTAAAGTAATATAAAAAGCTTTTTCAGTTTCTTGATATTCATAGTCATCTACCGCATATTCTTCTGAATAAATGTCAACATCACAAGGTATTTCTAGTTTTTTGGACGGCACAAATGAAAATACACCCTTTTTATTAGTCACCTTCGCAGGATTTTTATCTATACTCAATTTTTGATTTGGTAATGGAAGATCTTTTTCTGATCTAACATAGACCTTAATAGAATCAAGCGGACCAGCATATACCCCAAAGAATGCTGTAAAAGTTAATATAAAAAATACTAAACGCATGAGATTAGATATTTGAATAATAAAAAGCAATTTACTAAAATGTTTATATTCTATTATTTACGAATATATATATATTTGGTTTAAACCCAAATCACCTAACAGACTAAAACTTTGTTAAAAGGCAATCCAATTAACGGTGTTAAATTCTAGAAAACCAATTACCTTGATTCTTCTTATTTAATTTGAACCAGCCAATTTAGCTACATACCGAAGTAATCCAATTTGGATTTAGGCAACATTACACATTTCCAATACAATTTGAAACTTGGAGAATTTATCTTTGAATCAGAAACATTATCAATTAAAATTTACCCTATTGGTGTAAAAGTACTTTAAAAAGATAATAACAAAAATCACTGCAACCAACACTACTGCCCAGGGCATCTTCTCTGCGGACTCCACATCAAAAGTAACGATATGACGATTGTTAAGGTGTATCATTAACAATGTAAAAGTGTTGTTTACAAAATGGGCAAAAACTGGCACCAAGAGGCTTCCAGACCAATAATATAAATAACCAAAAATAACTCCAAGGAGCATTCGAGGTACAAATCCATAAAACTGAAAGTGAACAAAACTAAAAATAAATCCAGTAATCCAAATAGCCCAATGTACATTTTTAGTGATTTGAATTAATTTGGTTTGAAATACGCCTCTAAAAAAAAGTTCTTCCCCAAATGCAGTAAAACAACCTATAACTAATATTCCTAAGGACAATTCGAATGGATTTTGAAAATTGGTGATAAATTTCGTAGTTTGGGCAAGTTGCTGCTCGGTAACTTTCATCCAAATCTCCATTTCCTTTAAGGCATTAGGTAAAATTATAGCAGAATTCCACTCAATAAAAACAGAGTTAACTGGCATAAAAGTGATTACAAACAACCCTGTAAAGGCTAATACAGCCATCAGATTTATAGGAACTTTCCCAAATAAACTTGTTGTCGATTTCTTTTCTAATAGTCTATTCCACACTAACACTGGAACAATAAATCCTCCTATGGGTGTTGAAATAGCTTGATAAACTAAAATCACACTTCTATCTATTTCACTGTATCGACCATGAGTAAGTAATAGTTGGGTTTGGGAAACATCTAGTCCAAAAAGAAAACTTACAACATATATACCCACAAAAGAAAATATGAATAAACCACTCACAAAAAAGAGAAATAATATAACTAATGATAAAAAAGGGTGCATTCTTTGTGCTTGATGCTCAATATTATCCATAAAAATTTTAACTTTGCAATCTTTTTATTACCCCACAATGTTCTTTCTTGAACGAATGTAAAGGTAATTAGTTTTAGTAAAAAACGTTTACATTAAAAATAACAAAAGGGCGATCAACCTGCAACAAATGGTAAAAATAGGCAACATAGAGTTAGGTGACTTTCCACTATTATTAGCCCCCATGGAGGACATAAGCGATCCTCCTTTTAGGGCTGTGTGTAAACAAAATGGGGTGGATATGATGTACACTGAATTTATTTCAAGTGAAGGACTCATTCGAGACGCCCAAAAAAGCCTTCACAAACTAGATATTTATGACTATGAACGACCAATTGGGATTCAAATATTTGGAGATAAGGTAGAAGTAATGCGTGAGGCAGCCAAAATTGCCGATGCCGCACAGCCTGAGTTGGTAGACATCAATTATGGATGCCCTGTTAAAAATGTGGCATGTAAAGGAGCAGGCGCGGGGTTATTGCAAGACCTGCCCAAAATGCAAAAAATAACCGAAGAAATTGTAAAAAGCTGCACAAGACCCGTAACGGTAAAAACCAGACTAGGCTGGGATGATAGCACCAAAAACATTATAGAAGCTGCAAAAAGGCTACAAGACGTGGGAATAAGTGCGCTTACTATTCATGGCCGAACACGTGCACAGATGTATAAAGGTGAGGCCGATTGGTCATTGATAGCAGAGGTAAAAAACTTACCCGATATTCATATACCTATTTTTGGCAATGGTGATATTGACTCTCCTGAAAAAGCAGTAGAATATAAAAACAAATATGGCGTAGACGGTGTAATGATTGGCCGGGCCGCAATTGGCTATCCGTGGATTTTTAAAGAAATCAAACATTATATAGCAACAGGTCAAAAACTCTCCCCTCCTACCATACAACAACGCGTAGACACAGTAATGGCACATTTAAAATTTTCTGTGGAGTGGAAGGGCCAAAAAACAGGTATTTTTGAAATGAGAGCGCACTACACTAACTATTTTAGGGGAATTCCCGATTTTAAACCTTTTAGGTTAAAACTAGTAGAGGCTAATACCTACGAGGAAACAATGGATGTACTTGATGAAATAAAGGCAGGACTAATGCTTGCCACTTATTAGTTAAAAAAGACCCTTAAGAGAAACGTTATATTTGACCTATGTTTCTTGGCACTTCTTAATAACCCTGCACCTTTGTTGGCACTTTAAATTTTAGGCCAAAAACTACGTAAATTAAACCGAGTTTAATCAATGAAAATTATAAAATAACCAACGTTCAAAGGTTCAAACAATTTTAGCAAATTGCCTTGTTGTGAATAAAGAATTTTAATTGATTGATATTATTCATAATATCAATCAATTATATTGAAGCGTTTGGTTTAAAATTTAACCCCTAAGTAAATATTTGGTTCAAAAAGAAAATAGCTTCTCCATTTATTATCTAATGCTTTAAACTGTGATGGAGTATTGGTGTCAATCATCCAGTTTTGACAATGGATTTGTGGTTCAATAAACATTCTATTCTTAAAAAAAGGTATATGATAGCCAATGTGATAAGAAGTATATAGTTTAAAACCATTTCCAATTTTTGAATTATCCTCATTTAAATAAGTTTTTAATTGTGGCAAAACTTCTATTGTTGCAAATAGCCCCTTCCATATCATGCGCTGGTAAGAAATCCCTAATCCTGTTTCACGTAAATAACCAGGGTAGTACTCGCTTTTGTTCTCTACTTTATCCAAAAGTCCATCCCACCAAAGAATTCCCATCGGCTGAAACAGTCGCCAAGTGGCCAACTTTACACCAAATATATTTTTTGAATCTAGTTTATATTTGAAATGAAGCTCAACGTGCTGAGTGTTTGTTCGTGCACCTCCATTGCCAATGTTAGACAAAATTATTACCGGAAAACTCAGCCTAAACTTCTTAGTAGAATCTAAGTCTTTCCTCGATTGATAATTGCCTTGTGCAATAGACTGGTAAATAGCTACAAAAAATAGTAACAAAAAGAAACTTAATTTTAAATTCATAATCTTAGTGCTTTAAGTGATATTTTATACCACAAACATAAAAGGTTAAGAACCTAATTACCCTTGACTTAAGTTAAGAAAACACTTTCAGGATAGGCAGACTTCAGATTTTTTTAGTTTTGAGATGCAATCTTTTACGAATTCTGCTCAAGGATTCTGGCTTCATGCCTAAATAACTGGCAATGATGTTAAGTGGTACTCTTTGAAACAAATCAGGTCTAGTTTCTTGAAGTCTCAAATACCGTTGCTCATTGGTTGAATGCTTAAAATCAAATAATTCTTCTTGATAATTGGCTATTATTCGGTTGCCTACTATTCTTGATAAAGTTTCTAATTGTGGATGTTTGGCATACATTTCATTTTCCAAATCAGGTGTGCCAACTGTTACAATTATGTCTTCTAAGCATTCATAATACAACTTTGATGGTACATTTTTACCATATGTAGGCGGAGTAACTGTTTGTTCTTCAGTGTAAAGTGCTGTTGTTATTTCTTCTCCATCTTCAAAATAAAAGCTTCTGATACATCCATTAAAAATAAAGAAACATTCGTTGGAAATTTGTCCTTCTTTTAATAAAATGGTTCCTTTTAAGAACTGTTTTATAAATGAACTTTCTATTAGTGCCACTTCAAGTTCTTTTGTTATATCTACATATTTAGACATAAACTTTATTAATTCATTTTGCATTATTCAAGTTTATAGGGTTAAAATATAATTAGTAACCGAGTTATTGATGATTGCCTTCATCCTATTGCGATATAATTATAACTCACGCATCAAACAACCTTCTAGCCCAACCTTCTCGCTTATCCCATATTATTAGCAAAAACGTTTAACTTAAATACAAAACATCGATTAAAGTGCATCCAAATTGCCAAACAACCAAAGAAGACTGCAAAAGGCTGCTTCTAGGCAAAAATTTCACTCAACGACATCACTAACTTGTATCATTAGTTGTATAGAACCGTATTTAAACTGCAAAATAGTATAAACGGAATCCAATTCCAATGAGAAGAGTTCAGCAATACAACTAACCTTACAGCACCATTGAATTACTTATAACACTCGGAACAGCCAAGAGTAAACCAAAAAAATTCAGATAACAAATCCCATTTATCCTTTCCGATAGGCCTGTTATTCGGAACAAGTCGAATAATGCTAACTCATTAATTCAACCTTTTTTTTAAACGGTGGTTTTGCAAAAGTTCCCGCTTCTGACAGTCCATCATCTCGATCAACCATCTGGGCATTTAAAACTCGATTTTCCAACTTAAGTTAGGGATAAATATTGCTTCTCGGTATTCATCTACTTTTTGTGTTTGGTAATTGTATTGAAAACCCATAAACTCTTTGTATTGTGTAGCGTTAATGACTTTAAGTGCAATTTCTTGAGCAGATTTATTTTTATTTATTTTATAGCTTATTGTAAAATGACTGGCAAGTGCTGGTGAAACTTGTTTGCTAAAAGCTTTTGTTTCATCAAAAACCACCTCCTGATTTTGGATTGAAAGTGTAGAATTTATTGGAGAATAATGGTCGCCTCCTTGATAGCTTAACCTTGCGTTTAAACTTAAAACATTTTGTTTGTTTTTTCCTATTTCCCATTCTTTCCCAATTAAAAAATTGAATGCATAGTTACGGTTGTATCGGGTATTTCTCCATATATTGTCGCCACCTTTGTATAGAGAATTAAATAAGGAAGCCGTGGTCATATAATAATATCCTTGTGATAAATATTTTTCAAAAGTAACGTCAATGCCATAGTTTTTCCCATTTCCATTGTTCTGTAATTTGCCATTAAAAAACCAGTCGTTTTGCTGATTAATCATTGAAAAAGAACTATCAGCTATTACGGGGACCTTAAATAAATGCTGGTAATAAGTTTCCACTTTCAGGTGGGTAAATTCTGATAAGCTAATATCATAGCCTAATACCAAATGATGTGATTTGGTAAAGTCAATATTTTTATTGACCCTTTCGCCATTGTTGTTTTTTACAAAATAATAATTTAGTCTTTCCAATCGACTATGCAAACCATAAGCAAAACTAAACGATTGATTTTGTGCAAATTGATACTTTATACCCACTCTAGGCTCAACGGTGTAATGCTTGTTTAATGTAAATAATTGAGTATTAATTCCCGCATTTATAGTTACTTTTTCATTTATACTAAAAGTAGAGTTGCTATAAGCCGATAACAAAGTACTACTTCCCTTTTCGGCAACAATTGTTTTTAAGGGAGAACCAAATGGAAAGGCATTTTTTAACAATATATCATAATTCATATTGGTTATTACCAAGCCAGATTTATTAGTATGCTTTGCATTGATTTTTGAATTTATAAATGAAGACAAGACAATAGTATAATTTTTATTATCCACCTTGTTTTTTGGCCAACTTGAAAGATTATTGTTCATTCTTTCAGTTCTAAAGTCAATACCATTTATAGTTGTAGCAACATTTGATTTTATAAATTGCTTTTTGTTCAACAAAATTTTATGGCTAACACCCATTGCTCCCATATACTGTTTTACATCTTGATTTTCTTGGTCGGTATTATACTTCCATTCACTCGTATTCTTTTTTGCTTCTGCTCCGGATTTATCAATTAAGCCAATACCCCAAACAGAATATGTACCAGCTTTTTTAGTTGGAAAATTAAGTTTGAATGATAAATCTTGGTATTTTGTACCACCTGCATTTTCTGGCAAAACAGGTTCGAGCAAAGCTAAGGTTGAATAGCGGTAATTGAAAAGGTAAGATGACTTTCCTCCCTTCTTAAATGGGCCTTCCGAAGCAACATCAAGACCCAAAAGCCCAAGTTGAAGGGTATGTTCTGATTTCTCATTATTGCCTTTACGCATAAAAATATCAAATACACCAGAAAGTGCATTGCCATATTCAGCAGGCATTGCCCCTGAGAAAAAATCTGAATTTGCTAATAAGTGACTACTCAAAGCAGTCAATCCACCACCACCAAAAGCACTCAAATCTGCAAAGTGGTTAGGATTAGGTATTTCTACACCCTCCAATTTCCATTGTAGCGCTTGAGGGCTATTTCCCCGTACAACAATGGCGTTGTTACTTACATTACTGGATACTCCGGCAAAGGCAGATACCAATCTTGCTGGGTCATCAAAGCCTCCTGCATAACGCTTAGCCTCTTCTACACTCAACATTTTTGCACTTAATGTGGCTGTAGAATTGAGCGGTTGTTCTTTGTTGACTTTTGGTGTAATAACTACTTCAGTTAAAGAAGTTACATTTTCCTTCAATGAAACGTTTAAAAAAACTTCCTTACCCGATGTTACCTGTATTTCGTTTAAAGTTAACGGTTCGTACCCCATCATAGATACTTGAATGTTGTACCTACCAACGACAATACTTGGCAAAATAAAATTACCCATACTATCTGTTGTCGTACTTTTGTTGGTATTTTGAATTATAATATTTACAAAGGCAAGCGGCGAATTTGATGCATTGTCAATTACTGTTCCCCGAATAGACTGTGTAGGAAGTTGAGCAAATATTGAAAGTGAAACAAACAGCAAAACGACTGGAAGTAATAAATATTTGTACATTGCAAATTGGGTTGACATTGAAAGTACAAAGTTCTTTCAATGTCAAGTTTTGTGCAATACTGATAAATCAGTATTAGGCAACTACACTAATCCTAATTTTGAAGCAAAAACAACTGCCTCCATAGAATTATTTGCCCCTAATTTACTTAACAATCTTTGTCTGTGTGTATTTACCGTATGTAAGCTAATGGCTAGTTTGTCCGATATTTCTTTACTTAAATATCCTTCTTTTACCATTTGTAAAATTTGTTTTTCTCTTTGAGTTAAAAATATACCTATAGTTTTATCTGGTTTACTGTCCTCTTTAAAAGTGACTATTTCACCTGTCTTAAAATTCAGTAATTGACTTTTAATTTTTCCTTCAATGTCTTGATTTGGTGAAATGTCGATGGTGCTTAACGTAAGCCATAAATTACCATACTTATCTAATTCTAAAACTTGATGCTGCTCAAGTAGTCTAATATATTTATTCTCCGCATTCAAAACTCTGTATTCATTAACGAGTTTGTAATTGGATTTTTCATCAGACGAAAATTGGTAAAACAGCTTCAACAAGGTAATTCCATTTTTCATTAATTCAATAAAATCATCTGGGTGAATTTTATTGTCAAAAAAATGGTGTCCATTGTCAATTATATCTTGTAAACTATAACCTAGGATGGTACAAAAGTTAGGGGAATAAAAAATATGTTCTTTTTTAAATAAATCAAAAACACTTATTCCACTATTACCAATGGTTGACAGTGCTTGTAAAGTTGGAATACGTTTATTGAAATTGGTGTAATCTAATTCTTCAGCAACAAAGTATTGTTGGTTTAAAAGCTTAAGATAAATATTGCTAATATTTAATTTTTCTGTGTCGTTCATAGTTTTTAGGGTATGAAACAAGCAAGACTTTAGGGTATAATGCCACATTTTAAGGCATATCTCAATTTAGGAGTCCTAACTGACCACCGAAACAAAGCTAAATAGAAAATCAAACTACCAATACAAAATGTTAAATAAAATTCGCTCACTTATTACAATTTAAAAACTTTTAAACCAAGATGCTTTTATTTTTTTATCGTAGGAGTTTATGTTAAGTATTTGCGATTGAAGGGATTTTTAGATGAGTGTCCGTAAAACAAAAAATTAAAACCCAAATTTAAAAAAAAAATCGATTTCACAACTTTCATTCCCTAACTTAACATTCCCATTATTACTGCTGGTGCTTTTACAGACACTCCCCCTATGTTAAAGAAATAGGAGTGCTAGTTGGTACTTTTAATCGTGTACTTGTGGTGTCGTCTATATTGCGATTGGGCAGTCGTTTTTGCCAAATAATCTCTAAGCTACAAAAGCCAAATTCGTCGGTTACTTTGCCATGTAGTAGATAGCAACCAGGGCCTGAGAAGGGAAATTTAATAACGGTAGGTGGAAATACGACAGTATCAATCCATTCTCCATTTAAGTCAAGAAAAGTACCGAAATACATACGCTTGCCGCTCTTGGTTTTGGTGGGCTTGACATGCACCATATAACCCACTAGAGTCACTTCCTGCTGTACATAAAAAGGCAATAGTGCAGCTCTTGCTGGTGCAAGAGGGAGTTCTGTAACTAAGCTAAATGGAGATTGGGTAATAAGAAAACCAATGAGCTCTATCTCGTCATAGGCGTCTTCGAGATCATGTGCCCACAATAAAGGCAAGGTAAACTCCCTTGATTTTGTTTCAAAAAGAGTAGGCTGTGGTGTTGTTTTTTGGGTTTTGCTCAATAAAAAATGAGCTTGCCAAAGTAATTCCTTTTTAGACTTGCCAGTAAATCTAAACACGCCGGCTCTTATGAGTATCACCAGTTGCTCTAACGATATTGATACCCTATGAATAACGTCGTTCAAGCTTGTGAAGGCACCTGCACGGTTTCGCTCATTCAATAGGGCAAACAGGGTCGCTTCGGAGAGTGAATGAATCATTCCTAGGCCTAAGTAGATATTTTTATCTTGTATTACTGCTACCTGATTACTAATGTTGATGCAAGGCAAGTGCACTGTAGCCCCATGAAGCCGTGCCTCATGCAGATACAACTCAGTCGAATAGAACCCTCCTCCATTGTTAATGGTGGCCACTAAAAATTCTAATGGAAACCAAGTTTTTAAATAAAGGCATTGATAGCTTTCTACTGCATAGCTAGCAGAGTGCCCCTTGGCAAATGCATATCCTGCAAAACTCTCTATCTGGTTCCAAACATCAAGCGCATCGGCCGATGTAATCCCTTTGTTGGCGCAGTTTTGAAAAAATTTGTCTTTTACTTCTTGAAATTCTTGCCTCGATCGGTATTTGCCACTCATCCCTCGGCGTAGTACATCGGCCTCTGCCAAACTAAGCCCTGCAAAATAATGTGCCACCTTTATCACATCCTCTTGGTACACCATTACGCCATAAGTTTCGGGCATTAGTTCGTATAATGTAGGGAAGGTTTTTTGGGCATACGCGCGCCGCTCGGGGTTGCGATGGCGCAGGATATACTCTCGCATCATACCGCTTTGTGCCACCCCTGGGCGTATAACCGAGCTAGCGGCCACCAGGCCTAAATAATCGCACACTTCTAGCTTCTTTAGTAACATACGCATGGCTGGCGATTCTACATAAAAGCAACCAATGGCCATTCCTTTTTTTAAAAGATCATTAGAGGCTTTATCACTTTTAAATAGGCTTATGTTGTGAATATCTACTTCTATACCCCTGTTTTGTTTAATAATAGCCACGGCATCTTTTATTTTTGCAAGCCCCCTTTGGCCCAATATGTCAAATTTATAAAGCATAATATCTTCGGCAGTATGCATGTCAAAATGCGTAGTAGCAAAGCCTTTAGGTGGCATAAATGTGGCCGTATAGTGATAAATGGGCAATTGGGAAATAATAATACCTGCCGCGTGTACTGTAATATGACTAGGAAATCCGTGGATGACCTCACTGTATTGCAAAATTAGGGTGCCGATTTGGTCGAGATGTTGTGGTTTTTTCTGCAGCTTGTCTATCTCGTGGTCGGGCAAGCCAAATACCTTGGCTATTTCACGAATAACCGATCGGTTTTGAAAAGTACTATATGCGCCTAGTAGGGTTACGTGCTTAAAAGTGCGAAAGATGTAAGCAGTTACATCTTCACGGTCTTTCCACGAAAAGTCGATGTCAAAATCAGGAGGACTTTTGCGAAATAGGTTAATAAATCGCTCAAAATACAAATCGAGCTCTATGGGATCTACGTCGGTGATTCGTAATATATATGCCACGATACTATTGGCACCACTGCCCCTACCTACATAAAAATAATTTTGCGCGCGGGCATATTTTAAAATTTTCCAAGCAATAAGAAAGTACGTAACAAAGCCCTTTTCTTTGATAGTTTGCAGCTCCATTTCTATGCGATCGGTTACCATTTTATCGGCTTGTGGATATCGATACGAGAGGCCTTTTGCACATAGCATACGTATGAGCCTATAGTCTAGCGCTTGGTTGGCAGTGTAACTTTGCTGGTTGTTATGGCTGTTTTCTGCATTAAATTCAAAGCAAACGTAACAGGCTGCCAGCAATGCTTTGGTATTGTAGATGATGTGGGGGTATGCTGCAAATATATTTTCCAGCATTGTTTCTGGTACAAATACTTCATCGGGGGATGCTTCTTCGGTCTTGGGCATGCGACTAAGCAAGGTGTTGTTATCAATGGCCCTCAAAATCCGATGTGCATTAAAATCTCTTTTATTTCTAAAGGTGACAGGCTGTAATATTACCATTAGATGGGTGTGGTGTTTCCAGTCTGTAAAAATCAATTTACTATATTCAGAAGGCCGTAAACCTACAAACTCGTTGGCAAGTAATTGATTAGGTTGTTTTTTACCATAAGGATATATTACAAATGCATGTTCAAAAGTAGGAGCAGTATCAGGAATATCGATGCCTGTGTGTAGGTGATACGAAAGGAAGGCATTTAGTTCGTATAATCCCTCATTATTTTTGGCTAAACCAATAAATTGCTGCTTTGCACCATTTCTAAAGTCGATACCTGGTATTATTTTTATAGGCTTATCGGCTGATTTTCTCAAGATATCAAGTATCGTAGAGGTGTTATTGATATCTGTGAGCGCAAAACTCGACACCCCTGCTTTTATAAAAATATCCAGCAGGTCATCAGGTGGTATGGTACCGTACTTAAGGCTGAAATAAGAATGACAGTTGAGGTACATGTACTAGAGTCTACGGTGTGCGGGGATAATTGGCGGGAGTCCATTAAACGGATTTTGAAATTGACCTATACCCCTAACGTTTAGTGTGGTAGCTCTTTTTACGGCATCTTGGCCAAACTTATTACGAATCCTGTCCATTGCTTGATACAGGTTAACTTTTTCTTCGGTATCTTCAAAAAGCCGTATTTGATATCCTCCGCCCACAAGGTCGCTCATTTTTACCCCTACGAGGCGTACCAACACACGGCGGTTATAAAGTTGGTCAAAGAGCTCCATTACGGTTTTTATCAAAGTGTGGTCGTTGGCAGTATAGGGCACTTTGGCCTGTCTACTGTGGGTGTCGAAGTCGGCATAACGCACGGTTACGGCCACAGAAGAGGTTAGCTTATCGCCCATCCTAAGGTAATAAGCTAGTTTTTCGGTCATGCTGGTGAGTATTTCCTTAAGATTTTTTACGTTGGTTGTGTCATTTTCAAAAGTGAGTGAAGAAGAGATTGATTTGCGTTCATGAAATGATATAACGGGGCTTTCATCGATGGCATTGGCTTTTTTCCAAATAACTTCACCGTTTTTGCCCAGTACTTTTCGCATGAGATCTAGTGGCATTTCTTGCAGGGTTTTTATTTGTTCTATCCCCATGCTTCTTAGCAACTTATAGGTTTGGTCACCCACCATTGGAATTTTCTTGATCGATAGTGGAGCCAAAAAGGCCTTTTCTTGTCCTATTTCTATTTGTTTAAACCCATTGGGCTTTGCCTCGCCAGTGGTAATTTTAGATACTGTTTTACTGGTGGACATCCCTAGTGATATAGGCAGGTGTGTTTCATGTATTATTTTTTGCCGCAGTTCAGCGGCCCAGCGCCTAGCGCTAAAGAAGCGGTCCATTCCTGTGGCATCTATATAGAACTCATCGATGGATGTTTTTTCATATAGCGGAGCTGCTTCTTTTATTATCTCCGTTACCATGTCTGAATATTTGCTGTAAATACTACTATTGCCTCTTACCACAATAGCATGTGGGCAGAGTTGTCTTGCCATACGCATTGGCATGGCGGAGTAAATACCGTACTGCCGGGCTTCATAGCTGCAAGCAGCCACTACTCCACGATCGCTTGTGCCACCTACCAGCACTGGTTTGCCATTGAGGCTAGTGTCAAGTAGCCTTTCGCATGATACAAAAAAGGTATCCAAATCCATGTGTATAATTGTCCTGTCCATGTTGTTTGATGCTTATTGACTGAATGATGTAGCCATATGATGAATTCGTATCACTAAATTAGTAAATATATTTTACATTTAATGTCAATATATTTTACATATTTATAAATATGTCATTATAATCACCAATACAGAGACTTATGGCAGGCTTATGATTGAAGGTTTATGAATTTAATGAGATACGCAAATACCCATTTTATGCAATAGGTTTATTAAATAAAAACCCAAGATTTGACCAATGCAACCAATTAAATTTTTGAGATAAACCTCTTAGAGATTTTTATCTAATTGATAAAAAAATTTCAAGTAGATCGTTTGTAGGTAACGACTCTCCTTTTAAGTACGATTAATGTACTATATATGGAATAGAAACAGACACCTCAGTGCCAGAAGCAATTTGATTATGATCATACAAATCTATTATCGTAACGTCATAAACCCTATTTGGAGTTTTGTTGAGCAAATCTAACCTATGCTTGGTGAGCTCTGTAGCGATGGATTGATGCTTAGGATTATTGGTTTTTCTTATTTTACCCGCAGCCTCTCTACCAATACCATTATCTAAGATGGTACATTTAATAAAGTCATCCGTTTTTTGATAATGAATAGTAATTTTACCTTGGTGGTTCAACATGACCACCCCATGGATAATGGCATTTTCTACGTAGGGCTGAATAATCATTGGAGGAATACTAATTTCTTCTGTATCAATGGTTTCATCAATAGTGATGTCGAATACAAATTGACCAGAAAATCTTAATTGCTCTAGTTCTAGATAAAGTTTCAATAACTTCAATTCGTCTTTGAGAAATATATATTGGTGTCTTGAACTTTCAAGAATACTCCTTATTAACAAAGAAAATTTTGATAAATACCGAGCAGCCGATGCGTTGTCTTGTGATGTAATGTAGTATTGAATAGAATTAAGTGCATTAAAGATAAAATGAGGGTTCATTTGTGACCGCAATAATCGTTGTTCTATTTCTATATTTTGAAAATGAAGAAATTGTTTTTGAGCCTTTTGCTTTAAGTAATAACGATTAAAAAGTAAATAGACTACAATGGCCAATATCACAAATGCCATAAGCATTACAATCTGCAACCATCTTTGATTTTTTATTTGTAGTTCATTATGAAACAGTTGCAATTGGCTAATTCTGTTTTTTTGTTTTAATTCATCTAGTTTTCTTTGTTTATCTTTATTTTCTAGTTGTTTTTTTTGTATTTGAAAGGCCAACTGTTTTTCCCTAGCTTGGGCAGTTATGGTTTGTTCCAGTAAAACGAGTCGGTCAATTTCTTTTTCCTGTAATAATTCTTTTTGGCGAGATTGATAATTGGCAAGTTCAAGTTCCCTTTTTAATAAATACAGCTCCATTTCCTTGTTTTCTCGCTCAAGTTTTTCCTTATTGAGATCAGTAACTTTCAACTCATTTTCAGACAGAAGGGTATTTATTCGCATTTCCAGCTTTTCAGCTTCTTGCAATTTTTTATCCATTTGCGCCTGTTCCTTTATTTTTTGAAGGTGGATTTTGTCTTTTATTTGAACGTGGTCTTTAAATGCCATCAAAGCGCTTTCTAGGTCTTTTTGGTATTCATGGCACTGCCACATGAGCTCATATGCGGCTTGCAAAATATCCAAATACTGATATTTTTTTGATATATCAATGGCTTTTTGCGCATAAGATATACATGATTCGTACGCTCTTGTTGCCAAATAATTGGCAGCAATATAAGTATAGATTCTTGCAGTTTCTTCTTCATTGTTATTAGCAATTTGGATGGATAATGCCTCCTGAAAACACTTGAGCGCTTGCTTGAAATCTCCTTTGGATTGGTAAATAATACCTAGATTAAGCAAGATTACAGACTTACCCTCTGTGACACGACTGTTTTTGGGATAATATTTTAATGCCTTTACAAAATGTATTTTTGCAGCATCTAGATTATCTAGTTTTTTATAAATTGTGCCCATGTAGTTATATGTGCGGGTGGCACCTATGGAATCACTCTTGTTTTGAAACAAAGAAAGCAGTTGATTGCCCGCACCCAAGGCATTGAAAAACTTATCCTCCAAATTATATAGCTCCAAGAGCTCGTTTAAGATATTTAGTTCTTGGTCTTTACTTAACTGTGTTGGAAAAATGCTTAATATGGCTTCATAATTAATAATTGCGTGATCATTTTGGTGCAATTTTTTATAGGCTATTGCAAGTGATTGCAACAAATTTAATTGCAATGGTGCACCTTGGTAATCTAAAGGAAGGGTATCTTTGGCCATTTGATAATACTCCACTGCCTTTTCGGCTATGCCCCATTGCATGTATACCTCACCAATTTTACACAAAGTATTCACCCATTCATGATAAGCCTTTGTTTCCTCGTGTGTTCTTTTAAGATAAAATAATCCATTTATAATAAGCGCATAATCAGAGGCAGTCTGTAGTACATTTATATTTTGCGTAGGCCTTAGCGCACTATTTTTATTAAAGTCGTTCTTTTGGCTGTATAAAAAGATGGGACTTGTAACAATAATAAAAATTAATTTAAATTTATGCATGAGACATCCAATCAATAAAAAGGTCTTTACGCCTTCTTGCCAGCTCTAGTATGGTGCCATCATACATCTCTACGGTGCTGTTACTTTTGTTTATTTTTTTTATAAATTTCTGTTGGATAAGGTGTGATTTATGTATTCTAAAAAAATTATTTTCTGGTAATATTTCTTCGTATTCTTTGAGTGGCTTAGAAACTAGGACTTTTTTATCTGTAAAATGAAATGAAGTATAATTGCTATTGGCCTCACAACGCACCAGTTCCTCTACCCTAAAATAGGATAGCCCTTCAAAAGTATGTAGCCCAATTATTTGTAGTTCATCTTTGTTTTCTAACAATATTTCCTTTTGTTTAGTCAAGTAAGAATGGCTAGATTTTACCATCTTTTTCTCAAGTTCTATTAGAGATTCAGGATCTATTGGCTTGAGCAAATAGTCTACTGCACTAAACTTAAATGCTTTAATGGCATATTCATCATAAGCAGTGGTAAATACCAAGCTAAAATCTTGATTAGAAATTAGTTGAAGCAGGTCAAATCCCGTACCATCCTTCATTCTTATATCTAGAAATACTACATCTGGCTTGCAAGTTTGTAACAGCCTTTCTCCTGAATATACACCATCAGCCTCTCCGATTATTTCAAACGATTGGCAAAACATTTTTAGTGAAGATTTTAACGCATTTCTGCCAAATTCCTCATCATCGATGATAATTGCGGAAAATATCATATATTATTGGTTTGTTAAGAGTAAATATTAAAGTAGAAATACTAATTTATTCCCTTAGTTTCAAAAATATTAAGTATTAACGACTTCTTTTACGAATTGCTATAAAACTCGTTATATATTATCATTATCCGATTAGTTTTGTAGATATAAAATTTAAGTTTATAGAATTTTCCATGCGAATACTTTTAAATATTCTTCTTTTAGTAGGTTTGAATATATCGATGGCTCAAGATTCTATCCCTACATTATTAAAGATTAGCAATTATGATACCCTTAAATCATTTGAACTGCTGGCTGTTCCCTTGCAAGATATTGTAAATCCTAAAGTATCGGTTGCCTCAAAAACTGAAGAAACTATAGCGGAAGCTCCTGCCAATGTTACGGTGTATGAAAACACTGATATTCAACGCATGGGGTATTATACATTAGAGAACCTGGCCGATATTACTTCTGGATATAGCAGCAATTACCGCCTTGGCGAAGCCGGACTTGAAACACGCGGCCAAACGGCTCAAGGTTTTAACAACAATAAACATCTTTTACTTATTGACGGCATTCCTATTAATTTTAGTAGAAGCTATAAGGCTCAAATCATGGAAGAATTGCCCCTGCTGTTTGCCCAAAGGGTTGAATTTCTCAAAGGTCCTGCCTCTGCATTGTATGGTGTATCGGCTTTTAGTGGTGTAATCAATATTTTGCCTAAACAAATTGAAAAAAGTCCAGTTAGTTTTGAAAGTAAGCTATCGTTTGGCTCGTTAGATGCTACCAAGAGATGGATGAGTACATTGACTATTAAAAATGCCAAAGTAGAAGGAATTATTGCAAATGGCTATTTTGAAAAACTTGCCTCTGCATCGTATCTTGGTGCATCGCAAAACAATGATTTTAAGTATTGGGATAACAATAAATCCTATTTTTCATATACCTCTTTCACCATTAGAAAGGGGATTTTAAAAGGATTGAAGCATGGATTAATCTTTTTGAACCGCACTGGTGGCTGGGGAGAGATGTTTTGGGGTAATTTTTCATCTCAAATTAATAAAATTGAATGGAGTAATCTTACTTCGTACCTTCAATTCAAAAGAGAATTAAATAGTAAGCTAATGATAAATAACTATTTAAAATTAAACCAATCGACAGAGGATGCCATTTACCAATCAAATACTAATCAAAACAGCCTTACTGCACTGTCGGATTATAAGAGTAAGGTGATTAATGCAGAAGTGCTTAGTGAAGTTCATTGGAAGTATGGTGAACAAAGCTCATTAATAGTAGGATTAAATTATGACTGGCGCAAAGAACTAGGCAATCCCCAGTCTTATGCTTACAATGTGCAGTATGTTAATGGTTTAAATCCTAGGTTTGTTTATCCTATTTCTACAGATTTTACATTACCATCTGTTGGTTTTAATACGTTTTCATCTTTTATTCAGCATAAAACGTCACTGCCTCTTTTGAAGGGATTGAGTATTACCTCAGGCTTGAGGCTTGATGTGGGTTACAACAAGCTGTACACCTATTCCAAATTATCACCCCGGATAGCTCTAGTACAAAAGGTAAGCAACAGGTCTTATTTAAAACTTCTTTTTGGCAGTGCCTTACGGGCACCTGGTATCAAAGAAATTGGGCTCAATGCTCAATATATTAATGAAGTACAAAATAGAGGTTTTAATACGAACGTAGATTACAATTTACAGGCTGAATCAATCCAAACCTTAGAATGTAATTATATTTACAATGCTAATAAAGTACATCTGGGGATAGCTACTTACTATAACCAAACCCGTAATGAAATAATTGCTACAGAACTCTCCTTTGTAAGTGATAGTGACACCCTCAAAGGTAATTGGATTGATAATCGAAAAGGAATTATTAAGGCTTATGGTATAGAAGTTGAATCTAAATTATTGATTAACAACTCACTCAAGATATTTTGCAATACCTCCTTGGCCAAAGCTAATGACCAAACTAACAACCCCCTAACTGGGATTCCGTTTACTAAACTGTTTGTAGGAGTGGCCTATCAAATGGGTGGCAGGTGGCCTGGTTCGATTTATGTAGTGAATAAATTACTCTCTAACTATGTGAACTATGTAGAACCTAAGATACCAGCTAGTAATATTATAGACATAAATTTAGTTGCACCTATTATAGATAATGTGTTGCTAGAGTTACAATTAAAGAATATTTTGGATGTTAAATCACCTATTCCCACTTCAGGAGTGCCCAGAGCAGGTAGAAGCATCTTGGTTACTTTTTCTTGTAAGATTTGATTTAATTTAACCTCTAATTTTAATAGAGGTATCTTCTTTTCCTTTATCACTCTAAATGTACCATTTATAAGTAATCGTCTAGTTTATTATATACTTTTAGAGATTCAGAAACACCTCTAAAAGTATATAATAAGTTTATGTATCTTTATTGCTTTATGAATATGTTAGGAATAAAATGTAATTATCTATCTTTTTAGAAATTTCACACTCTTCCCTTCTGATGTCTTAAGAATATACACTCCTGAGCCCAAACTTTCAATATTTACTTGGTTGTTTTGAAATTGTCCTTCAGAAACTGTTAAACCTAAGGTAGAAATAATATTAAAATTATTTAGTTTTTGCGTCCCATTATAGGTTATTGATGACTCCGATATTAAAAAATCTGAGCCATACTGCGTATCCTCGGCGGAAAGAGGTGTAGTAGAGAATTCTACATTTTCCAAAGTACCAGTAATAAACAAAAAATCAAAAGTAGCTATGGATTTTACTATTTCGTTGTTGTTGTTTTTTGTAATTATTCTTGTTGTTGATGGAAGTGGTATTGGCAGTATTAATTCATCGGGTTGGAATGAGCTTACGGTATCTTGAGACGCTCCATAAGTATATTTATTTGCCTCTGTAAGTTCTTTCAACTTACTAACCTTATCCACGTCATAAAGTGTGTCACTTGTATACTTTTGGTTCTCTATTATAAATTCTCTAACAGTCCAATCTTCTATGGTATCGTTTTCGTAGGTTATATTCTCATAAGTATTTAAAATAGAACCGTCGTATTTAAGAAATATACGCTCTGACAAAATCTTTTTATTGTCATCATAATCGTAGAGCACAATAGAATCAACTTTGTTATCCGAAATCAGGTAATTAATTTCAAAATAATTTGATCCAAAAAGTTTGCCTTGAGTCGTTACTTTATTACCAGTTCCGAAGCTACTTGTGGTACTTGTAAAAGTGTAATCAAAAGTCCCAATGGTGTCAATTACTTGTTTTATTTTTCCACTTGTATAAATACCATTACTGTTTTTATTTAAATCATAAAGATAGCCTTCTAAATTCAACCCTAAAAGTTCTGTTTTGCCGCTAACATAGGCAAAATTGGAAGGAGTTGGACGATTTATAAGTTGATAGATAAATAATTGTTCAGGTGAAGTCATCCCATAATCTTGAGCGTGAATTGATGTTGATAATAATACGACAGAAATTAAAAGTATTAGTTTTTTCATATGATTTTTATTAATGTTAATAATCAAAGCTATTCTTTTTTAAGAGAACAACCAAATTACACCCTTGAAATGCAGTTTCAGTTCTTTCTTTAACTTTTCTGAAGGCCTATTTAGCGTATATAGATAGGCCTTGGCATTAATAAATTATGTATATTTGCGCCGCTATTTTATAAATCAGATGGTTAGGCCGTATCACGTTCTTTATTTGTTGGTTTTAATATCAGTTTTGATGGGTCTTCTTGGTTGGGCCACTCCTGCTGGTCTTCAAATGGGTACTTTTTCTATTAACACCATTGACCTTTCTACCTTATTTGCTTCTAAATCTAAATCCAATGTTTTGCAGATTGTTGATAATGTACATGTCAAGTCGCCAACTGATAGTAATAAGGTAGATATACTCGATTCAACTTTAATTGCTTCGGATACACCTCTTGACAGTATCTTAACGATACAGTTCCCTGAAAATGAGGATAGTTTAATGACGCCATTTTATAATGCTCTTGGAGCCATTGATACCGTTGGTTACCCAATTCATATTTTACATTTTGGTGATTCGCAAATTGAAGGAGATCGGATTACTGAAGCAATGCGAAGTGCCTTTCAACAAAAATTTGGCGGTTGTGGCACTGGCTTGTTACCTATTGTAGATCCTATCCACACTAGGTTTTCTCATAAAATAAGTTCAACACAATCGTGGAAAAAAATAACACCAGCTGATAAAAAATCTAAGAAGTTGCCTCTTGGTATCTACTGTTCTTATTTTCAAAGAGAAAATTTACAAGAAGGTACTCAAATTACCATTAAAAAGACCTCTAATGCCTCTTCCAATGTAGCTCAGGCCCAAACATTTACCATAGTAAAATATCCTACGGAAGACTCGGTGCAAGAGGGAATAGAGGTATTACAAAAAGAATTAGTATTGAATAAAATAGTAGAGGGACCAGTAGTTGATATTTATGACCTTCAGAAACCTATTAGTACCGATATTGTGGTAAAAATAAAGGATAATACACATGAAGTACTGCAAGCTTTTTCATTTGACTGCAAACAAGGTATTTCTGTCGATAACATCTCACTGAGAGGTAGTTCTATTACTGAATTTACCAAAATGCATAGCTCCTTTTTTAAAAATACCTGCAAAAATCTACATGTCAAATTGGTTATCTTACAATTTGGCGTAAATGTGGTGCCTTATGAGGTAGATGATTATTCACATTATGAAAATTTGTGTTTACAACAATTGCTCAGTCTAAAAAAGTTACTGGGCAATGATGTAGCCATATTGATGATAGGCGTGTCGGATATGAGCAAATCTCAAAATGGGGAGTTTATAACTTATCCTAAGCTGAAATTAATAAGGGATGCACAAAAAAAAGCAGCTTTAAGAGCGCATTGTGCTTTTTGGGATTTATATAATAATATGGGAGGAAAAAATTCTATGGTCGCTTGGGTAAATGCCGAAAGACCCTTAGCAGGACCCGATCACACTCATTTTACTCCTACTGGTGCTAAGTTGGTGGGCAATATGATTTATAAAGCAATCATTCAAAACTATGAAAATTATAAAAAATAGCTTTTTCGTATTTCTAATTTGTATACCATTATTAGGGTTTGAAAGAGCAGGATTATTCGATTATTTTCTATTAAAAGAAACAAGTAAATCGGCCGTTAAATACAACTATCGACCATTAGATTGTATTTATCCATTTGTCAAATATTCCAAGAATCTAGTTTTAGCCGATTCTTCTTATTTATATCCATTTTATAAAAAGCTTGACTTGCTCACACAAGAAGAACTGCAAGAAGTAAATATATTACACATAGGTGATTCGCATATACAAGCTGATATGTTTAGCGGAAAGGTTAGACAGGGTTTTGCTCAAGATCATATTTTTGGGAAGTCCGTTCAAAGAATATTTTTTCCTTATGCTTTGGCCAAAACGAATAATCCCGTAAGTTATATTTCAAAAAAATCGGGTAACTGGCAGTCTTGTGCCATGGTAATGCTTGCCAGTCCTTGCGATTTTGGTTTGCCTGGCTATAGAGCTATCACCTACGACACCAATGCTACTTTTAGTTGCCAATTAGCTCATTTTGATACTCTTTCGCATTTTAACAAAGTTAAGATTTTCCATCGAATGGACGAGGTGTCTTATAATTACGAAATTTTAGGTCAAAATATTTTGGATTCTTTGCCTGCTGAAGCTCCTATTAAAACATTTGTCAACATAAAAGAAGGTTATTCTGAGTTTCTTTTCTCAAAAAAAATGACAAAAATCGATTTTAAAATTAAAAAGGACAATAACCTTCAAACAAACTTTGAACTGTATAACGTACTTATCGAAAACCAAGGGAGAGGTATCAGCTATTCCTCTGTTGGTGTAAATGGGGCTGATGCTTACTCATACACCCGCTCGAGCAGGTGGTTTCAAGAATCAAAACAAATCAATCCTGACTTAATTGTGATTTCTTTAGGCACAAACGATGCCTATGCTAGAAAATTTAACCAAGAGGCAGTTATTTTTAACTTTAAAAAACTAATCGAACTTGTGCAAGAAACGCACCCAAAAAGTCAAATTATTCTTACCACACCTGGCGACAATTTAAGATATAGGAAAGAAATCAACTATAATAACCCAAAAATAAATAATATCATTAAGTTGTTGGCCAAAGAATATAATTGCGCCATTTGGGATTTTTACAACGTGATGGGTGGTTTAAAATCAGTAAATAAATGGTATTATCATGGAATGGTAAATCGTGATAAACTTCATTTTACGCGCAAAGGATACGAATACCAAGGTGTATTGTTTTATAATGCACTTATGCTTGGCTATTCTCAATATCAAAACATGAATTATCAAAAATATGATTGAATTTATTCAAGACTTTTTTACCTATCAGGTTCGTTCTCCCCTTATTTTTACAAACGCCACATTTTGGATATTTTTTATGGCGGTTTTGGCAATCTATTCTTTTGTATATGACAAGATTAGACTAAGAAACATTTTTTTAATGATTGCAAGTCTATTCTTTTATTACAAATCGAGTGGATTTTATTTTGTACTTATAGTTATAGCCATTTTACACGATTTTTACTTTGCTCATTGGCTTTTTAATGCTACATCAAAGTTAAAAAAACAGGTAATTATGGCTTGGATTGTGGTTTTTAACCTAAGTCTTTTATTTTATTTCAAATACGCTTATTTTATTAATGATCTTATAAATAGCACTTTTGGAACGGATTATAAGGCTGTTAACCTGCTGTCTGTATTGGCTAATGGTATTGGAAATGCTGACTTAGATATTTACCAGATTCTATTGCCTGTAGGAATTTCGTTTTATACCTTTCAATCCTTAAGTTATGCCATTGATATTTATCGGGGAACATTAAAACCAGTACCAAATTTATTTGACTATGCGTTTTTTGTGAGTTTTTTCCCTCAATTGGTTGCAGGGCCAATTGTGAGGGCTAGTGAATTTATTCCTCAAATTTTTAATAAATTCAATTTAACGCAAGTTGAATTTAGCCATGCGGTTTTTTTGATAGTTTCTGGCTTGGTAAAAAAACTTGTTATTTCTGATTACATATCTATCAATTTTGTGGATCGGGTTTTTGGATCACCTCAAAGCTTTACAGGGTTCGAAAACCTTATGGCGATATATGGTTATAGTATACAAATTTATTGTGATTTTTCTGGATATACAGATATTGCCATAGGTTTAGCGTTACTTTTAGGGTTTAGGCTTACCATTAATTTTAACAGACCTTACCAAGCTGTTGATATTACTGATTTTTGGCGCCGCTGGCATATTTCACTATCAACTTGGCTTAAAGATTATTTGTATATTTCATTAGGAGGCAATAGAAAAGGACTTTTTAGAACATATTTCAATTTATTTGCCACCATGGTTATTGGTGGTCTTTGGCATGGAGCTCATTTAAAATTTATTATTTGGGGCTCCTTGCACGGCCTGATGTTGGTTGTTCATAAGATTTGGATGAGTTTTAATATTTCTCTTCCTAAAACAATCTGGACAAAATTTGTTTTTGGATGTATTACCTTTCATTGTGTAGCCTTTTGTTGGATTTTTTTTAGGGCTGATTCACTGGAAAACGCTAGTATCATTGTTAACCAAATCTTGGGTAATTTTGGATTTGAATTTATTCCGGCTATAATTATGGGGTATGCTAAAGTGTTCGCTGTGCTTTTAGGTGGCTACGCATTACATTTTATACCAAAAAATTGGATTAATTGGAGTGAAATTAGGTTTGCTAATTCACATCTTTTTCTAAAGGCAATCATTATCGTCATAGCAATTACCTTTATTTACCAATTTAAAACCGCCCAATTGCAGCCATTTATATATTTTCAATTTTAATTTGTAAAGTTTTCTCCTAAATTTTATTTTTTAGTATATTGTTCACCATAAGAGCAATTTATATATGAAATCAAAAAGACTTCATTATCTTCAGCATGTAGCTTATGAAGGTTTAGGTTATATTGGCGATTGGGCTGTCCTTAATGGATTTGAATTAACTTCTACAGAATTTTATCAAGAACACACTTTACCGAGCACCACAGATTTTGATTGGTTGGTGGTGATGGGTGGTCCCATGGGTGTGTATGACGAAGAGAAATATCCTTGGCTTATTACTGAAAAACAGTTGATAAATAAGGCTATTGATGAAAACAAAGTGGTTATTGGTATTTGTCTTGGTTCTCAATTGATTGCTGAGTCACTAGGTGCCAAAGTGTTTCCTAATGAATACAAAGAAATTGGATGGATGCCCATTTCAATAAAGCCTACCGCTTTATTTAATTTTCAAACCAACCTTACAGTATTTCATTGGCATGGAGATACTTATAACTTACCACTTAACTGTGAATTACTCGCCTCAACGAGTGTTTGTCCACATCAAGCTTTTATTTACAACAAAAAAGTAGTAGGCATACAATTTCATATTGAAGTTAGCCCTGCATCCGTAAAAGAAATGGTTTTGTATGGCAAAGACGAACTGGTAGAAGCTCCTTATATTCAAGATACTACATCCATCTTAAGCAATATGGACTTTTTTGAAACAAACAAAGAAGTATTATTTCATTTGCTAGATACTTTACATGGTGAAAAACTGTAAGTATAACTAGCTTAAAATAAAAAAGCCCCAAATTGAGGCTTTTAGCTGTAGGGAGGGGAGTCGAACCACCTACGAGGAGGTTAATCTGTCGAAACAGACCATCCCTTTATCCTCACCCGAGAGACCGTCGGGCACGTCTGCCAATTTCGTCACCTTACATTGTGATATCTAAGATTTAAACCTTCCGTTTTTCTCTTTTGATGATACAAAATTAATAGACTGATTTATTAATTCAAAATATTGTAAAGAAATAAAATAATATTTACAATATTTGTATAATTACTATACGTTTGTTAAAATTATTACATTTTATGATACCAAAACAGGCTCAAAATTTAGAAATTGATAATATAGATCTTAAGATTTTATCATTATTAATGCAGGATGCCACCATGCCATATACTGAAATAGGCAAACAAGTTTTTGTTTCTGGGGGGACGGTACACGTACGTATGAAAAAAATGGAAGAATTAGGCGTAGTAAAAGGTTCACAGCTTATTATTGACTATAGCAAACTTGGTTACGATATCATCGCCTTCTTAGGAATTTATCTTCAAAAAAGTGATCTGTACGATGCTGTTGTTGTACAACTAAATGACATACCAGAGATTTTAAGTTTAAATTACACTACTGGAAATTATAGCATCTTTGCCAAGATTATTTGTAGGGACACAAAACACCTCATGGAAATATTACATAACAAAATACAAAAAGTGCAAGGTATTGAACGAACAGAAACTTTTATCTCCTTAGAAGAACGTCTTAATAGACAATATGAATTGGTTAAATGATGTCAACTACTCTAGATGCGGACATCATTTGTTTGTTAAACCAAAACCTTACACAAAATATTAACGTTATAAAAAAAGCGGCTAGTTTTTAACTAAGCCGCTTTTATCAGGTGGTGTAGGAGGGAATCGAACCCCCGACACAAGGATTTTCAGTCCTTTGCTCTACCAACTGAGCTACTGCACCTGCGAATTGGGATGCAAATATAGTAATTATTTTATTTGAAGTACATTTTATTCAATAAAAATGTTGATTTTTGATAAAATAATATTGAATGAATAAACAATAGATTGATATTAAAATAGTTATAATTTTAAATTAAAAATTAAAAAGAGCTTTATTTTAACTGTAACCACATGATTGCACAATTGATATTTATTATTTGCTTAGCGCTAACAATATTTTTTGCTACCAAAAGCGTAAAAAGAATCGTTAGAAATATAGGATTGGGCAAAAAACTCGATTTAAGTGGCAATACTTCTGAAAGAATTAAGAAAGTCGTATTGATAGCATTGGGTCAAAAAAAGATGTTTGCTAGACCTATCCCGGCACTTTTACATCTTTTTATATATGCGGGATTTTTAATAGTCAATATAGAAATGGTTGAAATTGTGCTGGATGGTATTTTGGGTACACATCGCCTTTTTGCGCCATCACTTGGAGGATTTTATACCTTCATCGTCAATGTATTTGAATTTTTTGCTGTTGCAGTCATTGTCGTTTGTATCCTTTTTTTAATCAGGAGAAATGTTTTAAATATAGGAAGATTTCACAAACCTGAATTAAAAAAATGGCCCTTACTTGACGCAAATATTATTCTTATTGCTGAAATAGCATTGATGTTTGCCTTTTTAAACATGAACGCTATTGATCAAATACTGCAAGCAAAAGGTAACCCTCATTTTCATACAACAGGTAGTTTAATTTTTAGTAACGTTTTTATTCCTTTGTACTCATTTGCATCAGAAAATGGCTTGTTGATAGCAGAAAGGTTTTATTGGTGGTTTCATATTTTAGGAGTATTTTTATTTGCAAATTATTTGCCATACTCCAAACATCTTCATGTTATCTTGGCCTTTCCTAATACCTATTATTCTAAGTTGAACGTGGTGGGTGAAATCAACAATATGCCAGAAGTAACCAAAGAGGTAAAATTGATGCTTAATTTACCTGTGGAAAACAGCCTTCCAAGTACAGAACCTTTACGATTTGGCGCTAAAGATGCTACGGACCTTACCTGGAAAAACCTACTAGATGCCTATAGCTGTACAGAATGTGGGAGATGTACATCTGTTTGCCCTGCAAACCTTACAGGTAAAGTGCTGTCGCCTCGCAAGATCATGATGGACACCCGTGATAGAGTAGAGGAAATTGGAAATAACATTGATAAAAACGGCGCTTTTGTGGAAGATGGAAAAGCTTTGTACAGTGACGAATACATCAGTAAAGAAGAATTATTGGCTTGTACCACTTGTAACGCTTGTGTAGAGGAGTGTCCCATCAATATCAATCCTTTAGACATTATAGTTCAGCTGAGAAGGTATATGGTTATGGAAGAATCTAAGGCTCCAGGACAATGGAATAACATGTTTTCGAATTTGGAAAATAACTTTGCCCCTTGGAAATTTGCGCCATCTGACAGATTTAATTGGGCTGATAAACTAAACGACTAAACTTATTATTAATATTTAATTCTAAAATTTAAGAATATGGCCAAACCTCCGTTGATGTCTGAACTAGCTGCAAGTGGAAATACACCAGAAATACTCTTTTGGGTAGGTTGTGCTGGTTCATTTGATGATCGTTATAAAAGTGTAACGCTTTCGGTAATAAATATTCTTGAAAAAGTAGGGATAAAATATGCTGTTTTAGGGCAAGAAGAGAGCTGTACTGGTGATCCAGCTAGACGAGCTGGAAACGATTTTGCATTTCAAATGTTAGCAATTAACAATATCCAAATTTTGGATGCTTACCAGGTAAAAAAGATTGTAACAGCTTGTCCTCATTGTTTTAATACACTTAAAAACGAATATCCTGCCCTTGGAGGTCACTATGAAGTAATCCATCATTCTCAATTTATCCAACAGTTGCTACAAGAAGGTAAGTTAAAAGTGGAAGGAGGAGAATTTAAAGGGAAAAAGATAGTATATCATGATTCTTGTTATTTAGGCAGGGCAAATGACATTTACGAAGCTCCACGCAGTATTATTGAAGCATTAGATGCGGATTTGGTTGAAATGAAAAGATCTAAAGCCAAAGGACTGTGCTGTGGTGCTGGTGGAGGACAAATGTTTAAAGAACCAGAAAAAGGTGCCAAAGACATTAACATTGAACGTACTGAAGAAGCTATAGATACGGGTGCTGAAGTGATTGCAGTTGGTTGCCCTTTTTGCATGACCATGATGAGTGACGGGGTTAAAAACAAAGAAAAAGAAGGGAAAATAAGGGTTTATGATTTAGCTGAGTTAGTGGTAAAAAATGGATAATTAATAAATAACACAATTAATTTACTTAAACACCTTTTCAACTACGCAATAAAATTTACCTTCTAACTTTGATATTTTAAAGCTTATCTTCATCTTTAGGCATAAACCTTACGGATGAAGATTTTTTCATGCACATTATTATTTGCACTTTACTTTTTGTTGGCCAATCATGTGCTAGCGCAAACAGATACAGCATACAACTCAAAACTAACAGCAGTTTATACTGCTCCTGCCAAGAAAAAGGCATTGGAAGTGGCCAAAGAGCTGTTTGCTTTGGTTGAAAAGAAACAAGAGTTGCAAACCTACGCCAACTACTATATTTTAAAAACAATTTTTGAGAACCAAGCCCCTGATGCAACACTCGCGAATACTTGTAAAGAAAAAGCGGAGAAGGCACTGAATGCACTCATTGGCACAACCCCCGCAGATACCAAACTAGCAGGTACAGATGCTAACAGTGTTTGGCTAAACGAATATTATACAAACTTGTTTACCACTACAGACCCTACACATGCCGAAAAGGCGCTCAAGTTTCTCAACAAAAACCCATCCATACATAACTTCAACAACTACAACTTTGTCGCGTATGCCTTTGAGCGAAATGGTGATTTTGACAAAGCAAGAGAAAACTATGAGCGTGCCTTAAAACTCATTAAAGACGACAAGCAAGAATTTGTTTCTTATTCTTTCTATACAAATTTCCTTTCCCGATCAGGCGAATACCTGAAAGCAGAAACTTATCTGGATAAAATGCAGAAGCTTTCGGAGCAATCCATCGATGTATTACAAAAATCTTATCTCTCAGAAGCATTGACTTGTAAAGCCATTTACTATTTGGCCATAGGTGATTACTTTGCTTACCTCCAAGCGGCAAATCTGCAACACGCCTTTTTTTCAAAAAACATTGCCAATTACAACGGATGCGATCCTTATTCTCAAGGTAAGTTTACTTTTACGGCCTATGCCAAAGAAATGCTAAAAATATACCCAGAAGCCAGTCTATATTGGCAAAAGCGTGATTCTAGCCACTTCGCTTGGATTGAATGCAATAACAAACAATATCCTAACAACAAGCAATACCCCTTGTCGATGTTGCCGGTGTACCAGCTTAAAACAGGTTTCCACAACAAATTGCAAAAACCAGTCGCCCACTATATTAAAGAAGCGGAAGAGCATTTTAATAGCTACAAAGCGTATGCTGATGTCAATATAAATTTTCTGAAGGCAAATCAATTGGGGTTCTTGGGAGGCAATGCATACCATCAAGAATTCACCAACCTATTGGCACATATCCAAAACACAAGGGACTTCAGACAGTCCACCCAGCCATTTACTTCCTATGCCTACTTCAACATGCGCGACCGTGATTTGAACAAATCCAAGGATACGTATGACCAATTATTCAAGCTAAACGCCGATTGGATCAACGACATCATCTTCTCGTTTGGAGAAAAAGCCTTTGTGGCGTATTATAACACAAAACTGAGTGAAGGTTATGAAAACTACCACAGTTTGGTAAAAATTGCCAAAGAACAAAAGTCGCCCCTCTATCCTTCGGTATCACAACAGGCTTTTAATAATTTGTTGTTTACCAAATCACTTTCTCTTAAAGGAACACAACGCAGAAAAAAGGCTTTCTTAAAAGCAAATGATCCTGCCACCATCAAACTGTATGAAGAATGGCTGGCAAGCAAACAACAACTCATCCGTCTCTTCAAAAAATCAGAAGACGACCAGCTTCAATCGATAAAAGAGGCCGATCAAATACAATTGAAGGCTTTGCAGGAAAAAGTAAACCATCTAGAGAACGAGTTGACCGCCAAAGGGAAAGATTTTAAAAAATACCTTAAAATAGACCCGCAAAACTGGAAAAGTGTGCGGGACAAACTAAAAGAGGGAGAGGCCGCGATTGAAATGATCCGTTTTCAGTGGAGAGATCAGGTATATTACAGTGATACAAACTTTTATGCAGCTTATATTATTACCAAAAGTAGTCAGTTTCCTGAAGTGATATATTTCCCTGATGCAGCCAAAGATCTGGATGGAAAATATTATAAATATTACCAGAATAACATCAAGCTGAAGCAACTTGATAAGCAGTCGTATAAACACTATTGGCAACCCATTAAAGAAGCACTTAAAGGAATAAAAAAGGTTTATTTTTCACCAGATGGCATTTTTCACTTGATTAATTTATCGACGATTAATAATCCTGAAAGTGGGCAGTACTTGTTGGATGAAATAGATATTCACTATACGACAAGCACCATCGAAGCCACAAACCATTCCCGTGAAAAGGATATTAAAAGTGCCTTTTTAATAGGAAGACCTGCCTACAAGGTAGGTGCCCCAAACAACCAAGCAATCGCCATGGGAAACGAAACGGACAGGTCATTTGTACGAACTTTTAGAAACAATACCGTCGCCGACCTGCCGGGAACGGAGGAAGAAGTAAAAAAGATTAAACTTGCGATGGAGAAACAGGGCATCCAAGTAAGCCTCAATATCAAAGAGGAGGCCACCGAAGACAAGCTGTACCAACTACACAGCCCTGATATCGTGCATATTGCCACCCATGGTTATTGGTCAGAAATCAATTATGCCGCTACCGATGGCTACCGTACTTTTAATGCCATGGTCAACTCGGGACTATTGTTGTCTGGTGTGGTCAATTACTATAATTCAGACGAATACCCCGACACGTATGATGGCATCATGACGGCGTATGAAGCACAAAACCTAGACCTCGAAAACACCTCCTTGGTTATTTTGTCAGCTTGCGAAACGAGCCTGGGCCATTTTGATGCAGGCGAAGGGGTTTATGGATTGCAACGCGCTTTTCGTGCCGCTGGGGCAGAAAGTATCATGACCAGCCTTTGGAAAGTGGACGACGATGCCACCAAAGAGTTTATGATTCTTTTTTATGAAAATTACCTGAAGTCCAAAGACAAGTTTTCAGCTTTCAGGACTGCGCAGCAACAATTAAAAGAAAAATACCCTCAACCCTATTTCTGGGGTGCTTTTGTGCTTACGGGGATTTAGGGGGAAGAGGTAGGAATAGCTGTGTAAACAGATTATTCGACACTACAAATATAGAACCCAGATGAAGCGGATTTTAATCATTCCTTATCCCAATGCACCAATTATTGTAGTTCAATAGGTTAATCTAAGGATGTAGGTTATGAGTATTTACACTTTGCTATACAAAAGAATAGTTAACTTTTCTTCGTCCATTGGCTCACTTCCTTTTCCAAATCTTGCTGCGATGTAAGAGCGCCGCTTGAAATATCTTTTTCACTTAATTCGATGAGTTCATCTTGGGTTAGTTGCAGGTCATTTTCAAAGACACTTACAGCTGAGACAAAGTTAAATTCCTTTACTAAATTAAGAAACCAATCCTGCTTTTCTGGGGTGATGTGTAATATTAACGTACTCATAATGATTCCCTTTAAAAGCAAATTAACGAAAGATAAGTTAATTAAGTTTTTTGAGCAAGTGTAAATTTTGTGAGCTTAGCATTACCAGCATTCGGCAGAAGTAAAAGCTCGGTTCTATGTAAAAAAAATGAACCGCTCGGATTTTGAGCGGTTTATTGATTGGTTTGGGGCACCACTCATTGACGTTCCATGTTGTAAGTGATTTTTTATTCCTACCCTTGCTATTTTAAATGGCCTCCCCAAGTAAGAATAATTTAGCCGTGAAAATAAATGTAATTGCAAATATATGAGTAACAACCCCACTTATTTTTGTTGAAACTATTTTCCCGGTGTTTATCATTGTAATCTTTGTCTTCATAATCTTAAGTTTTATAAATTTTGTTATTAAACTAGTTAATCCAGCAAAAGCAATAATTAATCCATCTTCCAACATGTTTAATAACGCCTGTAGATGAATGTCTTTTGATATTTAAATCATTAGCTGGGATACATAATTTTTGTGGATAAAGTTCCAAATTCTCTTCAAATCACAGACTTTGAATTTCAAGGACTGTTCAACATTTATAATGTCGAACATAAAGCCAAACCTTCTGTTCTGTTATTTTTTATATATTCTCTATTAGTAGTTTATTCAATTCTTCAGGGGTTGTTTCTTCCAACTCAAAATTGAATTGCATATTTCTTTCGATGGTAATCTTTTTGATTTTAAAATATGGCTTATCATCCTTATAAGCAGTAGCTAAAAGGAATGCTTTTGAACCCACCGGTAAAATTAATTTCTCCGCATCTTCATCAGTGAATCCGTAAGATTTGTCTTTTTTCTGATAGCCTGAAATGTACATATTTTGTTCAGGAAGCAATAGAGAAGTAAATACAAAGCCAAATTCATTTTGATTGTCTATTTGTGCTAACATTTTGACTTCCTCAGACTTTGGGTCATTAAATAGCTTATCAATATTTGCCCAACCCATTTTTTTAACCCTAAAAATATAACTAGTGTTATAATCTTGGACAAATCCATTTTGTCCTTTACTAGAAATTACATCAGGTATAAACAACCCATTTTTACTTTCCCTTAATGAAACAAAATCCTTAATAATTTTTTCTACTTCAACTTGTACTGTGCCAACTTTGGTTTTATCTCCTACTTTTCTATTTGGTTCCCATAACCAATCAAGAAAAGCTTCATCATTTGTGTTGAATTCACTATAATATGAATAAAATATTGTAATGTACTGTTGTTCAAGAGTTCTTAGTTTAGAGTTAAGAATTGGTTCAGGTGATTCCCAATTCATAATTTGGGAGGTATCTCTGTTGCCTGTAAAAATCATCATTTCCTCATCTACCGAACGGGTAGGAACCAAAAAGCCAATTTCAGAGCCTTTTTTTAAATTTAAATTTTCTCCCTTTGCTTGCGCATTGAGATAAATCATTCCTCCACTTGAAAGGAGTTGGTTGTTTCTTTTTGTAAGTAAGTTACCGCGTACAAAGTCTAAAGGCTTATAAGCTTCTTTAACTTCCAATTTAATAGATCCCGAAAAATTGGTACTGTCAGCATTCATAAATGAATTGGCATATATTTTGATTATTGTACCATTCTTTGTTTTTAAGGTATTATCTTTTATAGAATTAATTTCAAAAAATTCACTCTTTATTTGAGAGTCGTTATAGATAATTGAAAAAATTTTCTCTTTCTCTTTATTAAAATCTCTCTTCTTTTCATATTGACATGAAGTCAAAAAAATTGAAATTGCAACAGTAAAGAAATATATCTGTTTCATCTACATGATTTTATAATAGAGCGTCGCGCTTGTACCTTCATGACCTAACCCTCTCGATTGATTCCCAATATTACCCAACCCTTTCCACAAATCCAACAGCTTCGTACCTTAAATTTCTCTCCACACCTTACATAATTGATTCTTATTTAATCACGTTTAATTTGACGACAATTTCAACATTGTCTGACAAAATAAAACTAGACCCACCTATCCCAAAATCCTTTCGATTTATAACAAATTTACCTTCGAATGTGGCTTTACCATCTTTTTCAACAAAAGTAAAAGGTATGGTTAGTTCCTTCGTTTTATTTTTAATGGTGATTTTAAATACTCCTTTGTAGTGTTGAGCGTTTTCTAAAGTAATCCCTGTTGATTCTATGGTAATTTTAGGATATTTTACCACATCAAAATAATCGGACTTTTTAAGATGATTATCTCGCATGCTGTTATCTGAATTGACGGTTTTACTTTCTACAGAAGCTAGAATATAACTTTCAGCGGCGGCATTTGGATCAAATTTAATGGTTGTTTGTAATCCCGTAAATACGCCATCAACGTTTAAGCCTGCATTTCTTATTTTAAACTTAACTTGATAAGTCAATAATTTCCATTCCATATCAACGTTTTTTACTTGTGAAAAGGAAAAGTAACTTATTCCTATCAAAATTATAAGTAGTTTATGCATGTTAATGTTTAAATGGTTTAAAACTTACCCCTATCATGGCCTGCAAAGATTTATTTCTAAAGCGATCATTATCAAGTCTTAACTTTTTGTCGGTGGTGTATTCAGTAAACAAAAATGACACTCCTGCCCTGATGGCCCACTTGGGATGAACCCAATACCTCAAATATAGTTCAGAATTGAGTGTTCCAATATCATTATCACTTATTAACAATAGATTAAATGGCGTTGCCTTGGCTGATTGTGACGTGTTGTTTTCAAATGAAAGCTTAGAAATATAATTGCCAGACACCTTAGACCCAAATGTAAATCCTATTGCGTCGATGTTAAACCCAATATCAAATTTAGTTTTGATCGTATACTGTAAGTGTATATTTAAATTAAGCGCATTAAGCTGGGTGTTAGAAAATCTTATGGTGTCATAGTTTTCGGCAAAGATCGGAGAAAATAACACTTGCGGACCAGTTTGATTGGAAGTTAGTCTAGCTGGTGCGGTCACAAAATCAAGATCTTTACCAATTTGAGAAGTAAGGCGAACTCCATAACCAATCTTAAACTTTTGGTTTTTAGTAACATTGTGAAGTTTAGTCCAAGACAAAGTACCTGTTGATTGATTTCCCACTGTTGCAATTGATAAGTCTATGGTTTGATTTCGTTTATAACTTTTTACAGCCAAACTGTCGGCTTTTACTAAGCCATAACTTACAAAAACCAATACAATAAAAACTGTTATAGCTTTTCTCATTTTAAAATTATTTTCACAAAAGAAGGTATTATTTCATGGTTACTTTGTCTCTTACCCGACCCAACAAAAAACATAATTCATGGATCAAACTTATTTGAAGCCTTATGTTGTTAAGTGAATTATTTTTTGCAACATCACTTTGATTTTTCTTCATTACCCAACCCCACCGACAAAACCAATCGCTTCGTACCTTAAATTTCTCCCCGATCCATTTCAAGAGTAAATACTTTGCTTAATTGATGTTTAAAGAATCAAAAATATCCACACCAACAAAACTATTTCAAAATACGGGCAAAAAATTACGGGCAATTTTTTTTGCCCGAAAAAAATTGCCCGTAAATTAGGGGCAAAATAAAACAGTTAAAAAATATTGCCCGTAAAATTCCCACAAGACTAAAGCACAACTAGCTGTTTGTTGTTAAAAACTCTAAAATGTATACCAACGGATTATTACCAGCTTTCACCATAGCTTACAGAGGGAAAGAACTTAAATAAGCACCAAAAGATTTTCAAAGAAACAGGCAAAATAGTCTGGGAGATACCAAATACTAATAATTACAATTTTATCAGCGTATTATTTTGTAGTGAAGACAACAATCTTGTGGTAAAGGTGCTGATTATTATATAACTACAGCGCATTGGTGAGATAAAGCCAAAAGTTTCAAACATTTTCATCGTTATGTAACGGATTATGTTGTTTTAATTATAATCTTGAGATTTTGGTTACTTTTAGTATTAGGATAAGGTATTAATAGTTCAAAAAAAGGTTGTTAATAGATGATGTTGGCTATTTCTAAAATATCAACAAAAAGTACTTTCTTTATGGTATAAAACTATTAAATATTTTTTTAAATATGACAAAATCAATTTCGGAGAATGGACGAATTAAAAAATTAATATATGTCACTGAGATAAAGAACGCCCTGTTTATTTTTGGAGGTGTAATTAGTGCTACCATTGGCCTTAAAGGCTTCTTGTTACCCAATGGATTTTTAGACGGTGGCGTTACTGGAATCAGTTTATTACTAAGTAAAATGACCCAACTAGATTTGGCCATTTTTATTATAATTATTAATATTCCTTTCGTTTATTTGGGCATTCGCCAGATATCCTATCAATTTGCAGTTAAAACAATGATTGCTGTGGTACTTTTGGCATTGTCGGTTCATATGGTAGAAATGCCTCAAATCACGCAGGATAAACTACTCATAGCGTCATTTGGAGGATTTTTTCTTGGGGCGGGCATAGGGTTAGCTATAAGGGGAGGTTGTGTCATAGACGGCACCGAGGTATTGGCGGTGTATATAAGTAGAAAATCATTTTTGTCCGTTGGAGATGTTATTTCTTTATTTAACATTCTTTTTTTTACCATCGCTAGTTTTCTTACGAGTTTGGAAGTAGCTATGTACAGTATTTTAACCTATCTGGCAGCCTCCAAAACGGTTGATTTTATTATTACGGGCATAGAGGAATATTTTGGAGTCACGATTGTGTCAGAATATGCGGATGAAATCAAGTCTGCTATTATAAAAAATTTAGGAATGGCAGTGACGGTCTATAAAGGAGAAGGTGGTTTTGGAAGTCATGGATTTATTGATAATGATCGAAAGATAATTTTTGCAGTCGTTACGAGGCTCGAAGTTCAAAAATTAAAAGTTGAAATAGAAAAAATTGATCCTAATGCATTTGTAATCCAGCATCCAGTGAGCGATACCAAAGGCGGAATGATTAAGAAAAGGCCCTTGCATTAGTAAGGTAATTTTTAATATAATTAAAATCCCTAGCTAAAGTAAGGTTACTTTATCCGTTTATCAAGCATTAAATGTAATTAATACGTGAAATTTTAAAAACATTTTTATAATTTCACGTAGTACTACTTCAAACATAATTTATAATTATATGATTTCTTCATGTTTAAAGGCTTTTGGCCTTTTCATAATAATATTTTGCCAATCCTTATTTGTTTATAGCCAGTGTCCAGTAGCTGCTGGTACAGAGTTTATTACGAATGGTAATTTTACTTCAGGAAATACAGGATTTACAAATGCGTTTACCTACTTTGCTGGACCAGGCCAGTTGCCAGGTGATAATTACGGAATTACCACCAATCCTAATCCGTATAATTCAGGGTATTTTAGGAATATGGGTGACCATACCTCAGGTACTGGGAATATGTTAATTTTTGATTTTAACAATTCCTCAGTTAATGATCCCGTATATTCTACCAGTGTGAGCGTGGTTAATGGTCAGACCTATTTCTTTTCAGCATGGTTTGCAAACATCGCAATTAATAATACGACCGCATGTACAGAATGTCCTGGTGGTCTTAAGATTACCAATTCGCCTATATTACGATTCAGATTAAATGGTGTCAATTTTGCCACAGTTAGGGTAGATAGTATTACCAATAACTGGAATCAGTATTTTACGCCATACGTAGCTACTACTACTGGTCCTATCACTATAGAAATAATTAATATTCGAGGAGGATCAGGTAGTAATGATTTGGCCTTGGATGACATTTCTTTTACTAATAGCTGTTCACAAATCTCCAATATAGATAGTTATGGCCGTCGTACTGGATTAATTGATACCGTAAAAGCCTGTAATGTAGGGTTTCCATATACCCTTGATACCAAACTTACTTCATCCAATTATACCTTTCGATGGTTGGATAATGCTGGCACAACAATTCCTAGTCAAACAAACCCAACCTATGGCATACCTTCAACACCTGGCCGTTATGTTGTTTGTTATGATTCAATAGCTGACGGCTTAACAGGTTGTTGGAAAAAGGATACTGTTGTTGTAGTAAATACACCTTTGTCTATTAACCTTGGGCCAGACCTAACGATTTGTTCGCCTTTTTCATCTGTTTTAGATGCAGGTTTACAAAATCCGCCCGTTACCATACAATGGAGTAGAAATGGCACTCCTATAGCTGGTGCTACAGCTGGTACCTATACCGCTACATCCACTGGTACTTATAGGGTAGATGCTACTAGGTCTGGTTGTGGTTCTGCCTTTGATCAAGTGGTGATTGCCAATCCAGTATCATCTTTTTCAGGCACGGGCACTTATTGTAACACCAATAATACTGCAAATTTCTCAGTAACAGGTGCTACACAAGTAAAGTGGTACACAACCGCCACTGGAGGAACTGCCTTAAACCCAAGTAATTCTGATCCAACTATATCAACTACACATACCGCTACAAACACCACCTCCCCTGGCTGCGCCTCTGGTTTATATGCTGAGGATATTGGGAGCTATCCAGGAACTTTGTTCGCTAGCCAGCCATGTAGTGGTGCTACAACTAATAACAACAACAATAGAGTCGGTCTTTTAATTAACGTTTCTCAAACGGCCACCTTAAGTTCTGTAGATTTTATGCATAACACTGCTTGGGGTCCAACTGGAACTTTTACGTTTGAATTATTGAATAATAATACAACAGCAGGCCCAAATGGTAGAGACGGATTTGGAGGAGTCATATATACCCAAACTTCACCAAGCTATACTGTTGGCGGGGTTAGTGTTGCAAGAACCTTAACATTAACCACCCCACAAATATTATCTCCTGGCAAATATTGGTTGAGTATTACGGGTAATAATACTCCTGTTGGGCTATTCAATTGTAATCCTGCTGCTAATGCAAGTGATCTTTGGACTTCACCAGTTAATGATAATGTGGGAGGAATTTTTCAAGCTCAAAAGTCAATTTTTAATAATGGTTTGGGAGGTGGAGGTGGTTTATTTAATATTAGATTCCAAGTAGGCTCAAACAATGCTTGCAGCCGTTTATTTGTTTGCGCTTCACAAAACTGTCCTGCACCAGTGGAATTTTATTCTTTTGATGCTACTGTAAATGGAAATTTGGTAAACCTAATATGGAAAACAGTGTCGGAAAAGGATAATAAAGGTTTTGAGGTGGAAAAAAGTACCGATGGTATTAACTATTTCACAATTGCTTCAATCGCTGGCAATGGCTCAAATTCCGCAACCTCACTATACCAATATACGGATAAAAATGCCGCTGCTGGACTTAACTATTACAGACTAAAACAAATTGATTTTGATGGTACTATTTCTTATTCAAAGACGGTTTCTGCCTTAGTTGAAAACACTTCCTTACAAATTGAAAGTGTTTATCCTGTGCCATTAAAAGGCAATGAATCATTAAAAATAAATATCAATGCACCTTTTGACGAAACCATCACTGTAAATTTGACGGATATGTTTGGCAAAGTATTGTTTGCCACCAATAAGGTTATTTCTATCGGAAAAAATACGGTTATCCTTGAATTGGATCATTTGGCAAATGGAATTTATTTGGTGTCTATCCAACATGCACAAGGTAAAGATATTCGCACCATAGTTGTAGAATAGAAATACAAAATGCCTAATGGAAATCAATTTTCTGTTAGGCGTTTTGTTTTATAAGCTTTATGGCTTTAATCTTTTTTGTCTTTTAGTATCTTTGTAACTCAAATCTGAAGCTTATGAAACAGTACCATGACCTCATGCGTCATATTTTGGATAACGGAGTTAAAAAAGAAGATCGCACAGGTACGGGTACTATCAGTGTTTTTGGGTATCAAATGAGGTTCGATTTATCAGAGGGCTTTCCATTGGTTACCACCAAAAAGCTTCATTTAAAATCTATTATTCATGAGTTGCTTTGGTTTTTGCAGGGCGATACCAATATCAAGTATTTACACGAAAATGGTGTAAAAATTTGGGACGAATGGGCTGATGTAAATGGAGATTTAGGGCCAGTTTATGGCTACCAATGGCGTTCTTGGCCTACATCTGATGGCAAAACGGTGGATCAGATTACCAATTTAATCAATATGATTAAAAAAAATCCTGATTCACGCAGGCTTATTGTAAGTGCTTGGAATGTAGAATTTATTGATCAAATGGCACTTCCTCCCTGCCACACATTTTTTCAATTTTATGTAGCCAATGGCAAGCTATCTTGTCAATTGTATCAAAGAAGTGCCGATGTTTTTTTAGGCGTCCCATTTAATATCGCTTCTTATGCACTTTTAACTTTAATGGTCGCTCAAGTTTGTGATTTACAGCCAGGAGATTTTGTACATACCTTTGGAGATGCTCATTTGTATAGCAACCATATTGAACAAGCTAAATTGCAACTAACTAGGGAATTTAGGACTTTACCAATCATGAAAATTAATGAAAACGTAAAGGATATTTTTGAATTTAAATTTGAAGATTTTGAATTGCTTAACTATGATCCTCATCCACATATCAAGGCAGAGGTGGCAATATAAATTTTAGTCAATTTTAATAACCAAGCTAGCATTAAGGTTGTATAATATTTCATTTCCTTTGACAATAGCTTTATTGTCATAAGCAAAAGCGTAGTCCAAAGCAAAAGCAAGTAATTTATTAATTCTAAATTGGAGTATAAAATCTGTGATAATTCTAGGTCTATCAAGAAACAACGGCCTTGCCTGGTAAAATGCGCTTGCAAATAATGTCAAGGTATTGCTTAGTTTATGGCGATAACTGAAGTGACTGGTTAGTTTTAAAAAATTATTTTTTACCCGTAATGAATCGGCCATGTCAATATAGTTGATGATATTTCCAGTCCAGTACTCATGTTCCCACATTAAACCAGTACCCATGTTCAGCTGCCAAACGTCTTTTTTTACAAAATGAATTCGTCCATTAAAACCGATTAAACGCCTATCAATGAGACCTCTTCCCAAATCGTACTGATATTGTGTAAATGGCTCATAAGAAAGTCGATTTTTTCTAAAAAAATTAAATCTAAGGTGTAAGTAACCCTCACTGATGAGATCTGTGTTATTGATCTGGGTGAGTTTATATCGATTAAAGGACATGTAGGCGTGTTTTGCACTAAGGTAACAAGCATTTAAGTCACCATTAAATGTATTTACAGTCACATTTTGATTTTTCATGCTCATACCAAGATTCATATTTCCCAGCCAATAGTGCGAGGTATCTTTGTCAAGCCTAAATTTTTCTACATTCAATATCTGCCCCAAGGCAATTTGTGAAACCAACCAGAAACTACAACAAAAGGATTTTATTAAAATTGTACTTTTCAAAATCTTTAGTATATTTGCTTCGCAATTTCAAAAGAATGCTTACTACTACAAAACATAAACTTAATTTTTTATTACTCCCGCCTCCCGCAGGGGTATAATTTTATTGTTTTGGTCACGTACCAAATGTAGTATTTTGCCCTATTTTCTTTTTCATTAACACAAAGCATTAAAATATCATGTTCAAATTACAAAAATTGCAATCAGATGCAATCGAATTGCTTAAAGGACTTATTAAAATCGAGTCGTTTAGCAAACAAGAAAATAATACAGCTGATTTGCTCAATCAATTTTTAGTAGATCGAGGAGTATCTACCGAGAGATTAAAGAATAATGTTTGGGCCTTTAATAAGCATTTTGATGCTGCCAAACCTACCATCTTATTAAATTCTCATCACGACACGGTAAAACCTAATCCAGGCTATACCAATGACCCATATGATCCATTTGTAAAAGATGGCAAATTATATGGATTGGGAAGCAATGATGCTGGAGGCTGTTTGGTATCTTTGATCAGTACTTTTCTTCATTTTTACGAAAGAGAAGATTTGAAATTTAATATTTGTATCGCGGCCACAGCCGAGGAGGAAATTTCAGGTTTTGACGGACTTGAGTTAGTTTATCCTTTGTTAGGAGAAATAGATTTTGCCATCGTAGGTGAGCCAACTTTGATGGATATTGCTGTAGCCGAAAAGGGTTTGATGGTGCTGGACTGTGTGGCTATTGGCAAAGCAGGTCATGCTGCACGAGAGGAAGGTGACAATGCCATCTACAAAGCCCTTAAAGATATTGAATGGATTCGTAATTATAAATTTGAGAAAGAATCGCCTCATCTTGGCCCAATGAAGATGTCTGTTACCATCATTAATGCTGGTTATCAGCACAATGTGGTGCCAGAAAAATGTAATTTTACCATCGATGTACGCATTACCGAAATGTATAAAAACGAGGAGGTGCTTAAAATTATAGATGACAACATCGAATCAGAGGTTAATCCACGTTCGGTAAGGTTACGCCCTTCATTTATAGATCCTGATCATGACTTAGTAAAGGCTGCTATTAAATATGGAGCTAAAACCTACGGCTCACCAACTACCTCAGACCAAGCACTCATACCAGTGCCCTCTGTAAAAATGGGGCCAGGTAACTCTGCTAGATCACATACCGCCAATGAATTTATCTATCTGATAGAAATAGAGGAAGGAATTGAAAAGTATATTAAGATTTTGGAAGAGTTGGTGAAGAAGTAATACCCAAAAGTTAACTTTAAACTAAAAGGACTTAGAAATTGCCAATACGGTAATTATTCTAAGTCCTTTTTAATTAAAACAGTTGCAATGTCGAAAGTCCAGTAATAGCTACCGTTTTAAAAAAAAGAACAATCTCTTTTTTTTAAATCTCAATTATCTGTTTTTTTATTTGGCCACAATCAAAAATAAATCTAAAGCATCATCTGCTTCATTGGTAACTAAATAATCAGTATAAACGATATCAGAAACCAAAGAAGAATTTGTATTTTGTAGTTTATTCCGATTAATTCTATTTAATATTTCGTAAGGAATTCTCAAAAGGGAAGCCGGTAGTTTATACTGAAGATTTAAAAAATCCCATTTCATTATATTATCTACAGATTTTTTATTTTGATTGTAATAATCCCAAACTTTTTTATTTCCAGTAACTCCCTTCATTTCCACCAACGGGAAAACCGTACATGCTAAATCAGTTAGCTGTTGTGCAGTATATTCTCTTTCATGCCAAGGATTTCGACTAAGGGTCTTTTTTATATTAGGAGTCGTAATTAAGGCCTTACCCCCAGGTTTTAAAACTCGATAAATTTCTTGAAGGTACTTTTTATCATCTTTTATGTGTTCTATCACTTGAAAGGATACAATTGTATCAAATGAGTTATCTTTCAGGTCATTAAATGGTGGAATATTGGTTGCAATAAACTTGTAATTATGATGCGCTTTATATTTCGCGGATAATGATTCTATTACTGTTTCAATTTTGTCTAAAGCAGTGTATGAACCTGCCAAAGGCGCTAGTAAATCTACTCCCCTACCCTCACCACATCCAATTTCCAACAAATCACCACGAATATACCCTTTGGCTTCATGATATGGAAACAACAAACGCTGATGAACTGGATTATCGGAAACGATGGTATCAGAAGCAATTTCTGTAGTAAATACTGACATGATATTCGGAATTGAATCGTAAAAATAACAGAAGTTTGAGAATTATAAAAAACTTATTCTAAAGAGATTATTTACTAAATGAATTATATCAGTTTTAAGCCAATTAGTAGTTAAAAAGACATTTTAGAAGATGTAATCGAGGCTGAGTAATAACTACTAGAATTGTACGTTGATAAAAAAATTAAACACATCTCTCGGGCAAAACCAATAAACCCTAAACCACTTAATCAAAAACCCGAGAGATGGTGCATAATCAAACCAATACAACCTAACCTAATACCATGAAAAAACAACATTGCTGTTGATTTCATTACAAAAGTAATAAAATAATTTCACTAAACATAGCAGTTCTAACAACTGGTAGATTTAAGTGAGTAATTGGTGAAATATCCATACAAACTAGGAATAAATTAGACAAACACCTTAATTACTTGTTCAAATGAATTCTTTCAAAATATATTTTGCTGCCAGTATTTGCCTTTAAAATATAAATTCCGGCAGCAAATTTACCAAAATCTAAATGCCATTCTACCCCATCAAAGTATTTATCAATTATCAGACCTTTGCCGTTAATATCATAAATATCAATTAAAATAGTTTCTCCTTTTTCTTTGTACACATTTACTATACCAGAAGTTGGATTAGGATAAATTTTGATAGTTTCATCAAGCGATACGGCTATTGCGGTGCTATCGGTGAATATATAACCACTTCTCTCAATATCAGTATCTCTACCAGTTACCTCAAATGGCTCTGAAAACACTTTACATCCATCGCTAGTTTCAGCCATTGCATAATATCTACCATTATAACGTATATCTAAAGAAGAAGCAGTTTCTCCTACCAATAATTTTCCAAAATCACTTCCTTTGGTATAAACAAACCACTGGTGATTCTTCAATTGTGGAACGGCTAGTTTATTGATTGGGTTACCCGAACTAGTTATAGACAAGGAAACGGTGTTTGATGTCACTACAAAATCGTTACTAGCAATACAGTCACCGGTATTTTTAATCACAACTACGTAATATTTACCTGGCCTCACTGCGTTATAGGTGCTGCCATTTTCACCTACAAGCTCGTATTGATCTAAGTACCATTGATACGAACTATAACCAGCCTGTGAACTTAACAACACACTTTGATTTGCGCATAAATTAGAACTTGTAGTGGTAACAGTGACATTATTATTCTTAAATACCCCAACATTTATCTGAAGAGAATTTGATACTGCCTGTGATGTAACGCTACAAGTATCTGAAGATATAAGTTGTAAACTCACCAAATCCTTGTCAAGCCAAGTGGAAGATTGATAATTAGCGCTTCCTAGACCTTGAGAAACTCCATTTATAAACCATTCATAAGTAGGCGATGCCCCTGCGCCATTAATACTATCAATAGATAATGTAATTGCCTGACCAGTACAAATCGTATCTACAGACGCTTGAATAAAAACATATGGTTTTCTTTCACTTAACCTTATCAATAAGGTATCAGAAGTTTTACCGCAAAGTTGAGTAAAGTTAGTTTTTACGAAAATCCTTAAACTATCTTTTAAATAATCAGCAGAAGTAGGTAAATAATTGGTATTGTTGCTGGTCAAACTTGTGAAACCAGCTGTACCATTAGAAGAATTCCAAACAACTGGATAAATAGATTTAACTGCCAAGGAAATGACCCCGCCATTTTTACACTTTTCTACGGATGACCCCAATTCCAAATTCTCCAAGGCATTCACATTTGTAATTATTTGATTTGAAATACCCGTTGAATCCAATTTACATACATCTTTATCTTTAACCGTGAGTTGCAAGGACACAAAATCTGAAGCAGATGGTACATACCTTAACTGTTTAGTTTTGGCTCCAATAATTGGAACATTTAAAGAGCTATACCATTGGTAATCAACTAATTTTGCAGTATCTGCTGCTGCAGTAAGGCTAAATGTAACTGTATCGCCTTGGCAAATACTAGGTTTGTCTGAGATAATTGACAAGGTTGGGTTAGTGACCACATCCCAGAATCTTATCACAAGGGTGTCGGCTGTTTTGCCGCACAATGGACTAAAATTGGTTTTGGCATAAACAATAACACTGTCATTTTGCAAATCTTGAGGACTTGGTTGGTAGCTTACGGACGTCGCAGATGTTGGTAATCCAAAAGTTCCCGTGCCTCTACTCGACCAATTAACAGGATATGAGGCCGAGGCCAAATTCAACGGCACAGATGTTATACCCTTACAAATAATAGTATCCGAACCCAAATCTAAATTTTCAGGTAAATTAACAATAGTACCTATTGGATTGGATGTTCCTGTGGAGTCAAATAAACACTTGTCTTTGTCTTTTACAATTAACGACAAGGATACCAAATCTCCATTGACCAAATCATTCAGTTTAACGCTCCTACTTATAGCTCCAGTAATGTTATTGCCATTTTTAAGCCATTGATAAGCTACTTTGGTGGCAGTGTCTGCTGCTGCAGTAAGGCTAAATGTAACTGTATCACCTTGGCAAATACTAGCTTTGTCTGAGATAATTGACAAGGTTGGGTTGGTGACAATATCCCAGAATCGTATCACAAGTGTATCGGCTGTTTTACCGCACAATGGACTAAAATTGGTTTTAGTATAAACAATAACACTGTCATTTTGCAAATCTTGAGGACTTGGTTGGTAGCTTACGGACGTCGCAGATGTTGGTAATCCAA